>CAZSHS010000031.1:0-50172 GCA_964606665.1 uncultured Candidatus Obscuribacterales bacterium | reverse complement strand
GTTTGCAGGCAAAAAGCTTGGGATTGCTTGATAGCAATTGCGAACTGGCACTTGCGTGGGAGCGGCTTGTGCAGCAAAGTCAGTCTTCGGGCATTATGCAAAGTTTGAATTGGGCTTGTATGAAACGGGCTCAGGGACTTAATAGTGTCCATGTTGGGCTTTTTGATAATGAAAAGCTTGTGGGTGGTGCCATTTTCTATTTGGCTCAAGAAGCACAAAATCGTGGAACCGGCATGATGGTGGCACCTGAAGGTCCAGTGATAGACTGGCTCGATAAACAGAAATGTGCCATGCAATTGCGAGCATTAACTGAGTTTGCGCAATCCTACGCAAAATCAAATGGTATCATGTCGATGCGGGTCGAACCACGACTACCATTGCCACTACCAGCGGTGCTGCGTGAATTCGGACGTGCACCATATGATCTTGTGCCGCGCGACACTCTATATGTAGATATAGACAAAGACGAGAACGAAATTTTGTTGGCGATGAAACCAAAGGGTCGCTACAACATAAAGTTGTCCCAAAAATACAATGTGCAATTGTCGTCGTTTAGTCATTTTAATTTTGATGCAGCCAATTCTTTCTATGAAGCTTGTAATCAAGCGAGCATCCGAGACGGTTTTGCCCTTGAGCCCAAGTTCTTTTTCGACAACATGCTTGCAAATTTGTGTAAAAAGGGTCTTGCTACCGTGTTTTTGGCTCACCACCAAGATGAGCTGCTTGGCGGTCTGCTGCTTACTCATTACGGCGAGCGAGCTACTTACTTATATGGTGGAGTTACCAATGCCAAGCGCCAGATGATGGGGGGCTACGCCTTGCAATGGGCTGCCATGAAGAAGGCGAAAGAGCTTGGCTGTAAAAATTATGATTTTTATGGATACGTCCCGCATCGCTCATCCCAGCATCAATACAGCCGATTTTCCCAGTTCAAAAGTCAGTTTGGCGGGCGCCCTTTTAGGTTTATAGGTGCACAAGACTATCTGTTTCTTGATAACATAGCCGATGTGTTTATCAAGGCGGCCCACGAAATTGAGGGTCGTAAGGCAGAGGTCAAAGTAAGGTGCTGAAAAAAATAGCTCTATCGGTCGCTCTGGTATCCAGTTTATGTGCGTCTTCTTTGTATACGTCTGCGGCTTTTGCTGCAAGCGACGTAGATAAAGCCAAGGCGATTGCCGTATACAACGAGGCTCTGGAACAGTACAAAGCGGGCAATACAATGCAAGCCAAAACGGGCTTGGAGAATGCTACTTTGCTAGACCCTGATTTGGGTGCAGCTCATTATAATCTTGCCGTTCTTTTGATGAGTCTCAAACAATACGACGAAGCGATTACACATTTTAGAGAATGTCTTCGCATAAATCCAAGCGATGATGAAGCAAAGAATTTCCTGGGACAAAATCTTTGTTACAGAGGCAAGAAACCCGAAGGCTTAGCTTTACTGCGTTCAATCAATTCTAGTAGCAGCGCATATCAATCTGCTCAAGCCTATCTTGCGAAATTAAATTCGCCCGCTTCAAATTCAAGCTCTCAACAGCGCGATGTAATTGGCGGAACGCTTGCTCCTGCCAGTCAAGTGTTTTTCAACACCGTAGTAAAAAAAATGTCTGAAAGTTGGGCGTTGCGACCCGAAGGCAAGAAATGGAATTACTCACTGACTTCAAGCATTGTCGTAACTGTCGACAATGATGGTAAGCGCGATTTTTCGATTTACCGCTCTTCGCGCAATGCCGAATACGATAATTTGGTCATGGAATTCTGTAAAAGGACTCCACTTCCAAAGCCGCCTGCGACCTGGAACCCAGAGCAAAGGATTGCAGTGTTTTATAACTATAAGGTAATGGAAGAAGGTAAAAAGCCGGATGGTAAAACCCCTGCTTGCGATGAGTTTTCTAAGGGAATGGATTTATTTCAAGAAGAAAAAACAGAGCCTGCGATCCAACACTTTAAAAATGCTTTGACTCTGGATCCAAAATTGGTGATTGCAAGAATTTATTTGGGTGGACTCTACAATCTCGTCGGTAAAAATCATGAGGCTGCAGCAGAGTATCGCGAAGCTTTGAAAATCGTACCCAACGATGAAGAAGTTAAATTTGGTCTTGCAAAAACATATTATGTTCTCGACGACCTTCCTGCGCTTAAAGAGCTGATAGCTACTATTCCATCGACATCACAATATTATGCGGAAGCGCAAAAAATATTGTCCTGGAAAAATGCGCAACAAAACTCCCAGGCACAGTCAGCTGCTCAAGCGAATACTCAGGCGCCAGCAGAAGCTAATAAGACAACTGTCGACTCTGTTGTGGCTAACGAAAATTCGGTAGTAAAAGATAAATGGGCGCTTGTAATTGGTATAAGCAAATTTGCAAATCCTGAGTATAATTTGAAATTCGCCGCTAAAGACGCGCAAGATTTTTATAACTATCTCATCACCGATGGTCATTTTCAGAAAGATCATGTGCTTCTTCTGCTCAATGAGCGTGCCACTAGACGCAATATCATGTCGGCTTTCGGCGATAAGTTTTTGCCTGCTGTCAGTCGCGATGGAGACTTAGTCACCATCTATATTTCGACCCACGGAACACCAGCAAGCAAAGATCCTGGCAAACGAAATTTCATTATTGCTTATGATACTGAAGCTGAAGCATTGTACGAAACAGGCGTCGATATGGACGAATTATATAGAAGAGTCAAAGAAGGCGTCAAAACCGAGCGCGCATTAATCGTGATGGACACTTGTTATAGTGGAGCTGGAGTTCCCGGAGCGCGCGGAGTAGATGCTGGAGCCAACTTCGATGCATCGCAAGTTGCGCTTGGAAGCGGACATTTGGTCATGACTAGCAGCTCTCCATCAGAGCGCAGTTGGGAATCGAAAGTAACAGCTAATGGTGTTTTTACAAAATATTTGATTCAAAATTTGAAGCTGACTAAGGGCAACGTCAAAAATTCTTACGAGAAACTAAAAGGCGATGTTGGCTGGGAAGTGCAAAACGCATTTAACCAAACTCAAAATCCCCAAATGGGCGGAGAGTGGAAAGGCAAAGAATTGATACTCAACGCCATCCCCACAGAGCCAAGACCGGTGCTCAATCCAGATTTACTTAAATTGATGAATCTACCCAATTCAGCACCGAAAGTAGTGCCTTTGAAAAAACAGTAAACCCAGGAAACCTTCGACGTGTTTAAGAAAATTGCTTTGTCTCTACTTTTGATATCCAGTCTCAATGCGACTTTTCAGCCTGAAGTCTGGGCTATGGATCCCGTAGGAAACATGTCGAAAGACAGCAAAAAATATAGCGACCAGGTGATTAAGACTGCCATGAACACCTGGATCAAAAACTGTCGAGAAAAATATAAATGTTCTTTTACCTTGACTATTTCTATCAAAGTCGATAGTGATGGCAATCCGACAAGCACTATTCTCATGTCTTCGCGCAATATCAATTTCGATCGCGCTGTACTCGAGAGTTGCAGAGAATTGAAATTGAAAAAACCGCCTCTAGATTGGAATCCAGACCAACCTGTTGATGTGTTGATGCACTGGTTCTCTAACAGCTACGCTCAGAATTTGCCAGGCTATCCATCTACAATTAAGTATCGCGAAGGTGTAGATGCGTATGTCAATAATAATAACGAAAAGGCAGCACGCTGTTTCACTGAAGCAATAAGCATAGATCCACAATTAGCAGCCGCTCATGCGCTTCTGGGTGCTGTTCGGATTAGACAAAATAAAATGGAGTCGGGAATCGCCGAATTTAAAGAGACTATTAAATTAGATCCAGAAGATGACGATGCCAGATTCAATTTAGCCAAAATCTACTGGCGAACTCAAGATATGAAGAACGCTAGAAAAATTGCTATGCAAATAAGTCCGTTTTCTCGTTTTCATGCCAGTGCGCAAGATTTGTTAGATGGCAAAGGCGAATTCGATCCAAACTCAAAATCTGATCAAAAGCCTACGCAAGTAGCAACCAGGCCTGCAAGTAATCAGGCACAAACACAGGTTCCAGCTCAAGTTCCGGCACAAACTCAATCTCCTGCACAAACTCAAACTTCGGCACAAACTCAAGCTCAAGTTTCCAGACCGACTCAGGCACCAGTCGATGTTAATGCGCTCTATCAAAAGGGAATTGATTCAAGTATTGCTGGCAATCACGAAGAAGCTATAAAAAACTACAGACTGGTTCTCGCGCATCATCCTAAATATCAACCCGCATACACTTATTTGGGTTCGGCTTTCATCTCGCTCAATAGGCTTCCCGACGCAGTAAAGGCGTTGCAGGAAAGTTTATTGCTCAATCGCAATGACGATGATGCAAACTATATGCTTGGTGCAACTTATTTGCGTTTAGATAGAAAACCCGAAGGTCTCGCTCTTTTGAAAAGGGTTAAAATCGCCTCTCGCACGTACGACGATGCGCAAAATCTGATTGCTAAAGCCGAGACCGCTGTTACCACCACCACTGCTACTACTTCTGAGCCGGCACCAGCAACGGCTTCGACTACGCCGCCAACTCAATCTAATCGTCCCAATCAGACCACCACCCAAACAGTTGTTACAGCAAAAGACTCTCCTGTCAAAGACAAATGGGCTCTGGTAATTGGCATAAGCAGATTCGCCAATGCGCAGTACAACTTGAAATATGCTGCTAAAGATGCGCAAGACTTTTACAATTATTTGATTACGGAAGGCAATTTCAAAAAAGACCACGTGCTTTTATTGCTCAACGAAAATGCCACCAGACGCAATATCATGGCAGCCTTTGGCGACAAATTCTTGCCTGCCGTCAGTCGCGATGGAGACCTTGTCACCATCTATATTTCTACTCACGGAACACCTGCAAGCAAAGACCCAGGCAAACGCAATTTTATTATTGCCTATGACACGGAGGCTGAATCCTTGTATGAAACTGGGGTTGATATGGACGAATTGTACAGACGCGTGAAAGAGGGCGTGCAGACCGAGCGCGCACTTATCGTCATGGATACTTGTTACAGTGGTGCTGGAGTGCCAGGTGCTCGCGGGCTTGATGAAGTAGGCAATTTCGATGTGCGTGCTTTGGCGCAGGGAAGCGGACATTTAGTAATGACGAGCAGTTCGCCGTCTCAGCGCAGTTGGGAATCGAAGGTGACACCAAATGGAGTGTTTACAAAATATTTAATTCAAAATTTGAAATTGACCAAAGGGCATGTCAAAAACTCGTTCGACAAATTGAAAGACGATGTCGGCTGGGAAGTGCAAAATGCTTTTAATCAGAAGCAAACTCCTCAAATTGGCGGAGAATGGAAAGGCAAAGATTTGATACTCAATGCCGTTCCCACAGCGCCTCGTGAAATTTTCAATCCTGATTTAACCAGAATGCTCAACTTGCAATACACCAATCCCATCGCACCATTGGTGGTGCCAAAACCGTAGAGGACCAATGAATTAAATGCTTAGAAAAATAGCGTTGTCTCAAATGCTTATGTTGGCGCTTGCGCTTAGTCCATGTCTGCCTGTCATGCCAGTTTATGCACAGCAGATGGATGCCGTTGGTGCAATGTCGCCTGGCAGTCAGGAGTACCAGAAAAAAATTATCAAAGAAGTTAGCTCTGCTTGGGCAAAAAATATTGGTAATCACTGGAAATTTTCTTTCTATTCGCATATCGCAATTAAAGTTGATCCCTCGGGTAATCTAAGTGGAAGCATTGCTGTAACTTCACGCAATCTTAGTGCTGATCGCATTTCGGTAGATTGCGTTAAGAAAGCCAAAATGGGACCGCCACCTGCTGGATGGAATCCAGATCAGATTGTTTATATGTATTTGAATTACAAAGTGATGAATGCACGAAATATAAAAACTCCTGGATTTCCTGCCTTTGAGCAATTCAGAGAAGGACTGGTTCAATACAATAAAAAAGACTTTCAAAAAGCTTTGGAATGTTTTGCCAAATCTACTCAGATAGACCCTGTGTTTGCCAGTGGTTATGCCAATTACGGAGGTCTTTTAGCTGAACTGGGACGAAACAACGAAGCGATTCAAGCTTTTAAAGAGTCTTTGCGACTCGATCCAGAGGACGATGAATTGAGGTTTGCGTTGGCAAAGTGTTGTCTGTTGGTTAAAGACGATCAAGATGCAAAAAGAGTAGCCGCCGAAATTAATCCCGTTTCCAAATATTATTCTCGTGCCCAAGACTTAATTGCAGGACGCGGAGAATTCGCCACTGCTTCTACCTCCACAAGCCAAGCTGCGGTGTCATCAAACGCTGGCGATGCTCCTACTATTTACAACAAGGGTGTCACAGAGCAGCGCGCGGGCAACTTGCTTGAAGCTGTCAAAAGCTATAAAAAGGTCATTGAAATAGATCCAAATCATCAGTTTGTTCACTCGGCTCTTGGCTCTGCGTATATTTCTTTGAATCAAATTCCGGAGGCGGAAGCTGAGCTCAAGAAAGCTTTTGCCATCAATCCAAACGATGATGACACAAAGTATATGCTTGGATCGATATATATCGCTTTGAATAAAACGCCAGAAGCTATTGCTGTGCTCAAGACCATTAAGCCTGGTGCGTCTGGATATGACTTTGCGCAAAAACAGTTAAAGGCGCTTCAAGCAGAGTCTAGTTCGACTGGTTCTACTAGTTCGCCAACTCGAGCGAATCAAACTACTGTAGAAAGCGTTGTCACCAGTGATGGCAATTCAGTAGTGAAAGACAAGTGGGCACTAGTGATTGGCATAAGTAAGTTCGCCAATCCGCAATATAATTTGAAATACGCTGCCAAAGACGCGCAAGATTTCTATAACTATTTAATTACAGAAGGTAATTTCAAAAAAGACCATGTTCTTTTATTGCTCAATGAAAATGCCACCAGACGCAATATCATGTCAGCTTTTGGCGATAAGTTCTTGCCAGCCGTTTGTCGTGAAGGAGATCTAGTTACTATCTATATTTCTACTCATGGTACACCAGCAAGTAAAGACCCAGGACAAAGAAATTTCATTATTGCTTACGATACCGAAGCCGAAGCTTTATATGAAACTGGTGTGGATATGGACGATTTGTACCGACGTGTAAAAGAAGGTGTCAGAACAAAGCGCGCCTTGATTGTGATGGATACTTGCTATAGCGGTGCAGGCGTGCCAGGTGCACGTGGTGTAGATGCTGGTGGCAATTTCGACGTGGCCAAGCTAGCATTAGGAAGCGGACATCTTGTCATGACGAGCAGTTCGCCGTCCGAGCGCAGTTGGGAATCCAAAGTGACACCAAATGGTGTCTTTACCAAATACCTTGTTCAGAATTTGAAACTGACCAAAGGTCATGTCAAAAATTCATTCGATAAGTTGAAAGACGATGTTGGTTGGGAGGTGCAAAATGCATTCAATCAGCAGCAGCATCCACAAATTGGTGGCGAGTGGGAAGGCAACGAATTGATTCTCAACGCCATACCGACCAATCCAAGGCCGGTCTTGAATCCAGACTTACTCAAGTTTATGAACTTGAGCATTACACCAAAAACACCAGCCAAAAAATAGTTTAGGCTGAAAGCTCGATTCCAAGCAATCCTTCGGCGCGACCGACTTGTTCGTAAGTTCCGACCACATAGACTTTATCGTTTTTTTCAAGAACTAAATTAGGTTCGGGAAATGCCTGAGTGTGATCTCCGCGCTTTAAGGCGGTGACTGTGGCGCCTGTTTTTTCACGAATATTTAAATCGCGAATACTTTTGCCCATTACATCATCTTTTTGAATATCGAACCATATTCCCATTTGATCTTCGCCAAATTGAGGAAAGGTCTCGCTTAAATCCAATTCGCCCACATCGGGTTGGAAAATGGCGTAGCGTCTGGTTCTTATTTGTTCCAACGCCTTATGCAATTCGGTGGCTGGGCGTTTCATACTCAAAAATACAAGACGGGTAATTTCGGCGCTTGCTTCAAATTCTGGCTGCACAATACCGTTTACGCTGGCTTCTTGAAAGAGGCGTATATCGTCTGTGCGATTGGCACGTGCCACCATTTTTATATTTGGATTTATTTTGCGTGCAAATTCTGCAACTGATATCGCCGACAATGGATCTGGCATCGTAAGCACTAAAATAGACGCGTCTTTCAAATTAGCTTTCTTGAGCACAATTGGACTGAGCGAATCGCCATAGATGTGAGGAATGCCACGCAGAGCCAGATCTTCGATTATATTGGCGTTTAGTTCTATCACTACAAACGGAATCTGGTGTGTCTCAAGAATCATGCTTAAGTTTTTACCTACTCTTCCGCAACCGCATATGACTACGTGATTTTTCATCTTACTTGCTCTTGAATCGTGCACTTTGTTGTCGGCAGCTTCATCCATTTCTTTGCTTAGTTTGCGCAGCAAAAGCTTGGGAATCAAGTCCATAAGCCAGGGGCTTGCAATCATCGAAACAACAGCCGCCGCTAGAAATAAATTAAACATCGCTTCGCTCACAAGTTTGCTTGCAAGTCCAAGCGAAAGCAAAATGAAAGAAAACTCTCCAATTTGAGCTAGACCCACGCCTACAAGCAAGGCACTTCTTGTATTGGGAGTGACAAGACGCGCGCAGAGTGCGGCTATTATAGCTTTGCCAATAACTAGTAAAGCAACAAATCCAAGTACTTCAAATACATGATTGGCTATAAACATCGGATCGAGCAACATGCCAATTGAAACAAAAAAGACTATGGAGAATACAGTTTTGAGTGGTGTCATGTCATGCAACGCTTGATGCGCATATGTAGATTCGCTCATCATGATGCCTGCAAGAAAAGCACCAATGGCAATGGACAATCCAAGCCACTGACACAAAACGGCTATGCCAAGACATAAAACAATGACTGTGAGTAAAAACATCTCACGCGAATTGGTTTTGGCTGAGCGCTCTAATAAGTGCGGCATAATCTTGGTGGCACCAAAAATCACAAGTGAAAGCATCAATACAGATTTAAGTGCCGATAGCGTCAGGCTCATGTATTGTGCGCTCGACGGATTTGACGACACTAGTTGATGCATGATGGGCAGAGCTGGAATAATAAAAACCAGACACAAATCCTGAACCAGTGCAAGGGGTACAAGAATCTGTCCGTGCATCGAATCAATCTCGCCTCGGTCGGACAAGATGCGCGATATTATAACGCTACTTGAAATAGCGCAAGCTGAGCCAAATAGAAAGCTTTCGGCTAGATTATGAGCAAGTCCGCCCATGTAAGCGACGCTACCAAATAAGGTGGCAGTCAAAATCATTTGCGAAAGTCCTGCGGTAAGAATTTTACCGGCAGAAGAGAGAACTTTTTTGAGCGGTATATCTACGCCTAATGTGAAAAGAAGCATGGCCACGCCAAATTCGGCAATGACTGTAATTTGATCGACATTGCTTACCAGTTTCAGTCCGTGAGGACCAATGGCAATTCCTGCAAGCATGTAACCTGCAATCATTGGTTGGCGCAGCACCAAGCAAATTTGCCCGACTATTAGAGCTACGCACCAAATCAAAGCCAGGTCTTTTATTAAATTGTATTCGCCCATTTATTTTACTCCGGCGATGCTCTCAGTCACTATGCCGCGACTGACGAATGATAGGTTACGTGAAGCACCGGCGCTTATCATCACAGCTTCGGTGAGTGGAGGCGAGACTTCTTTGTCCGCCACCCATTTGACCAAAAAATTAGCTCCAGAGCCGCCTTCAGTGTGTCTGCGTGGAACAACAATATCTGCAGTCGCCATCGGCTCCAAAATTATGGGTTGTTTGCACAACTCTTCGACTAGTTTGCCATCGGTACCGTGATAGGCAATCGATGTCAAATAAATGGCATTTTTGGGATCGGTGTTGCGGACACTCATTGTTCCTGCAAGTAAAGTCATTTTGGATGGGTCTTCATGATAAATGTGCGAATAAATTGGCACATAAATTGTTTGACCGACTATGGCATGAAAGTCACTTGCAAGCGTGGTTGTCTTCAAGTGAGACTGCCACACTTCTGGTGACTGAATTTTTCCACTAGGCTCAAAGCTAGAGTGTTCGCAGGCGGATAAGCCGATGATAAGCGGCAAAAGCATGAGCTGTTTTAACGGGAAACGCATAGTTCCTCCTCAATACGATAAAGCGGTTTGGACTGAAAAATGCCTTTGCTTCAACGTCGTATCGAGCAGTAAATAAGCCAGTAACTACAACTTTGATTTAATTTAGTATGCTCGCTTACAATCTGGGGAGCGCATTCATTTATGTGGCGGGTAACAAGACTAATCAGCCAAATTAATCGCTGAGCCATTTTCCCCGAAGAGGTATTTTGTTTCTTGCTTTCTAAAAAGATATTGGCGGGTCCAGTCGATATGTGCAATCCACTATCTCGAGTTGCATCAGTTGCCTCAACGCTTATCGAAGCGCTTTGTGCGCCAACGGCCGACTGCCAACTAACAAAATAAGACAAGAAAATTTGACACAAGAGTGCTGTGAGTAAAAGTACGGTGTTTTTGCTTTTACAAAAACGCATGCGCATTCCCCTAACGCTAGACACTCAAGCGACGCTTACTAATAATTATAGCACGTTAATCAGCGCGGTTTGGTTGGCTTGGCATAAAGAACGACATCATTGCCCTGCCAACGGTCATATTTTACGATTGGGTTTTGCGACCCGTTCATTGCCGCTGCTGCTTTTGTGACGTGGTCCCTGCAAGCGTCGAAAGAAGCTTTGGGCGCTTTCTTCTCGCGCAGTGCTTTGGTCAGATAAAAAGTGAATAGTCCATGTTGAATTTTTGGATCTTCAAGCGAACTTTCATTAACACTGCACGAACTTACAATGATTTGTCCACTGCCAAGAAGCTGATCGTCGATAAATCCAGCAGCATCAAGATCTCGGGCGTTACCCGAAAAGCAGGTATCAAGTATAGTGACGACTCTATTGCTTGGGATATTTTGTTTGATCAACTCGCCCAGTGTTTGCATATGAATGCCATTGTTTTGCACCCCATCGAAATCGTGCGTAACTATGTAATTTCCGCCTGCTTTATCAGGTGTTCCATGCGATGAGAAGTAAAGCAAAACCAGATCGTCTTTTTGCACGCCTTGAGGCAAAAGTTTTGTCATTACATGATTAATATTGCGCGTGGTGGCGTTTTCATCAGTTAGACATAAAACATGATTTGGCGCAAATCCACATTCTTTGACTAAAAAATCTTTGAACAACAGTGCGTCTGGAACACAGAACTGCAAATTGCTTCCGGCTCTGAATTTATTCACGCCTACAATAAAGGCCCATTTATCTGTGATCGCGCTATTAGCTCCACCGCCAGTTGGAGGCTTCTGCGATGGTGGCTTAACTTGAGGCGTTGGAGTTGGTGTTGGCTCTGGCTGCGGCATTGGGGGAGGACTTGTGCTTGAAGCTCCATGGTTTAAAACTATCTTTATAGCAGTCGGTTCTGTTGCCCCTCTTGGATTTACTACGAAAACTTGTCCACTGCCTGGTGCACCAGATTTAGTCGAGTTATAAGAATAGGCACCATCATTTGAATAGACTTTGTATCCCGAGATGTTTTGCGGTGTTCCAGACAATACATCCGAGTTTATGCGAACTCCGCTTGCGGCAATCAATCGTTGATCCGACACTTTTTGCGGTGTCAAAATGAGACAGATTTCTTCAGCACCAACTGTACTATCAAAAGTGAGCATACCTTTGGGTGGGATGACGACTTCTTTTCCAGCCATTATCAAATTATCGTCTGTCGGACTCGGCGGGTAAAGCACCACATCTTTTTTTCCGCTCGTACCTTGAGTCAGCAATATGTAGGCATAACGATTGGCGTTTGGTTTTACGTGTAATCTTATGCTGTCACCACTTTGAAAAGAGTAGCGATTATTGCAAAGAAAGGCTGGCTGTCCCGGTCTGCGCAACTCGATGCAATAGGCCGCCCCAAAAGTTTCGTTGTGCTGTTCTTTCAATTCTTCATAGAACAAATCTTTGGCATTGCCCTGCGCAATTGCACTTGTGCAGGTAAATGTAAATCCAATCGAAAGTAAAAGGGTGGTGAATAACGCAGATAGTTTCAAGATTACATGTGCTCCAAAACTATTTCAGCGTACAAAACCTCTGATGGGTTGTTGTTAACTACAATGGTTTGAGGAGCCGGAGTAACAGCTACAGGCGGGCGATGCGTGCCAGGCTTATGAGCGCTGGGTTTGTGCGCAACATGTGGCTTTGGTTTTGTGCTTGTGCCAGCCGGTCTGTGCACAACTGGTTTTTTGGGTTTTGAATCTTCACGGAAAAGATCTTTAGACAATTCTTCGTCTGGCTCATTTGGAATTGCATTGGGAATGGCATCACTCGCCGATGTATCGTTGTTTGCCACCACAGCAGATGGAGCTTTGTTTTCTTCTGGGAATGCCACCACTATTTGATTGTTGCCTTGAGTCGTGTCAACGGCAGGATTGTTTGTGATATTTGCCATGGCAATTTGGGTGCCAGGATTATCTTGCAAAAGGAAGGCCGTGTTTAAATTTTTGCGCGATATGGCAATACGCAGTTTTTCTTTGCCAGGTTTGGCATCGAAAACTAGAAAACTGGTGCTAGGCAGGGCCATGTCACGACCTTTGCGAATGAAGTTGCTTGCATCTTTTCCCTTGACAGGAAATAGAACAGCTTTGCTACCGGTGGTACCCTGGAGCAAGACTACGTGAGCATGCCCATCTACATTGGACGTAAGGTGAATTTTGATGCGGTCGCCACTTTTGAAAGCAAAGCGACTATCAACTTTCTTCATGCTTTTACCGCGACGCAATTCAATCCAGTAGCTCATTCCAGTGTTTGATGGAGTACCATCTTCGAGCTGCTGGTAAAAGAGATCTTTCGCGCGCCCTGCGTGTGCAGGTTCGCTTAAAAAAAATGCCGAGAAAATGAGACCGGCAGCCAGAAGACCAGACTTTCTAATCACGTTCATAATGCACTCCCGCCAATTCTAAAATGTGATAGTCTACTATATCTCAAAATTCCTTCAAACGGGGACTCGGTCATGCTCACTTTCAGGGCTTTTAACCAGCTTGTTGCGATTGTTTCATTGGTTCTCTTTGCCATCAGTTCAAGCTCGAGCATCCCTGTATGGGCCGCGCCGTCAAACGCCAAAGACCTTTTTTATGAAGAATTAAAAGATGAAGATCAGGCTGCAGAGGGTGGAATCACCGCCGCTTACTGTCTTGAGCTACATCGCGATGGTGTGCCAGTCACTCTTTGCAACAATAGATTTGCATTCAAAAGCGGCGATGCTTTGCGTTTGCACCTGAAAACCAGCGCTAAAGCATTTTGCTACATTGCCATGATGGGAAGCACTGGAAAGAAGGCGCTACTTTATCCTCCACAAGGCGAGGACAACACCCTTGAGCCTGGCAAGGAATATGTCGTGCCTCCCAAAGGGCTCATTCGCTTCGACAATAATCCGGGCACCGAGACCATGGTTGTGATTCTTTCACGCCAGCCGCTTGAGCAAAATAGAGCAATGGGGCTTCGTGGCGCCAAAGTCGATGGTGATACCTTATCTGGTCTGCCTGAGCAAATCGGAAATATTTCGGTTGTTTCAGCCGATGGTTTTTACAAGCTTGGTGAGAAGACATCTGGTAGCGGATTGGTTTATTTCAAAGGAGAAAAAGCTACCGAGCCGACTGTTATTGAAGTGGCTCTCAGCCATAGTCCAAATGGTGAAGCACCAAATGTGACACCAACCCCTCAACCGGAACCTCAACCTCAACCAAATCCAACTGCGGTAGTGCCTCAACCCCAGCCGCAGCCTCAGCCACAACCACAACCAGAGCCGGGTAACGATGGAGGGCGTGGGGTCAAGATAGCATACTCGCCAAAACATCTTAAAGGCGACAGAGAAGCCCTAGTGTCATGGGACCCGAAGTTGTTTGGAGTGGGTGCTCGCGACCAGTTTGTACAAGGCATGAACCATTTGCTATGTAACTATCATAGTCAGAATTTTTATAACTGTTTGTTTGCCGCCGATCCGCCTGGGCAGTATGGTAAAGACGATAATGGTGACAGATACAAATTACAGAGTTTTGACGGACCTGTGGTAATGAATGAAGGCAAACCCGTAGGGGCGCCAATGTTCAGAGCAGATGACGTAGCTGCAGTAGAAACAAAATTAAGTCCTGGATATTCAAACTTAGCTGTTGGACCGATGTGGGCTGGAGCGCAACATAAAGCCACCAATATTCATGACGTAAAAACAGGTTCTGAATTTACTCAAGTATTCGATGCAAACAACGCTCCAATGATTATTGCTGCAGATGTTCGTGCTGCTGTATTTGGCATGAATGCACCGGGCGGCCACGTAGTTAACATCGTAGATAAGCGCGTCAAGAATGGTGCCACCGAATTTTTGTTGCTTAATCAATGGGGCATAAAATGCAACGGATGGATTGGTGCGGACCAATTAGTATCAGCCATGAATTTTACTGATAAAGCGCACGACCAATCTGTGCCTCCACATCGTGCCTTCACACCGGATGCACCAAAGCCAGCCTCTGAGAGCCAGTATGCACGCGTGCTACCAGGTATCATGTCTGATGCAGAGATTACTCGACTAATGAGTAAAGTGCCAAAAACAAGAGCCATTCTTCCGACGGGCACAGTGAGTGAATACTCGCGTGGAATCAAGAGTTCGCAAGAAGAGCTACAAGAATTGCAAGCTCATATAAAAGATAAGAAAGAGGGAATTTCTCCCACCGAAAAAGTGAATATGCAAGCGGCAATTAATTTGATGACTGCAAATATCAATCTTGATAAAAGTCCGCGTCGCTTTCCGCTCAGCGAACAGCGCCAGGCAGCCATTTTTCACGAAGCCAATCGCATGTTCAATGAGGCGGACAAAATTTATGCCCAAGGTCTTGATAAAAACGATCGCAATAGAGCGCTTGCATGCATGCTTTTCGACACTGCTTGTCCGGAATTCATTTTCCAAGGTATGCACAATACATGCAATGTCACCACTATTTTGCGAGTGGAACTTATGAAACGTCCTGAAGTGATGCTCAAGCGTTTTGTAGACATGTACACAAACGCCAACGGCGACATGACTGTGGTGATGCCTGAGCTGCCCAAGCCTCAAGGCTAGAGCCGGCACCTAAATAAAGACAATAAAAAAGGAAGGTTGAATAACAATCTTCCTCTTTTTTGTCTGTGACTTAAAATTCGATTTGCGAATTATTCGTCGTCTTTGTCTTCTTTAGCTTCAGCTTTGGGCTTGTCTTTCTTGGCTGTTTTCTCGCCTTTAGCATGATTGAGAGCGATATCGATGGTCAAAGCTTTGTTGGGGTCTTTGTTCACTACCAGAGTTTCGTTCTCTGCTTCTTTCTTGTCTGTTTCGACAGTGAGGTTGCGTGCACCATTGAATTTGGCACCATTCATAACGATGCAAACAACAGTTCCGTCTGGAACTTTGTCATTTTTGGTATCTTCGTCATGAGTGATTTTGACTGCTTCTTTTGGTTTGTCTTGCAACTGTTTTTCAGGATCAATTTTGCCGCGCGAAACAATGACGCGTAGAGTTTCGAGTCCTGGTGTGTTGTCGAATTTCATGTATTTATCTTCTGATGGAAGAACAACTTCTTTGTTCGCTTTGATTTTGTTGTCTTCTTTATCGGCGGTAGGATACAAAACGGCTTTGTCGCCTTTGCTTCCTTGCATCATCACGATGTATGCATATGAATCGGCGTTTGGTTTGACGTGAATGCGCAACTGGTCGCCATTTAAAAACTTGTGTTTGTTGCTGACTCTTTGTTTTTTACCATCGCGCTCTAGCTCAAGCCAGTACGAGACACCCATGTTGATGGGCTTGGTTGGTTTTTTTGCTTGCTCGACGAATAAGCTTCTTGCGTTGTTTGAATCTGCAGCTTGAGCCAGTTGAGACAAAGTGGCTAGTGCTGCAAGCGAAAGGACGGCTGTCCTGGTTAATCTCATGAATACCTCCTGGATAACCTGATGAGAGTCCGCGAATCGGGCATAGTCTACATCATTTCAGCCTGTGAACCAACACGTTGTCAGTATGTTTGCTGTAATTAGGGCAACGATTCAAGGCTAACTAATGCTTTGGCTAGATAGTATTCATCGCATTTGTTATTGCCGTTATCTACAACCCACTGCAAGTGTTTTTTAGCTTCGTCTATTTTTTTCTGGAGCAAAAGTTCCATTCCAAGATAAGTTCTTGCCACTGTCGAGTACACAGGATCGTTTGAGGCTGAAACAATCTTGTCCTGTTCTCCTTTGCCATTTATAAAATGAACAACGTGAATCATATTTTTCTCGCCAGCAATTTCTTTTGCTTTTGCAAGCTCTTTTTGAGCTTCTTGATCTTGTCCAGCGCATTTCAGATTGAGCGCTGCAAGCAAATGCGCACGTAAATTAACGTCCTGGTCTTTGCTTACTTTTGATGCTTGTCTAAAAGTTTCAGCGGCGGCAGAATAGTTTTTTTGCAAACATAAAGCCAATGCTTTATTTAAGTATGGCGCGGGATCTTCTGTCGAAAGCTTGATTGCATGGTTGCTATCTTCGATGCATTTTTTCAAATCATTCAAAATGAGATAGGAAAAACCGCGGTCAACAAAAGCGACAAAATCTCGTGGGTCCATTTTAATTGCTTCGTTATATTCTTGAATTGCATCTTCGTTCTTTCCAAGTAATTGAAGCGCGCTTCCCATCTGACAATGCGCTTGCGCGCGCTCAGGGTCGAGCGACAAAACCTTTTTGAAATCTTCGATTGCTTTTTTGCCTTCACCCATTTCAATATACAAAATTCCTCTGCCAAGATAGGCATCGGCAAAATCTGGATCAATTGCAAGTGCTGCATCATAATCTTTCATAGACCCGTCTTTGTCGTCCAGGTCTAGTTTTGCTCCAGCTCTGTTAGACATAGCGGTAGCGTATTTGGGGTCAATTTCAAGGGCTTTGTTATAATCTTCGATTGCACCTTTTCTATCGTCTAAGTCTTCTTTGATTAAGCCGCGATTGTTGTAAGCGTCTGCTTGCGCGCCATCGAGTCTAATGCTTTCGTTATAATCTTCAAGTGCACCTTTTTTATCGTGCAATTTGTCTTTAATATTTCCACGATTGAAATAGGCATCAGCAGAGTCTTTTGCAAGACGAATCGCTTCGGAGAAATCATCGCGCGCGCCAGCTAGATCGCCTAGATCTTCTTTGGTGACGCCGCGCTCCAAATAGTTGTCGCTAATGTTTGGCGCAAGAACTATCACTTTATTTTGGTCTGCAAGGGCTGATTTATAATTTTCCATATCTTTGTAAACTAGCGCACGCTCGGCATAAGATGCTGCGTGTTTTGAATTTATTGAAATTGCTTTGTTCAAATCTGCTAGAGCGCCTTCAAGATCATTTTTTTGTCTTTTAGCTTTGGCTCTAGTTTCATACGCAGACTCGTCTTTGGGATCCATCTCGATTGCTTTAGTAGCATCTTCAATGCAGCCAGCATAATCTTCGGCGTCTAATCTTGCTAAAGCCCGGTTGTAGACATATTCTGGATTGTCTGGATTGAGTTCGATTGCCTTGGTGTAATCCTCGATGGCACCTTTGTAATCTTCTGTCGCAACTTTCATGTTGCCGCGATTGCCAAATACAAACGACGTTGGGTTGACTTCTGCTGCCATTTTGTAGTCTTCAAGCGCGCCTTTCATGTCGCCCATCGCACGCTTAACTACGCCACGATTGCTATACGCATCGGGATGTTTGGCATCGAGTCTAATAGCTTCGTTATAGTCTTGTAAAGCGCCTTCTTTATCGCCGTTTTCCCATTTGGAAACGCCACGATTGTTGTAAGCGTTTGCGTAGTTAGGGTTGATTTCAATCGCCTTATTCCAATCCGACACTGCACCAGCTTTGTCGTTAGTTGCCCATTTGAGTAAGCCGCGGTTGTACCAGACTTCGACTACTTTTGGGTCCAGCTCGATACTTTTGGAATAATCGTCAATGGCAGACTTGATCTGATCCATTGTGCGCTTAACCTTGGCTCGCTCAAAATAATAGATAGCGTTCTTAGAATCGAGCTTAATTGCTTCGCTGATAGCATCTAGGGATGACTTGAAGTCTTTCTGCTCGTAAAGCTTATGGCTCTTATCGACCAACTCTTGTGCAGTTTCAGCCATTGCGGTGCCACAGGACAAAGACAAGAAACCCGCTGCCGCAGCGCTAAGAAGTAACTTTTGCACAATAATTCCCCCAACTTATATAATTGATTTTTACTATAATAGTGCCTTACATTAACGGAACCCCGCTAAAAGTTGAACGCTTGACAATGAAATTACCAAAATCAATTTGCTCGTTTGCCCTCGCTTTGACACTTCTTTGCCAGTTTGCAGTGCCTGAACCAGTCAATGCTCAATCGCAGGCACAGATTCAAAACGTGCTTAAGCAGGCGGCGGATCTAGAGACCCAGGGGATGTATCAGAATGCTGGAGATCTTCTAACGAGCTCAATCAATTACAATCCTAAAAATCCAAATTTTTGGGGACTTTATCTTAGTCGCGGGCTAATCTGGTTTCAGATGGGAAATATTACTGCCGCTGGACAGGACTTTGAAGCCGCTGGAACTCTAAATCCGAACGAAGGGCTTTGTTACATGGCTCGGGGTATGGCTTTTGCTGCTTTGGGTAATTATGACCGAGCGTTGGCGGACATGAATGTGGCAATAAGTAAAAAGCCTAGTGAGGCAAAATTCGTGTTTCAGAGAGCTTACGTAAACAGTCTCATCAACAACTATCCGCAGGCAATGGCCGATCTGGCAAAATCAGCCTCATTGCGCACCTTTCAATATGAGCGTGCATACGATCATGCTGCGCGTGCTGTAGTCTATGGACGAAACAACGAATTTGCAAAAATTGAGCCGGAAGTGACAGCAGCTCTGAATATTTTCAATTCTAGTTCGCCAACTGAAAAGGCCGAAGCTGCACCAATTCTGTCCGAGTGCGCTCTGGCTCGGGCTCTAAATAACGATATTGCAGGATGTAAGCAAATCATAGATTTAGCAAATAGCATTACTCCAATATCAAATCTTACTCGCTCTAGATTGCTTGCCGTTACCGCGTTATGGAACGGGATGCAAGGAAAAGTCGCAGAAGTAACCATGATTGGTACTCAAGCGTGTGCGCTTGCACCTGAGTACAAGTGGGTGAAAGCTATTTGTACCACGGCATTAGACATTGCACAGCAGAAGAGCGGTGGTGGCACAATGGTGGCACAACAACCAGTTCAGAACAATTACCCTGGTACAACCACAACAACAACACAAACTCCCACCAAAACAACAACAGTGGTAACTCAAGGTCCTAAGGCTGGTGACAAGCCAATAGACGATAAATGGGCACTTGTGGTTGGTATCAGTAAATTTCAAGATGGAAGTATTGGCAGATTAAAATACAGCGCCAAGGATGCCAAAGACTTTGCCGAGTTTCTAGTGGCAAAATGCAATTTCAAACGTGACCACGTTCGACTTCTACTTGACGAACAAGCGACCCAAAGACGTATCTTAGAAGAGCTTGGCGACAAGTTCTTGCCCCGCGTTGCTGACCCTAATGATCTAGTGGTGTTCTATTTCTCCAGTCATGGTAGTCCAGCTAAAGCGGATTCAAGCCAAGTTGAAAAAGGATACAGACCAAAGAATTATTTGATTGCTTATGACACTTCCAAAACCAGTTTATTTGCAAGTGGTATCAACGTAAATGACTTGACTCAGTTGATGAAAGAACGCGTTCCCACAGATCGCATTCTTATAGTGCTTGATGCCTGTCATTCGGGTGCTGCAGATGCCAACGCCAAAGACGGAGATGACCCCCGCAACATCGACCCCGAGCAAGTGGCAGGAACCGGTCAAATGGTTATTTGCTCTAGCAAAAGTGATGAGCGCTCATGGGAATCTAAACGCTATGCCAATGGCGTGTTCACCAAGCATTTGATGGACGCGTTGATGGAGAAAAGAAAAATCAAAGACGCTTTCACCCATATGGAAGACACTGTTGCGCGCGAAGTGAAAGAAGACGAAGCGGCACGTCAAACTCCTGTCATGAAAGACCAGTGGAGTGGTTCCGATGTGTCTTTATTGGCTCAGCCATTTAAGCCGCGTGCCTTTCCGGCCTCGGTCAAGGAAAAGCTTTTGCCTGACAGCATGACTCTTTCGCCTGCTGCATCAAGTCGCCCTAGATAAGCTATAAAAGTCAGATGCTTCCACTTCGAGATGACGTTGAATCAAGCATCACTCCAGCCATTAGCTGGTTGATAATAGCTTTGAACGCGTTTGCATTCATGATTGAAATGGGTCAAGGCTCTGCGTTAAATTCTTTTATTGAGCTGCATGGCTTAATTCCGGCCGACTTTCTTGGCCATTTTGGTGCTGGGCAAATAGTAAATGTTTTCACTTCTATGTTTTTGCACGGTGGTTTTGCGCACATCATCGGCAACATGTGGTTCTTGTTTATTTTTGGGGATAATGTCGAAGACCGAATGGGGCATGTCGGTTTCTTGCTTTTTTACCTTTTGACAGGCATTTGCGCAGCGATGGCGCAGGTGTTTTTGAGTGGTGCATCAAACGTTCCTATGATAGGTGCCAGTGGTGCTATATCTGGTGTGCTTGGTGCATATTTTGTTTTTTATCCCAAAGCAACTGTGCTGGCGCTTGTTCCGCTAGGCGGTTATTCACGCATGATGCATGTGCCAGCCGGAGTTTTCTTGGGACTTTGGTTTGTGATGCAACTTGTTTCTCAATTTTCGAGTGCTTTGGGTGTGGAAGATAGCGAAACAGGTGGAGTAGCATTTCTCGCTCACCTTGGTGGATTTGTGGCTGGAATGATTCTAGCTAAAATATTCGACCGCGGGGGTGGCGGAGTTACTAGTCAGCTCGCTTGAGGAATTCCATATAAGCGAATTTTGGACACGCCTGTATACTGCGATAGTTGTTGCACGAGATTGGCAGGGAGTTTGAGCGCTATGGTTTTTGATTCAGCATCAACTTTGATTATGTCGAGTCCTTTTATTTGTTTGAGCAATTCTATAAATGAACTTGAACAAGTCGTGCAGCTTACATTGAGTTTGATTTCTTGTTCTTGATCCTGCATTGATTTGATTTTGTCTTTGACAGACTGATCTATTTTTTCGGCTGGCGTCGGATCTCGATCTGGAATAGGGGCACCTTCAGGCAGTGTCGGAGACATTCTTTGATGACGCTCTGACTTACCGGATGTGTAATGTCTTTCGTTTAATACTGCAGGTTGTAACTGCAAAAGATTCATGTCGCCAGAATTTTCTTTGCGACCGATTTCTGCAGGAAGTTTTAGATTGTCTTTGTTGCTATTTTCGGCATATGCAATTGAAATGGATAAACTAAATGTGGTGGCAAGCAATAATGCTAATTTCAATTGCATCACCTATTTGGTTTCGGAAGCAGGCTGTGCTTCTTGTATCTCGGGTTCGCTTGCTTTAGAAGAATCTTTGGGAGCGGAAGTCTCACCTTTTTCAATGTAGTTTTTCAGATTTGTGAGACCTTTTGTGAAATCGTCACAGCACATCTTTTCAATATCCATAAACATGCTCATTACTTTGCACATAAATGGATTCGCGCCGGTCATAGACCAGGTTACTTCAGTTTGATCGCCCTGAGGCACCATCGAGAATACCACGCTGTTATCGCCTTGGAATGGTTTGATGAAGTGCAAACCGATATTGATGCTAATTGGTTTTTTTGCTTGAGTAATTTCCATGTTTCCGGCTCCAACTTCGTCGTTGCCTTCCCATGCATATTTAGAACCAACACCAGACTCAGCACCACTAAATGTGCGCTTTAAATTTGGATCTTTGTGCTCGTAAGGCGACCATTTGGTCCAGTTGTGAAAATCAATAACTTGATCAAAAATCTTTTCTTGAGGCGCATTAATGAGCATACTTCTCTGATAGGTGAAAGTATCCGGTTTGATCGCCGCCATAACTAGAATGCCAGCAATTGCTACCACTAAAATGATGCCTAAAGAAAGGAGTATTTTTTTTGCCATGACGCTCGTCCCAGGGGAATATTGCACCACTTTACCACTTAATTCAGAAGTTTCAATCGGTCGAGACAATTTTTTTCAATGCGGCTACGTTTGCTCGTTTCATTAGTTTTCCTGTGACAGATGAGATGGGTTGAACGTCTCTGTTTTTCCAGGGATACACTGTAATTTCAACCGGAAAACCCTCTTCTTCCCATTTTAAATGCATGAAATAGCCTTTTAGATTTTCTATCTCTTCCAGCTCAATGTCTTTGTATCCGCACATCTCCAGCTTTTCTTGAATCTCAAGTGGACTATCGGCATAAGCGTGTAAATCGATGTCTGAAGTCGCTCTAATTTTTCCACTCAAAGTAGATCCAATCAAAAATGGATCATTCTCTTCAATGATGAGCATTAATTCTAGTGCTATTTCTCGCATACGACGCACGCGATTTTTGACTTCTTCTTCGCCCAGCTCGACTTTAGCAAGAAGCGAAATCATAGTTTTGATTTTCTTGTTGCTAGGAAAGAGATTGTGACCGCTGATTCCTAACTTAAGGGTAGCTCGTTCTTTGGCGTGCAGATATTCGTTCTCTGCGCCGTCGAGCATGAACCTGGCTGCCTCCTGCGCAACCTGAACACGAGAATGTTTTTTCATAGATGTGGCAAGTCTGAAGCTTGCTTTTAGAGACGTTGTTTCTTCACTCTAGCACTGATTGAAACTATGTCAATCGGCTAGTCGTCGTGATTATCTTCTTTGATGTCGGACACTTCACCTGATGCGGCGTCAATCTTCATCTCTTTTTTGACTTTGCCGTCTTCAGATTTAACTTCAACTTCCCAGTACAATTTGCCTTTACGTTTTTCTAAATCGCAATCTGCAATTTTTCCGCCGGGCAACTGTTTCAATGCAATTTCTTTGGCTTGATCGCGAGTTATTTTAGCTTCAGATTCTTTCTTGTCGCCGCCATCTGCATAAGCAATGTTCACGCTCAAAAGCATAGCAATTGCGCCAAGGAATAGTTGTTTCATTGTTAAGCCTCACGAGCCGGGTTGATGTTTACATACCTCGCTCAATTTATTTGATAACGAAGCGAAAAATATGTATGATGAGTTTAGTCAGTCCTCGAAGGATAGTCAAACGTGCGTAACGCAGCCTACAATTTGATCAATATCTTTCCACTTCGCAGCGTCGATGACGTGGTGCGGGCGTAGCTATAGCGCGCTCGCGATATAAATTCGTTTATTTACTTAGCGCTTAATGGTGTTGCATGTAGTGTCATGCCGCATAGATTTTAGCGCGCACTTATCGAGGATTAAATACATGAATTATTCTATTAAAGAGTTGGTTAAAGGAACGATGGCTGAGTTTTCTTGTTATCGCGATGGCGAACTCTGGTACAAAGTCGAATTCAACCACGAAAACAAAAGCAGTACTTTTGAATTTCCGGTACCTGTGGCAGATACGGGTACAGGTATTTTTCCGGGTAAAATAAAGGCTATAACATTAATGAGATGGATTAGAAAACACCACGAAAAGCGCCAAACTGGTGAGTGGCGGGCATAAGTAAGGCGGAGGACAGAATATGACAGGCATAAACAAAGAAACTGCTCTGGACAAGGTAAGTCTAGCTAAGCCATGCAGCCAGAACTGGGACGAAATGGTAGGTGACGAACGTGAGCGCTTTTGTAATCAGTGTTCGCTCAATGTCTATAACCTTTCCTCTATGACTAGGGGCGAAGCAGAAGAGTTTTTGCAATTGCGAAACGATGGAAGCGTTTGTCTCAATTATACTGCTGACGCAAAGGGCAAGATAATTACTGATGATTGCCCAAGACCATTGCGTTCGATTCGAGATAGGGTTAGACCGGTGTTCAAGGTGGCTAGTAGTTTCGTTGCCGCATTTGGTTTGTTTGTAACAGGTGCACTGGCTCAGGCTCCGCAAAGGACGGCAGGTAAGCCTTGTGTTCCAGTCAAGAATCAGCAGGAACAAGCGCCACCGATGCTCGGCTCACCGCCCGTGCCAAGCCAGGCTGAACAAGACGCAGTTAACACAGAGAAAATTCTCAAGGATAAAATTGCTTCAGTCGAAAAGAAAAAGAAGTTAAGCACCAAGCTTGGTGCCACCGGTGTTTTAGATCTTGCAAACTTCTATCGTGGCAAAGAACGACTCAAAGAAGCGCTTGTACAGTACGATAAAGCTATTGAGATTCTGAAGAAACTGCCAAAAGAAAAAGAACTTATGAAAAATGCAGAGCTGAATAGAGCCGAGGTGAAAAAACAGCTTGATGCAAAATCAGCAAAATGAATCAATAAGAAAGTTTTTTACTGTTTTGTTTATCTTCCTGGGTCTTGGTATTTTCTCTTTTTTGGGTTTTACCGCAAGGCAGACCAGCAGTTGGATACCAGTGAATGGCTATGTAAAATGGAATACGGTCAAAAAGAGAACCATTCAGTATGTAGTAAATGGCAAATGCTATTCAACTGAAAACGAAAACTTGCTCAATCTATTTGAGCAGCGCTTTCACATAAGCGTAAGCCATAGCCGGCCAGGTCAGGGCAAAACGGTTGTAAACGGTGTGGACCCAGAGATAGGGCGGCAAGTTGTGGTTTATTACAATCCTGACGACCATGCTCAAGCTATCGTTAATCGCGGCTGGTCGGCTCCAGTAGTCATTTTGCTGATTTGCTCAGTAATTCCGCTAATCATATCTGTCGGTTTGGGAACGTTCGCTGGTTGGGATCAGAATCAGAACTCAGGAAACAATAATCCCTGGTGAGAGCGCTCATTCTTTATTAGAGCTAAAGTCTGTTTTCTTTGATAAGAAAGCGGCTTATTAAAGGTGCCTTTAATAGCCGAGCCTGAAACCGCCGTATATTCATAAAATATCAAATTTGATGGTCGTTTATCCAGGGAAAAGGGACATCATTGCACTTGACTCACTGTTGATATTTTGATAATATTGGAAATATGAAAACAAGCGATGCAGTTAAGGCTTTGGGTGCTTTAGCTCAGGATTCACGTCTTGAGGTATTCAGGCTACTTGTGCGTAAGGGTAAAGATGGAATGGCTGCGGGAGAATTGAGCGAACATTTCGGGCTTCCCCCTGCCACCATGTCCTTTCATCTAAAAGAGCTAAGTAACTCAGGTTTGATAACATCGCGCCGTGAGAGTCGGTCAATTATTTATTCGGCAAACTATTCGAACATGCAACGTCTTCTGGATTTCTTGCTTGAGAATTGCTGCGCTGACAATGGAGGCAAATGCTAATGAAAAGGTTTCACGTTCATGTGGCGGTCGCAAATTTAGAGCATTCTATACGGTTCTACTCAACTTTCTTTGACGCGCCACCATCTGTTCAGAAAGACGATTATGCTAAGTGGATGCTTGAAGATCCACGTATTAACTTTGCTATTTCAACGCGAGGTCGTGAGCCAGGCTTGGATCACTTAGGTATCCAGGTTGACAATGCAAGTGACCTCAAAGAAATATCGGTGCGCTTAAAGACAGCTCAGCAGCCAATTTTGGAGCAGGAGCAAACGACTTGTTGTTATGCCAAAGCTGATAAAGCCTGGGTACATGATCCTCAAGGAATAGCTTGGGAATCATTCTATACGACGGATGTTGCCACTACATACGGTGAAGACGCGGAAATACATGCTCAGAGTACATCGGCATGCTGTGCGCCTGAGTTAGAGAGTATTTCAATCAAGTTTGATAAAAAATGAAAATACCAAGAGTCATTTTTGCATGTGTACATAATGCCGGACGCTCTCAAATGGCTGCGGCATTCTACAACTCGCTCACAAACTCTAGCTATGGAATGTCGGCAGGAACGCAACCTGGTGAGCGCGTGCACCCAGTGGTAGTGCAAGTCATGAATGAAATTGGAATTGATTTGAGTGGTATCAAGCCGCAATTATTAACTGACGAACTTGCTAAGACGGCCGACATGCTTGTGACAATGGGATGCGGAGAAGCTTGTCCAGTCCTGCCGGGATTGATTCGAGACGATTGGCCGCTGCCAGATCCAAAGGGCAAGCCGCTTGATGAGGTCCGTGAAATTAGAGATGAAATCCGAAAGAGAGTAGAGCAGAAGATTGCTTCTTTAAAACAATCTTGAGAGAAGACAAACAGACAAACAGCATAAATCAACCATGTACTCTGAGCCAGAAAATATACTATGATTCCAAGTTGACACCTTTCAGTCACTGGTTCAGATAATGGGCATTTTCAAGATATTCGATCGTTACAGTTATGCCGAGTTTTTGACTTTCACGGCTGCCGGCACTACATTGCCTGCCGGATTGCTTTTATTCACCGAAGAAACTCGTCGTATGATGCAGTACGTGAAAGAGTTCGGATGTCCGATCGATACTTTTTTATTTATGACCATCTTGCAGCTACCAGAAATCGTGGTGCGATGCATGCCTGGTGGTATCTTAATTGGTGCCATGCTTTTCTTGAGCAAAATGGTCGCCGATAGCGAACTGGTGGCACTTCAAACTTGTGGAATAAGCAAAGCTAGAATCTTCCAGCCGTTTGTCGTGATTGCAATTAGCGCATCTTTCCTCTCCGCCTTCATAAACGAGTTCGCGGTTCCTTCCTGTCTCAAGGCCAGCATGAAGATGACTATTCTTGCTGCAAATAATCGAGACATTCCGATAACCAATGGAATAAATGATTTCAAAGGATATAAATGCGACGAGAAAGGAAATGTCCAACAAATATTTCTGGTGGCATCGCGAAAAGGCGGTGAATTGACCAATACTATTTTGATCAATATTACCGACAAAAAAAACATTCAACTTACAGTTGCCAAAAAAGGCTTTCTAAAACAAGACGCTTGGACTTTGTATGATGGCAATATTTTCAGTATTACCGATAACACTGCACAAGCTTATCAGAGCTCGCATTTCACCAAAATGCAGATCACTCCTCCAGATCGAAGCAGCTTTCTATTAGAAAATAGAGATCCATTCTCTTTTGAGTTGAACACAATGCAGTTAATGAAACATATGGAAAAACTAAAAGCAGAAGGCAAGCCAATAACCAAAGTTATGCAGCTTGATTTGAGCAGGCGCTTCACCGACCCACTAGCGTGTCTTGTGGTCACACTAGCGTGTTATCCACTGTTGCTGATGACGCGCGGACGCAGAAAGGCCTATAGCATCGCTTATGGTGCCATCATAATGATTGGTTATTTCACTTTACGCTCGATAAGCGGCGGACTGGCTCAAAACGGAGTGGTAGCGCCCGAACTTGCGGCATTTTTACCGTGCATTTTGATTGCCACCGTAAGTGGTGTGTTCACGCTGCTTGTGCTCAAGCGATTTAATTAAGTCGCCAATTGTTCACGAGCCACTACCGGGTCTTGGAAGTTCAGAACTTCTTAACCTCTGGGAGACGGAGGTGGGGGCGGAGGAGTAGGAGTAGAACCTGAGCTATTTGTAGGTGCCGCAGGAGTCGAAGACGAATTAATTAAAAGGAGCCTTTGGGCATCGGTTAATGTATTGGTGCCTGCGAAAGCCTTGTTTGCTAGACCTACGAGGCAAATAAAGAGTGCTACGAAAATCAGGTTCATTACCTGAAGCTTATTTTTGTTCATTTAGAAGATCCCCCCCCAAGATGGTTATTAGTATAACAGTGGGGCTGGTATACTAGGCGCTTGACATTGGGGGCGAATGGTTGGTTTGATCAGGGCAGCTATTCGATCTGGGGCCTGCGAAGTTGAATAAATTCACTGTCGACAGATTTTCTGTGGGCTATTTGTTAGCGATACTGGTTGCTATTTCGGCTAGTTTGCAAAAATTTGAATTTTTAAATCCGGTGACCATTTCCTTTCAGTTAATTGCTTATGTTTACTGGACTTATCTGATCTCCCGTTTGCACAAAACATTGCATAAAAAGGACCCAAATTATCCATTCGGTCCAAAAGAATCGATGTTGGGAGCACTTATTCCATTTGCCTACATTTTTTGGAACTGGTGCTGGGTGCAAAGAATGTCCAACAGGACTGGACTTTCATTGATACGCTCTTTCCTCTTGGGCGCCATTATTGCTGCTTCAAGCGTGTTTGCGTATCCAGACAACTTGCATAAGTTTCCAGGTTATACCAATCTAATAGCTTTTATTGTCTTGTTTGTTTCAGCCAAATTTTTGAATAGGAGAGTTGCTCTTCTTCAATCATCAGCACAAGCCGAAAATAACTCTAAGGACGGCATAATCAGAGATGAAACATATTACAAGCATGAGGCAAAAATTTGGCTGGCTCTGGCTCTTTGCGGTTGTGTCTTTGGATTGATTGCACCTGGTTTCGAACAGTGGTACTTGGCTTGGTTTGGCATGGCGCCATTACTGATTTTTACCAGTTTGAGCAAGAACCCTCCCCAGGCTTTTTACCGAGGAGTATTTTTTGGCTATGCATACAATTTAGTATGGTCACTCTTTATTTTGAGTTTTAGCGCCGCAGTTTGGCCAGAAAATCTAAGACCATTTACGCCTGTCGCAAATTCAGTGGTTTGGCTGTTGTATTCATTACAGCAAGCCGCGCTCTGCGGCACATTCTGCTTTATCGTAAACTGGTTGCCCTTGCGTTCTGAAAAGTGGAGGCTATTTGCATTTTTGATTGTGCCACTGCTGTGGATAATGATATTTAACAAGCTAGGAAATGACCTTTCATCGGTCGCTATGCCTTGGTCCCTAATTGAATATTCTCAGTACAGGCAGAGCGAATTGATGCAATGTGCATCTTTATTTGGTGGCATTGGAATTTCTTTCTTGATTGTGGCGACAAATGTAGTTGTAGTAAGTCTTATTGCTACGATCACTGTTACTAAAAGGCTTGACTTGAAGCCGTTAGCCTTTCCAGGGCGCGTATCCATGATTGTCACCACGTCATTTATGATGTGTGTGATTTTCGGTTGTATCTTTTATGGTAGCGCGCATCTAAAAACTGGCACCATATGTAGTGCGCATAAAAACAAAGAAGTTTTTTCAATCTTGCAAGGCAATATTCTTTTCGGGCTGAACGAAATAAATCCAAGCAAACATTGGAAATGTTACTTGTCACTAGCTAATGCAAGTCCTGCCGGGGTCTGTGTTTGGCCTGAATGGTCGATGCCTGTTTCTATAAGCGAGAACATGCGCATTGTTCAGGGGATGGACGCATTAGCTAAAAAGAATAATCAAGATTGGGTTGTCGGAGCGGTAGATAGCGACAAGACTGGCAACGATTATAATGCGGCGTGTTTGCTTGGAAAATCTGCCAAAGCAAAACCCGAAACTTATCACAAGCAATACTTAGTTCCCTTTGGAGAACACAGCCCGAGCTGGCTTCTCAATTCTCCAATGGGTTCTTTGTGTGGCACCCTGACTCCACGACGTAAAGGCTTTTCTACGGGACACGAAGCTGCGGTCTTCGAATCTAGTAATAATAAGATAGTTCCGTTGATATGCTGCGAGCTTATAGCTCCCGAACTTTCTTGCAGTGGTGTTAGAAAAGGTGGCGAAATACTTGTTGATTGCAGTAACACTATGTGGTTTCAGACCAAGCTGCTGGGAGAGCAATCTCTTGCTGTATGCGCCATGAGAGCGGCTGAGAATCACCGATATTTTGTCTTTGGCACAAGTAGCGGACCGAGTGCTTTTATAGACTGGCATGGTCGTATATTAAAGAAGGCGGCCCTAAACCAAACTTGTACTCTCACTCACGAAGTGTATTACGATTCGATGATGACACCTTTCAGTCGATGGTTTAGATGATTAGAAAAGTGTTGTTAGAAAAGGGGTAAATATTACCTTTTTGCAGAACACAGATCAAAAAGACACCATCATTTTATTGTGGGATTTTCGCACCGAAATCCAAGCCTGGAAACTAAGTTTCTAGACCGTAAATAAAGTCAGCTCGTAAATAAAAAATGGTGGAGGCGGCGAGAATTGCACTCGCGTCCAAAGAAGCCCCGAAGCATGCATCTACAAGTTTAGTTCAAAATTCTTCCAGTCGTTATTGCTAACCCGCTGGTAGAGGCTTGAACAGCCATCCGGGATTGCGATTATGTCTTAGTCTTGGCTATTATTCGCTAACTTCGCCAAGAAGCAATTACCTGGGGTTTACCCTATGCGAGCCGGTAAAAGAACTGTACATAGAGTGACAACACTAACTTAAGTTAGGCGGCGGCGCGAAGAGCGCGACCGAAATTGCCGGTGATGACATTATTTTTGGCATCTTTGAATTTACTTGTTTTTTAACGCGGGAACAGCTCCCTCGACTTGCAGCCTACGACTTAACAACCCTGTCGAATCTGAACGCCCCCATGTTTGGTTTAATCTGGTGGGAATCGGCTGAACTAGCTATATTCAATTTTCAGTGTGCACTAAAAACATTATATCTAAATAGCATAACTATTTCTGCTTCTGTAACACCACGCCTACCCAATTGCCCAAAAACTCGGTCTGTTCCATGATTAGCGGGTATTTCTTGATTTCCTTGTCGAGCAAGGGAAAGCGTTCTTTGAGGATGCCAGCGCAGATGACACGACCGTTTTTATTTAATAGTTTTACGTAATCGCCAAGCAAAGAAATGATGTCTTCGCATGTCAGGTTAGACAAAAGCATGTCAAACTTCCTGCCCATCACGCTTTCGGTAGAGCCTACAATCAGCTCTATGTTTGGGACTTTGTTCAATTCCAGATCGCGGCGCGCTAAGTCAATGGCCACTGGGTCTGTGTCTACACCAGTAATTTTTGACTTGGGATTTAACTTGGCGCATGCCATAGCCAGAATGCCAGAACCTGTGCCGACGTCGAGAACGGTTTTTTGTGGTGGATAGGCTTCAAGTGCGCGCAAACAATACTGAGTTGTGGCATGAAGTCCTGTGCCAAAAGCCATTCCGGGCTCGATAAGCAAGATTTCGCGACCTTCGGTCATGTCTTTGGTGAGTGTGTCTTCCATCCAGGCAGGACATATGACAAATTTAGTGCCAACGCGAAAAGGCTCATACTTTTCTTTCCATTTAGCAAGCCAGTCTTCATGCGGGATTTGTACTAATTTTAAAGAATCGAGCGCCGCTTCCATGCCGTGTTCTTCAAGCCCTGCCTCAATCGAGCGCATTGCGGTTTCATTCAAGTCATCTTCGTTAAAAGACGCTTTTATGCTTACGGTGCCGTCTTGCAGGATATGAATCTCACATCCAAGTGCGCCATTTTGCATGAAAATCCAAGAGGCAAGGTCTTCTTGCTCTTCGGGCAGGATTATTTCGACTGACGCCCACGCTTGGGGAGTTTGGGTCATATTTCCACTCTTTCTTGGAGGAATTGCGGATTATAATCTAGCAGTTTTTTGTTCGTAAGTTCCAAATTTAGCCAGATCCTGACAAGCTGCTTCATGTAGCCACTTTAGTGCTTCGGAGCTGTGCTTGAGATAAGCGTCTAGAAAATAGGTAGAGGCTTTGGCTATAACTTCTTGTTGGGCTTTGTCGCCTTTGCGCTCTCTGGGACGACCATTGAAAACCATGTGGTCCGCCTTCTTTATGGTCACAAGATATTGATCTGCTCGCGAGATGCTGTCAAAGGCTGCGCGTCTATCCTCGATTTTGGTCTCACCTATGGGTGACGTGTCTTTGGTGCCAGTCATGTGTAAGCCGGGGACGGCAATGTCTTCAAATGCGACGCTGGGATCGACCGTCTTTCTGGGACAAGTAGGACTGAGATAAATAGCCACTTTCAGTCTGGGGTCGGTGAATGTTTTGACTCTGCCATTTGAATCGACTAGTTTTTGTCCGCTAGCTGTAAGGGCTGTCCATGCGCCAAAGGAGTGACCAGCTATAGCAATGTTCTGAATATCTATTTTTCCTGCCAGGCACGAACCTGAGTCTGGCTTTGATTTTAGTTCGAGCTGGTCGACAATAAAAGGAATATCGTTTGCTCTGTTTATTGCGTGAGACGGGTCCTTTAGAGTGTCTTTGAGAGCGTTTAAGAATCCCATAAAAGTCTTGATTTGGTGCGACTCTACTTTGGGCTTCCAGATTGATTCGTCGCTTCCTGGATGCTGAACAAAGACACAAACATAGCCATGTTCGGACCAGTATTTTCCAAGATACAAAGCAGCTTCGCGGGACCCTCCCAAGCCATGTGAAAAAATCACCACTGGCGCATTTAGAGCAGATTCTGGCAGGTAAATTTTTACGGGCAAATCGCGAGTGCGATTTTGGTCATGCCAGTTTTCGTAAATAATTTTAGTTTGGCTGCTTGCAGTTACGCTAGGCTCGGGTTTGTCTTTGGCGCGTGCAGGCACCAGACAAGGAGTGCCCAGGACAAACAGCCCCAGGACCAGAGTCAAAATTCTTTTGGTAAAACTGATTATCCGCACCTCGAAAATGGAATCTATTATATTAAATCTTTTGGGAGCAAGCTTTTCTTGAATTATTGATCGTTATAACCGGATAAGCTGTAACTTAAGTAGCAATGGAACAATTTACTATGACAAGAAAATTTGCTTTCGGGTTTGTCGCATTGAGTTTGCTCTTGGGTCTGAACATGGCAACTATAGCCGCAGAAGACGTGAGTAATCAAATTGAAAAATGCGAGGCGCTTCTTAGAGATGACGAAGGTGAGGCGGCCCTGAAAGAGGCGGAAGCAATAGTCGAGAAGGCACCAGGTAATGCTATTGCTCATCGATTGCTTGGCGATTCTTATTTGAAGCTGCAACGTAGTGACGAAGCAATTAAATCTTACGATAAATCAATTAGCCTTGATCCCAAAGATCCAAGAGCACGTCTTGGCCGTGCGCATGGCTTCTTGCTCAAGGGCGACGTGGCACAGTCTGTAAAAGATTACGATAAGTCGATTGAATTGAGCCCCAAAGATGGTGTCTATTTTAATAGTAGAGCGTTGCTGCATTATTTTCTTGCCACCGAATCCCATACCAAAAAGGATCACAAAGATGCGCTGAAAGAAGTTGAGTTGTCGCTTGCTGACAGCGCACAAGCCATTAAACTTGGACACGATTACAGCTCGGCTCGATTACTTTTTGCGCAGGGTAATTTGTTTAAAGCAAAATTGCTCGAAGAAACAAAAGGTGATGAAAGCGATATCAAAAAAGCGTACAACGAGGCGGTAGACGGATTTACTCTTGCAATTGATGCGCGAGCTTCGTCAGAAGAGTCTGTTGCAGAAGCGAATAGACGTATGGTCATCGCCAAACTTGGTATTGCTCAGGCTTATTTCTTCGCTAAAGAATATCAAAATACAATTGCGTCAATTGATAAATACATCGATGGAATGCCGCGCAAAGACAAGGCAAGCGCGTATCTCTTGCGCTTTATGTCAAACAAAAAATTGGGTCATGATCAAGAAGCTGAAAACGATTATGCAAAGTACAGAGCGGCTAAACCTAAGTCATAATCGAATATTGACTAGTCTTTGATTATTCGATGTGCATGCGAGAATCGATTGAAATACCAGCTATCTGGTGTGAATGGTCTTAGATGAACACCAACTGGTATGTCGTTGCTGTTTGAGTCTTTATGTCCTTCTCCAGTACAATCTATTATTAGTGGAACATCGTTTGGTGCTTTGCCGTAGACACCAACCCACATGATAACATGACTGATTTTTTCCTCGTTGCGCTTTTTGATATATAACAAATCGCCGGTCTTCAAGCCCTTCACAAGCAACTCGTAATTTTCTTTGCCGACACCATTGGTGGTGATTACTTCTGCATCTATTAATTGGCTATCTGCTTGTTTTTCGATATTGGTATTGAGCTTGATACCAAGCCCGAAATTGTATAACCAGCCTGTAAAATTGCTGCAATCAAGACCCTTTGAGTTGCATCCATATTTGACTTCTTTCCAAGGCCAATCGGCTGGTGGATTCCAATCTGGAATATGGTGATGCTGATAGGGTAAGCCAATCATGCGGACTGCCACGGCTAACAAGCGCTGTCTTTTCCATTCGGCAGATTTAGTATTTAAATTGTCTGGAGCTGGAAAATGTCTTGGCTCTGGACCCCAGGCCTGATATTTTTTTTTGATAGCTTGAGAGTACCATTCTTCAAATGGAGTTTGCGATTCAAGTCGCCAGTCGTTTCTGGGGCTTTGAGATTCACACTGACAAAGGCTTTCGCTAGGCTCTGTTAATTTGACGCTATATGGCGACTCATAGCTTTGTGCTGGCGAAAAAGAGTGTGCGCCAAGCAGAAGAGCGCACGCTGAAGCAAGAAATAGTAATTTCTTACACTGCACCTGGAGATTTGTAATGGAAGAGGACGGGACCCAGAATTAGCCATGCAATAAGTGGCACGAAAAAGAATCCAACAAGGACCATGTTCTGGAGCAAGCGCACAAAAGTTTTTCTGCTCAAAGGCACAAGAACAAAAACAGCGATGCCAAGAATCTGCCAGAGGAGGAACATCTTGTTGAAGTTTGAGCCTAACTGGGTGTGATAAAAAGCTTCGAAATACCTGGGATTAGATAGATTGCGCAGAGCTATAAAAGCTATCTCCGACACGCATAGCATAGTTGCAAACAGGCACCTCTGAGCGAAAGAGGCTGTTCGTTGTTTATCAATCATGCTGTTTTGAGCCATAATCTTAGTCTACATTAACAATCGAAATTCCCATAGCTTTCAGGCACTTATCAGAAGGGGAGGGCGATTAATCTTTGTTTTCGGGCTTTTGACAACTGCCGGGGTATTTAGAAGCAACCATTGCTAGCCAAATCAAAAGACCTTGAATGGGAAGGCGGAGATAAAGTATCCAGGCGGGAACGGCATGGAAGTTTTCTGGATGCAATGCCATGTTGAGATTTACCGGAAAAACGCACACAAGAAAGAGCGCAATGCAAATTCCAGCGGCTCTTCGTGTTTTTGAAATTAATAGACCAACGGCGCCAAGAATTTCGAGCACGCCTGTAATTTGGACCAATAATATTTTTTCTGGCAAATAGTTTGGCATTGCATGTGCGAATGTCTCGGTCTTGATGAAATGCATCACGCCTACGCCGGCAAATAATGCCACCATAAAATAGACTGCGATTTTGTTGAATACGCTTTTATTAGTTTTGGAGATTTTCGGCGATTGGTTCATGAGTTTTTTCAGGCGGATGCGTCTTTGAAAAACGCATTTTGATTTCTTTTATCACAAGATAAAGAACAGGCACCACGTACAAGCTCAAAATAGTCGAGAGAACCATTCCTCCAAGAATACTTGTACCCAGTGAATGACGACTATGCGCGCCCGCACCCTCGGCAAAAGACAGGGGCAGGATACCGAAGATAAACGCTAGAGAGGTCATAAGAATTGGACGCAGTCGAGTCAAGGCCGCATCAATTATTGCTTTTTTGTGTGACATTCCGCGTGCATACAACTGATTGGCAAACTCAACTATCAAAATAGAGTTTTTGCTAGCAAGACCAATGAGCATCACAAGCCCGATTTGACAGAACACGTCATTTTGCAAACCGCGCATCATCTGAGCGCTGATAGCACCTAGAATGGCAAGGGGAACAGCAAACAGAATCACAAGCGGGTCAAGCAAGCTCTCGTACTGGGCAGCAAGAACTAGAAATACGAATAAAAGACCCAGTGCAAATATAAGAATAGCAAGGTTGCCAGATTCGATTTCTTCAAGTGAGATGCCGGTCCACTCAAAGTTCATGCCGCGAGGCAAAACGCGGGATGCAATACTTTCCATTTCTTGAATGGCTTGTCCAGAGCTTATGCCAGGGGCTGGCGAACCGTTTACTTCAACAGATTTGAACAAGTTGTAGTGCGATATCGTTGGTGAAGAAGTGGTGTTGCGCAATTTGACCAAATTGCTCAGTGGCACCATTTGTTGATCTTTGCCCTGGACGTAGAAGCTTGAGATATCGTCTGGATTGTTGCGATACGGTGCTTCGGCTTGTACGTAAGTGCGATAGCTTCGGTCAAGATAATCGAAATCGTTTACGTAGAGTGAGCCAATGAAGGCTTGAATAGTCTTGAATACATCGCCAGTTTTGACGCCAATAGACTCTGCTTTGTCGCGGTCTACGTCTACTATGATTTGTGGCGCGTTGGCTCTAAATGTGGTGCTGATGCCAGTTAGTTTAGGACTTTTGCGAGCTTCGTTTATAAATGTATTTGCGATTTCGGCAAATTCATTCATAGGAAGACGCTGAGTATTTTCAAGATCAAAGGCGAAGCCGCCAAAGTTACCTAGACCCTGAATAGGAGGGGGATTGAACGGGATACAAAATGCGTCTGTAATTCCCATAAGCGGTCCGCGCAGACGATTAATTATATCGTCGGCTGTCTGTCCATGACCTTTGCGGTCGTTCCATGGTTTTAGTGTGCAGAAGACAATGGCGTTACTTGAATTGTTGCCAGAGAAGCTGAAGCCACCCACAGCAAAGATACCGCTTATTTCTTTGACGTCTTTTACTGCCGCTTCGACCTTTTCTACTGCTTTGCTTGTGTAATCTAACGAGACACCATCAGGTCCTTGAACCACGATCATGAAATAGCCAACATCTTCTTCTGGCAAGAATCCAGTTGGCATTCTTGTGTATAAAAATGCAGTGAGCAAAAGAGTGGCTACAAATGCCAGGACTACAATAGCTTTGAAGCGCAATAAGACTCTAAGTGTCGAGCCGAAAGTATCGCGCAACCAGTCGAGAAATTTATTTATTTGATCAAAGAACCAGTTTTTCTTGTGCTCGTGCTTAAGTAAGCGAGCAGATAACGCTGGTGTCAGTGTCAGTGCGTTGAAGGCTGATATACCAACTGATATGGCAAGTGTAAGTGCGAACTGTCTATATAGCTGACCGGTCGTGCCGGGGAAAAAGGCCACTGGAATGAACACGGCAGCAAGTACTAGAGCAGTTGCAATAACTGCGCTTGTAACTTCTTTCATACCTTCTCTTGCTGCTTCAAGCGGGCTTAGATTGCGCTCTTCCATTAGGCGCGAAATGTTTTCAATCACAACAATGGCATCATCTACAACTAGTCCTGTGGCTAGAGTGATACCAAATAGAGTGAGTGTGTTAATAGAAAAATCAAGCACCTTCATCGCAGCGAAAGTCCCGACCAGAGATACTGGAATAGTGATGGCTGGAATTAAGGTGGAGCGCCATCCTTGTAAGAACAAGAATATAACCAGGATAACCAATCCAATAGCTTGAGCCAGAGTAATAATAACTTCGCGAATGGATTCGTCTACAGCAAGGGTAGTGTCGAAGGCAATTTCGCTTTTCATGCCTGGTGGCAAGTTTTGGGTCAGTCTTTTAAGTTCGACTTTGCAATCGCGCGCTACGTCTAAGGCATTTGCTCCAGGCGCCTGGAATATGGCTATACCAACGGCGTTAAGTCCGCGATATCGCAAAAAGGTCCCGTAGTTTTCGGCTCCTAATTCGACTCTGCCAATGTCTTTTACTTTTACAACTGATCCGTTGGGTCCTCTTTTGATTATTACATTTGCAAATTCTTCAGGACGGGTGAGACGACCGCGCACGCGAATGTTGGTCTCGAATGCTTGTCCATCGACGTAAGGAGCCTTACCAATAGAGCCGCTAGCTACCTGTACGTTTTGATCGGCAAGGGCCGCGACTACGTCTGATGTGGTTATTTTGCGATTTGTCATTTTGGTTGGGTCGAGCCAAATACGCATAGAGTATTTGCGCTCACCAAATATGGTTACATCCCCAACGCCGCGCACACGCTTCAATGCGTCCTTTATATAGAGGTCTGCATAATTGCTTAAGTACAGAGCATCGTGACGATCAGAAGATAGTGCTGATGCAAAAATAATTGTGGTCGAAACTTTGTCTACTACAACACCAGTTCGCTTCACTTCATCAGGCAATCTGCCTTGTACTGCACCTACTCTGTTTTGTACATCGACTGCTGCAGCATCGATATCGCGCTCTAAATCGAATGTAACGTTGATGGTACTGGTGCCGTCATTACCGCTTGTCGAGGTAATATATTTCATTCCTTTGACGCCGTTAATTTGCTGTTCGAGCACATTGGTGACGCTTGCCTCAACCGCCTCTGCACCAGCTCCTGTATAGGCAGATGTAATTTTTACTTGAGGCGGAACGATGGCTGGGTACTGAGCAATAGACAGGTTTGGAATAGAGACGAGTCCTGCTATAACAATTATTAGAGAGCAGACCGAAGCGAAAATTGGACGGTCAATAAAGAAATTAACGAACATTTGAAGAAGCGCTCATTTTAGGTTCAAGCGCAATGGGAGCGCCGTCTGCCAGTCTTTGAATTCCAGTTGTGATTAATTTGTCGCCTGCTTTCAAACCGCTTTTGACTTGATAGCTATTTCCTTCAATTCCAGCAACTTCAATTTCGGCTTGTTTGGCTACGCTTTGACTTTTGCTATTTTCTTGTACGATAAATACAAATGATTTGCCAGCAACTTGACTAACCGCCTTAGTCGGCACCAGGATGCCTGGATGGGCGTCCCAAACTATACGTGCTGTTACTTGCTGGTCTGCACGCAAAGTGCTTCTGGCATTGTCGAAAAGGGCTTTGACTAGGACCGTTTGACTTTCCGAATCGACAGTTGGGGCGATAAAAATAACTTTACTGTCACCATATGCGGTACCAGAACTTGATGTGAGACTTATTTTGTCACCTATTTCTAATTGACTGGCCATCTCCGCTGGAATGGCAACATACAATTCCAGTGGATGATTTTCTGTAAGCTTGGTCAACTCTGTTTCTGTAGTTACGTGGTCGCCAACTTTTGCAGGTATGTCACCAATTATGCCTGTAAATGGAGCTTTTATTTCGAAATATTTGAGATGTTCGGTTTCCATTTTGAGACTGGAAAGCGCTTGCTTGTAAGTGCGTTTATACTTTTCCACTATCATTTTTTGCGCTTGAATCTGCTGTATGGTGGCATCTACATCTGCCTGAGCAGCAATATAACTGTTCTTGCGTGCATCCAAATCTGAAAGCGAAATCGCCCCTTCTTTTTGCAGATTGTTATATCTTTGAAATTGAGCCTTGGTGTATTCCAGATTTGCATATTTGCTTTTGAGAGTGCTTTCAAACGAAGCCAAAGTCGCTTCTGATGAGGCTAGATCCGACTTAATTGAATCGGCGCCCTCAGCCGAGGCGGCTGTCTGAGCTGTCTGCATGCGCGAATCTATTTGTATTATTTTTTCTCCAGCCTTGACCAGTTGACCGGAATGCACTCGGATGAGGGTTATATAACCTTCGACATTAGGATGCAGGGTGACAGATTTTCTAGACTTCAAAGTGGCTTGATAGTCAGACTGTTCTTTGATATCAGATAGGTGAATAGTCTGGGTCTGGACCGAAGTCGGCGGCATTTGCGGCACTGCGGCGGGCGCATGTGAGCACGACGAAAGCACGGACACAGCAAAGATGCCCATTAAAAACGCCAAAAGTGTGATTCTTTGGGTCATTTTCTCAAACCGTACTCTAGTATGATTTCATACTGTGATATGCTTGTCAAATGAACCAGGTCTCCATAAATCGTTCAGAGCGTAAAAAGGCGTTGCGGCGTCAAAGTCTTGTTGACTCAGCTAAACATCTGTTTAGCCAGAAGGGTTACGCAGGCACCACTATAGACGATATTGTCGCGCATGCAGACGTGGCCAAGGTTACCTTTTACTATCATTTTAAGTCTAAAGAAGAGGTCACTCTGGAAATCAGGCGTCAGTGCCTAGAAGAGTCGGTTGCTTATATAGAAGACCAACGCAAAAAGAACTTAACGGCGCTTCAGATGATAGACGCCTTCGTTAAGGACGTGTCTTTGTGGACCGAAAATAACTGGCGTTTACTCGATGTTTTTTGCGACCAGCGACTTGCTCCTCTCATGAAACCAGAACAAAAGCCCGATGAGAAAGTTGAGCCAATGATAATGTGCATCGAAGCAATTTTGCGTCGCGGACAAGAGACTCAGGTTTTTCGCTCTGACTTCGATACCTTTCAAGTGGCACGCCTGCTTGATTTGACTATTATGTGCGAACAAAACAAGTGGATACGCTCGGGGCGCAAAAGCGGAATGCTCCTTGGCGAACTGAAAAAAAGCTTCGAACTTTTTTTGCATGGAATAAAACTGTGAAACACTTAAGCTTTTAGACGGCTGTCAAAGGTCTTGTCGTCTTTACCTTTTGGCTATTTCTTAGGACAATAAGCAGTTCGTCCTATTGCAAGATTTTTATGACTGAGACAGATGAAGCTGCGCTTGCCAGAAAAGCGGACCACGACGACTATGGCATAGCCTATATCAAAACCTTTCCAGACGACTTGTCCAAATTTAAAGGGCTGCTCGACGATTTTTTAGGGCGAGTTCCTGCTAAGAGTCGAATCTTAGATATTGGTTGTGGCAATGGAGCTTACGTTTCCTATTTCTTGAAGCTAGGTCATGATGCAATCGGCATAGACATTTCGCTTACCATGCTTGAAGAAGCAAAAAAAGTGGTTCCCGAAGAGCGATTGTTCCTAATGGACATGCATGCTATGGAAGAGCTTGGCGAAGGCACCTTTGATTGTGTTCTTAGTATCACTTCTATGCTTTATGCAAACAAAGAATATTTGCCTCGTGTACTAAAACAAGTTCATCGACTGCTAAAGCCGGGTGGCAAATTTCTGCTCATGATGCTTGAAGGCGAAGGTGACGGTCTCATTAAGCATAGCTTTGGCGGCTCTGAGGTAGTCACGTACACTACTTATTATCAGGTCGATGAGTTGAAAGAGCGCGTGATATCTGGCGGCTTTGTGATTGAGCAAGAAAGACTAACTAATCTTGTCGTATCATCGCATCAAGAAATCTCACTCTTTTGTGCGAAAAACAAAGAAAATGCTTAGGCGATTTAGACTTGCGTGAGCAAGTTCATTGTGGGAATTACGGTGGGCAAATCTCCGAAAAAGACTACAATGAGGAACTAGCGTTTTTAGTGCTTCAAGTTCTTAATTTAGTTGCTAATCAATACAAAACCGCGTTGGTTTTTGTGGGCAAAAGCTATTTGGCGTGAGAATTATAAGAGACATATGGAAGCGTTTCAGCCACAAATCAATTATTCTGCGGAGCGTCAAGACGTCGCCTATAACCATCAAAGTCACTTTGCTGACTTTGGGTCACATCAATTTCAAATGCCTCAACAGTCTAGGCCAGATGATCTTGCCAGCAGATTTTTGCCAAATACTCAGATTCAGTTTTCGCTGTACGGCTACGATCCTCGTGGCACTTTTGAATTTAGTAATCGGAATTGGACACCAGCATGTACTCATTATCAACAGGTAATGCCATATCGGAGTATGCAGAATTTCAATTGGGATCGTTATTGGAGCGCTTACTTTGGCAATGACCGACCCAGTTTTCAGTCTAGGCAAAATTATCCACGGCAATCTCAGTTTTCTTTTGATTATGAACCTCAACGTCCTCAAGAGCGTTTTGAACCACAAAGAAACCATAGAGTTGTGCCCACTCAAAATCGGGAATTTCCCCAGCCGCAAGTGCCAAGAGATGGCAATGATAATTACACTCATAAAGAAAGTGATCAAGGCAAAACAATAATTCAGGTGCGACAAGGGGAAAGCATTCAGGCGGCTCTAGACAAAGCACCGCCAGGGGCGATAGTTCGAGTGATGGCTGGAACTTATCGAGAAAAAATAAAAATTACAAGAGATAACATTACCTTGCAGGGTGTAAATGGAGCCATTTTAGATTATGGTGGCACCAATGTTTCGGGTGGTGCAATTCAAATTAGTGACAGACAAAATGTACGTATTGAAGGTTTTGAAATAAGAAACATTCGAGGTGGCTCAACTCCTACTGCTATTCGTGTAGACGGAGCGAGTCGAAACATATTTATAGTGAACAATGATATACATCATGTAGAAAGCTCTAGCAATGCTCATGCTATAGGAGTTTTTGGAACTAAAAGTACTGCAATTCAAAATGTGGTCATCGCTGGCAACAAGGTGCATGATTTGAAACTAGGGCAAAGTGAAGCCGTGGTTTTAAATGGAAATGTTGATGGTTTCAAAATACTTAAAAACAAAATTTATAATTCTGACAATATAGCAATTGATATCATCGGCGGTGAAGGTGTAGGAAGAGCTGGTATAGATAAAGCTCGAAATGGATTGATTTCTGGAAATGAAATTACAAATGTAGACTCTCGAAGAAATCCGACCTATAGAAGCGCATGTGCTGCAGGTATTTATGTGGATGGCGGCTCGGATGTTGTAATCGAAGATAACGTCGTAAAGAATGCAAATTATGGAATTGAACTTGCCTCTGAGCGCAGAGGATGGAAAACAGAACGAATCCAAGTTCGTCGCAACAGACTTGAATCAAACAATTTAGCCGGCATTAGTCTTGGTGGCGGAAGCAATTCTAATGGTGGCGTGCATGAAGTCACCATTGAAAATAATGATTTTGCTAACAATGCCAGAGCCATTTGGAAGCAGAGTAACGTTGGAAAGGTCAATGTTCTCAATAATCGAGGCGGTTAAATTTAATTTTTCCAAATTGAACTTTTTGCACAAAAATGTCGTCTTACTAGTTGCAGGTGGACGAGTGCATGGAGAATCGCTGATGAAAACAGCTATTAGAATAGTAGGTATCTCTTTTGCGATATTTTGGGTGTTAAGCCTTATAGTGACAGAAGGCGGACAGGCTGAGCCGGTTGTTACTGCAAAGTATTCAGAGTGGCAAGACAAAAAACGAAATAGAAGCATTCCGGTTAAGTTTTACATTCCTAAGGACGATGCGCATTCAAGCAAGCCTTATCCGGTCGTTATTTTTTCGCATGGATTGGGGGGCTCAAGAGAGGCTGCTGTTTATTTGGGTGACTATCTGTGCCGAAATGGATATCTGGGTGTCTTTATTCAGCACCCGGGCAGTGATGAATCTTTCTGGAGACCAGAAATTGAGAAACAAGGCGGTAAAATAGACCGCGCGCAGTTGATGCAGAAATTTAAAACAACAGTTGCAAATCCCATGCATGCTGTTCATCGCGCTCAAGACGTGCATTTTGTTATTGATATGCTTGAGACTATAAATAAATCAGACCCACTTTTGCATGGAAAAATAGATTTAAGTAAAATGGCTATAGCAGGACATTCTTATGGCTCCTGGACTGCCTTGACGGCAAGTGGACAGCGATTGGTCACGAAAACAGGGCGTGAAATTTCCAGTCCCGACAAAAGATTGAAAGCAGCTATTTATTTAAGTCCTACTCCTCCAAGAAAAGGAGCAGATCCAGCCATGGTTTATGGCAAAATTCAAATCCCAGGCTTACATTTTACTGGTACCAAGGACAACTCTCCAGTGAATAGTACCAAAGCAGAAGACAGACGAATAGCATTCGATAATATTTCAAAGAGCGATCAGTATTTGATAATTTTGGATGGTGCTGATCATATGGTTTTTGGTGGCAGGGCGCGTGGCAAAGTGATCCCGTTAGATAGTAAACATCAGGAAATAGTCAAGCTTACATCGCTTCGTTTTCTTGATGCTTATTTGAAAGGTGATGAGGAGGCAAAAGCATGGTTGAATGCTCAAGCCCCTACGTATTTAAAACCTTATGGAACCTACGAGTTGAAGGCCGCTAAATAAAGAGAACTTAGTGAAAGAGTCATTTAGTTTTGTTCTCTTGCCCCAAAGATAAAATTTTATTTGAGGATAATGACAGCCGAAAAGAAATTTGGTAAATAAAAACTGGGGCTCGAAATCAACGCTACAGCCCTCCTTTTAACAACAATCATTTATAAACACCTTTGCTAAGTTTTCGGGGGTGAGCATTTATGGAAGTTGTCAAATTAAATGAAGTTATCGTCAGGCAGTACATTTTGGCTGGTTAGATTGATACGGATTTTCAAATTCTGGAATCGCTATCAGAAAACAAATGCGACAAAGATGTCTTCGTCATGGAATGGCTCAAGATATTAATACTCCAATTGCTGTCTTACAAAAACTTGCATCCGATGAAAACGGGTGGGTAAGGGGTGAAGCATACAAAACTCTAGAAATTCTAACCAACTTTGATATGGCTAGTTAAGTGAGGTAAGGAGCACTTATGAAAATTAGTTTTAAAAGTGTAAAAGAGCTTCGCGGAGCGTTTTTGTTTTCAATTGGGGTGATAACTGGATTAGTCAGCAGCGGATTTTTAAATCACAACGCCATGGCCAATGCACCAATTATTGCGCCAGAATCGATGATTAATCCCTTAGGCGAATGGAATCTGGGGAACCGCCAGTCATATAATCGATTGATTAAAAACGACTTGTGGGACATTTTCTTGGACCCATATTTAATTCCTGAGCGGTCGGAGGTGGCGACCTCGCCACTTTTTGATTTAATCAAATTTGCTCCTGAGACAAAGCGGGTGCAAACAGTTGATGGAGCCAAAGAACTGAGAATAATAGCTCAGGTTCCAAATTTGAATAGCGAAGACGTTAAAGTCGAGGCTAATGAAGACGTGGTCACCATAAAGGGCCGCAAGGTACAAAAGGTACAAGAAGAAAAAGATAACGGACGTTTTCAAATGATTGAACAGTCGTTTGAACAGTCAGTTAAGTTGCCCGCTAAAGTTGATGCGGACAAAATTAGTGCGACTGTTAAAGACGGCGTGTTGACTGTAATTCTGCCCAAAAAGAATATGTGAATTCCCTGACATTTGCAATTTTGAATCCATGCTATATTGCCCAAAACAGACAATATTACTATGGAGCAATGATTATGGATGGTTTGATTAATTCAATGTCAGAGCTCTCACTTGTCTTTTATGTCAGTGCGTCCATGATGATGCACGCACAGGCGCGCTCCTGTGTGGATTATATTTCTTGCCACCAATATTTGAAACAGCACAAAACAGAAGAGCTGGTCATTCCCAAAATAGAATTCAATCAAGACGAAGAGAATGTAAAAGTTTCCATGGAGTTGCCTGGAATCGCGTCTGAAGATTTGAAATTGAAGATTACGGATCAAGAATTAGATGTGAAAGGGATGCAAAAAAGGGCTAAAAAGAAGTCATTGCGCATGTCATTTCATCGAACGATTAGCTTTTCACCGGAAGTTTTAAGTGAAAGGGCTCAAGCCGAATTCAGCAATGGCATTTTGACTGTTACGGTGCCGATTGGCTCTGAGAGCCGAAAGAAGTGTATTGCTTCAATAATACAAGTGCATTGAACAAGCCGTATTTCATCCTTAAGAGTGATTTGAGTCATCGATTCTATTTGATATGTTAGAAGGAGACAGAATCTATTAATCTGTGTGAAATCCGGTGGGAATTATGCCCAATCTAGCTTTGTCAAAAACTACTTTGTGTCCGCATCAGGTTGAAAAACAACGCTCTGGCATTGCATTAGTCACAATTGGAAATCCACTGAGAATGGATGATGGAATCGCTTCTATAGTGGCAGATGGACTAAGTCTTGATGTGAAAGAGGAGCTTTGTCGTTTTGATTTGGAGACTTACAGTCAATTTTTGATGGATTGTTTGGTCTACCATCAGGTTGGCGTGATAATGGATGCAACTGGTGAAAAGGGAAAAGCTGGAGAGTTGACCATTCTAGATCTGACGGCGACAATGGAGCATAAAAATAATTTCGATCTAAAATCCTGTCATGGGCTATCCTTTATGGATGAGCTCAAAATGGCCCGTGACCAAAATTTTCTACCTGATAAATTGTATTTTTTTGGAATTGAGGCAGAAAATACCGATTGGGGACAAGGACTGAGTATGGAATTAGAGACGAAAAAAGAGGAGTTAACAAAGAGGCTCGAGCAATTTCTCAAATCTATTTTCATACAAATCGGGCTTTAGAATGCACGAAGCTAAAATTGCCTCTCTCATTTTGCAAAAAACAGCACTTCAGGCATCCTCATGTCAAAATATACTGAAAGTGCAAAAAATAGAATTAGCATTAGGAAAATTTCGCAACGTCGATGTTGAAAGTTTGCAATTTGCTTTTAATGCACTTAAAGAAGATTTTCCATTGTTAATAGAGTCTGTTTTAGAAGTGCGTGAAATTGAGCCAATAGCTTTGTGCAAAGCCAATGGACATGATTATGTCGTTGACTTGCAAAAGAATTTTGCTTGCCCAAAATGCGGAAGTGGAGTAGGGTCTTTGCAGTCAGGTAAAGAACTAGAAATTCAAAAAATACTGTTGGAGACACAGGAGTGCAGTTATGCATAATACTTTGGACATTCATTTGACCCAAAAAATTTTAGAGGACAATGATCAACTCGCTTTGCATAATCGCGAACATTTTGATGAAGAGGGCATCACCGCCTTCAACTTTATGAGCGCGCCTGGCGCTGGAAAAACCACTTTGATTATTGAATTGATCAAAGCACTGAAAGACAAATTCAAGTGTGCTGTAATCGAAGGCGACATGGTCGGCGAGCTGGATACAAAGCGAATGAAAGATGCCGATATAGATGCTTTCCAAATATCAACAGGTAAAGCATGTCATCTGGATGCGTCCATGGTGGCACGTTTGTTGCACGAGCAAAGTTTTGATGGAACTGACATTTTGTTTTTGGAAAATGTAGGCAATCTTGTTTGTCCTGCCGAATTCGCTCTAGGCGAGCATGTCAATGTTGTTCTTTTGTCTGTGAGCGAAGGTGACGATAAGCCTTTTAAATACCCGGTTATATTTCAAAAGTGTGACGCTGTGGTTTTGACTAAATGCGATTTGTTGCCACACGTCGATTTCAGCATAGAAAGAGCAAAATCTTTCTTGAAAGATTTGAACCCAGATGCGGCTGTTTTTGAGGTGGTGGCTGGCATGCGACCCTATCCAGGTAACCAATTTGACCAATTTGTCTTGTGGCTTTCGCAAAAGAGAAAATCTTTTCAAAAATAGTCCAGACGGACTAGTCCCTTGCATCTGAGGGTTGATGCGGTATGAGGTCCAGGCATGATGAAATACATGCATGAACCAGTGTTTTAAATTTAAAAAAGAAAGATTCTGCGACTTCTTTTCGGTTATGCAAACGTCCGGAAAGGTGTATGCTCCGGTCAAAGTTTCGGAGCTTTCATATTCATTTAAACAGGTAGAGGCGCAGAGTGAAATTGCATTTGAAGCGCTCAGAACAATTTTGCCGCCCAAAAAGTTTTTTTATCCTCAAGAAGAAACAATCGTAGTATGCGATGGGGACCAGATGAGCGAAGTGGTGGAAATACCTGCTCCATTTGTCGTTTTTGGAGTGCACCCCTGTGATCTTGCTGGTCTTGTAGCTCTTGATAAAATCTTTCTTTCGCAACCATCGGATAGTCATTATCAAAGACGCAGAAGAGCGGCTATTATTGTGGGATTATCCTGCCTTCCAGACAAATATTGCTTTTGTCGTTCGATGGGCACCGATACACCAAACAAAGGTTACGATCTCTTTTTAACTGATCTGGGCGAAGAGTATTACATTCAAGTTAAAAGCCAAGCTGGACTTGAATTATTACATGCTAGCTCGACATTCGTAGAGCCAGTCAACGACGACGATAACGATACATATAAAGACTTCTGGAGTGAGCGCGACAAGCTGTTCGAGCGTACTTTTGATTCGTCCAAATTACCTAATTTAATGGATATGGGATGCAACGATCCCATTTGGGACCAACTGGCTGAGCGCTGCTTGAGTTGCGGCAATTGCACACCTGTGTGTCCGACTTGTTATTGCTTCGATATGGTCGATGTTGCCATGTTTAATACGCAAAAGATGCAGGCAAAAAGAGATCGGGTCTGGGATAGCTGTCAATTCAATGGCTTTGCTGCTGTTGCCGGTGGTGAAAACTTTAGACCCGGTCCAATAGACCGACTTAAATTTTGGTATCGCCACAAGTTGCATGGTTTTGATGATGCTATCGAAATACCATCTTGTGTTGGTTGTGGTCGCTGTACCGTGTCATGTCCGGCAGGTATCGACGATCTTCCAGGTGTAGTACTTACACTCTTGCAAAAAACAAATATGAAGGATACAGTCAAATGATTGATCTCGATGCTACCAGATGCGGTGCTTCACCATTTTTACCCCAAAAGTGCATAATTCGGACCATAACCAAATTGGCTCAGGACAATTATCTTTTCGAAGTTCAATTAGACAACCAAGAGATGCTAGCCAAGTGCAAAGCAGGACAGTTTTTTCAAGTGTATGTGCCGGGTTCGGGTGAAGCACCCATTTCTATTTCTGCTTTGAGTCGACAAAATTGTCTTGAATTTTGTGTACGTAAAATCGGTCGAGTCACAAGTGCTTTATTTCAAACTAAACCCGGTGATTGGATAGGACTTAGAGGTCCATTTGGAAATGGATTTCCGCTTGAGAAAATGGAAGGCAAAAATATTATCATGGTGGCAGGTGGACTGGGGGTAGCACCACTGCGTTCGCTCTGGCATTCTATTTTGGATAATAGAGCGAAATTCGCAAAAATTGTTTTGATTTATGGCATGAAGCACAGTCAAGACCTGCTTTTTAGAAACGAGTTCAGACAGCTAATTCAACGCCATGACATGGAAGTCTATGTAGCTGCCGAGGACATAAATGGTCCTTCTATTGCGTCGCTCGATTTTCAGATAGGTAGAGTGACTGACTTACTGAGTCTAGTTCATTTTAACCAAGATTATGTAGCGGCACTTTGTGGTCCACCTGTGATGTACAGGTTCGTGGTAGCGGAGCTTAAGAAACGAGGTTTACGCGATCAGAATATTTTTATGTCTTTAGAAAGACATATGAAATGCGGCATGGGTAAATGCGGACATTGTTCTATTGGAGGACATTTTGCTTGTATTGAAGGTCCAGTGTTTAGTCTTGATCAACTGAATTTTATGCAAGAAGTAGTTGAGTGCAATGGACCGACTTTATGAAAAGTGATGGAACACTGCCAAAAATTGCTGTGCACGGACTTACCGGATGTGCTGGAGAGCTGCTTGTAATTCTGGAAAATTTGGGCACAGTCTTACCGTATGTTCAGGTGGCAAGTTTTCCTTTTGCTCAGAGCAAAAACGAAATCAAAGACGTTGATATAGCCTTTGTAGAAGGTAGTGTCAGTCAGGATCACGATATTGAAGTGTTGAATAAAATTCGCTTGCATTCCAAATGGCTTGTAGCTGTAGGAAACTGTGCGGTGCATGGTTGTGTGCAGAGCTCCACTTGCGCCAAATATACTCCCGAGGAAATGGTCGAGTCAGTTTATGGTAAAGATTCGACAATTAAAGCGCTCGAAGCCAAGCCGCTTTCAAGTTATGTTGAAGTGGATGTCAGTCTTTCTGGCTGCCCCATTAACAAGAATCAATTTTTGGCTGTACTTGCCAGTCTTTTAAAAGATCACTTGCCCTATATTATTGAGCGACCAGTTTGTCTTGAGTGCAAAATGAAAGAGAACGGCTGTGTATTAATAGAAAAGAACTTACCATGTTTGGGACCTGTTACAGCCGCAGGATGCGGCGCCTTGTGCCCCAGCTTCGACGCTGCTTGTTATGGTTGCTTTGGTCCCTGTAAAGACCCTCAACTTGATGCAATGGCACTCATTTTGCAAGAGAAGGGATATAATTTGTCCGATGTTCTTGTGCGATTGGGAACTTTTGGCATACCTGAGACAGTTTTATCTAATTTGAATGACAGACGATAAAAACGAAATACAAAAACATAGAATAGAAATTCCTGAAATAACAAGAGTTGAAGGACATTCTGCTGTTCAGATAGATATTGCTGGTGGCAAAGTCCAAAATGTTATGCTCGATGTTTTTGAAGGGACAAGGTTTTTTGAAAAAATTGTGCTTGGTCATAATTACGAGGAAATTCCTCATATTACATCGCGAGTGTGTGCCATTTGTTCCACTGGACATGTACTTGCGGCAGCTTTTTCAATCGAGAAAATATTTGGTATCAAATGTGATGAACTTACCAATTTATTTCGTCGAGTTATGCATCTTGGTATGTTTATAGAGTCTCATTCGACACATATTTATGCTCTTGCATTGCCTGACTTTGTGGGTGCTTCTGACTTACTTGATTTTGCATCCAGATTTCAAAGTGAATTTGCTGCCTGGACTCAATTGCGAAATCTGGGCACCAGTATTCAAAGCATAATAGGTGGTCGTCCTTTCCACCCGGTAAATCTGCACGTTGGTGGTTTGTCTTCTATTCCTACTAAAGATAAGCTTCTTAGCTTAGTAAAGGAGCTTGAGGCGGCACG
>CAZSHS010000030.1:0-50224 GCA_964606665.1 uncultured Candidatus Obscuribacterales bacterium | reverse complement strand
AAAATTAGAGGACTGCCTATTACTTATGTGACGGTCAATGCAAGTTGTCCTAATACAAAAGAAGGAATAGTGACAGAAGGCGATCAAATGCGTCTTCTCATGCAAGAATTGCAAAAATTCAATTCAACCAAAATTCCAATTTTAATCAAACTTTCGCCCGATAGCACCACCGAGTTTATCGAATTTATTGTAGATGCGGCAGGCACATATAAAATCGCTGGTTTTGTTTGTGGCAATACTACAACAACTAGGGATGGATTAAAAACCAGTCCACAACGCATAAAAGAAATCGGAATGGGTGGACTGAGTGGTGCGCCGCTTAAAGAGAAAGCAATAAAACTATGTCAAAGCGTGAATGCTAAGAAAAAAGATTGGCAAATCATCATCGGATGTGGTGGCATCTCAACAGGCAAAGATGCATATGATTTTATGACGGCAGGCGCATCATTGCTAGAAGTTTATACTGGTCTTGTCTATAGAGGGCCCACGCTTCCACTAGATATCTGCCGTGAATTATCGGCAATTTTAAAACAAAAATCTTTGGATAAATCAAACGATAAATCAAGGAGCAAGCAAGTTGCGTATACGCAAGATTGACGATATGCATGTTCATCTCAGGCAAGGTGAAATGCTTGAATCTGTCTTGCCTTATACTGCTATGCAGTGCGAACGCGCGCTAGTCATGCCCAATTTGACTCCGCCTATTTTAAGTGCCAACGATGTAATAAACTATCGCCAGCAAATTATGGAAGTACTTTCTAAATCAAAAGGTAAATTTTTTGCACCTTTGATGACATTCAAAGTAGTACCATCTACATCAGCTTCCGAAATTGACGGTTTGAAGCAAGCTGGCACAATTGCTGGCAAGCTCTACCCTGATGGTGTCACCACTAATTCAGACGGTGGAGTGTCTGATTTTAAAGCTCTCTATCCTGTCTATAAGGCAATGGAAGAGAGCGGACTGGTTCTTTGTTTACATGGAGAAATGCCCCACGCATTTTCATTGGATCGAGAAACTGAATTTCTATCTATCTTGAAAGATATCGCAATGAATTTTCCCAAACTAAGAATAGTGCTGGAGCATGCCACCACTAGAGATGCCATAGAATGCGTCAAAGCTTTGCCTAAAAATGTGGCTTGTACTCTTACTGTTCATCATATGTATTTAACTCTCGATGACATTATTGGAGATAGACTCAATCCACACGCTTTTTGCAAGCCAGTGGCTAAGCGTCCCACAGACAGATTAGCAATTATCGATGCAGCACTTAGTGGTAATCCTAAGTTTTTCCTGGGCTCGGATAGCGCTCCTCATGCTATTTCAGCCAAAGAAAACGCTTGTGGCGCTGCTGGTGTTTATACCGCACCAGTATTGGTGCCGGCATTGTGTCAAATATTTGAAGATTATGGCATCATTTCTAAGCTGGAAGCATTCACATCACAGTTTGCAGCCGAATTTTATAATTTGCCTTTGAATCAACATTCTATAGAAATAGCAAAAGAGCCATGGACAGTGCCTGAGACCTGCGGCACTGTAAAACCATTTTTAGCCGGACAAACCTTGAATTGGCAAGTTAAGCCTTAGACAGATTGGAAAATATCCACCATTTCTTTGTGAATGAGATTATTGGTGGCAAGAATATGGCCCGAATCCATATCTAGAGGCCCGTTCTCTAAATTGGTTACTCGACCGCCTGCTTCACGCACTATGAGGCTGCCAGCGGCGACGTCCCATGGGGCTAGTTTCTTTTCCCAGAATCCATCTAAACGTCCACAAGCGACAAAGCATAAATCGAGAGCTGCAGATCCATCACGTCTAACACCATGAGAGGCGTCTGTAATAGTAGTAAACTCGGTCATATTGTGATGGCGATTATTTTTGGTGTCTGGCGGAAAGCCTGTGGCAAGCAAAGATGTGCCAAGTGTGGCATTGCAAGAAACAGAGATTACTTTATCGTTTAACCTCGCTCCAAGCCCTTTTTCAGCCCAGAACAATTCTTGCGAAACAGCATTGTGCACTACGCCAAGTGTGATTTCACCTTCTTCTTCAAGCGCTATCGACACACAAAAGAACGGATAAGCATGAGCATAATTAGTAGTGCCGTCGAGAGGGTCTATAAGCCAGCGTCTGCCATTGTCAGATACTTGGCTTGCTCCGGTTTCTTCACCCAGATAGTTGTCGTTTGGAAACTCGGCTTTTAAAATTTCAAGGATCATCGCCTCTGCTGCTTTATCTACTTCGGTCACCAAATTGAAAGCGCTCTTGTAATCAATGCATGTGAGATTGCCAAGCTTTTCTTTGTGCAATGCTCCAGCAGCGTGTGCGGCATTAAGTGCTGTCAGTCTTTCAGTTCGCAAATTGGACTCCTTAAATAATGAACTGTAACTAATTCTATCGTTTGTTCTGCCGCTTTTCTTGACGACCGGCTCTACCTTTTATATCCTGAGTCAGTGCCCTTCTCGATTCTATAGCAGTGAGCAGCTTTACTCATACTTTCGATTCTTTCATGTTACATCGCCAGCGTGGCGATGACACTTTGATTATCATTATTGTGCAGTAATGTAGCTGGCTCTTTTAGTATCGATACTTAAGCCAGCGCATAAGCGTTGGCGTTTTTGTTTTTAGGAAAAATGCAATGAGCGACTCAAAAGAACAGAAGAAAAATTATAATCTCAACTTGCCTCAGACAGACTTCTCGATGAAGGCTAACAGCGCCGTTCGCGAAGTTGAGTTTCAACAATACTGGCAAGATAACAAGATTTATCAAAAGTCGGTCGAGAAGCGCAAAGACGCACCCAAATTCGTTTTGCACGATGGTCCGCCCTATCTCAGTTCGGACAAAATACACATAGGCACTGCCTTAAACAAAATTCTCAAAGACATAGTTACTCGCTATAAATCGGCTCGTGGCTTTTATAGCCCTTATGTGCCAGGTTATGACAGTCACGCTCTGCCTATCGAAAACGCTGTTTGCAAAAACGTCAAAGGCGGCAGACGCTCGATGACTCAGGTAGAACTGAGAGCCAAATGTCGCGAATTTGCTTTGCATAATTTGCCCGGTCAGGAGGCTAACTTTAGACGTCTTGGAGTCTGGGGCGAGTGGGAAAATCCCTATGTCACACTCGATCCAAAATTTGAAGCAGCCCAAATCCGCGTTTTTTCTAAAATGGCACAGGCTGGTTATTTATATAAAGGTCTTAAATCTGTTCAGTGGTGTCCGACCTGCGAAACCGCTCTGGCTGAGGCGGAAGTCGAATATGCAGAGCACAATTCACATTCTATATTTGTAAAATTCGAGCTGGATAAAAAAGCTTCGCAAAACAAAACGGGCAAAATACCAGCGTTTGTAAAAGAAGACAAAACAGTCCACTTTGTAATATGGACCACTACTCCCTGGACTTTGCCTGGTAATCTGGCTGTTTGTCTACATCCTGATTTTACTTATGAGTTTCTCGATACCAAAGAGCATGGTGTTCTTGTAGTAGTAGACAAATTGCGCGAGAAGTTTCAAGAAACAACCGGTATCGAAGGCCAAGTGCTAGGAACATGCAAAGGCGCTGATCTTGAGATGCTTGAGTGCAAGCATCCTTTTTTAGACAGACTAAGTCGTGTAATCTTGGGCACACATGTTACTGACGATACTGGATCTGGATGTGTACACACAGCTCCTGGACATGGTCCTGAAGACTTTGAAATAGGTCAAAAATACAATTTAGGCATAGTCTCGCCTATAGACGGACGCGGCATCTTGACTGAAGAAGCAGGACCTGTAGCAAACGGACTGCGTTATGACGAGGCTAATGTAAAAATAGTCGAACACTTAAAAGAGATAGGTGTTCTGCTAAACCATCAGACATACTCTCATAGTTATCCGCATTGCTGGCGCTGTAAGAAGCCTTTGATCTTTAGAGCTACTGAGCAATGGTTTGCGTCAGTGGATGGATTTAGACAAAAAGCGCTTGAAGCAATTGATCAAGTAACCTGGGTTCCAGCATCTGGTAGAAACAGAATCTATTCGATGGTCGAAAATCGCGCCGATTGGTGTATCTCTAGACAACGCGTTTGGGGCGTGCCAATACCTGTTTTTTATTGCACAGGTTGTCGCGAACCGCTTATGACGGCTGAGTCAATGGAAAAGGTTGCCACCGCATATGAAACTATCGAGCACGATGGTCGCTTAGCAGGATCAGATGCTTGGTGGCTATTAACACCCCAAGAAATGCTTGGAGACACAGCCAAATGCAACAAGTGTCATAAAACAGACTTTGAAAAAGAAACAGACATCATGGATGTATGGTTTGACTCGGGAGTCACGCACTCAGCAGTGGTTGATGCTCGACCATATCTTAAGGGTACGCCAGTTGAATTGTATTTAGAAGGCTCAGACCAGCATCGCGGCTGGTTCCAATCTTCACTGCTCACAAGTGTTGCCCTGCATGGTCGGGCACCTTACAATACAGTTGTGACGCACGGTTTTGTTGTTGATGAAACCGGTCGCAAAATGTCCAAGTCGCTTGGCAATATAGTCGAGCCACAGCAAGTAATAAAAGAATATGGAGCCGATGTATTGCGTCTTTGGGTAGCTTCGGTTAACTACACAGACGATATACGCTGCGGCAAAAATCTACTTGCTCAACTTGCAGATGTTTATAAGAAATTGCGCAACACTGCTCGTTATATGCTGGGCAATTTGTATGATTTTGATCCAGCGAAAGATGCAGTCCCTTATGAAGAGTTGCAAGATATAGACAAATATATTTTGCATCGCTCGCAAGAAGTGCTCAAAGAAATTATCCGCGATTTCGATAATTTCCAGTACTTCAAATATTATCAATTGCTGCAAAACTTCTGTAATGTCGAGTTATCCAATTTCTATTTCGACATAGCCAAAGACACGCTCTACACCACCGCCTCAAAGTCTAAGGCACGTCGTTCGATTCAGACAGTGCTTGCAAAATTGTTGAGCGTATTGGTTCGCGTGCTTGCTCCAGTCAATCCTCACATGGCTGAAGATATTTGGCAACATGTGCCTGTTGCACTTAAAACTGAATCGTTTAGTGAAGAGAGCGTATTGCTTGCTGACTTTCCTTTGGTGGATCAGAATTTATTGAACCCTAATTTGGATCAGTTCTGGAGCGAGCTAATAATCACTAGAGACACAGTCAATAAGGCGCTTGAGCAAGCACGAGCCGCTCGCAAAATCGGCAGTTCACTCGAAGCCCAGGTTCTTATAAAAGTGGAAGACTCTAGTCTTAGCGATAAAATAATATCGCTTGGCGAAAACTTGCCCGGATTTTTTATCACTTCGCAAGCGCATGTGGAAAATGGAAAAAGTTCTACTAATCCAACCAAACTTGAATCTCTGGAACCACTTAGCGAACTTTCTGAAAACGGCATGAATATTTTCGTTCTCAAAGCAGAAGGTGAAAAATGTGGCAGATGTTGGAAATACACCACCACGACTGGATATGACAAAAATTTTGTTGAATTGTGTATGCCTTGTGCCGAAGTTGAAGCATCTAAATAATCGAGGAATAACTGTGTTGGGCGCGATAAAAAAGCAAGTTTTTGCAGCTCTTTCGCTTTCGCTTTTTATTTCATCAATTAGTGGCACTATAACACCGCTTCAAGCCAAGCCAACTCTTCCTCATCATTCTAAAAATCCAATTATGAGGCAAGCGCACGAGCATGCTCATCGCAAAGAAGCAATGAAAACAGCATCGCTTGCAGGTGAACTTACGCCTGACACGCAGCTTATGATACGCGCATGGAATATCGAAAATAAACTGCTGAATTACAAGCAAATAATGCAAACATCGGACAGAGCCACAGCCGATGGCAAATTGAATATTATTTTCGGCAAGCAAGAAATGAATGAGCAAATTCTTTCTTACCATTTTGATATGCGCAGGGCTATCAATCATGTCGATAGACAAAAAGCTGGCGCCGAGGCAATTAAAGCCACTATTGCTGAACATCAAGATCGAGCAATTAAATACAACTCGTATGGTGACCTCATCGCTGGTGGTGTCACTGGTATTTTGTCTGGTTCACTTGCTCTTGGTGAAGTCGACTTCAGAGCGCCAGCCACCGTTGATGTAGTTGAGGGTAGCGGTCAAGCTGCACTTGCTCTTTTGGCTTTGAAAAACATGCGCAGAGAACACCGACTGGAAACTGGTCTGCCAAACTTACTTGGACATATCATTTATAACGATAATTCTGATGGTTTCTATCCAGACAGTGTTTGGACTTATTTAAATACCATTTCGACCACTAATAAATCAGGACTTACAAGGCGCCAGGCATTAGTTGAGCGCTGGGAATCCAATGGGTACTGTCTTGTGCATGGCGGTCATAGAATGAATAAGAAAGAGCGCGAAGAGCATTTGTCTGGTAAGCGCAATGGCAAAATTAAGTTCGATATTGGACTTATAGACGACCGCGTGGCGATGATCGAAGACCTGAAAGCCGAAATAACCAGTATGGATAATACTTTGGCTGAACTTTTCGAGTTCGTCCGAAACATTAAATAGCAAGATTTCCGGCCAAATTTACAAACGCTTGCGGCTTTCACCATAGCTTGACAACTGGCTGGCTTATAGGATGGGTGTATTCAAACCCCCCTAACCCCCAATTATTTCGTTTTTTAAGGAACATTCCCATGGCAGATTTAGACACAAGAGCAAAAGCAGCCGCTCAGACCTTAGACAGTATTTCAGATGACCAAAATGGTATCGATAAAACTTTTACTGCCGGCGGAGTTTTTGGTCAAATAATGGACTACGCAGTGCAAAGAATGCAAGAAGCAAAAACCGCAGGCACTTTTCCAGCCACAATTGAAGGACAGAATGATTTCTTGGCGCAGCAGCAGTTAGATATGGCTCTTAAGATTAATCAGTACGACAATAAGGGTCTAGGTTATAACATCCAGGTGAATCGCAAACCTGGAGGACAGTTGCAAAATATCGAATTCGTTCCAGCTAAAAGATAAGCTGATTTTTTAAATCAAATGCCGCGCATGTTATAGAAGAAGATGCTGGCGCATGCCCATAGCAGGGCAAAAGAAATCCGGTATAGCGTCCATTTTGAACCGATGTGCTCATCGAAGATATTACAAATAGAGCAACCATGGCAAATGTAGCGTGAGTTGCATACTGTCCCGGCAAAGAGCTTACGATATAACCAAAAGGCAGCGAAAACAAACTCAAATATGCAAGTTGACCTTCCATGCCATTTCCAGTGGATTTAGCCTTGCTTTGTGTGGTGGGCTTAGTTTCTTCAACTAAAATAGTGGCGTCGACTTTAGTTTCGTCGGCTGTTTTTTCTTCCAGCGTTGTAGCTTCTTCACTCATTGCTTTAGCTTATCACAACCGAGTTCAGTTTCCCCGACTACTGAAACAGAGTCTGTAGCGGGTAGTATTTCGTCTTTGTGCACTCGCTTAGTTACTTTTGCCAGTCGGATACCAACGGTGGCAAGCAGGACTCCGACTATTGTCTGCCAGGTTAAGGGTTCGTGCAAAACAACTGCTGCTGCTACTACCATGGCTGGTCGTTGCAACATATTTAATAGTGAGATACGAGTAGAACCGACTAAATTTAGCGCATATAAAAAGGCTACGTTGGCTGCAGCCGCTGCAAGTCCAATCCAAGTGCCGATGCCGTAACTAGCTTCTTTTGGCATACCCACAAAAGGAGCTATAAACAAGAGTGTTATTAATCCATTAATCAAAAAAGTGTAGGTCGAAACCAGAGCTGGTGAGAATTCGGCTGTGGTTGTTTCCATTTGCACACGATAACAAGTCGAGCTTATGACAGCACCAAAAATCATCACTAGTCCCATCGTGCTAAAAGTGATATCGCCAAAATTTAAGCTCATGATTACGCCTGCAAAACACAATAAAAATCCTAGCCAAAACGTTGGCGCCAAAACGTCTCTACCTATTCGCTCGTTCATAAGTGCCACTAGTGCCGGTGTTGTCGTGATGATTGTAATCATCAATACAGCGCTAATTGATTGCAGAGCGAAAAGAGTGAGTGTATTGGTACAGAGCAAAAGTAAAGCGACAGCCAAAATCTTTTGCACGTTTTTCCAGCCAATCCAGCGCAGTTTTACAAAAGACCAGGTCATTGGCACTATCAAAATGGCGCCAGTTATATTTTTTACCACAAGCAATTCAGCAGGGGTGATATTGCCTGCATAGCCCAGTTTGACCACAATCGGCTCGATTGAGGCGGCGATTATGGCAAGAGAAATCCACAATAAAGCCTTTTGATTTTTGCTTTGCATCTGTTAATTCTAGAGGGTTTGAAGCCTGTTTGGCATCTTGACTTGCTCCAGGTAGGAAACTTCGATATAATATATCTCGATATCGAAATATCGGAAATCAAACAAAAATGAAAAAAACAAAGCCAAAATCAAATACAAGCGGCATTCATGCCTGGCTCATTCTCTGGAAAACAGCCCGCTCAGTGGAGACATATGCTCATCGCTGCATCCAGTCGCTTGAACTTGGCGTATCCGATTTTGGAGTGCTTGAGGCTTTGTTGCACAAAGGCGATTTGCCCATAAATGCCCTGGGAAACAAAGTGCTATTGACCAGCAGTTCGATGACTGCGGCGGTAGATAGACTCGCGTCACAGGGGCTGGTCGAGCGCAAAAACGATCCAGACGACAGACGCACGCGAGTTGTGTCCTTAACGCAAAAAGGTCAAAAGCTTATTGAGCGAGCGTTTAAACAGCACTCACATGATATGGAGCAAATCATGTCGCCTCTTAGCGAGCAAGAGAGAAATACATTAATAGAGCTTTTGCACAAGCTGGGGCATCACGCGGAGACAATAAAATGAACACTAAAAAAGTCAAATCAGTAAATCGTCAAGGCTCTTCTCACTGGGTGGGAGATGGCTTTCCTGTGCGAAATTTCTTTCCTTCTTGCGGAGTTGACAAAGACATTAACCCATTCTTGATGCTAGATTATGCAGGTCCCGCTCATTTTGAAGCAAGCAGAAAACCACGCGGTGTGGGCGAGCATCCACACCGTGGATTTGAGACTGTCACTATTGCCTACAAAGGCAGCGTTGAGCACAGAGATTCAGCAGGCAATCAAGGTATTATTCATCCAGGTGATGTGCAGTGGATGACTGCTGGATCTGGAGTGGTGCATGAAGAAATGCATGAGCGCGAATTTTCGAAAAATGGTGGCGAGTTTGAAATGATCCAGCTCTGGGTCAATTTGCCCAAAGCTCATAAAATGACGAGCCCTCGCTATCAAACACTTTTAAATTCAGTGATTCCACAAGTAATGCTGGACGAAAAAGGTAGTGTCGCTCGCATTATTGCTGGACATTTAAACGAAACTATTGGACCTGCAAGTACATTTACGCCTGTTAGTCTAATTGATTTGAAATTGGCTGCCGGCTCCAAAATAGAGTTACCCGTAGAGGCAGGCTTTAATAGCGCTTTTCTCTTTATGAATGGTTCGCTAAAAATAGGTGAAGCTTCGGTGTCAGATGAGCCAAGGTTGCTTCTTATGGACACCGCAGGCGACACCATTCTTCTTGAAGTACTGAAAGATTCGAGTTTGCTTTTAATGGCTGGAGAGCCAATTAATGAACCGGTTGCAAGTTATGGACCGTTTGTGATGAATACCAAAGAGGAAATATTTCAGGCTATTCAAGACTTTCAATCTGGCAAAATGGGAAGAATCTAGAAATGAGCACAAGTTTTAATTTTAAAATATTGGCAAGTTTAGGTGTTGCACTCACATTAAGCGCTTGTAGTCTGGATATACGACCCGGCAGTGAAAAATACCAGTCTATTTCAAAAGAACGTCCGCTTAATTCTGTTTGTAGTAAAAACGACTCAGCATCAGTGAGGCGAGAGTCTGCACATCCATTGGGACCTACTGGTGGATGGCTTTATAAAGATTTGACTTCGGTCGACTACAAAAGAGTAATGCCGCAATCAGGTAATTTTCTGACAATGAAAAATGGCTGTATAAGTGGCTTTGTAAAATTCGACAAGCCAGGTTATTTGCAAGCGCGTTCTTATGACGATTATTATGGCGATGTTTATTGTGGCTGGTCAGACGAAAAGATTCATCTAAAGCCGGTTAAAGAACCAGTCTTTGTCTCTATTTCTACTTGCTCTGTGGGGGATGGAGGTCTTGATCAAATACACGAAGTGGGCTGGTTTGCCGATGATGCAAAAGAGGGCGTACTTGTGTTTTCATCTGCGCATCCGCAAAATCAAACTCTAATTGGTGCGGCAGATTTATATCAAAAAAAGGCACTTGGTAATGAAAATTTCTTCAACTCGCAGTATGCAAAAGAGGTCTTGCACTCAAGTTTAGTCAAAGGTGACTTGAATCTTGCAAAAAGAATAGTGCTGGACTCTTTTTCTATTTTGTCTAGTCTTAGAGATGCAATTGATTCAAAAACGCAAAAGTAAATCAAAGCGCGCAACTATCACGCCGAAGACTGGGCCATGAGTCTTTCTTATAGTCTTGGTTTGCAATTGGATTCAAAAGACTTTGAGCGCGATATGAAGGAAATGCAAGATATCGTTTCGGGTCCAGGCGAGCCAGGCTTTAGACACACGAATTGTCAGATACAGAAAAATATGTCTGATGTATATACATGGGTGCACAAAAGAATAATGGGACAAAGCGCTGCCGTGCTTGTGCCTGAAAAATCAGACAAGAATATATACGGTTATAACCCTGTGACTATATTTAAGTTTTTTGAGGGCATTATTCCTAAAGACAAGTTTTTGCAGGAAGCTTATCCCAACCAAGATTTCTGGATGGGTATTGAGCGATATTTAGCCAAAAACAAGAGTGAGGCTAAAGCGCACTTGCAAAAGTACCAAAAAGAAAGAAAGCCGACTGAACATGGGTTCGAGCCGGCTGCATGTGCTTTATTGCTTAAAAGACTAGAAAATTAGTCTTCTTCGTATTCGTCTTCGTCGCCGAATTCTTCATCGTCACTTTCTTGAGCTTGGACAGCTTCGATTCGCAAAATCATGCGGTCATAAATTTCGATGGCATGATCAGGAGTAGCTTTGTCGCCGAAAAGGGATTTGGCGGCAGACCAGGCTATGTCAAGTGTGTCGACTACAAATCCGGATGCTTCGCGAACTTCGCTGAATTGCGGAAAAGATTCGGCACGAAAAGACTTTTCGAGACTTTCTAATTTTTCGTCAAAAACTGTAGGCATCTTTGCATCCTCGTGTGTGGGAGATGGAAGTAATTATCTCACTCTTACGATTTCTTTTTCTTGCGGATTTCTAAAAGTCTGGCCCTGACATCGTCTTCGTCTGGGGAAATTTTTAAAAGCTCTTCGCTAGTTGATTCGATCAACTCATCGTCGTGTTTGTTTATGGCAATCTGTAGTAAGGCGTGATAGAGCCGCGTTTTTTGCTTTCCATCCATTGATAATTCAAGCGCTCTGCGCAAAACTTCAGTAGCCTTTGTTGCGTTTCTGTTGGCGACAAGCGCATCAGCGTATTTTTCAATGTACAGACGCTCGTTTTCAGGTGAGGTCTGCACCAGCTTGGCTGCAACATCTTGCGCCTCTCCCCAAAATCCAGTACGCGTGCATGCATCATAATATTTAGGATAAAAATCAAATTGATCCGGTGCAATCAAAGCTGCTGCACGATAATGTCTTCTGGCACTTTCCCAGTTGTGACGCTTCATCGCATCCAGAGCCAAGTCTAGCTGTTCCTGCAAATTTGATGTTTCAACCCAATTAGAAACATCTTTTTGACTTTCTTCCATGGCTTTTTTGTGCAGTTCGTCTCTGCTCAATTCACTAGTGCGAGAGTTGCTTGTACCGTAAGATTTTATAATTGATTTCAAATTCTCTTTGAACTCAAAACTGGTATCAGTGGGGAAATAAAGCTTTGCCACTATATGTTTGTTGTGGTTTTTGTTAAAGGGAGCCAACTTCAAAGTCGACATTACACCTTCGTTTTGTTCCACTGAAAGTAAATGTTTATCTTTGCTTGAGTATTCGCCATTTTCAAGTGTGATATCACCCATGATACCGCCTGCATCAGGCACTTGCATTTTCTCTTTGCTGTAGTAACCAACAAAAACTTTGATTTTGGATTCGAAATGTAGTTTATTTTGCTCACGCGTTATTTTGACGTGTGGATAAGACTTTTTGACACACTCTTCAATCTTAGAAAAAACACCCTGGTCTTCTTGCGCAAAAACGCCAACAGTGCTGAATACCAGAAATGACAGGCTGGTTAAGCAACCTATGAGGCTTTTGGAGGGTAAGTGCATCGAAGTTTTATCCTCTGCTAATTAAATTTGGGGGGCTCTGGGGAAGCCTTCTTTTGAGTGCTTGGGCGGTTTTGCCTGCTCTTGCCTACAATATCGATACCAATATCTGTGAAATAGTAAACAAGTCGAACTTTATCGCTCTGCAAGACCCGGTTGCTTATAAGATTCGTCCTTTCTCAAAATATAGACGAAAAAGCTCCTGATTGAGGGCATGCAAGGCAAAAACGATTATTTCTTATGTTCGTAATTTCGCACATACACATTAGTACCCTCTGGTGCAATGTTTGTGCCTTTCTTGGATGCGGAATTTAAGCTGGAGTTAAATCCTTGCTTCAAGCTCTGGAGAGATTCTACTTTTGATTCAGCGTCTTTTTCCATTAGCTTTGCTTGGCTTTTGGCTCTGTCCATCACGTCTTTGATACGATCTTTTGATTGTTCTTGAATCTGCTGGCGCATTTGGCTCCTCCAATAGCCATTTCTGCGCAAGTGAGGCAATGAGTCAATGTCGTTTTGTGCCTGGGTTTTGAGACGCTCAATTTCTTTTTGTGCTTCGTCCATAATCTTTTTTGATTGAACTTTGCTCGATTCAAGACTATCTTCTACGTTTTTATCTATTTGAGTAGAAATGCGATCCGTGGCCCCAGCTCTTCGATTTTGACGAATAGTCGAAAAAACTTTCTGAGCATTGCCTTGTTGAAGTGACCGATATTGATCGATGCCTTGTTTTGCTTTTAGCCCGCAACTGGAGTTGGGATCAAGCTGATGGCAGGTTTTATACTCTTCTAGAGCACCTTTACTATCGTGCATTTCAGCTAGTGTTTGGGCCAAAAAATAATGTGCTAACTGATTTTTGGAATTCAGCTTAATCGCTTCTTCTAGCTGTGCGCGTGCCAGATTATAGTGACCTTTGTAATATTCATTCATGCCTGCTTTCAAATAATCAGGTTCAACACTGAATGCAGGCAATGCAAGAGTGGCTGCCATTAAGGTAGAAAGTAAAGCCAGGCAGCCAGCTAGTCTTGATTGTCTAAGCATTTTATTGACCTGTAATAAACTGGATAAACTGGTCGTCCTCTTTCATTTCTTTCATTTTACGTTGAAGATTGGAAATTTGTCGCTTAAGATCAGACGCTTCTTGTGGCGATGCTGAATTTTGAAGCTGGCTTTTCAAATTTGCTATTTCGTTTTTGAGTGCGAGATAACGCTTCGAATGCGATTCTTTGAGTTGAGTCAACTCTACGTAATGGTCGCTTTTATCTCGAAGTTCTTCGGTCGAAATGGAATTGGTATTAGAAGGCGCATTAGTTTCTACGGGGCTTTTTTTAAGGAAGTCATATTGCTCTTCAAACTTTTTTTCTTGCTCATTGGGATCTTCCCACCAATTTTTATCAATTCCCATAACGTCTGTGCCGGATCTGTTGCTTTGAGCGTTGAAATAATAGGCAGCAGAAATTATTAAAATAATTGAGCAGACCGCAATAGCAGCTCCTTTATTTTTCACGTTTTTTACCCTGATTGCACATGATACGAATTTTGATTCTACAAAATTCGAGCCTGCGATTCAATATAGTCTTTGGCTCTGATCCAAGCTGATCTTATTTCGTCTACAGTCTCACTGTAAGCGCTCCAGTTATAATTATTATCTTTGACTTCGCAAACACGTTTTTCGAGCAATCGACTCAAGTCTGCTATTTCTGAAGCATAAAGACTAGCGGTCATGCCCTTCAATTCGTGTAAGTCCATTTTTAAGGCTGCAACATCTTGAAGTTCAAGATCATTGTCGAGTTTTTGCAAAAGTCGTCTTGAGTCAGCCAGAAAGTCACTCATTAATTCTGCAGCCACTTTGGCGCCGAAAGTTTTTTTCAACGTCTCTAATTCAATTGGACGTTTTTTACTTGCTATATCACCTGTTATTTCCTGCGGGTCCAAAGTATTTTTTGTCACTCGAGGCATCCAACGCTCAATTACTTCAGCTAATTTTTTTTGATTAACCGGCTTACTTATGTAGTCGTCCATCCCAGCCGTTAAGCACTCTAACCTGTCGCTTGCCAAGGCATGAGCGGTCATTGCCACAATTGGTGAGCGTTTGCCCGTGAGAGTTTCCATTTTTCGTATTTCTTTTGTGGCTTGAATACCATCCATTTCGGGCATCTGACAGTCCATTAGGATTAAAGCATACTGTGTGCGCGACACAGCCTCCAGTGCTTCGATGCCATTGCCTACAGCGTGCGCTGGAATGCCAAGCTCTCTTAACTGCAATAAAGCAACTTTTTGATTGGCGGCGTTGTCCTCCACCACAAGAACAAGAGATGTGACAACTTGCTTTGATTCTTGCTCGTCTAACTGGTTTAGTTTTTTAGGTGCGTCTGTTTTTTGTCTAAGCATACTAACTACACCATCAACAAATTTAGATTTTTTGACTGGAGCCGAAAAGAAGTGAGCTAAGTCATTTTGCATTATTTGCTGAACAAATTCTTTCTCATTAGAACTTGCCACCACAGCTAACTTTACTTTCTCTAACTGAGAATGCTTGGTCAAATTTTTTAACTTAAGTAAGTGGTCTTCGTTGCTTTGATTCATCAGAAAAATGACAATATCAAAAGGGTCTTGAGACCTTTCTGTTTTCATCATCACAAGTGCTTTGTCCAGGTCGCTTGCGACACTTGCTCTAACACCCATAATAGAAGCGTAAGATTGAAGCACATTCTGGACACCTTCATGTCCATCTACTAACAATATGCGATTGGCATTAAACTCGTTAATAGGGCAAGAAAGTGATTGTCCAGGCTCTTTTAACACCGCTTCCATCTTAACTTTGAAACCAAAAGTAGAGCCTTTCCCGTAAATAGACTCAAATTCGATATTGCCTTGCATTAAATTTACAAGCTTCTCTGAAATGGCAAGGCCCAAGCCGGTGCCGCCATATTTGCGAGTAACTGAATTGTCTGCTTGTGTAAAAGGTTGAAATAGCCGCTCGCGAGCAATTTCACTAAGTCCAATACCTGTATCTTTAACAAAAAAAGTGACCTCAACCATTCCAGATTCGGGCTCTGGAAGCTGGTTGCCCATAGCTTGCACTACTATTTCGCCTTGCTGGGTAAACTTAATACTATTACTTAGAAAATTAAGCAGGATTTGTCTTATTCTTCCGGGATCGCCTTTTACTATGCGAGAGATAGTGGGGTCAATGAAACTGGATAGAGTTAGATTCTTGCTTTGGGCACGTTCATTTACAATTTCGCAAGTGTTCTCCACAAGGTCGATGATGTCGAATTCGATTAGTTCTAAATCTAATTTGCCTGCTTCTATTTTGGAATAATCAAGGATATCGTTGACCAAATCAAGCAATAAGTCGGCAGAATTGTTAATAATAGTGGCGAATTCGCGCTGTTCGTCGCTCAACGGCGTGCGCATAAGTAAGTCGCTGAGCCCTATCACAGCATTTAACGGGGTGCGAATTTCATGACTCATGTTTGCCAGAAAATCGGACTTAAAGCTCGATGCCTTAATAGCGTCATCTCTTGAGTTTGCCAGTTGGCTAGACAATTCGTGTAACTTTTCATTGGTTAAGGCAAGCTCCTGAGTGCGCTCCTGTACTTTGATTTCAATTCGTTCGTTGGTCTTTTCAAGACTTGCTTGACGCGATGCACTTTCTTCTATTGCTTTTAAATGGTCTTTTATAGAAAAGGTTAAAATTATGTCCTCAAAAACTATCCAACCTGTGTGTTCAAGCCATCTCCATGGCTCTACAAATATTTCGCCATATACAGATTGTGGCCAGATTACACCTCGAATAACATGATCGAGTGCCACTACAAGTGATGCGGTTATCAATACTCGCCAATCAAGATAAAAGGCCAGAAGTGCAAGTGAACAGAATATATGAAAATGAGTCTCGATTCGCCCGCCACTTAAGTGGATAAGTAAAGCCGACATGCACATTTGAGCGATGCCGACAATGTGCCTAGTGCCTGTCCATCCAGGTTTTGATATTGCTAGATAGGCTGGAAATATGGTGATGATGCCACCAAGAAAAATAGCAGCAAGCAAATGAGTGTGTGGGGCACTTACAATTCCGTCCCAGGCTCGTGGTGCCAACACTGAAGCAAGCACTATGCTTGCAATCCACTGACAGACCATTAAGCCAGCAAAAAGTCGACCAGTTCGTTTGTAAAAGAGCAAGCGCTGCTCGTCGAATAATTGAGCTTTGAGGTTAGTTTCGTTCATTTAGTAGGTTGCATCCAAAGACAAGCGATTTTTTAAAATTTGGATTTTGAGCTTCTGCTGTTTTATCTCGGGCTAGGGCTTTTGACAGATTATTAAAGCCCTCGTTTTCGCCTGTCACTCCTCTGGCTGCGGTGATGCCACCATGGAACAAAAGAGTGCCATTAGGCGCAAATAAAAATGTTTGACCAGAAGTTCTGGCATCAAAACGTTTTGCTTCAAGCCCATCTGAGTCTTCAATTACCTGTACCGTTTTTTGCTTGGTCCAATCATCAAGCTGCCATTCTTCTCTCCATCCATCTGGCAATTTACTTGGTTTGTAATGAACCAATTGAATATTTAGGTCTTGTTTCAGGGACAATGGCGACAACTGTTTTAAGCTTGCCTCAGTGCACGGGCACTGCGGATGCACGAACATCACAAGAGTGTCTTTATCAGAACTCAGTTTTAATTTACTGTCTTTAGGAAATTTGATTGGCGGTACTTTTGGTTGTGCGCCTGGAGTAATCTCATGATACATCAGTAAATAAAGTCCAATTCCAATAAAAATCGCCCAGAGGAGACAAACTATTGCAATTGATAATCTTGACTTTGGCATAGAACTAATCTCTATTTAGTCCATATCTATACCCGTTATATCATCGCGCGGCTTGTAATGTGCCTTTTGTCCGAGATTTCCCTGATATTGTGATGCTATTGCTTTCTATTGACCAAAAACTAAAGCGTCAAACGTTGACAGCCAAGCGGTTCTTTAATTGTTGGAGTAATGCTAAGCATTTAAAAGACCCCAGTTCTGGGAATTTTTAATGAAACGACCTAATTCTCTATTACTTTCTGCAACTTTTATTTTCCTTGCAGCAGGGGCTAGTTGCTATTCGCCCGCTTACTGCAAAGAAGAAAGCAAAGTTGAACGCAAAGATATGGCAAACGAGATGACAACTTCTCTCAAAAATCCAGCTCAGATTGAAAAGCTGAAAGCCCAGCAAGAAAAAACCGACAATGACATGATCGACGGAGTTAATCAAGTTCCTGGTGTGGAGGTTGATAAAGAAGCCTTTAAAGAAAAGAAAGGATTTACAGTTGGCGACTTGAATCCATTTAAGTGGATTTTTAAGCCGGTTACTAGCATTCAGGAGAAGGTCGTTCACTTAGAAAAGCAGATAATGCGACTTGAGGCTCCTATTGCAGGTTTGCACAAGCCCATGTTGGATGTTGGAAGCGAGATGCAGCATGTTCAGGCACAAATAGGAGGAGTTAGTGGTGACATGTCATCCGTCGAAAGACGTTTGGGTCATATTGAAGAGCAATTAGATAAAATGTATTCACCCATAGCCGATTTAAAGCAACCGATTCAAGAATTATCTGAGCCTATAACAGGTTTGCAGGAGCAACTAAATTGGATACTCATGGCGACATACGCCGTGGGCTTCTTGGTTTGCTTTGGCACACCGATTGCTGCACTATTTGCTTACACATACAGATACGAGATAATGAAAAAACTAGGCGGCGCTGAAGAAGCTAAGCAGATGAAAGTAGCCACAAGCGGAATATAGTATCATTTCTTGATGTCTGATTTTAAAAGGCTCAACCAAACAGATTTAGGCGACAGGTATAGTATTAAGGGTGTCCTTGGTGAGGGCGGTCTAGGCGTTGTCTATGAAGCCTACGACAATATTTTAAAAATAGATGTGGCGATAAAAACTTTGCAAAGCGACCACGAAGGGCAGGGTCTTGTGCGACTGCAAAGAGAGGCAATGGCTGCCGGTAAACTGAATAATGTCAATATCGCTCGTGTGTATGATTTTGGTCAGACTCAAAATGGCGATAACCTGCCTTACATGGTCATGGAACTTGTATCGGGAAAGAGTCTAGCCCAGCTTATTCAAGAGACCGGCTGTGTTGATTACACAACTGCTGTGCCAATCTTTGAGCAAATTTGTCTTGGGCTTGAACATGCCCATAAAAATGGCATTGTTCATCGTGATTTGAAACCGTCAAACATAATGCTCATCGAACTTAGTGATAAAAAAAATACAGACGATAAGTATCTGGTCAAGTTGCTTGATTTTGGTGTAGCAAAAATAGAATCGGATCAAAGTCTCACAATAACCGGAGCTGTCCTTGGCAGTCCGCTCTATATGAGCCCCGAGCAAGCCCAAGGAGATTTAGTCACTGCCCAATCAGATTTTTATAGTTTGGGTTGTTTGATGTTCGAAACACTTTGTGGAGAGCCTCCACTCAAAGGCGATTCGCCACTTGAAACAATGAGAATGCACAAAAATACTGCTCCACCACTGGTATCAGATATTTTAGACTCCAATTCAGTACCTAAAGCGCTGGTCGATTTAATTGATCAGTGTTTACATAAAAAAGCAAAAGACCGGCCAAGTGATGCGCTAACTATTAGAAAATCACTTGAGCAAATAATGGGGCGGAATATTGTTGAGCCTCTAGCGCTTGAAGCTCCGACTAAACGCAATCTAAGTCCAATAAAACTGCCTGACTTGACCCAAAAAACTCTTTTGAAATTTGCTTTTGCTGCCGCTTTTGTTGGAATAGTTGTTCTTGCTTTTATGTACAACCATTTTCAAAATACAAGCTTGTCTAAGAATGCAAAGCTAGACGATTCAATTAATAAAACGGTTAGTGAAACAATAAATTCTGATCTTGCTAATCTTGCGGGCAAGAGCAACAAATTTGAGTTCATCACAGCTCATAGAGAAGAAACAGTCGAAACAAAAGAAAGCACTGTCGATGAACACTTTATAGAGTTAAAGAATGCGTTTTTCACAGCGCTGAAAGTGAAAGACTGCAAAGTAACTGGTAGTGGTTTGCATTACATTAACAAAATTCCTTTGTACAAAGTGGAGTTGCGCGTCGATTCTTTCGAGCCACGATATTTTGCTGACTTGCTTGCTATCTCCACCTTGAAATCTTTAAGAGTAGATAAAGATAAAGCCGACTCAAATATGATCAGTCAAATTGTCACATTTAAAAATTTAGAGCAACTTACACTATCGTCAAAATTACTGATGAACAAAGACTTTGATATGCTTGCTAAATTGCCTAAATTGAAAAAACTGAAACTGAGCGGGTGTGACCAGTTGACCGATAATTTGATTGATAGTCTGGTTGGATTTCCAAAACTTGGAACGCTTGAATTTGAGCACTGCCCTTTAATGACAGAAAATATTGGAAGCAAAATAGCTAAAATACAAACGCTTAAATCGCTCGATTTACCTTGCAATCAAAATGTTCGAAGTCTTTCTGCCTTAAGTAAAACAAAGATCGAAGATCTGGATGTGAGCGGACTTGCATTCAGCTCAAAAGAGTTCGATGCACTTTGTTCAATGAGGAATTTGAAAATATTGCATATGGCCAATATCAAATTGGATTCATCAGATTATTCTAAATTGAAAAGGCTAGCTAATCTTGAGGAGCTAGACTTGAGTGACGAAAAAAAATGTAATCCTGCTTTATTTGCTGCCCTAGCATCATTACCTGTAGGTAGAATCGACTTTCATAAAGCTGATATTACCGCTCCTGAATTAAATATGTTAATTGATAACAAAAATCTGATTGCGGTTAATTTAAAAGATTGCAAGAGAATTGAGAAAATCAAAAATGAGTTTCAACGCGTTTATGAAAGGCGATGGAAACGAAAAATTGAAATTGATTTTGAAAACAAAGAAGAAGAAAAAAAATTAGACGGCTACGGAATTAATCCAAACGTTTTTGATGTGCCACGCTAACTACAGATTAAGATTCCATATTATCTCTTATTTCCACTTGTCCAACATTACTCTGGCGCCAGATTGCGCGCTTATTGCCGCTCAATCTGTTATTCTCGATCACACTGTCAGTGATACCGCCATTGGAAGAATTTCCTCCACCAAGTGAAATTCCGGCTAATCGGTTTCTTGTAAGTTCGTTGTTGCGCACTGTTATGCGCTCTGCATTCATGCCTTTTCTTTCAGAGGCAATTTCGATGCCATAATCTGAATTTTCTACTTTATTATTTTCGATTCTTATATCAATGCCACCATCGACATAAATGCCAGCGGCTGACGGTGAGCGATACTTCGGATTTTCAGCAGCGCTTATGTTGTATACATTGTTTCGAGCAACCAGTCCATTGCGAGCACGGTCGTTGCCAGCGCCAACTCTTTCTCCGCCTATTATGTCTATGCCTATATTGTTTGAATTGTAGACTTGATTATCGGTGATTTTGAATCCATCAACGTTGCCGTTTACAACAATCGCTTCGCTACTGCCAAGCTTCAGGTCATGAACCTTGTTGCCTGCAATTTCGATGTTTTGAATAGGAGTAGATTTTCGCCCATAAACTGATATGGCATGGGCATTTGAATTATTATCTACATGATGAATGTCGTTATTCAAAATGCGAATATTTTGACTGGTGCCATCAACTGCTATGGCTGTTGGGGTATATTTCCCGGTTATGTTTTTGATTTCGAAGCCCGAAACAGTGATGTTTTTTCTATTCTCGATTCTTATAGCACCTCCTGAGGTATCGACACCCTGAAAGTCCATAATCGCGCCTTTTTCGCCACGCAAAGTGACGTTGTCCCGACTAAATTTGATGCGCTCGTTGTAGACGCCGGCTTGAACGTTGATTATTGCTCCCTCCGGTGCACGCTCGATGGCGCGCTGAATGCTTTCGCCTTGTCGAACAGTGACGATTGGTCTGCCCCGATCGTCTGGTGTTTGGATATCTGACCTTTTAGGTATTTCTTGTAATTCTGGACCTTGAGGGTCGTCAAATCCAGTTGGATCGTAATTGTCATATTGAGGCTGCCATTGAGGCTGTAGTTGCTGTCTGTACTGATTGTCGAACTGGGGACCGTATGGATTGGTGAAATCTAGATTAAATGGCGAATTGGTTTTCAGTGGCGATGTGAAAGTAAAAGGATTGAAGGCATTATCGGCGCGAGCGAGTCTGACATCGCCAAAGGGATCGAAATCGACCGAGCCGTTTGTATTGTTCAAAGCTAATTGCTGAGGCTCGAAAGACTCATTTGCACTATGCACGCTAATACTGATACTCCACCATTCGCCAACCTAATTTTGGTCGCAAGCACCTAATTGGACAATGGGGATTTTCCCATAGGTGGCAGGGTGCCTGTTTCTAAAGCCATTTGGACACAAGTGTTTTTAAATTATCCAACATGATTGGTTTGAAAATATAATCGTCCATGCCCGCGCTCAAGCAGCGCTCTTTGTCAGAAACGGCAGTCATCGCGATGATTGTTGTGCGATGTTTGCTATCCTCTTCTAATTTTCTTATCTGTTTGGTAGCGTTCACGCCATCCAAGACTGGCATCATTATATCCATTAAGATTAAATCGTATTTTTGCTCCTTCAGTCTTTCTAGTGCGTCTTGACCATTGCAAGCTGTGTCTGCCATAAAGCCAATTTTTTTCAATTGCTGTTTGGCGAGATAGCGCAAGTCTTCATCGTCTTCGACTACTAGTATCAGTTTTTCAGTCATGGGATGAATTTGCCTTTACTGGAATTGAAAAATAAAATGTAGAACCTTTTCCTTCGGTGCTCTCCAGTCTAATTTTACCTTTCATTAGTGTTACATAATGGCGGCAAATTGAAAGTCCAAGTCCAGTACCACCAAATTTTCGGGTGAAGGAAGGATCCGCTTGTACAAAGGGTTCGAACATCATATTTTTATGTTCATCTCTGATACCAATACCGGTGTCCGAAACAGAGAAAAGCAAACTGTCGATGCCATCAATATCGAGACGGTCAATTTTGACTCTGATTTTGCCTTTGTTGGTAAATTTGACGGCGTTGTGTAGCAAATTATTCAACACTTGTCGTACTTTCGCTTCATCAGCCAATATTTGCTCAGGTACGCTTTTGGTAATTACTGTTTCAAAAGTCAGACTCTTAGCTTGAACTAATGGTGATACTAATCCCACTACCTCTTGCAAAACAGCCTTTGGTGAAAATGAAAGATTTTCTGTAGTTACTTTGCCAGACTCCAATTTAGAAAAATCAAGCAAACTGTTTAAAACATCAAGTAATTTGCGAGATGAATTAAACATACGCTGAGCCATTTCGGGCAATTCATCGTGGTCTGGCTCATGCATTAAGAGTTCGGCTAATCCAATAAGTCCGCTCATGGGAGTGCGAATTTCATGAGATATGGTGGCAACGAATTCTGTCTTCAGTCGATTTGCTCGCTGGGCTTCACCGCGAGCACTTTCGGCTTCAATCAGCGCTTTTTTAAGTCCAAGCTCAGCTTGTCTGCGTTCAGTCAAATCGCGTGTAACTTTGACAAAACCAGTCAAGGTGCCAGAGTAATCATGAATTGCAGTTATTGAAATACTAGCCCAAAATTGTGTTCCATCTTTGCGAACTCGCCAACCTTCTTCTTCGTACTGACCTTTGGCGATTGCTTGTTCCAGCTCCCATTGAGGGTGATTGCCTTCAATTGATTCTTTGGTGTAAAAGGTAGAAAAATGTTGGCCGATTATTTCATCTGCTGTATAGCCTTGACTGCGCCTGGCACCTTCGTTCCAGGTGAGAATATTACCTTCTGGGCTGAGCAAGAAAATGGCGTAATCTTTTACTGCCGCCACAAGCAAATTGAAAGTTTCATTCGATTTTGCAAGGGCTACTCGGCTTGCTTCTATTTCTTTGCGCTCAGTCAAGTCGCGCGTTACTTTGAGAAATCCTATGTGATTCTTCTCTAAATCAAACACTGGAGTAATAGTCACATTTGCAAAGAATTGAGTTTGGTCTTTGCGAATTCGCCAGCCTTCTTCTTCATAACGACCGTCTTTGACAGCTTGCTCTAATTCGAATTGGGGATGATTGCGGTCGATATCGCCCTTGGTGTAAAACGTGGAGAAGTGTTTACCTATTATTTCACTTGAGCTGTATCCCTTGGCTCTTTGAGCGCCTTCATTCCAGGTGAGTATATTTCCTTCGGGACTGAGCAAAAAAATGGCGTAATCTTTTACGGACGAAACCAGTTGGGTGAAGGTTTCTTTTAAATTTTCTAGTTCGCTTTTATTTTTTAGCGCTTCTCTCCTTTTTGTTAAATCTAGAATTAGAACAGCAAAGCCAAGCGAATTGCCGTCATCATCTTGAATCAAATCAAGCTTCACACTGCATTCAAAGTTGTGTTTATTTTTACGGCGAAATTGACGCTCAAATAATACCGATTTGACTTGACTAGCTTGTTCGAGGTCTCGTTGCACAAGCTCTTGAGAGTGTGGGGTCTTTTCGTAAAGGACTGAAAAATGCTTGCCTAGAATTTCATCTTCATCAAAACCTAAAATGTTACGACTGCCCTCGCTCCAGGTCCTTATAACGCCTTTGTCATCCAGTGCAAAAAGGGCTCGCTCACCTAGTGAATTGACTAGATGCTTGAGAAAAAATTCCTGGCGTTTGGCTTCAGAGTTGGCAAATATTGACATTTAAATGCAGTATGGCACAGCTTTGCCCTTTTGAAAATTAAATGGGTCAGCTTTTACATAGTGACTTCACATCATGATTCTTTCGATTGAATCTACTTCTTCTTCAGTCAATTCCAGATCTTTTGCTTTGAGATCTTCAAGCATGTGTTTCTCGCTTGTGGTGCCTGTAAGTGGCAACATACCAACAGACATAGCGAATTTGAAAATTACTTGTGCGCTGGTTGCATTTAGTCGCTTTGCGATCTCTAATACAACTCTATCGCTTAATACGTGCGGATTGGCAGTTAGAAGCGAAAATCCTTGATAGGTAGCGCCAATCTCTTTGCAGATCTGGCGCACTTCAAGATCCCATCCAGTTTGAGCATAACATCTGTTTTGTACCATTTTGGGTTTTACTTTTGCCACTGTAGCAATCTCTCGCAATTGATCTGCCGACACATTGCTTACGCCCACCATCTTTGTTTTTCCGGCTTGAAATTGCTCTTCTATGCCTTGCCAGACTTCAAAGTCTTCTTTCACCAAACGATTTCTATAATGGGGTCCGTGTAATACAAAAGAGTCTATATAGTCAGTGTGCAAGTGCTCAAGCGAGCTATCGATAGATTGTTTTACTTGTGTTTTTAAATCGGCTTTTGGATCATATGGAAGCCTGTGGTCTTGACCATCTTTGGAGGTAAATTTAGTCTGAATAAAAAATGCTTCGCGCTTTGCTCCCTGGCTAAAAGCCTCATGCAAAGCTTGACCAACCAATACTTCGTCATAATGCTTCTTTTGGTTGGCGGTATCAATGGCGGTGAATCCAGACTGGATAGCCAATTTCACAAGACGTGCGGTCTCGTCTTTTTTCCAGGCTGTACCGTACATAATTGAAAGATCTGTGCTCACGTTTCACGCTCCATATTGCCGACCACTATCATACTAGTCACTTGCGCTTGAAAACCTTTGAAATTAAAAGATGAAAAGCGGTCTTGACGTCGGTAGAAACCCTCATCCCGGGCTGAGGGTTAAGGTATACTTTCTCACTTAATAACAAGGGATGTGGTGGTTATAAAAAATGCATTCACGCGCATCTGGCGAGCTAATTAAGCAATTCAACGAGCTTAGATTTAAGATCGAAGATAGCGTCAATCAAATACTCAAGCGCTCTTGGGAAATGGAAGGCGATCCCAAAGTTGCAAACGACGCTATTTATCTCGACTATGTTCGACTTGTGAGTTATCTCTCGATACGCAAGACCCTTACCAATAAACAGTGGGCGTTTCTCTTTGATATTTACGACGCTATTGATGTAGAGAGCGGTAAGTGCGGAATGCAGTTGCAAGAGCACATAGAATATTTTAAAGAAACTACCGAAACGCTTGCAGAATCAGCAGAATTTAAATCTACTCTGCCATCAAAAGTTATTGACTCGCTCAAAGCTTACGACCTAAAAAACAGACTTAATCAGTCGCTCAAGTGGCGTAACTTTTTGTGCAAAGTAGTAAACGATGTTCTGACTGTAGTTGAAAAGCCAGGACCTGAAGAGCTTGATTTAGTGCGACAATTCGAGCAAGAAATGGAAGAGGTGCTTAACTGGACCAAACCTGGTAAGCAATATTTGCATCCTGACGGCAAGCAGTTTGTGTTAGAAACAAAAAATTTGTTTGCCACACTAATGCCACCACTTTTTCAAATTAGCGACAAACTAGGTGATGCTTCTACATTCAAAGAACCATGCCTTTCTCTGCGCAATAAATTGGCTGGACTTTGCGTAGGACTTACTTACATCGATAATGTAATTCATCCTCAAGAAGTCAGTCTAATTTGCGATATGGCACCGGTGTTTGGTTTGTATGGACATATGTCAACTGAAGTCTGGGTTAAAGAATTACTTAAATCAAAACAATACGCCACTCCCGAGCCAGACGAATTCGATGACTTGATTTTGGCTTTGCAAAATTATGACAAAACTTGTGGCTCTGAATTGGCTTCGACTCTTCGCACTACCTTATTCAGAATGGCAAACTTGATGTTCAAAGCAGATTCAAGTATCAGCTCTGAAGAAGAGCAATGGCTTAAAGAATTTCAGGCCCATTTGTATCCGGAGGCTGGCGGGTTAAAAGATCCATCTTCTTTGCCTGACACTATACTTAATACTAAGAAGACTGACACCGCAACTGCCACCATCTGGGCCACTGAGCCTGAATCGGTCGAAACCAAGACGTTCAAGCGAACCGGCAACACGGGCATCTTTATCATGCCAAAGACGCTAGACAACGCCATGGGGCAGTTAGAAGACCTAATTGGTTTAGACGACGTCAAAAAAGACGTAAAACAATTAGTCAATTTCATCAAAGTACAAATTATGCGCGAGGAGCAAGGACTTTCCGCCTTGCCCATTACGCGCCATTTAGTTTTCTCGGGAAATCCAGGAACAGGCAAAACAACTGTCGCACGCATAATTGCCGACATTTATCGTGAGCTTGGTGTCTTGAAAAAAGGACACTTGGTCGAAGTCGATAGATCTGTACTTGTTGGCGGGTATCTTGGGCAAACGGCTATTCAAGTTAGCGAACAGATTGAGCGCGCATTGGGGGGAGTTCTATTTATAGACGAAGCTTACGCCTTGGCTCCCGAAGGCGCTGTCGACCAATACGGACAAGAAGCGGTAGACACGCTTGTGAAGCGTATGGAAGATCACCGCGACGACCTGGTAGTAATAGTCGCTGGTTATCCTGATAAGATGACGAATTTTATTTCGTCTAATCCAGGCTTGAAGTCCAGATTCAATAAATATTTCAATTTCTCAGACTATACGCCAGAACAGCTCTTGTGCATTCTTGATTCGTTTTGTGTCAAAGGGACTTTTGTGTTGACCGATGATGCGCGCGAAGTCGCAAAAAAAATCATGGAACAACTTTATTCTAAGCGCGACAAAAGCTTTGGAAACGCTCGTGATGTACGCAATGTCTTTGAGACGGCTATTAATTTGCAGGCTAATCGCATTGTCGATTTGCCCCAGGTGGACAAGAAGATTTTGACTGAGATTCTGGCATCTGATCTGGAACCACTCTGTAAGCCTATTTGATGAATTTTTTAGACTTAGCCTTGGGTTTGAAGTCTATAAAGATGTCGTAATCTAGTTTGAATAAAAGGTGGGCGATTCGTTCCACAGAAAATATTGAAAAATCGTCGTTTACTATTTTTGAAATTAAAGGTTGAGAAATTCCAAGTTTTTTGGCTAATTGTGCTTGTGTACAGCGCGTCAGCTCTTTGGCGACCGCTTTTTGAAGAAAATTGAAAAAGCGAGATTTCATCCAAAGTGAATTTGCTTCCTCTTCAGTAAAGTTCAAATCCATGAACACATTTTGGTGTCCTTTGGTAATGGTTAGTTTTTCAGAATTATTTTTCGCGGCCATTCAACAAGCTCCGTTTATCAAATAAATTATGCTAGTTTTGGTATATTGTCAACGTTTTCGCTTTTGCGTTGTGTGTAAGCCGCTTTTAGTGAGTGAATTACTTAGTCTCGTTCAGTTTCACTAGTGTTTTCACACTATTTCTAGATGTCGATTTTCATAAAATTGAAATATGGAAAGTCGTAGCCCATTAGATTCGCTCATGCTCTCATTTTCATGTCCTGTCCTTTGGGATTCGATGGATGGAAATGAACGTGAGCGTTTGTGCAGGCAATGCGACAAGAAGGTCTATAACATTTCGCAGATGTCGAAGAAAGAGGCCGAAGAACTTCTGCAATCGAGTGTAGAAGGAGCTAAAAAATGTGTCAAATTCTATCAACGCAAAGATGGCACTATCACAACAGATGAGTGCCCTCAATTCTTACGTCCAGTCAGAGATCAGTATAGAAAGGCGGTTTATGCGGTTTCTTGCATGTCGGCATTCATTATTTCTGTGTTTGGAGGAGCCACCTTTTTTAAGTTAGGCAAAGTTCCTGAAGCACCGGCGTCCTTTTCTTATTATCCTGTCGACCCTCGATATGGCGCATCGGGAATGATTGGGGAGTCTGATTTGGTTGAACTCTATTTCGGACGATTGTCAGAATTTATTCGAGTTCTTTCGCTTGATGTTGTTGGGAACCTATCTTTGAATGAGCTGTATCTGAAGAGAACTTTTGAGATCGAAATCTTCGAAAAATTGAAAGATATTTTTTGGAATAACGAACAGTTTGTAATGGCATTTAAGTGCGATGAATTATTGGTGGCAATCAAGCTCGAAGACCCTCGTTATGCACAAAACAAATATGAACTACTTTATGCTCTAGAAAGCAGAAGACAAGACAGAATCAGCGAGATGCTCAATTCGGCAGATTTTATGGACTTCTCTCAGCCAGATGGAGCGATTCTAAACGTATTAAAAGACTGCTTAGAGATTGCAAATTGTGAGCCACCAACTAGAGCCTTTGAGTGTGTGTCAGGCAATCGGTATTCTTATAAGGATGGTGTAAAAAACATTTCGGTCACTTTCGATCAACACAACAGATTTCTCTTTGGGCATATTCTTAGCCTCGCGCCAGCTGTAACAAGTGCGGATATCGATTTTAAAAATAAGATGATGCATGTGTTTCCCCCCGCGGACAAGTAGTAGTTTCTCCTAGCGTTTTTTACGACTGTTTGTAAGTGATAGCCGCAGTTTCGAGAATAGGACTGGCAGCCAGTCTAACTCAATTTGCTTGACATGCGATTTCGGCACTGTCTCAATTTCAGCATGCTAGAAATTGATTATCACAACCCGCACTTTTCGTTGGCTGGCGAGAGGGCGTGCGTTTTCCACTTTTTGCACTAGGAGTACGTATAAATGAAAAGAGCAGTAATGTGTATCGCAACATCGGAAGTTCAAGCCCGCGAAATCGTAGATGCTTTGAGATTGAGCAATTTCACAGATTCAGATATGTCGATAATGATGGCTGACAAAACAGGTCTTAGAGACACTGCTTACGAAAAACATAGCAAAGCTCCTGAAGGCACCGCAACTGGTGCAGCCGCTGGAGCCATCGCTGGTGGTGCACTAGGCTGGATGGCTGGAATTGGCGCTCTTGCTATTCCGGGCGCTGGTCCCTTCATCGCTGCTGGTCCTATTATGGCAGCACTTGCTGGTTCTGCAATCGGCGGGTCTGCCGGTGGTGTTACTGGCGGTCTGATCGGTTTGGGTATGCCCGAATACGAAGCCAAACAATTCGAAGGCAAGCTTAACGAAGGCAACATTCTTATTTCAGTTCACACTGAAGATGGCGAACAAGCCAAACGTGCCGAACAGGTCATGAAAGGCTGTGGAGCCAAAGACATTGCTCGCAGCGGCGAAGAATCCGTCAAGGGCAAGCATTAATGACATTGCCTAATTCCTATCTGAGGCATTAGGCATCTAGATCTCATGCAGATGAGACCCCGGAAAGGAGCACCGAAAGGTGCTTCTTTCTATATGCATTAGAGAAGCCAAGTGATCATTGACCGCGCAAGTCTAGTAAAATCCAGCCAGTACATCGTGCAGTTGAGGTTTTCATGTCACTCAAAAGAATCCAAGATGCAGTCACTGGCAAAAAGATGATCTGCCCTACCTGCAAGAAGCCAGTACAAAAATTCGAAAAGTACGCCGAAACTATCGATGCCGTGCGCGATGGCTTTAACATTCAAGAAATAGACTCACACTCTTCACGCGTCACGCTCATTTGCAATAACGATGGTTGCGATTGGAAAGAACGCACCGAGTATTGGGAAAACTACATCGACGAATAGAGTTTTGAACTAAAGCATTTTTTTTAGCATCGGTAAAAGTTCTGTATACAAATTATGCTTGGGATTGTGTCCGGTTGAATCACAACGTAGGACATAACTTTTATCAACTAGTTGAAATCCTGGAATTAGATTGTATGATGCGTTTCCCATTAAACTGCTAGTTCCTGCTAGCACATAACGGTTAGGTTTTCCTTCTAGATGAAAATGCTTGGCCCAGAGCCGTGCATCGTTTACTGACGGAGCTTGCATAGATAAGTTATAGAGCAAAATTTGCACCACAACCAATCTTGGATCGTGAGGAGAAATATTTTGTTGGCTGAGCAATTCATCAACATTTGACATGCCTATCTGTGGCACCACTCCGCCAAGTCCACTGATTCCATTTTTACCTGCTCCAGCAAACGCCTGGCAGGCAGGACAGGACATTCCAATTGCTTCGAATAGAATAACTTTGCCTTTGAGTGAAGAAAGTGAAATTTGCTTGCCGTCGTAATTAGTCAGTGAGAGATTTGGATAGTAGTACCCTTCGCGTGGCGGCCAAAATACAGGAAAGCCGTTTGACTGAGTGTTTTTTTTTGTAGGTGCAGCAAAGGCGATATCACTGAAAACTACCAGCCACAACACGCTTATGAAAATAAGGGAACTCTTCTTTAGTAATTCGAACATATACTATTTTATAAATCCTTGCTCTCAATAATAGGTCCGCGCATTTCAAATTCTAGTTCCTTCGATACTTCTAGAGCTTTTTCTGTGTCGCCAAAGCGCTGAACGAGCCAAAGACCCAAATCGAGACTTGCTGTAATGCCTCCAGCAGTAATTATGTCACCATCATCGACAACGCGCGCATGAGTACCGATGGCTCCCATGCCATTGAGCACATCAAAGAATTTTTGATTAGTAGTGGCTGGTCTTCCATCTAACAATCCAGCTTTTGCAAGAATCAATGAGCCTGTGCAAATGGACGCAATTACTTTGCCTTGCATCTTATTGAACGCACGAACTAAATCTAGAATGTCTCCACGATTGACTTCTACAGAAGCACCCGACATGGTGCTCAACCACTGACCGCCTGGCACAATTAAAACATCTGGCGCGTTATTTAAATCTACGACTCCGGCTGGAATTACTCTGACACCAGAGGCGGTGGTGATGAAATCTTGAGGACGTATGCTTTTTAGCAGAACTGGAAACGAAGCAATGCGCAAAGCTTCTAAAACGCCAAAGACATCCATGTCGTCAAAGCCGTCAAACACTACGATTTCAAAGATTTTGGACAAGTCTCAACTCACATTTTTCGGTAAGGGATGCGTTTTTTTAGGAAACATTTTTTTAACTCGTGAAAGTAATGCGTTCATTTCTTTATTCTCAGGACTTAGTTCACATCCTTCTTCTAACAAATATTCAGCAAGTTCAAAATATTTTTCTTTCACTAAAAGTTTAACTAGTTTGATTCGCAAATCAATAGATTCCTCGGATTTGTCATCGACTTTTTGTTTTTCGGCAAGTAATGCCTGATATTCATTTATTTTGCGCAAGTTTGCGCTTTCTACAGGAGGCATTTTCTTCTTGCTTACGGGTCTAATTTCACTTTTTGCTTTCATTGCACCACTATCAAAAGCTTTATAAGTGAAAGTGAATTGAATGGCAACTGTTTCGAGTGGTCGCGCGAAAGGAGAAGCGTTTCTTACTGCATCCATTGCAGCGTTTGCTTGTATTCCCTCGACTGAAGTTACCTGTTTCAGGTTGGCGATTTTTCCATTTTTCATGATGTCAAAACTTACTACTATTTGAGAACTATCGGCTCTGCTGGGGTACCATTGAGCTCTAATCTTCTTTTGTAAATCTCTCTTATAGTTTTCATAAAAAATGCGTTTCCTTTCAGATATCATTGGAGCAAGATTCATTGCCATTTTAATTTCTGATACTGCACTTTCAGGATCTTGTCGTGCGATTGCTTGACTGGCAAGTTTGAGCCTCACTTGTATCGATTGCGGATTGAGTCGAAGCATTTTGAGTGCACCATCCAGATTGTGTCTGGTAGTCTCATTCTCGAAATCATAAAAGAGAGCCTTCTCTAAGAGTTGCAGTGAACTTTGGCGTTGATTTTGAATTGACAGTGCGTAATTGTTTAAAGCCACCGAGTAATTTGTTCTAAACCGCTCATGGTCTGGATACAAATCCATGCAGTTTTTCAAAAGCGCGATCGATTCTTTGTATTTGCCTTGACTAAGTAGGTTAACTGCTTGGTCGTTGATTTTGGTCGCTTCTGAAATTGAAATTTCGTTAGAATTTGCCTCCGCGCTGGTTATAGAGTCAGAATTTTCTTCTGCGTATTCGTCAGATGTCTTTTCTGAGCGAACCGTGACCATGTCATATTTTGTGTGATGCAGAAAAGTAACCTCAAAAGTCTTGCTGCGATCTGTTTGATAGAGTTTCCAATCGACTTTTAAATTCGAAGTAATAAGTTTGTTCTGGTTAGCAAAAGCGTCTGCGTAGCTTCCTGGAGGAAAAGTTGTAGAGATGGAACCGTCCGAGTAAACTTTAAGCTCAGCCCTGTAATGAAAAGGTTTTTCATCAGCGACTTTCGCCAGTCTTTTTTCTAGAATTTTAGCCAGATCGTTTGCGCGCTGCTTATAGTAAGTGTTTTTGTCCACTGAATAATTTTTCGTTCCTTCAGTTTTTAAAAGTTCAAGTGTTTCGATCATCTCTGTGGCAAATTCATCTGGTGCGTTTCGTGAAATCGCTAGATTTGCAAGATGTAGTCTGTCCCTGGCAGAATCAGGATTTAGATTTAAAGCTAAAATGCATTTTCTGGTATTTTCATGAGCATTTTGAGAAAAATAAAAAACAAACTCTGCCTTTTCAGAGTACCTAAGAGCTTTTTCAAAATCACCTTTTGCAAAATATTTATCACTCCAGTGAAGCAGTATTATGGATAGATTTAAACGAGCCAATTCATAGTTGGGTGATTTTTCGATTGCTTCATTCAAAATCTTGTAAGCGGATAGGAATTTGCCCTGACTCATTAAATTTACAGCCTGATTGTTCAAAGTAATTACTTCAGAAGTCTGCGTGTGAGTGTTGGCATAAACTGAGTCTGCGCAAGTGGAGCGAATAGTGCACCAAAGCAAAAATACGCTCAATAATTTTCGATTGAAAATTTTTCTTCTCATTAAAGTCACAGGAGAATCTTAGCTGTACTAAGATTCTCTCCTATCTGTGATTATGAGGATAGCGGGAAAAGACTAAGCTGCAAGAATTTCTTGATGCTCTGTTTCTTGAACTTTGAGCACGCAAGATGCCATAGCCATCGACAATTTAGCTCTTTGCACAACGTAGGGGTTTTCATCTTCTGCAAGAAGAGCAAGTATCTCGCAAGGAAGATTGAAATTCTCAGCCATGGCGTAGCGAACATCTGGATTTGTGTCGTTTGCAAGGGCTGACTGCAACATTAGTGGCAGGTTGTGGTTGTAGGTTAGAGCTACTCTCACTTCGAAGCTTTCGTCGGCAGAAAGCTCGAATAGCGTTCCAAGTGGAGTGTTCGGGTTTTCGGCAACACGAGAGCGCAAGTAGACTTCTTGAGAGTGAGAAAGTCTGCGCAGTTCGCTTTGGGCGGTCTTGTAATTTCCAGCCCTCAAATATTTTTGCTGGCGTTCGTTTAACAAGTTCATGGTGTATTCTCCTTCTAGTAGACTGGTCGGTCCGTGTTGGGTGTGCAGGTATGACGAACGGAGTTGTTTTACTCCGGGGTTGAACTATATTTGAAACTTGAGATCTTTAGGCTTTAATCAGATCATCAATCATAATATTGATGAAAATGTCCAGAGGCTCAATGCGTTTAAGGGTTTTCGCCATCATCACCGCTCCAGACAAGGCGCTCATGAAGAGGTCGGCAAGCTCGGCGGCTGAGTGTTGAGATTTGATTTCGCCTAGTTTTTGTCCTTCTTCAATGCATGCAGCAAAGAATTCAAGACGTTTGGCAAGGACGATTGAAAGTTCGGTTCTGAGCACTTCGCTCTGGTCGGACATTTCCTGACTCAAGTTGCCGATTAGACAGCCTTTGCGACAAGCCTGGTCATTCAGTTTGTTGCGTGATTCGTTGGCATAAGTCCGTAAACGCATGAGGGGACTTAGTTCTTGATTGGCCAAAATATTTTTGAGATTGGTTGTATAGCAGTCGTCGAAGTGACGGATGATTTCAACGGCATAATTTTCTTTGCTGTCGAAATAGTGATAGAAAGAGCCTTTCGGGACTTGAAGCGCACTTAGGATTTCTTGAATTCCGGTGTTGGAATAGCCTTTTTCCAGCATTATGTCCATCCCGACTTCGAGCAAAGCGATTTTAGTGTCTTGTTTGGCTGCTGTTTTGCTTGCCATAATTTCTTTTGTGAGCTCCATTTTCTTATCTTCCTAATTATAGACTGGACCAGAGATTGTGTTTTGTCAATTATTTAAGTTCTGAAGTTGCAACCAGGGTGCCATTTTTGAGTGAGTCTTGTGGATTGACCACGATAATTTCGCCTTGTTTTAGTCCTGAGATCAGAAATTGATTTTGTTCCTTTTCTAACTCATGCATTACCGGTGGTATCACGGTAGTTGGTTGTGCTCTTTTTCTATTACCAGAATAGACCGGTCAGTCTAATTTGTCAACCCTTCAATTTACTATTATTATGGTCATTGCCCTGGAGGCTCATATGACCTGGATTAAAACAGTTCGACCCGAAGACAACCCTAAATTGCTTGAAGCAATGGAGTTCTCGCGCAGTCTTTATCCGATGGAATATGCAACGCCGGTGCCTGAATTGGTCGAAAAAGAAGGCGAGGCGGCAGCAATTGTACGCTCACACAGCTTAATGCCTGATGTGTTGAAGCACGCTTTTTCTACTTTTGGCGCTTTGATGAATCCAGAGCTTCCACTTTCTCGCAGGCAGCACGAAATGATTGCAGCCACGGTATCTTCTATAAACGATTGTTTTTACTGAGTGACGTCTCACGCAGAGTTCCTGCGTCGCGTGACTCTGGATGAGGCACTATCTGAAGCGATTAAGCAAGACTTTCGCACAGCCGACATTTCTTCTAGTGAGAAAGCGATGCTTGAGTATGTCGAAAAAATCACTGTTAAACCGGCTCAAATATCGAGCCTGGACATCGACGCACTGCGTAATGCTGGCTTTGATGACCTTGCTATATTGCAAATCAATCTGATTGCGTCCTGGTTCAACTATATAAATAGAGTGGCAGATGGTTTAGGCGTAGGGCGCGATTAAGAATCTGTAGCTTAGTGTTTTAGTGAACCAAAACGGATGACTGCACTACTCCAGTCAATGGAAATGTGCTTACTCCATTTACTGTGACAGTTTCTGGAATAAGTCCAGGAATTGCTGCAGGCACTTTGACTCGCAATGTGGTCTTGACCGTCACAGTGCCACTATATGTGCCACCAAAGGGGCCGGGTGGAGTGAAATTCATCACTTCGACATTTTCTAAAAAAGGACCGCTTAAATAGCCCTTAACCATGTTGCGGCCGTTGGCACAAATTTGAGTGGCACGCAAAAATAATGGACCTTCAGTTTGCTTACCTTGTTTTGGAGGTAAGAGTAGAGACGCTGCTCGAGCTGCGTCGCGAGAAAATGTTTGATTAGTTTGATAGCCAGCATAGACAATGATTAAATCAAAAATCAGAAAGAATATTGGAATCAGTGCAATAAAGCACACAATAATTTCAGCCGAAACGCTCCCTATTTGTCTTCTCATACGCCAAGACCCTCGGGATGTTCGACTATACCTGTCGCCTCATATACGCAGGGCACGGTAAACCACCAGAACATTGGCTTAATTTGGCATTCCCCACGTACTTTATAACGGTAGACTTTGTTTGCTGGATCGATAGAGCCACCTCTTGCGTGAGGAACGAAATTTGTATCGCCGGTAGGTGATTCTTCTACTGTGAGTATAAGTTTTCCATTTTGAATTCCGCCAAATTGTCCTATCGGTCCACTTAGTGTCGATAGATTTTCATTCACTCTAGTTTCGGCAAGAGTATAGGTTCCGGTTGCAGCAGCTTCACGCGCCGCGTGTTGAGAACCCAATGCTAGTGCTCCGACTCCTGCTCCAAGACTCAAGCACGACAACATAATGGCAATGAGCGGAATGGCTATAAGCAACGCTGGCCCAAACTCAGCAATATGTTGGCCTTTTACTGAGCGGCTCATGTCACTTGTTTCCTGAAAACGAAAAATGTAAATCCAAATAGGCTAAGAAAAAGGATGATTGCACCGATGAAAGACCAGGAAAACATGGGCTGGACGAATAGGCGAGCAAATTCTCCAAAGTGATACGCCATAATTTTACCGACTGAAATGAACAGATAGTAATTGGCTGGAGTATTCTCGCTCCAAATTGCGCGACTAGCCAAAAAAACTATTATAGAAATGATTGAGCTAATGAAAAATGGCTTGTGCAAACTTTTGGGAGCCATGCGCATAAGTTTGAAGAAAGCAAAACTTAAAGCGGGAGCGAGTATATAAAAGGTAGTGTCGAACATTTGACGCATATTTTCAAAGCGTCCGCGAGACATGTAGACTCGCTGGCTGTAGCAAGCACATCCAGGATCCGTTGTTTGCCATATAAAAAGGATTGAGCCATAACTTACAAGACACAATGAAACGAATGCTCCAAATCCCGTGCTAAGCAGAAATTGTGGAATCCATGTCAGTTCTTTCTGTTTGAAATTGGCTAGAAAACCGCTCATGGCTTTTTAGTTTGCTCGTAGAGTCCTTGAGTTTTTACGCAGTCTTTATAACGCTGACTTTCTTTGCCGTCGACAAATTCAATCATTTTCAATTTTTCTTGGCTAGCAAGTGTGGCGGTTTTAGTATCGCCTTTCATAAATGCACTGGCTTCAAGACTTTGGAATTTAGCTACCAATGAATCGGCCAGGCTTACTGCTTGAGGATTGGATTTCCCGCCTTTTATTGTGCGCATTCCAGCCTGAGCGTAATTTTGAATGGCTTGCTCGGTTAGTCCGCGTAATTCGCATTCTTTGCCTAGTTTCCAGAATTTGGTTGCCGTTTTTGAGTCGTACTTTTTTAGTTCTTGAACGCTCACTGATTTATCTTGCGAATTGGCGGGAAGCGTTTGGAATAAGGGAAAAGCTAGTGCCAGACAGGTAATAGCGAACGAAAAATTTTTCATTGCCGATTTTTATCTCCTTTTGGATATCTAGTGTGAGAGGCAAAACTTGCTGACAATTAATCTTATTCCAATAAATTTGTTGGGTTTAGACCTTCACAAGGATACTGGGTATAAATTATTATTAAGCATCATTAAGGTTCGTGTCCAGTAAATCTTGCTGGACCTTCCAGGGACCTAATTACTATGCATAAATCAGGGGTTAGCACTTATGAAGAGTAAGAGCGTGTCGGCTATTTCAATGATGCGGTCAAAGCGGGGAAGCATGGTGCTTCCGATTGCTATTTTCCTTGGCGTTATTCTTCTTGCCGGGTTGATATTCATTGTGTTTATGCAAATGACTTCTCATCAAAAGCAGGCACAAACGGCTGTAGATGCAGCGGCACTTGCTGTTGCAAAAGAGCTTGGTAAAGTCACCATCTCAGATCCTGGACTGGGACGCATCGGCTTAGTTGACGACTATTCAAATCTAGGTTTGGCTGGTCGACCTGTCTACGGTGTTAATACAGTGATGGCGCGCTGCAGACTCGATTTGATTATTGCTCGTCGATTGAACAATACTACGATGGAATTCCTGGTCAAAGACGACACCAAATTGCTTGGTAGTGCCACCAGACGTTTCAATAACCTTTTATGCACTGCTAATGGCTCAGGCATGATTAAGTATGAAGATGCAAGTGGTGTGAGTAAAACTGTCAATCTTGCAAAAATTGCTGCTGAAGCCTATAACTCAAGCGGTTTGAGACCAGCCAGTGTAGAGCCTGTGACTGCAAACGATATAACTATAGAAGTAGGCCGCACAAATAGTGCAGGTGTCACCAATATTCCTGTTCCAAGTCCACTTTCGCGTGCTGAGGTCAATGTTTTAACCAATGCAGCGACAGTCAAACAGAATTTGAGTGAACAGACTTTTTATAGATCGAATATCCCAGTTCCTGTATCCGGGAGCGACGCTAAATTCGTTTTTTCTCAAGTAGGTGAAACAGTAGCGTTAATAGATAGAGCAAGCTTCACACCAGCTAACTTTGAGTCTGCTACCGGGCCAGCCATTATTTTCCCCACTACCGTGCGATTGACGGTGAAAGAGAAAGTACGTGCTGTAGCTGGTGGCGACAGTAAAAATCCAGAAACTAAACCGACTGAAATTAAAAAGGAAATTGCTTGCGCTTGCGCCGGCAACAGAAGAATTACACCTACTGCAGGGATATTTAGACTTGAGTTTCCTCAGGGCGTTCCAGCCCAGGATAATGGTGTTAAATTCGATACTATTTTGAGTTTGATGAATTCATCAATGCTGCCTGCAGACGCTGGAGCAAGTACTACCCCGCCGCCCAGTGGCTGGAAAGGCAATGGGCATTATTTCACTGCTAAAAACGGACCATTTCCAGGTGCTGGATCTGTCGCCCGGTCTGATGTCGGTGGTAGAAAAGCTGACAATCCAAGCGTGGCTCTAGCCTTCTTTGTATACGACTGGTTACGCAATGAGAGTTTAAGACCAAACGTAGACGCTGTATACAACGCAATGAATACCAAATTGCGTGGTAATGACCTAATAAAGGATCATGTTATAAGCCAAAAGTTTGATCCATTTATGCAAACTGCATTTGCCGCTGATGTGCCAAATCCGGCTTGTAATGTGTTTGGAGGAATTTTTGCACTGATTCCAGATAGCGATAAAGCTATGAATGCCGGAAATGATCCGCGCTCGCTCAATAATTTCAGTGACTTTACTCGCAATATTTATCTGGATCAAGCAATGGTTTTTCGTATGCAAGCAACTGTCCCTCAGCAGCTTGCCTGGGCGCCGCCTTACACAATGGCTCACGGTAAAGGCAAAGACGACAGACCAACAACCACAGACGGCAATCCAATTTCTGAATTGCTCGACTTTAGAGACGATCTAATAAAAATGATGCAACTTGGTCGCGACACTGCTGTTGCTGGCGGTCAAGTAGCAAAAGAACAAGCTGATGTTATCGCTAAAATCGTCAATGAAATTGACGTGATTGTAGACAAACAAAATGAAATCTCCGACCAGATGCAAGATGCAATCAATAGCGGCAATATGAGTGAGTACTTTTCGCTTCAGCAAACCTGGACCGATTGGGAAAACAAACGTAGAGCCAAAGTTGCTGAAATGCAAGAGCCTACCCGCAAATATAATCGCGGTTTAGCAGCATATGCAACTGGTGTACGCGCTATTAATCTGGGTTATGCAATCATCAATAACTTACTTGCTGTCACCGCTCTTGGTGTGGACAAGATTGAAGATCTGTATTACCACATTGCCGGAAATAACGACTTCTTCCCACCAGGAAGAGCCGCCACTGCATCTGAGATCATGGGAACTGGTCCGGTGCCTACAGCTCAGAACAAAAAGGCTGGCGGTGATGAAGATTGGCTTGGATCTCCGTTTTTTGTAAAAAACCTGAGTGGAGTATCCATTCCCAACTGTCCTGAAAGTGTCATTCCTACCAGTCAATCTAGAAACTTCAAATTGACCACTCAAGGTGATGCATCTAAGAGTGCTGACGGTGGAGTTATTTTACTCAGTATAGGCGACGAAGTACCGGTGCCTATTCGACCGATTGTTCAGCAGAACATCGAATCTGCAGGTGGTTTTAATAACTGGGCCAAACTGCTAGATTCTTCTGCCAAGAACAATTTTTCGCAGGTTACTGGCATAAGCTCTTTGCTCGAGGATCAACTGCAGTATCAGTCTCTCAATATTTATGCCGAGCCTGATCCGGTGGATAGTCGATTGGTCATTGTCTGGTCTGTAATGGGACAGAACAATGTTAGAAACCAAGCTGGAGCTGATGTAAGAAATCCAGATCAAGAAGGTAATATGCTTGATTGCACATTGGCCGATACAGATCTAGATAAATCACAGCAAGCTTGCCGCAACGAAGCGGTTCGCTTCCAGATTACATCGCCATTGTTGATAGTGCCGCCGTTACCGCCAGTTGAGATACCGCCAGCGCCGCCTGGATTGCCTCCAGTGCCTTCGCCGCGCATACCTCCAGTGCCACCACCCCCACCACAATCGCATTAATGACTTTCAAAACATTTTTCAAATATCGTTTTGTAGTATATGTACTTGTATTTGGGTTTGCCGCGTTTGCTGTGGTCTGGTTGCTGAATAATGCAACAAGACCTGCTGATGAAGGCAATTTTGGAGGACCAATACTTGGTCTTACCCCAGAACAGAATCGCAAATTTTTTCTGGCAAAGACGTTCTTCGAGAAAAAATTCACTCCTCAAGAAGGTCTTGGTCCTCTATTCAACGAGCGAAGCTGCGCGGCCTGCCATGGTGATCCAGACGAAGTAGGTGGTGAAGGGCGTGATTTGTCTAGCACCAGCATTATGAATTTTGCTCGTCGTGTTCCAAATTCTGAAGCGGCGAAAAAGCCCCTGAAAGAAGTGATCGCTACTTTAGGCAAAAGAGATGTTGATTTCTTCTTGACCCAAGGAGGACCATCGCTGCAAAGACGCTCAGTCACCACTGAATTTCCAGATTTGTATCCATCTGAAGTGCAAATTGATTTTGAGCAAATTCCAATTGATGCTGAATTGCAGTCAAACAGGCATGCTCAAATAATTTGGGGAGCAGGGTTAATAGATAATATCGCCGATGGTGACATTATTAATAACTCACTCAAAGAAGTGCAGGAGCACCCGGATCTTGCTGGTCGTCCCATCTCTGCTATTGATAGGTTTACTGAACTTCCACGAGCTGCTCGTTTTGGCTGGAAGTGTCAGCAAATCAGTCTGCTTAGTTTCAGTGCTCAGGCAATGAATATTGAAATGGGAATTACGAGCTATCTTCAGCACACTGAGAACACTCCAACTTATCTTGGTCAGTTGCCTTCAAAAGCTTTGCGAGTTCTGCCGCCAACACCAAATGATAACGGCAAAACGTTACTTGCGCTAGCTTATTTTCAGTCTACATTGGCACCACCTCCACGCGGAAAAATTACAGAGCAAGTAAAACATGGCGATGAAATTTTTCGTCAGTTAAGGTGCGATGTCTGCCATCTACCGGATGCTAAAACCGTCTCTACAGTAAGATTGCCTGATCCAGAAAGTCCGTTGCCTAAAATTCGATATATAGAATGTGAAGCGTTGTCAAACAAAGTCTTCCATCCTTATTCTGATTTCTTAGTCCATCAGATGGGCCCGGATCTGGCCGATGGTATGCCGCAAGAGGGTGCTCGTGGCGGCGAATGGCGATCAGCGCCTTTGTGGGGCTTGGGACGCAGGCGCTATTTTATGCACGACGGTAGAGCCAAAACAATAGACCAGGCAATTGAAATGCATGGCGGACAAGCTGCACCTGTCAGAGATGATTGGAGCAAATTGTCCAAAGAAGACAATGACGCACTGCTTGCATTCTTAAAATCGCTCTGATTTGCTTGACACTTAAATCAAGTTTTTGCTCAAGGGCTTTTTCCTATGCTTTTTTGAAAGAACCTATTTGGCGCAAGCAGCAGCTTGCTCCATGCAGGCTTTAGCACCTTCTTGAATTTCCTTTTCGGTTAGGTCTTTAGTGTGAGTGGCAATACTCCATGGCTGACCAAATGGATCTACTACTTTTGCATAACGATCGCCCCAGAAAGAGTCCCATGGTTTCATCGTTTCTTTGGCACCAGCCTCAATCGCTTTTTCAAAAGCCTTATCGCAATCTTTTACATAAAGATGAATAACCGCATTTGAATCACCCAAAGTCTGCGGGCTTGCGCCACCACAACCTGCTTCTGGAAATTCGTCGCAAATAAATAGATGCGAATCGCCAATTTTTAAATCTGCATGCATCACTCGACCATCTGGTGTTTTCAGCACGCTAAGTGCTTCTGCACCAAATGCTTTTTTATAAAACTCAATTGCAGCAGTGGCATTTTTCAAAATGATATGCGGTGTAATTGTGCCAAAGCCCTGAGGAATTGCTTCTACCATTGTGTTCTCCTTTGTTGTGTGGTGTTAGTGTTAGCGAATAAACTATTGATGTAATTTTTCAGATGCAAAACAGACTCACTTGCCACAATTGGTGAGTCTTGCGCTTTAGCTAGAATGAAAGACCCTTGTAAAACAGACTGAGTAAAAGCAGCAACACTTTCTGATGACCAATTAGAATCAGGACAGTGAGCGCTTTTGGCATCACTCACCAATTTAGTGATTTCGGCAATATGCTCATCCATATGTTTGCGACAGGCAGCTCGTATCGCCGGACTGGTGCTATAAGTTTCCTGTACAAGAGTGCCAAGCAAACATGTATATTCATACAATTCGCCTTGCAAAATATTTTTGCGCAGATCTATATAACCAAGTAATTTGTCTAAAGGATCTTTTGCTAAATTGTATTCTGCGCCTGAAAATAGCTCCTGAGCCATTTTTGCAAAAAAGTCGGCGGCTTGAATGGCAAGGTCTTCTTTGCTTTTAAAGTGATGGAAGAAACCACCTTTGGTTACACCAGCATAAGAACACAAATCATCAACTGTAGTTGCTGCGTATCCTTTGGTTCGAATTACGTTTGTCGCTGCGGCAAGCAAGTTTTGTCTTGTTTTTTCGGCTGATTCAGTTTTGGCTTTCATCTGCAGGTTACATACCGACTAGTTGGTATGTATAGTATCCAAACTCGTTGTAAAAAGCAACCCTGCCATTCTATGGGGTTTTCCAGCCTCGCATTGGATATGAGGGGCTTGCAAGCTCAGAGTTTAGACCGCTTTTGGGAATAAATAATCAGGGAATTCGGGACAAGTGGATGTCACAAGCAAAAAAGAAAACAGTTTCACTCGGACAAGAAGCCTTTAAACTCGATTTAAATACGCTCACTAAACATACTCTTATAAGTGGTGTTACAGGCAGTGGCAAGACAAATACTTGCTTTGCTTTGCTCAATCAATTGAATCAAAGCAAAATTCCATTTCTTGTTATCGAGCCTACAAAGTCGGAGTACAGACATTTTGTATTAAATAGTCCCGGTCTCAAAGAGCGCGGGCGTGTCTACACGCTTGGAAATCCAGGTGCGTCGCCGCTCAAAATAAATCCCTTTGAAGCTCCAGAAGGCATCAGGGTTCAGGCTCACATAGATGCTCTTGTATCTTTATTCACAGCTTCCTTTGAGCTCTATTCGCCTATGCCAGAAGTGCTGAGACAAGCATTGATCGATTTATATAGATTGAAAGGCTGGGATTTGACCTTAAATGAAAATCTGCGCGAGTACGATTCAATCAAAGACGAGCTTGGTGACATTTATCCAAACATGCAAGATTTGTATGAAGCTATTGAACCTACCGCCAAAAAAATGTCCTTTTCAGATATTGTAGCTACAGATCTTCAAGGCTCCCTGCAATCGGTAATTGGTGGTCTTATCACCGGAACCAATTCGCTTATTTATCTTGCTGGCACACGAATTGCGCCTCATATACTGTTTAGTGAACCGGTTGTAATCGAACTGCAAGAAATCGCAGATGAGTCTGAGCGCGCCTTTTGTCTTGGATCTATTCTATTAAGCTTGAGTCATTACGCCAAAAAACGCGGCAACTCAGAGCAATTGAAGCACGTTTTATTAATAGAAGATGCACATCGATTGTTTGAGTCAGAGGCTAAAATAAATTCCTTTGTCAAAAACATACTTTCCGAAATCGGTGCTTATGGTGAAGGGTTGGTGTTTTCTTCGCAGCTACCTGCATCATTAAGTAGCAATATCTTGAGCAATACCGGAGTAAAAGTAATCCACAGATTGACCAGAAGTGAAGACTTAAATGTTTTGTCTGGAGCTGGTTTTTTGAGTGATAGCCAAAAACGCGATATCACCACATTTGCCACCGGCTTTGCCATCACTTTTGCCGATGGTATGGCTCAGCCAATTAGATGCACTTTTCCGCATAGTTTTGTACGTCGCGAAAGTAACGGCTCAGGTCTTGAAGATGGCGATGAAGAGCTGTTAGCGGCTATGAAGAAATTCACTGCAGGACGCAGAGACATTGCTTTTATCGATGATGAATGGACGCTGCTTGTGGCTAATCATCGCAGTTTTCGCAATCTTTATAACAGATTTATGCTTTCGTTTTCTAATGATTATATGCAGCTTGTGCATTTTAGATCTCAAATTATAAGAGAAGTTCAGCGCATCTTGGGCGGTCGCTCAAATTTAGGTGATTTGTCCGAGCTTACCTGGCGTGCTTTAGTAATAGCTACTCATCGATATTTGCAGCGTAAAGGCGAAGATAATTTTTGGCCGCATGAAGAAGTGCGCAAGCTTGAAAAACGTTGGCTCAAATTACTTAAAATGGCTTTCAATCCTGGAAAGAAAACTCCCAAGCTCTCGTTGTATGAGATTCAAGCCTGGCGCAATTCTTTTTTGAAAATGAGCGAACGTGATCAAGGTCCATATCAAACTTGCGGTCCCTGTCAGGCGAAGTGTGCTTATCGTTATGAAGTAAACGAACTTACAAGTGACCCTGGTGTCAGTTTTGATTTTAATACCGCTATAAATTCGGAAGGCGCAGCGCCATCGGAGAATGCAGCATATTTTTGTCGAGTCTTGAACGATCGTCTAATTGGACAGAGCGATCTCGAAATTTCATATTGTCTTGCTGTCCATCTATTCATGTCTCAAAATCTTTCTGTAGATAGTCAAATGATTCTGCTCAACAAGACAAGACAAATCATGGAAGACCAAGAGGATAGCGGGACTTAATGTCCAAGCTCATTGCCGATCGCTATGAAATCGTCGCCACAATTGGTGAGGGTGGTGTCGGCACCGTTTACAAAGTTTTTGACCCTCTTTTGAAAAAAGACTTTGCTATCAAAGTTCTTCAACACAATGCCGATGAGGCCAAGGCTGCTCGGCTTCAACGTGAAGCTATTGCTGCGGGAAAACTCAACCATCCTCATATTTGTAGAATTGACAATTTTGGCCAAACTCAAGAAGGCTCACCGTATATGGTGATGGAATATCTAGAGGGTCAAGACTTAAGCGAGTATCTGAAAAGCGAAGGTGCGCTGTCGCTTGAAAGCGCGCTTGAAATTGCTATTCAAATATCTAGTGCGCTTGCTTATGCGCATCAACACAATATTGTGCATCGAGATTTAAAACCGGCAAATGTGGTTCTATTAAAGCAAAAAAGCGAAATTTTCGTAAAATTGCTCGATTTTGGGGTGGCTAAATTAGAAGCTCAAAAAGGCGACATTACTCAAGCTGGCGCAATAGTTGGCAGTCCGCTCTATATGAGTCCTGAGCAGATCAAAGGCGAAGAAGTAGACGGCGCTTGTGATATATACAGTTTTGGATGTATGTTATTTGAAATCTTGACTGGTGAGCCGCCGTTTGCTGGAAACTCTATAGTCGAAACATTTTTAATGCATAAAACAAAAGAGCCACCAAAACTATCTTTGTTTGGAAATTTTCCAGATGCACTGACTAGTCTTATTGCGCAATGCTTGAACAAAGAGCCAAAAGATAGACCTTCTAGCGTGAATGAAATACTTAAGCGGTTGGAGAAAATTCAAGATGAACTTTTAAATCCCCCTGCTATTGCTAGTCCAGCAAGTAACAATATAAGTGCTAAGGACCTGGAAAAAAACAGGCGTAAAAAACTAATTGCAGTTGTATCTATCTTTTTGATAATACTACTGATAGTGCTTGGCACTAGTTATATCCGCAAGGATATAACTAGCCGAAAGTCTGTACCTGAGATTGTCTTGTCTGGAGAATCTGGGCTAAATCAGGCGGCAGATGAATTCTTTGACGAGAGTGGTGATCGAAAAAGGTTATTTATTCCTGACTCTAAACGCGGTGAATATTCCAAACGTGCAGTGCCGTCTGTAGTGGATAAGGATATTAAATTACTAGAGGGACAAAAGCTTTTAAAACTTAGTTTTGATGGCTCACCAATTAACGGCAGCGGGCTTAAATATGTCGTAAATTCTGGCATTCGGCAACTTCGTCTGCAACAAACTGAAATGACTGATGAAAACATGAAATATCTAGCTCAAATGAAGGAACTTTGTAATTTGAGCATTTATTCGGATTTGTTGACCGACAAGGGACTTTCTTATATTGCTGATGGCAGAAAATTTGAGGCGCTTGAAATTCATTCAGACAAAGTGACAAATAATGGTATCGCTAGTATTAAACATTTGGATCACTGTATTCATCTAAGTTTCAGAGGTAATAGTCTTACCATCGATTGCATAAAATCAATTGGTCCAAGCAAAAATTTGCAAACGCTTGAACTAGGAAAATTCAAAATTGCCGGTGATCTTGGATCCCTTCTAGTTGGTTTTCCTCGTTTGCAGCGAATGGATTTTGCCGATGTACAATTCATTGAAGCTGCTTCTTTGCGCTCGCTTGCTAAAAAGAGGCTTGGTGCCATCAATATAATTCGATCTAACTTAGGTGCAGAACAACTTAAAGCTTTGAGCGAGCTTAAGGAAATAAATACACTTTCTCTATTTAAGTGTGGCGTCGACATTGATGGACTCAAGTATTTAGAACACATGCCAGAACTGATAGTTTTGCATTTGACTGAAAATCAGAAAATTAGTGGCAAAGGCGTTGCTAATCTCTCCAGAATTTCAAAACTGCATGTACTCAATTTGAGTAAATCAAATATCAACGCAGACGATTTGGCTCAGATATTAACCATGCCAAATCTAAATTTGGTCGACGTTAGTGACTGTTTTAATCTTCCAAAAGAAGCAATCGAAAAGTTCAAAATCGATCACAAAGCCCGCTATGGGCGTGAATGTAGAGTGAATTATTGATTGGTGCAAATGGCTCTGTAAATATTTTTCTAAGCTATTAACTAATTAGCAATAAAATTGCATTGAATAAATAGGTATTTTTATGAGAAACCAAGTCACTACCATTATTTTGTTTGTTTCGGCTTTGATATTAGTTGGAGCTATTTTCATAAATAGCAGTCAGACAGACAATCAGTATGCCGGGCAGAAAATGAATTTAGGACGCACTGGAGATATAGTCGCTCCTGATGCCAAAGGCTCCTCTAACCCGCGAGTTGGCAGCAACGAAACAAGAAGAGAAGTTTTTGAGTAAAATCATCCTTTTCACTGACTCGTAGGTATTTGCGCTGACAAATATAGGCATTTGCTCCTGACAGGGTCGCACTCTTATTGCGCTTAAGATTTAAATATCGCCCATATTCACTTGAAAAAAGGAGAGTGTTTTTGTGCCCCATTCGCTCAAATCGGTTTTATTCAAAACAAGAGCACCCAGGGTGGCATTGTTGTTAGCTGATGGCTACTCGACCAAAGACTTAAATGTAATTCTTGATTTACTAATAGAAAACGGTGCAAAGCCTGTCATCGTCTCATCTAATTTTGGCATGATTAAAAGCGAAGATGGCGATTTGCTTCGAGCCGACCGTAACATGTCGCTTGTTCGTCCGCGTGATTTTGATGCCATCTTCATACCCAGCGGGGAGGGAGCAGCTACCAGGCTCATTCAGGACTCTCTTGTGATAGATTTTATAGCTCATGCCTTCATGCACCACCGAGTGGTTGGAGCATCAGGCGCGGGTGCAAGAGTCGTGTGCGAGTCTCATATAGGTAGAATGCCTGTGTTTGATGACATGCACAAGCACAAAACAATTTGTTCCAATGGATTAGTCATAGCAGCCAAAGGTACGGCCATCGATATAGGCATGGATTTTATCTATACAATTGCAGATCGAATGCAAACCTATCAGGCTGAATACACAGCTTAGACTAGACTAGGACTAGGTTCTTGAGAAAGCCAACCTTGTTTAAGAGCGTAACGAACAATCTCGGAGCGGCTTGTAAAGCCAAGCTTCGTCATTGATCTGGCTTTATATGTTTCAACTGTGCGAACACTGAGTGAGAGTGAATTTGCGATTTCTTTATTACTGAAGCCTTGTGCCACCATCTCAAGAACTTTACGCTCACGTGCGCTCAATTTGACTGAAGGCTCATTGCCTGAATCAAGGTCGCTGCGCATCTGCACAAGAAGCTGTCCAGTGATGGCAGGGTCAATGTAGACAGAATCTTGAATGGCAAAGAGCGATTTGATCAACTCTTGCGAGGCGGAGCGCTTCAATATGTAACCTGCAGCTCCAGCTTTTACGAATTGATGGACAAATGAAGGATCTTCATGCGCTGTCAAAAATACCACTTTAATTTCAGGAGCCAATTTTTTGATTTGCTCAAAAGCGCCAAACCCGTTGCAACCTGGCATCGAAATGTCCATCACCACAACATCTGGTCTCAGCTCAGCCACCATTTGCACCGTGGTGTTACCGTCGGCAGCCTCGCCAATAACCTCCAGGTTCTCAGTATTTTGAATGAGGGCTTTAAGTCCGTCTCTCAACACTTCGTGGTCATCAGCTAAAAATACTTTGATCATTTTTTCAATCTCTTTTCTCGAAGGGTACGCGAACAAATATCGCAGTGCCGTGGCCGTGACTGGATTCTATTTGGAAGTTTCCTCCCGCCAGGTTAGCCCTCTCTTTCATACCGGATAAGCCCATACTTTGTCCAGAGCTATCACGGTCATTTTCAGTAGTGAATCCCTCACCATTATCCTCCACGACCAGATGAATCTCATTTTTGTGCTGTTGCAGAATGACATTAACTTTGCTTGCATTGGCATGTTTGGAAATGTTTGTAAAAGACTCCTGAACTATTCTAAATAGCGCAGTTTCAATTGTTGATGACGCCCTGTTTGACTCTACTCCTGTGGCAAGAAATTCGACATGTATGCCAGTGCGTTCAGACCAAATCTCGGTATAGTGCTTTAATGCAGGCACAAGCCCATGCTTGTCGAGTGATGGTGGACGCAATTCCCAAGCAACATTATGTATTTCTCTGCCAAGCTCGGTGAGCATCCCTTGCAGATTTTGGAGCTTCTTTTCTAGCGGCACTGTTTGGTCATAGTTGTTAATGATGGCGCCAAGTGCAAGTCCTACAGCGGCCAAGTGTTGTCCGGTGCCGTCGTGCAGTTCTTGAGCGATGCGTGCACGCTCCTTCTCTTGTATGTCTACAAGCCTGGTTAGATAAAAGCGCAAATCATGTTCGTTCTGCATTTCAGAAGTGATGTCGCGAAAAACGGCAGAACAATTGGAAACTTTGCCCTTTCTGTTTTTGACTGAAGTGACCTTCATTTTGACGTGTTTATTGATAAAGTCTTTAGTTACAATAGGAAAATCAAGTTCGATTTCTTGACGCTTGTTCTTGTTGAAAAAATCGAATAGCTCGGCTTTGGTCGCCTCACTGACCAGAGTTAAGATCGACTGACCGATCATGTCGCTTTCGCTATGGCCAAATAAGAACTCTGCTCCATCGTTCCAGTTTGTAATGGCGCCGTTTGCACTGGTTTCAATCACCGCGTCACTTGAAAGAGCGACAATTGCTCTTAGTTGAGAATGTTTCTCTTCAGCGTTGATTCGAACACTAATATCTTGAATGCGCCAGTGAAGCTCGTTTATGTCAGCATCGGACAGACCAGGACAATTGAGAGTGATGAACGTGTGAATAAGTCTCTCCGAGCCGGTTTGAATCTGTGCCTCGAAGCGTTGGGTGCCTCTACCTGTAATACAAGCGTCGATGTGTTCTTTGATGATAAGCCGGTCTTCAAGTGCAATAAAAGAAACTATGGACTCGCCTATTAGATGCGCTCTTGCCGCATCGAGCAATGACGATGCAGCTTCGTTGCACCGTGTGATTTCGCCTGCTGCATTGGTCAAAATGTATCCATCTGGCGCTGAGTCAAACAGCTCCTCATAGCGTTTTTGCTCATGCAAAAGCTGTCTGTGAATCAAATCTGATTCGAATTGGTTTGGCGAAGAATCGTTTTTAGTGTCCATGGTCATCTCTTGATCAAGTTTCTATTTTCGCCCAATTTGATCAATTTGAAAAATGTCTCCAATTAATCTTAATTGTAGTATTTTCGCGGACATCGAGAAGTTGTCTAGCTAGTTACTGCCGAAATTAGGAGACTGTTTTATGGAAGTGAAGAACGAAATTTGTAGTGTTGAAGTCATAAAAGAAAATTTTGCAAGTGAACAACTAGGTAATGCTAATTGGCTGCTCAAGTAAGATCATAGAAAAGTAGAAGAACTGTTCAAGAATTTTCAATCGAGTAGAACAACCAATCATTAAAGAACTAGATGTTCACACACGTGCCGAAGAAAAATTGTTTTATCCGATTCTTGCAAAAGAAGATGAAAGTCTAAATTGAAAGTTCTATCTGAAGTGTTGAAGCACCACGTTAAGGAAGAAGAGAGCGGAATCTTTCAAACTAACGAGCAAAGCAGTTCTGATCTGGACGAACACGGACAACAAATC
>CAZSHS010000029.1:46509-51135 GCA_964606665.1 uncultured Candidatus Obscuribacterales bacterium | reverse complement strand
GGCTTCATTGACAAGAAAGGTCGCACCATCATCAAGCCCAGATATATCGAAGCTCTTACTGCCAGTCGCGATGTGCAGACATATTCAGTCCAAGGCACCGCACCACCGCTTGGACAAATATTAGTCGAGGCTGCCATTTTGCGAGGACCTGTTCTTCGATCGGTTTTGCAATTGCAGCAGAAAGTGCGATCAAGCGCCATCACACAAGATGAAGCCTTTGATATTTTATACAAAGAAGTCTTTGGAGTTGGAAAAGAAAAGAAAGCGGCCAAAGCGATGGGCGACTTTACAGAAAAAGAAAGCGAAGATGCTCTTATTCTTTTGAAAGTGGCTGGCTTACTTAGCGATTTTGATATTGAATCAGCCCGCAAAGTGGCTCTTAAACATCAGAGTAATGTGCTTAAAATTCTAAAGACCTCAGGCAAACTAGATGAATTCACAGTAGAGGCTTCAGTCAAATTGGCCAACTTAGTAGATGGCAATAAATTCAAACCTGACCAAGCAGTAATAGCACTGCACTTTTGTCAACGCAGTCGTGTCAGTTTAGAAGACGCACTAAAAGAACTCGGCTGGCAGATTTAGGGAATTTTAAGTTTTCTGGTATGAAAAGGAAATTCAAAAACAGCGTTGCCTACAGGCACTCGAAGCATGATGTCTTTATCGCGGGGATTTAAATAGAACAAATCACCAGTACGCGATTCAAAAGGTTCAAGCACAATTGGTACAAGTCCGCTGTATTTGGCATATCCACCAGACAAAAGTCCTGGCAATTCTGTTTTGACACTTTCTACTTGATCAACTTGAGCAATTAAACCTTCGCGCGAGGGAAGAATTCCAACCCGAACAGGCACTGTATGCGATACCGCTTTCCACTCGCCCCATACACCAAAAACGTTTGGGCCCATAAATAAATCGTGCCCGGATGGTGGGACTAAACCTCGCACAGTGCGAGTTTTCTGAACATTAGCTAGCCACGGACGATTTTGAGTCAGATCCCACATAACTCGCTCGCGTCTGATGCGGTCGATTCTATTTGGATCTATTGGCTCCACTTCGGTCGATGCAAAAACGCCTTTACTCATATCGAACAATTGCACTTTGCCAAGCTCAAATTGTGCTTGATCATTGCCAGTATTTGTAATTGTAATCAATACAGCAAGCAGTTCCCATAAATCTATCACGGTGGCTGCAACCCTGATACCACCTACTTCTTGATAGCGAAATGGAAATTCTGTATCAATAATTTCTTGCGAGCGAGTCGAACCCGGCTCCCAGTTGAGTAAAACTTCCCCTGCCACTTGAGCTGGTTTGCTTGGATTCAGTGCCGCTTCTTTTATGTTGATTGATTTTTCATACAGATCTGCACCTTGCTTTCTATCGCCTAATCGGTGATAAAAGAGAGCATGATTGCGCAATGAATCAGCAAGATCCATTTGTTTATGTCCAGGATTTTTTTCAAGCAATTGGTGCGCTTTGACAAAGTGTTCTTTGGCATCGTCATGCCATCCCAAGCGCTCGTGCACCACTGCTACCAGATCCATGGTTTGACCATGAAGAGTAGTGTCCTTAAAAGAATCATTGAAGCGAAACGCATCTAAAGCTGCTTCTGAGTGTATTTTTGCTTTTTGCACTCGATTCAGCGCCAATTCGCACAAAGCCAAATTGTATTCAAGCTCGGCTGTTTGAAGGCTGTTTTTGCCAAAAATTTCAAAAGCTTTTGTATTGGCTAAAATTTGCGCCGCTTTGTTATACAAGCGCTTTTTGACATATAGTTTTCCAAGTGCAATACGGCTCAAAACATATTCTTTTTTTATTGCCATTGGAGCTTGAGAGGCTTTCATAGCGTTATTAAGCATATCTTCGGCCTGGTCATATTTGCGTGCATCTAGCGCAGCAAGACCGTTTCGATAATACTTTTCCCAGGTCGGATTATTGTGCCCCAGTTTGGAAATGAGGTCAGAGGCTATATTTTTACTTAAAACACTGACTTCTTGAGCAGAGACCAACTGGCTGCTTTGAGCAAATGCGCCAACACCAAGCATTAAGCCTAGAACACTTAGATAGAAACGCCTGGCGATTTTGAGCAAACCCAAACCCTCTCCTCAACTTTCTAACTTTATCATCAAATTGTAAAGACGACACCGCCATTAACGCAAATGAGCCAGAGCCAAGGCTCTGGTGCCGGATTTACCATTTACTTGCATTGACGCGTGGGCGACTTATGTGGCTTCTTCTGAAATTGGTTGATTACCGTTCAATAAGCGCTTTTCGGCACGTTTCACCAGACTTGATGGAGAAATATTCAGTGCAAGAGCCACTCGTGCTAAATTTTTGACCGAAAGGTTACGCGCCCCTCGCTCAAGATCGCCTATATAAGAACGGTGCAAACCAGAGCGTCTTGAAACTTCGCTCTGAGATAAATTCAGTTTTTGCCTTCTGTCGCGAACTTCTTCGCAAAGCAAAAGTACTAAGTTGTCGTTTTTTTCTTCGCGCAAAACAGTGCCCTCTCCCCCCATCACCATATAATCAGAGATAAGCGCTTTAAAGGTGACGTAGATTCGGCAGGCAATACAGATCCATCGCCCCTGACACCCAAATACGCCGATCGTGACCAATAATAGGTATGAAAAGAACTGCAAGGCTTTTATTTGAGGCGTATCAGACTAAATAAACCCGAAATTGAAAATCTAATCAATTTACTTAACAATTGTTTACTTTTTATGGACTCTCAATTTCAGTCCAGGTACCAAACCATTTTGCAATTTCACCACAAGAATCGCGCAAAGCAACCACGCGAGCAAGGTGCTTTCGATAACCACTTCCTTCAGGTTGTTTAATTCCCACCGCACGCTTCATTCTAAAAACACATTCAAGTGAATCGCCGCTTAAAAGCGCATTGTGCCACTCGTTTAGATATTTTTCTTTGTCGTTTGGATGAATCAAAAGCTGCCAGGCATCGCTTTGCGCTTGTTCATTTGTGAATCCACTGTATTCAAACCAGCGTGAATTCCAAAAATTGACTTTGCCATCGGGACCTGCGGCAAAAACAATTTGCGGTATTGCGTCAGCAAGAATTTTAAAATGCTCTTCGCTCTGTTTAAGCACTTCTATTGCTTGTTTACGCTCATGAATATTAGTTGTGGTACCAAACCACTTGGTGGTTAGAGTGTCGGGATCAAAGTAAGGAATACAGTATAAATAGTGCCACTGATACTCGCCTTCTTTGCTCAAATAGCGAAATTCGGTCACTAAAGGCTCGCGGGTTTCAGCCGCCACAGCGCCCATTTCTGTCACTCTAGGCAAGTCTTCTGGATGCATCACACGCATCCATGACCAGCCGTCATCTTCTTGTTCTGTAAGTCCGGTGAATTCATAATATCGCTCGTTTGCCTGAAAACATTTGCCCTCAGAATCAGCTAACCAGACCATATGCGGCATTGCTTTGGTCAGCATTAAGATTTCTTTTTGAAAAGGCAGTACCTTATGGTCAACTTCTTGGGTTTTATGTGTATTAACTGGACTATCTCCAGAGTGCAAATTTTGTAGTCGAGCATGTTCTATTTCTAACTCTTTTAATTCCTGAGTCAATTCCTCTATACGTTTTTGGATGGACTCGGCTGAGCCCAAATACTCTGCGTATTTAGCTTGGGTTTTACTAGCACCCTGAGATGAAATCAGGGGCGATTTTCGGCTAGGATAAGCTGAAGACACAAAAATCCCTCTCTAGTATTTAATTGCCGCCCGCTTGTCAAGAATAACATGCAAGACAAAATCCTTTTGCTCAAAAACGGCTTTTGTTGCACGAGACGTTACTTAATTTGTAAAGTAGGCTACAAAAGGCACATGTTATTCTAGTTTTGTTCATTCAAATCTTTCACCTGGAAAAATAATGAGCCAACAAGGACAGAATCAAGCGAAAATCAAAGTGCTGGTGGTCGAAGACCAGGAAGTGATGCGCTTTAGCCTTAAAGCATCGCTTTTAAAATTTCAGCAATTAGAAATTGTAGGTGAAGCTACTACTGGTAGAGAGGCAGTGGAAAACACAATTGCCTTGCGTCCCGATGTCGTTATCATGGATATTGGTCTGCCTGAAATGAACGGGCTTGAGGCTACTCGACATTTAAAAGATCTCGAATTGCCTTGCAAAATTGTAATGCTTACATCTTTTGATGATGCCGAACAAACACTTGCTGCTTTAGCGGCAGGTGCCGACGCTTATTGTGTAAAAAACATTGCGGTCCAAGACCTGGTCAAAGCTATTGCAAGTGTTAATGCTGGACGCTCCTGGCTCGATCCCAAAGTAGCAGGTTTTGTAGTAAAAATTTCCAATTTGACGTTACCAGACAAAGAGCCAGAAAGCTTGGATCTGGTCGAAGCGGTAGAAGAGAAGCAATTTGGATTAACCGAAAAAGAAATGCTTGTGCTCAAAGCACTGGTACAAGGAAAATCAGACACAGAAATAGCGCAATTTTACGGCACTACAGATAGTGTCATAGCAAGTATGGTCAAAGCGCTAATAGCTAAACTGGCTGCAGCTAATCGAAATCAAATTATATTGATGGCAAAAAACAAAGGAATAATCTAGAAATGGCAAGTCCACAAAAAATTGCTTTAGGTAGCGATCAC
>CAZSHS010000029.1:0-46499 GCA_964606665.1 uncultured Candidatus Obscuribacterales bacterium | reverse complement strand
CAAAACAAAAGAGCTGATTAAGTCTGTTCTAGACGAAATGTCTATCCCTTACGAAGATTTTGGCACTCACACCACAGAATCTTGCGACTATCCAGATTATGCTCATGCAGTTGGAGCGGCGGTTGCTAAAAATGAAGACCAGCTTGGCATACTTGCTTGTGGTAGCGGAATTGGTGTCTGCATAGCCGCAAATAAAGTAAAAGGAATACGCGCAGCCCTTGTATTCAATGAAGAGATGGCTATGTTATCCAAGCAGCACAACAATGCAAATGTTTTGTGTTTAGGTGAGCGCACTACAGATGCAAAAGCTATACCTGCAATAGTTAAGACCTGGCTCAAAACTGAGTTTGAAGGTGGGCGTCACCAAAAACGTGTAGACAAAATCGAAGTCTAATTATATATAGATGTCCAGTTCTGCTTAAAGTTTTCATTTGCCTGGTAGATAAAGCTATCACCTTGAGTAGCACCACATTTTTGACAGGTGTTTACCCAATACTTATGTTGTAAGCTATTTGAATATCTATACTTAATAGAGCGTGGTATCGGCTTTGGTGGCATTGCTTGCGACCACATTTCGTGTTCTTGCCAAGTAAAAACTACAATCCATTCTCTGCACTTATAGCATTGATGCAGCTTGGCACTATAATCATGGCTCACATAAAAGCCAATTTGTTTTATTAGGTTTTCGAGGGACACTGGCTCGGGATTACAATTCAAAATAGGTTCATAAGACTCCTCTTCTTCGGCCACCACCTCAATTAGATCCTGATTATTCTTTATGGATCTCAAAGCATTAAACTTTCTTGTTTGAGTGTCTATCTTGTGTAGCAACGGAATTAACTGCATCAGATCGCGCACAAAAACGCCGTCTACAGATGCTTGCGGAACATTCAAATTTGCTTTGGTAAAAACAATCACGCATGCAATGGATGGTAAGCCTCGATTAAGTGCAAGCTTCGATGCTCTTTTTTTCAAGACAGAAATGAAATCACCATCAAGACCATAATCGCCTAAGCGAATTAGTTTATTGTCCTTCAGTCTAATATTGCCATCGTGTGACTTGACTTCAATAGCTATAGTGACCTTTTGAGGAGAAGTAACAAGTAAATCTATATCAGCACTGTCTACTTCAATTCGACGCTCCACACTCCAATCAGCAGGAAGAAGTTCGAGCCATTGAAAAACTTGATCCTCTGCCTCCAGTCCCTGCGCTAGCATTCTTAGCTCCATTGAAACAGTATTTAAATGTCTGAACAGACGCGCAGCCAGAGCAAGACAAGCACTGAGGAACAAGAGTGAAAAGTTTATTCCAAAAAATAAATTTAAAATACCTGGACCAACGATGAGCAAAATCAAGACCCGGCGCAAGTTCAAAGATTTGCGCTCTAACTCGCCTACACGCTGCCAGGAAATTGGCGTCATAAAAAATCACCCCGCACTTACCATTTGTCTCTAGTTCAAATGTAAGTTGAGGGGTGAAAAATACACTGTCTAATTGCACAGTGTTATGAAAAGCCCTATTGGAGAGCTTTGGTTATTTCTTGATGATCAACATCTCTGCGCCAAACAGCAAATGCCATAGTGATGAGCTTTCCGTGCTCGTCATAAGCTGGACCAAGCAAAGTGGAGGGCGGTTGCTTCTTGAGCCAATCGAATTCAAAGCGACTCAAACATTCGACAAAACCCTCGTGCATGAATGCGTCTTCAACGCTGACACACTTTCTATTGTCTTTGCCTTTTTCTAAAACCATGGCAATGCTGGCGGAACGCTTGGTATCGCTAGTAGTGGCAATAACATTTTTCTCCAAATTGAACGAATTACCAATCAATATATAAGTACGTCCTGGCCAGGCTTGATTTGACTTATATGGATGCAAATTCATTTGCTCTCTCAAAAGCTGATGCGGCAGGCGCAGCTTATGATTGCGGTTGCCATTATCTGAGCGACTATATAAAATTTGCGAGGATTTAGTCGCTTCTTCTTTTTGTGGCATGACAAAAACCCCCAGAAAACGGAGTATTACCCAAAAGCTCATCTATAATTATTTTGCCCTTACAAAATTGGGCTAACCTCTCAACTTTGAAATTTAAGCAAGTGTATATACAAAAGTTCCTTCTTCTGCCAAATGCTTACAAAGGTTCGTACAGCGCCTCTGAAGTGGCTAATTTCATGGAGCGCGGCATTAAGCAAGTTTTTGAAAACGCAAGCTGCGTTCTGCTTCCAGTAGCTGATGGCGGAGATGGAACTCTATCTATAATATCTTCTGTTTTAAAAGGGTCTTTACATACTTTAGAAGTTCAAGGTCCAGTCGGACAAAAAATTCAAGCTTCCTGGTTTGAGACCGATGACCATGTTGCTGTATTAGAACTGGCACAAGCAAGCGGCATCAGCCATATGCAAGAGCTTGATGCATTAGCAGCAAACACTCTTGGCACTGGAGTCTTGATTAAAGACGCCCTCGACAAAGGCTTGAGACGATTCATTCTAACAGTGGGCGGTAGCGCCTCTACAGATGGTGGCACAGGAATTTTGTGCGCACTAGGCGCTAAGCTACTGGATCAAAATGGAAGACAACTAAGTCCATCTGGAGGCAATTTAGAGAATATAGCCAAAATTGATCTTTCTGCAATTAATGGCGAATTGTTTAAGTGCAGCTTTACTATCGCATGTGATGTAGATAATCCATTATGGGGACCAAACGGTGCTGCTTACATTTTTGCTCCACAAAAAGGTGCATCTCTAGAGCAAGTTCGATTACTCGACAGAGGTCTTGCGAATTTAGCTCGAGTACTAAACCCAGACTTAGTATATTTGAAAGGCGCTGGAGCGGCTGGCGGAGTGCCTTATGCACTATCTTGTGTGTTTGGCGCAAAGATAATTTCGGGCTTCAAATGGATAACAGATATTTTTGATTTAGAAACCAAAATCAAAGAAGCAGACATAGTATTAACCGGAGAAGGCTCGCTCGACGAACAGTCAATCCATGGCAAAGCGGTTGGACACATACTCGATTTATGTACTAAGCACAATAAAAAGCTCTGGATATTTCCCGCTTTGAAAAATATTCAAGGATATGATTTTATCCCTCAAGCAAGCGTTTTTCCAATTCAAAAAGAGAAAGATCAATTTGTTAAACTTTCAGATATACAAGAAGAAGTTGCTCACGCTTGCCTGACTAATTTAAAAATATTGTCTTAAGAACCAAATAACGATTTCAAATCTTTGCTCAATGTAGCGGCATGCACGGCACCAGAATTATTGTAAGCTGCATTATTTGCCACACTGGTTGCTTGTGAAACAGAGCCAGAAATAGAGCTTGGGTCAACACTGCTTATAGTATTTGGATTAGCTGATGGAGCCATGCTCTCAACTTGAGGTGTCATTGCTTCACTTTGACCGGCAGGTTGCATTTGGGCATCTTGACCAGGCATTTGCGATGGAGAGCCTATGCCACCATATGTGGTGCTATCAGCTCCAGGAGCCAAACCTTGAGCTTGTGCTGCCGAGCTATCAAATGAAGCAGGAGACGAAGATAAGTTTTGATTAGCGCCTGCTAGAGTTTCGCTTCCCGAGTTAATCTGCAACTGTTGACCAGGTTGAATGAGGCTTGGATTGGAGCCGATGACATCTTTGTTCATACTGTAGATGTCGCCCCAGTTCTTGCCTTCGCCAAATAATTTCTTAGACACATTCCACAAATTGTCGCCGGGCTGGACAGTGTAACTAGTGGCAGATGCGGTGTGAGCCACTTCAGATCCGCCTGCTCCAGGCATGTTCAAGTGGGAGCCTGTGTGAATCAAATTAGGATTTGAGCCTATTAAATCTTTGTTTAAGGCATAAATTTCATTCCAACGATTACCATCACCAAGATGCTCTTTAGCCAGATTCCAGAGATTGTCGCCTCTTTGAATAGTGTATGTCTGCATTTCGCCTGTTGCTTCTTGAGCTACTTCGCTTACCTTTGAAGCATCAGATGGAGCCTCAGCGACACGATGCTTAGGAGCTTCAACGCGAGCGTGTGATTTTGGAGCATGATGAATTTGATGCTTAGGCGCTTCAACATGATGCTTAGGCACTTCAATATGTTTTGGAGCTTCAGCCAATTGAGGCTTCATCGAACCAGCATCTGCCGAAGCTGCAGGCGCTGACTTAACTACCGGAACATCACTATGAGGCTTGATTTGATTTTGAGCAAGATTTTCAAAACTCAATTGTTTTGCTTTCAGTCCAGAAAGACCGTTAGTATTTTGTGAGGCCGCTTGCGCTGCACCATTTCCACTACTTGCAAATTGTGATTGATTCATATTGAAATTAGATGCAATTTTGTTGCCACCAATTGCATCGGGCACTCTGCCAGAAGGTCCAATATTAGAGGCGTCAGACATAGATGCGGTCTGTGCAGAGGAATCTAGCGATTGAGAAGACATTTTGTAGCCCGCATCCTGAAAAGAAATTTGTGAGTTTGCGCTCGTATCAAGTCTTGGCACTTCGGCAGTAAGTGAGCTATTTGCATTTGATGTAAATGAGCTTGGGGCATTATTTGCGCTAATTGAATTTAAATTAGAAGTGGTGGAAGTCAAAGACTTTCCTGCTTGAGCCAGGCTGTCTGAAAAGAGTCTTGAATGTCCAGCCATTTGCTCAGCCAGACTGTGACCCGAAAGCGATGGACCAGAAAGTGTGCCGTGACCTAAAGATCCAGACTGCTCGAACATTGGTTTATTCATAGAACCAATGCCATTTAATTTTTGTCCGAAAGTTTCATGTATGCGCATTTGATTTAGTGGCGCACCAGAAATTGAAGTATTTAACTTCATAGAGAGGAAATCAGAGGTGCCGTGGAAATTCATTGCGGTGCCCATAGAGCCCATTTGGTGCCCAAGAGAATCAAAGATGGGTGCATGACCAGGTAACAAAGAAAGGCTTGAACCAAGGCTGTGACCTAAGGTCTCACCGATTTTGGAAAAACTAGCAGCGGCTTGCTGACCAAGCATCATGGGATTGAGCATTTCAAATAAGTTGAAATTGCCTAAAAGAAAACTGCCAAGCACTTCAAACAAGGAGTGCATGAAGCCCAGTGCTCCAGGCAATTTCATAATCATGCCAATAACAGGGGATATTGCTTCGTTTACCTTGGCAATTAAAGCTGCGGTAACTGACGAGTCGCCACCAACAGGTCCAAGACCTGTGATTTCCATTTTGCCAAGCAAACTCGACTCAGCGCCAGTTGCGCCTTGAAAATATTGATGAGCGCCCATTACATCGGCTTTGCCGGCACTTACAGAAAGATTGGACTCCATGCTTGCAGTGGAGATTGCTCCGCCGAATTCCGGGCTACCTGAAGCGGCGCCGATTGAGGCGTCTGGTGCTGCTGTTGGTGGGGAAACGGGACGGTTTAGCATTTAGTGGGGCTCGAAAATTACGGATTTATAGGGTTAATCTAGTCGCCACGACCATGCAAAGTCAACGCAAACATGGGAGAATTCCCACTTCAGAGTATGAAATACGTAGGGCCGTTTTTACTATGATCACTATTGAAAGAAGTCAAATACTTGCTTTGTGTCTTTTAACGCTCATGAGCGTTAAAGATGCTTTTGCTTTAGCGCCACAGGCGAAAGCACCTGCACAACCCACTAGTGCGGCAGCAATACCAGCACAAGTGGCAACACAGCCTTTTACAATGCCAGGGCTTGCCGAAAAAGGCAGAGCTTACAAAGCCGACCCAAACGAGGCTACCTGGTCCAGTTTTGTCACTTTGTTTAAGTCATTTTTGTCTGATCCGCGCACTCTGCACCTTTCTGCCAAGCAAATTTATCAATCAAACCCCATTTTGACTGACCTGCGCGCTTATGTGCTCGACGCTCACGGTGTGAAACTTTGGACGTTTCCAGGCAACAAAGACAACCATTTTATTTTTGCGCAAAAAGCATTCGCTATGACACCAACTGGTGGTCCTGTGTCAGTAGACGCACTTGAATATCCAATAGATATAAATTTAAACGACGCAAGAATTGTTCACTCCACCACCACCACAGTTGTGGTTGGTCCGCGCAACAAAAAACACACAACCGTAGTGGAAGGTCCTAAGTTTCTTTGCATCACAGGCTATAAAAGACTCGATGGACAAATCTGGCTACGCGCCTACAAATTAGCCGGATCTGCACTTGCACAAACGACCGAACCCTTTATGCATGTGCCTGCAAGCCTTTTGCAGGGCGGCTCTTCGCGGGCATTCTTCTCTGGCAATAATCTTGTAATCGGCATGGGACAAAGCGAGCCTGCAAGCACTTCTGGCACTGGCGAGAGTGTAAAAACGCCAGTAACCAGCATTCCAAGCTCGTCTTCGTATCAGATCGTATTGAAGTTCGAAGCAAATGCGTTCACCTTGGCAGATAAGCCACAAAATGACGGACCGCTTTCTGTCGCTCAATTCTTCGTCAAGACTATACTTGAAGGTCGCTCAGACGTAGCCAAATCCTGGGTTTCTGACCCTGCGCTTGTTAACATCACCAAATACGCCGGATTACTTGGCAAAACCCCGGCAAAACCTTACAAGCTAGTTGCCATGACAGTGATACCTGGCTCTAGCGTAATGGCCAGATACAGACTTGTCACTTTTGAGTCTCAAGATCTAATAATCGATATAGGAAGAGTAAAGAAAGAAACCAAGGTAAAAGGGCTCTTTGTCGCTCCAAGCGATCCTATTGCTCGCAATTTGAATGGAGTGCCAGTAGGCGGACCAGTGCCTCAACCAGAAATTGCTCCCACTGCAAATCCTGAATCTTGATACACTTTTTGAAGATAGTTCTAAATACATATGTTAAATAGGTTACTGATTTGTCTCAGTCCAGCCAGAATTCCACTTCTAGTCAAGTGAATAACGACAACGAAAACAAAAACGAGAACGATTACGAGAGTGTCCTTCCAGGTGGAAGTGCAGCCTCAAATCAAACTTATCTTACTTTTGTTTTCAAAGAAGACTTGTTTCAGAAGTTAGATAGACTGGTCGAAACAGGCAAATATGCAGATGGGCTGATTATCAACATGACCCAAGTGGGATTTTCTATCCCAATGGAAACTCTGTACAAATTTGCTTTTTATGCTCAGCGCATATTGAAATCACAGGGTGTACTCATTTTCGTCAAAGCAGATGGTGCTATCACTCTCACCAAAGATGATACCAGTGGCGGATTGACTCTGAACGTTTATGACAGTCCATTTGGAATTTTTGCAAGACACCCACTACTAGCCGATTATGTTTGCGCCACCGTAGCTGGTATCGACAGACGTCGCCTGCGTGAGGGTGGTAGCACACTTGCAAGCCATATTCTCTACAACTCGACACCAGTGCTTACTGAAGCTGGTCGTGGCATCAAAGATGATTTCTCACTTCCGGCACCGCAAAACTGGGTGTTGCAATTAATCGACGATTATTCAAGCATCGAGTCCATTATGCGCGGACTGGAAAAACAAAATCAAATTCCTCAAGACGAAGTGCTTAGAACAATCCAAGAGCTTGAGGCGCAAAAATTTATTTTCCCCATTTTTCCACGTATTCAGTTTTTGTCCAATTGCTATCACAACAAAAAACGCTTTCGTCTTGGCCGATATCTGGTAGCATCTGGATATGTAAACGAGTCACAATTACAAGAATTGCTCGAGCTACAAGAAGAGGAAGGCTGGGGAAGAACACAGCGTACTTACTTGGGATTATTGGCTGTTCGAGCCGGTTATCTTAATACAAGAGCACTCGATATTTTGCTCGACGACCAATTTTTATATGGTGGTTATGGCTCTGAAAAAAATGCCGACATCGGACAAGACACTCGCTCGATCAGCATAGAATCAGTTCGCGATTCAATGATTGGATCGCTTGGCGCTATTGATGGTGCTGGAGTACTACAGTCGCTTGCCACCGCCAATAGAACCGGTGTATTGACCGTAGAAAACAGACACAAAATATTTTCAATTGCATTTGCAATGGGTCAGCCTACAAACGCAAAACTAAATAGATTGGTCGGATATCACGCTGTGACCGAATTTTTAGTTGAATGGACAGAAGGTATTTTTGTTTTCAAAGATAAAGCTTCTGCTGCAGACTTTGAAGACACTAGTAGACTAAAGCATTCGCTTAACAAACTCCTGCTAGACTCGGCTTTATATCAGGATCAATCCAAACAGATTTTGAACAAAATGCCTGGTGGCAAAAACTGTGTGCTTGAGCGAGTGTGGAACTTCGATGCACTCTGGCATAAGCTAGAAGGCGAATCTTTGAAGTTTAGCGATGATACTCCAATTACAAAAGAAGACAAAGTACAAATTTTCAATCTGGTAAAACACATAGACGGACTAACGACGCTGGATGAAGTGATACGTCTGTTCGATCACTGGCCGGCCTACATGATTTTGCGCTCAGTAGAAGTGCTCTACTCTAGATCTCTAGTTATAGTCCAGAAATCAAGCTTGTTCAGACCGCTTACCATTTTCCAGAAAATCACCCAGGAATTGGCACCAATTTTCGGACCTGAAAAGAACAAAGACTTGCTTGAGTCGAGCTTGCACTATGTCCATGGCGACTCAATTGCAACCAAACGTTTTCATATAGATCACGAAGGCAGAGTAAGTGTCAATTTAAGCCTGGTCAAGCAATCAGGTGCGTCCGCCTCGGCTGTACTCTTAGAGCTCAGACGTTGGATGGAAGCCTATCTTGCCTATTGTAGACGCGAAGTGGACACTACCGTAATTGATACCATTGTTACCAGAGTAATAGACTCGAATAAATACACTGTAGATTAAGTCTTAGCTTTATATACGCTTGAAAATTGGCGATTTGAGTTAATTCTACTATGTATGGATATAGACGTTCGCCTATTAGCACCTACAGCCACATTGTTTGCAAGTGGGCTGGCTTCTTACTTGTGGCATTTGAACAGACCACACAAGAAGCTCTCCATGCGTCTGTTGAAATCTGAGCCACTGATAAGCCTTCAGGGTCCGGCTCGCAAAAAATTGACCGTCCAGTATAACGACACAATAGCGGAAGGGACGTATCTCTTACATTTGGCTATCATTAATCAAGGCAATGTACCTATAACCGTTCAAGATTATCAGGCGCCCATAAGAATTGAAGTTAATCCTGAAGCAAATATTTTAGAAGCTTCAATAATCGAAACCTGGCCAGCAGACTTGGACCATCGACTGCAAGAAAATGATGTTGGTCAAAATCTGAGTCTCATTCAAGACAGACATAAAAATGTCATTCGTCTTCGTCCAATTTTGCTCAATCCCAAAGATGAATTTGTAGTGCAAATGCTTTGTGAGCGTTACGAAAATAGAATTGAAATCAGTCAACAAATTTCAGGAATAAAAAGAGTCGAATTGTTCGATGACTCGGAGAGTCTTGCTCGTGTGCTAGCTATAAGTGGAGCGATTGTTGTATTTTTCGCTCTTTTGTTTTTGGATCCTCAATTGCCATTTGCAGTGCGAACTCCCTCTATGCCATTTCTGTTAATTGTTTTAATCGGCTTTGGATTACATTACTCAGGAATGTTATGGGGCAAAAAGCGCAGCACTGCCGGGATACTAAGTCTTGAAATGTTTGAATCTTCCAATAATCAAAACTCTGATCAAAAGGAAAGACAATGAGAATTAGTCAGCAGTTACAACTTTTTGCCGCCATCATTGTAGTTTCGATTGCCCTTGTGGCCAGCACCGCATACTTATCGGTAATGGACTTTAACGATCGCGGATTTAAAGTTGTAGACAGTATGTCTACTATGGAAAAGGTTCAGTCTGCCTGTTTTCACTTAACCTATGCAGTGTCCAACCAGCGCGAGTATTTAATAACAGACAAAGATTCATACTTAGATAGATATCGCGCACAAGTTGACATAGCAAAAGAAATATTGCGCTCGCTTCGTGACCAAATAAAATCAGATCACGAAGAAATGATCATTTATGAAAAGTTCGAAGAAGCAATGTTTAAGCGCATTGCCTCCCTTGATGCCACAACCGAAGCATACGAAAACAAAGGTCAGCAAGAAGCATTTAAATTAATTCAAGATCGCGTTGGCTTGCAATATATGGAGCAAGTGACATTACTTGCATCACAACTAATTGACTTAGAGAAAAAACAATACGCCTCGCTTGAAACACAATGCGATGACAGTCTTAAACTAGCTTTGATGACAATCACTCTGGGCTCAATTTTACTTGCGTTGGTCATTTGTATTCCTTGCTATTTCATTTTTAAAGAATGTCGCCAGTCTCTCGATAGATTACTGCGTGCCTCAAGCAATGTAGCTCGCGAACGCTTCGAGTCGCGCTTAGAAGTGTCTTCTAACAACGAATTTGGCGTACTGGGAAGATCTATTTCTAACTTAGCTGGCTTGCTTAAAGCAAAATCAACTGAGCTTGACACTACTAAGCAAGCGCTTGAGTCTGTCAGTAAAAAATTGAGTACAAGCGAGCAAGAAAACGAGATATTATCAAAGTCTCTAGGCGAACTAAATGCTTTTGCTGAAGAAGAAATACTTGAGCTAAGACTCGGCACAGACTCACTGAACAAAGGTGAACAAGATTTGTCTGAGTCAATCTCACTTGCTGATCAATCCGGAACAATAATGCGCCAGGTGATGGAGCTTTCGCGCGGAGTGAGAGTATCTGCTGAGACAGTCAGTCATCATTCAAGTGACTTAACTCGCGACATGCAAAATTTTATTGACAAAGCAGAGCATGTATCTAAGTCTGTAACTTCAGCATGGCAAATATTTCCGGAGACGAAAGAGCTTGTCTATCAGTTGGAAGGGCTTGATAACGAGCTGTCCATGCTTGATTTGCTCACCTCTGTCAAAGAAATGAAAGTCACCAACGAAAATGAAGTACTGGTTATTTCAGACCGGCTCAAAGGACTAAAAAATAGTCTTATGACAACCAGACGAGCTTTAACTATTAATATTTCGCAGATGCAGCAAACCATAAGAGAAGCAGTCGACTCATCGGCTGATTTTTCTGCCACTTTGAAAGGTGCCAATCGCCATGTCGATTCTATGACCAAAGAGCTGGAGCCTTTACTTGCAAGCACTTTCAGCTCCAGCTCGGAGCTAACTCATCTGGATCGGGTCTATCAACGCCTCTTGAATAGTCTCGATGACATTCGCCAAAGTCTTGGCGAAATTGGCGATTCACTTTCAAAAGAGGAAGCTTTTGCCTCAAGACTGAAGCTACGCGCTCAAAATGCTGCTTTGCAAACAGCCCTGCAACAAGACTTGGACAAATCGGACAATTTGGAGAAAGAGACAGCTTCTTTAGGATAAAATAGACCTTCGTGATTATTCCCGTTAGGTGACCCGATGAAGTTTGTTCAAGAAAAATCCAGTTTAAGTTCGGTCAAAACCGATATTCTGATAATGCCTCTGCGTAAAAACGAGAAGGCAAGCCAAATTTTGAAAGAAACAGACAAAAAATTCCCACAAGCACTCGCCCTTGAATTTGATAAGTACTTACAACTTGAAAGCTTCAAAGGAAGTTTGGGCGAAATAGTGGTAGCTCCCACGTTTGGGCAAGTACCAGCCTCGCGCATTGTATTTGTAGGACTAGGCGACAAAAACGACACTGCCTCTGCTCGTCGTGCTTTTGCATCTGTAAGCAGAAGACTGAAGTTGGGCAACGGACATAACCTTTCCAGTCTGGCTGTAAGCCTTCCAGGCAATCCCGCGCCACCAAGCAAGCCCAAAGCAAAAGCAAGCAAAGCAGTTGAGTTGCACAGCGACGAACAGCCCCAAGCGATGGTAGCGGCCATGGTAGAAGGACTTATTTTGGGCAGCTTTGATTTTGATAAATACAAAACAGTAGGCAAAAAGGCCCAAGGACAAAAAGCCAAAGTCGAGCTAAAACTTTCGGTCCTAGGACACGATGCACCAGCTAAAACTTTTAGCGATGCATGCCAAAAAGCTTCGGCCATTGGTGAAGCTACAAATTTTGCAAGACAACTAATTGCTGAGCCGCCCGTCTATATGACACCATCGCGTCTGTCTACAGAAGCAAAACGTATCGCCAAAGAAAATGGTTTGACTTGTCGCGTCATGGACGTTCCCGAGCTTGAAAAAATGGGCATGGGCTCATTTCTTGGTGTCGCACGCGGTGCTGACGAGCCAGCTAAATTTATTGTTCTAAAATATTCAGCAGAAAAAAGTGCCAAGAAAACAGTGGCATTAGTAGGCAAAGGAATCACATTTGATTCTGGCGGTCTTTCACTCAAGCCTTCGCTCAGCATGGAACACATGAAATATGATATGTCTGGAGCGGCTGCAGTCATTGCTTGCATGCAAGTAGTCGGAGAGCTTAAACCAAATGTGAATGTGCTTGGAATCGTTGCCGCTTGCGAAAATATGCCTTCGGGTAAAGCGCTTCACCCAGGGGATGTAATCTCTGCCATGAATGGCAAAACAATAGAAGTAAATAACACTGATGCTGAAGGCCGGCTCATTCTAGCTGACGCCCTTTGCTTTGCAGTTAATTCTAAAGTCGATGAAATTATTGATATTGCCACTTTGACTGGTGCCATCGTGCAAGCACTTGGTAGAGTCGCAGGCGGTGTAATGGGCAACAACCAAAATCTGATGGATAAACTTCTCAAGTCATCTGAATCGGCTGGTGAAAAGCTCTGGCAATTGCCCATGTACGAAGACTATAAAGACTTCCTCAAAAGTGATATTGCCGACTTGAAAAATGCTGGCTCCAGAGGCGAAGCAGGCAGCTCATGCGCAGCTATGTTCCTCAAAGAATTTGTAAACGATTCAGTTGCCTGGGCACACTTAGACATTGCAGGAGCTGGTTGGTCGGACAAGCCGAAAGGTGAAGTGAACAAAGGCGGCACGGCTTTTGGTGTTAGAACCATTTGTCACTATTTGACCTCCCAAAACTAAATGACAGAAGACGATAGCGCTCTTTCACTGACAGATCGCTATGAGATTTTGACCTTGCTTGGCCAGGGCGGCACCAGTTTGGTTTATAAAGCCAAAGATAAATCGCTCGACCGCTTTGTTGCAATCAAAACTTTGACTGTAAAAAGTCTAAGCGAGCAGCAGTATGTCACATTCCAGCAAGAAGCCCGTGCTTTGAGCAACTTGAAACACCCAAGCATCATGGAAATTCTCGATTTTGGTATGACCAAGTCTGGTAAACCATATATGGTGCTTGAATTTATCGAAGGTATTTCGCTAAGCAAACACATAGAATCTCTGGGACCACTGCCTATCGAAATAGCACTGCCTGTATTCACTGTTTTATGCGAAGGAATTTTACACGCTCATTCCAAAAATATTTTGCATCGAGACATCAAGCCATCCAATATTATTTTGATTAATGAAGGCAATAGTTACTATCCCAAAATAATCGATTTTGGATTAGCCGTGCTCGATTCAGACGAACGCCATCCCAGTCAACCCGAAAACTTTGCAGGCAGCCCGCCTTATATGAGCCCTGAACAAATTGCCAATCAAGAATTAGACAAACGCTCAGACCTCTACTCACTTGGTTGCACTATCTATGAAGCTTTAGTTGGTGTTGTTCCATATTCTGGTGCTTCTGCTTTTGAGACCATGAATATGCACATTTCAGCGCCGATACCGGCGCTGCCACCACTTATAGAAAATGAAATTTTGCAATCTAATTTGCAAAGTATTATAAGCAGGCTTCTTGCTAAAGAGCGAGATTTGCGCATTCAAAGCGCACAGGCACTGCAAGAAGAACTCGAAGAACTACAAGCACGTATCAACGAAACTGCCCAAGCAAAAAAGAAGTCAGAGGCCAAGGAAGCAGCGCTAGCAGCCACTTCTGCCCAACCAATTTTAAAATTTGAAGAAAAATCAAAATCGTATTTTAAATATTTAGGCATAAGCTCAGTGGTGTTAAGCCTTTTACTTTTAGTAATTGTGTATGTGTATGAAACTCAACATGCTCATTTTCAAGAACACGATACCTCAAATAACGACGAATCCCAAAAGACTGTTCAGACCTTGAGTAAGGTGCAAACGCGACATAAAGCCATGGAAACATATGTTTCACAATCGCCAGGAAAAAACACCACTCAAATGCTCGCTCAAGATATCTCCGGCAATAGTGATTTAATCGCGGTACGCAACACCACCGAAAATAGAGCAAAAGCCCCCAATCTAAAAACACTACCCAAAAACGAGTTAGATTTTGATTTATCAGTGACCGATTTATCAAAATCCAATTTGTCGGATCTGGCGGCCTATAACAAGCTTCGCAATTTGAACGTGAGCAATTGCAACTTGCAAACCGAACAGCTCAAACAAATTGTTGCCCTAAAAAATCTTGAAAAATTAAACATACGCATCAATCCTAATTTAGCTAGAGCTGATTTCAGCCAGTTAAAGGCACTTAAGCATCTTATATCGCTCAGCGTGGAAGCGTGCGCCTTGTCGCCGAAGTCTGTTATTCAAATAGCTGAACTAAAAGGGCTACAAGAACTCAATCTTGAACATAATATCCCGCTTACTGTCGAAGTAGTAGATCATCTGGCAGCACTGCCAAAATTGAAAAAACTTTTCGTAAGTAATTCGGTGCCGGACAAAGAAGTAATAAGGCGACTAGGCAAAATCAAGAATTTGGAGATCTTGTACATTGATAAAACTAATCTCAAAGACGATGATTTTGCGTATTTGCTTGAGCAATTACCTAATTTGAAAAAAGTTTCGGCCAACTTTACCGATATAACACTCAAGTCGATCAAACTCGCGGTGCGCGCCCCAAAACTAAAAGTACTATTGTGCTCTGGCTGCAAGGAACTTGAAAACGACGTTAACATAGATGCAATCGAAACATACAATAAAACGCAAAGCAAAGTGAAGATAATCACTCAGCCATTTTCAGACGAGGTAGTGGACTGACGTGCAGACAAGCGCTGACTTAGATTCTCTCAAAGATAGATACGACATCATCACCGAGCTTGGTCAAGGCGGTATGAGTGTAGTTTGGAAAGCACGTGACAAAACACTCGATAGACTAGTTGCACTAAAGACATTGTCGGTCAGAAGTCTGAGCGAAAAACAACTGGTTCAATTCCAATCAGAAGCTCGCGCCTTGAGCGGACTGAAACACAAAGGCATTATGGAGATTCTAGATTTTGGTATCACAAGAACCGGCAAACCATATATGGTGCTTGAATTTATCGAGGGTATTCCCCTTTCAAAATACATAGAAAATGTGGGACCGCTTCCCCTGATTTTGTGTCTATCTATTTTTTCTCAATTATGTGAAGCCTTGAACCATGCTCATAACAAAGGCGTTTTACACCGAGATATTAAACCTAGCAATATCATTTTAGTGTCTGCAGGCAAAGGCGGTTACACTCCCAAAATAATCGATTTTGGACTAGCTGTATTAGGCGACAGTCAAAAAGCTACAGACGCAGAAATTCAGGCTGCAGGCAGTCCGCCATATATGAGTCCTGAGCAAGTAGAAGGAAAAGATCTGGATCAGAGATCAGATATTTACTCACTAGGCTGCACTCTTTTTGAAGCACTGAGCGGCAGAATACCTTATGAAGGTAAAACTGCTTTTGAAACTATGAATATGCACAAAACAGCGCCAATCCCAACATTAGGCAAAGTGTGCGAAGACCCAAACATAAATAATCAATTGCAAAATTGTATTCAAAAAGCACTTTCTAAAAATAAAAATGACCGATATCAATTTGTTATTGCTTTTCAAAAAGTTCTAGAAGAACTGGAATCCCATGCCCTGGAATCGGCTCGTATTAAAAAGCAAGAACAAGGACTTGAACTGGACGAGATAAAACCCAAGAAAAAATTACCTAAGGTTTGGATTTTTTCAGGAGTGTTGAGCTTTTCACTTCTTACACTTGTTTATTTTTTAGTGTCAAATGAATACTCAAAGAAAGCCAAAAAAGATGACCGTGTTCAATCTGAAGCTATAAAGCTCTTAGACAAACGAAAACAATCTTCAGACGCTGAGATGAATTACGCTGTTCACAGACACGATGATGCAGACCAAATTACTCAAGCATTTATCGACAAAATTTCAAGCAGCGATGTAGAAGTATCTTTTCGTGAAGACGTCATGCAAGGTGCGGACTTAAGTACTCTATCAAGAATGAAAAACTTGAAAAAAATGATTTTGAGTGCATCTGGTGTAACCCCAGAGAACATAGAGCAAATTTCGCACCTTGTCTGTCTTGAATCATTGTTTATTCAAAGCAATGAAAAAATAGCCGATGCTGATTTTTCATCATTTTCCAAATTGAAAAATCTGAAGAAGTTAAATGTAGAAGCTTGTAACCTGACAAAAAAAGCACTTAGTTCTATAACCCAAATAAAAACACTTAGAGAACTCAGTATCGGAGCCGAAACTGGCTTAGACAAAGAGATAATAAACAATTTGCAAAAACTCCCCAATTTAGTCAGACTAGAAATAGGCTTCAATGGAAACATGGATATCGAGTCTAAAAAGGCGATAGGAAATTTCCCAAAAGTAAAAGTACTAGGACTCGACGGGCTACTGCTCGATGACGATACTACCGAAATTATTAGTAAAAATCTAAATGGAGTGGAACAACTATCCTTCACACATAATTTAATTACTCTGAGCGGGCTTGAAGCACTACTTAAAATACCGACTTTGCGATGGATTAACGTCAACGCATGTGATCAGGTTTTAAATGATGAATCAGATGAAGCACTGAGCATTCTCAGTGCAAAATATAAGAACGTAGACATAGTGGACGAGTCTCCATTCATAAAAAAGAAGGACAATGTCAATGAATGATTTTATTAATTAACAATGAGTGTTGACGATTTAAAATCTCTAGAAGCACGCTACGAGCTTATTTCTGAGCTTGGGCGTGGTGGCGTCAGCATTGTCTACAAAGCCCGAGATAAAACTTTAGACAGACTGGTAGCAATTAAAACTCTGTCTTCTCAAAGCTTAAGCGAAAAACAATTAGTACAGTTTCAATCCGAAGCGCGCGCCCTCAGCGGACTTAAGCACAAGGGCATTATGGAGATACTCGATTTTGGTTCCACCCAAAATGGTATTCCTTACATGGTGCTCGAATATATCGCGGGAGTTTCACTTTCAAAACAAATTGAAAATCTTGGAAAATTACCGATCACAATGTGTCTTTCCATTTTTCATGATTTATGTGAAGCTCTAAATCACGCGCACAATAAAGGTGTTTTACATCGAGATATAAAGCCTAGCAATATAATTTTAGTCTCTCAAGATACTGGTTATATTCCAAAAATTATCGACTTTGGTCTTGCAGTCTTAAGCTCACAAGACGAAACTGGACTCAATCAAAGTGCAGCAGGTAGTCCACCGTACATGAGTCCCGAGCAAATTGACGGCAAAGAAACGGACCAGCGTTCCGATATTTATTCACTTGGTTGCACTTTGTTTGAATCTCTTACTGGAAATGTTCCCTTTGCAGGTAATACCGCATTTGAAACTATGAATTTACACAAAAATGCACCTATCCCGTCTCTTGGCAAAATCACAAGCGAAACCGAGATTCAAACTGGACTTCAGAATTGCATCAACAAAGCACTTGCCAAAAATAAGAATGACAGATATCAATTTGTGATTGCAATGCAAAAAGCAATAGACGACATCAACGAGCGAGTCCAAGAAATTGCCGCACAAAAAGCCAATATTGAAGAAGAACAAATAAAAGGAACTAAAAAAACCTCGCTCAGACCCTTTTACATTGCAGCAGCACTTATTGCAATCGGCTCAGCCACTTATTATTTCAGCACAGTACTAGGTCTAAAAAAAGACCAGTCCATACAAGAAGCTGATATAAACAGACGTAAAAGATCCGAAGTCGACCATAAAGACTTTGTCAAAGCAGCAAAAATATTTGCTGGTAAACAAACTGGAGCAATCCGGTCACCGCTGCCAGACATAGACAAACTGCCGCTCAACACGCGTAAAATAATTTGGGAAGCTGTCGATTTAAAAAACTTCGACTTTAATAGATTTAAAAAGTTCGAGCGACTTGAATATTTAGAACTAAGAGAATGCGATCTAAGTCCCAAGCAATTTTCTCAAATCTGCCAATTAAAAAATCTGCGTACCCTAGACATTGCCTGGGATGAAACAGTTGCAGCCTCAGATTTCAGCCAGTTAGCTCAATTGCCGAGACTGGATTGTTTGTTTTTGTTTTCAGATCAGATAAAGAAGAAAGAAATGCTTGTGATAAGCCAGCTCAAGAATACAGTCACACTAAATATTCAAAAAAACGAAGGAGTCGACGAAGAGGTTCTTCGAAACTTAATCAAGCTTCCACGTTTACGCAAGCTCAAAATAGGCATTAACGCAGGCATTCAAGGCAAAACTATTTTACTTTTGGCGCAAATGCCGAAATTAGATGAACTCCATTTAGACATGCTCAATATAGATGATGAGGCTGCTATTTATCTTGCCTCTAAATTGCGTAAGCTTGAGGTCGTATCAGTAGCAAATTCGCCAATCACTTTAAAAGGATTACGCGAGTTGTGCAAAATCCCCACTCTTCAATTTATAAATATAAGTGGATGCAAAAACTTACAGGACGACAAGTCTCTTGATTTCATTGAAATCATGGCTCACACCCGCAAAAATTTAACCATATCCACCCAGTCTGAAATTCTTAAAGATTAAATCGCCAAAAAAATTGAACTTTTTGCTCAGTTTGATCGTTTTAGAAAGTAGAGAGCATTTTCTACGAGGATTTATTTGATGAAATTTTCAAGTTTACTAACAGCATTAGCATGTCTAACTGCACTCAGTCTTCCAAGCTTCGCACAAGGGGCTCCTGATTTTGAAGGTACACAGCCAGGCGACGAGGCTTTCATGATGCCACCGCCGCCGCAAGCTGATGGAGAACCTGGCGAATTAGCATTTGTGCCTGATGAAGCAATGGAAATGTCCGCGTTTCCCCTGTCAGCCTCAGCATCAGGTGGCGGCAGATTTAAGTTTAGTGAGGAGCAGCTAGAAAAAATCTATAATCTCAAAAACAAATTAGCAGATGAAAGCGGTCCCAACTTGGTTGAATTGATGAAACAAAAACGTCATCTCAAAGATTTGATGACAAAACCAAATTTAGACCGTAGTGCCATCCAAGCCACTCAGGACAAGATAAATAAACTGAGCAACGAGTTATCCAATGCGCGCCTTGCATTCAAAATGGATATGTTCGACCAGCTCACACCTGAGCAAAAACAATCCATACGCTACAAAAGCATGAAACATAGCGGACAGCACCGCGGCCTCAAACACCATGGACACAAAGGTGGTCCAGGAGGCATGCGCAAACCCTCACTCTAACACTTGCTAGTTTTTTCCAAGAACCCGCAGTTCGCCAAAGAGCCGGTCAGTTTATTCTGACCGGTTTTTGGTCCACTTATCGAGCATGGCGCCAAAATCATCTATGCCAAACGGTTTGGGAAGAAAGTCGTTCATGCCAGAATCTAGACAACGCACCCTGTAATCATCTGACACATGCCCGGTAACAGCAACGATAGGGACATTTTTGCAAAATTCATTCAGTTCTCGAATCATTCCAGTACACTGACATCCGTCTATTTCTTCCAGGCTCATGTCCATCAAAATAAGGTCGTACATTTCGTTCTCTTGGCAGGCCTTGAGCGCTTCGCGACAATTGCTGACCAATTGAGCTTTAAAGCCAAAACGCTTGGACAAAGCCTTATATAGCGCTTGTTGATTAGAATTATCTTCGACGAAAAGTAACCTTTTCTCTGCCATAACCACCGTTCCATGAGCTACTAACTCTTTGAGCTTAGCACTTAGTTCGAAATGTGAGGAGATGGCATTTAATATGGGTAGTCTTACTTGTATGCAGAGTCGAGTTAGGGGACCAGTATGAAGATCGGGACCAGAATTTTGTTGGCTTTTATGACCCTTGTGGTTAGCTTTGCCATCGTCGGATTTATTGGGTACCAGAATCAAGAGCGTCTTGGAAAAACTAAATGGTGGATCGAACACACTTACATTGTCCTAGCCAAACTCGATGCCATCTCGGAGCAAATCAGTAAGACTGAAAGCACTGTCCGCGCATATGTAATTATGTCGGACGAAAATCTAATTCAATCCTGGTCAACGTTTCAGATCAATCTAAATCGTGATTTAGACGAATTGCAAGACCTCATTAAGGACAACCCCAATCAACAAACGCGTATAGATAGACTAAAGCCTCTAATTGAAAATCGCATAGATGGTCTGCAGCATATTATCAACGAGCGAAAGTCGCATGGCAAGGACGCCAAAGTTTTACTCTCCTACAAACAAATGGAGATCTCCAAACAAATTTCAGGCATGCTTTCTGAGATGAAACAAGAAGAATTAAATCTTTTGCAGAAGCGAAATGATGAGATTAATAAGCTTGTGCACGAATCTGAGCAAGTGATGTTTGTGCTTATTTTCGTTGCACTTTTGCTTGCAGCTAGCAGTGTGACAATAGTAATCAAAAGCATTTCACGCGGCGTAAACGACCTCATGGATGGTGCAGACAGAATTGGCAAAGGCGACCTTGAATATCGCATAGAATCAACCTCTAAAGACGAGCTTGCAAAAGTTGCAGAATCTTTTAATTTGATGTCAGCTCAATTAAAAGATGCAAGACACATTGAAGCAGAAAAGAGTTGGATTAAAGCTCAGTTGAACGAAATGAATCTGGCGCTGCAAGGAGTTAGCGATCCAGATGAAGCTGGTATGCTCGTAATCAAACAGCTCTGCAAAGCGACAGGGGCACACTGGGGAGTAGCTTATGGATGTGGTCTTGGCTCGCTTGATTCACATACATTTCAAGACGCAGAGACTGAATTGACTCTGATTGGCACTTATGCTTGTAGCGAAAAGGACGGGATTGAAAAACGTATTAGCATAGGCGACGGAATAATCGGTCAATGCGCATTGGATATGACTATGCAAGTGCTCTCTGATATTCCAAAAGACGCAGTAACTGTCAAAACTGCCACCACCCTAACAAAACCCGTGGAGCTTTTAATTTTGCCTGCGACATTTGAAGGCAAAATAAAAGGTGTTATAGAACTTGGCACACAAAACAAATTTTCGTCTGCTCATCTTGACCTACTTGAAGAATTAGGCCCTCAACTAGGTGTCCTTTTACACTTCATCAAAGGTCAGGTATTTACGGATAATTTGCTTAGAGAAGCTCAGACAATGAATGAAGAGCTGCAATCACAGCAAGAAGAGCTCGAAACTCAGCAAGAGGAATTGCGGCAAGCAAATGAAGAATTGGAGCAAAAAGCACAAGTCTTAGACCAGCAGTATCAATCTATAAACGAAAAGAATAGAGAATTGGAGCAACTTCAAACCGCCCTTGAAGTTAGAGCTAATGAGCTTGAGATGGCTTCTAAATATAAGTCTGAGTTTCTGGCTAATATGTCGCACGATTTGCGAACACCTCTAAATAGCTTGCTCATCTTTTCTGAATTATTGATGGACAATGATAATAAGCACTTGGACGACGATGAGCTTGAATACACCAAGAATATTAGACTAGCAGGAATAGCTCTCCTTACCTTAATCGACGATATTCTAGACCTGTCTAAAATCGAGTCGGGTACTATTTCACTCGACTTGAGCGAGATGAGCATGGATTCTCTTGTAAATGCAGTAAGACGCAATTTCGAGAAAGAAGCAAGTCGCAAAAAATTAGATTTTAAAGTTACTGTCGATCCTGACGTTCCTCAAGCACTGAATATCGACCAGAAGCGAATTCACCAATTGATCAATAACTTGCTCGCTAACGCTTTTAAATTTACAGAGGCTGGCAGCGTCACTCTAAATATCACTAAGCACGATCCAAATGGAACACAGGTATCATTTGCCGTTACCGACACCGGTATTGGTATAGATCAAAGCAAGCACCAGGTAATATTTGAAGCCTTTCAGCAAGCTGAACTCAGTACTAAAACAAAATATGGTGGCACAGGACTTGGTCTTGCAATTTGTCGCAAGCTCGCCGAAATCATGGGCGGTACTATTTGGGTCTCAAGTGCGTTAGGCTCAGGCAGTACATTCACCGTAATTCTCCCGGTCAATTATCTCGAACGCAATCACTCTGCCATTCAATCGGTCTCGTTATCAGCTTCGCCAAGAACACCAGCTAATAATCTGAGACATGATTCCAATTTAGATTCAATGATGGAGTCTGACTTAGAAGACGATAGATTTGAAGTAAAAGCAGGCGATCGCGTCCTATTAATTATCGAAGATGATAAATCTTTTGCCAATATGCTTTTGAATGTAGCTCGCAAAGAGGGCTTCAAAGGCGTAGTGGCACTAAATGGAATGGATGGTCTTGAACTTGCCTGCAAAATCATTCCAGATGGTATTACGCTCGACTTAAGACTCCCTGACGCCGATGGTTGGGTGGTTTTAGACCAGTTGAAAAATTCTTCCGACACAAGACACATACCTGTTCATGTAATCTCGATTGATAATCAGGAGAAAAGAAGTTTGGCTCTGGGCGCGGCTGGCTTTTTAGAAAAACCAGTCACGCTAAATACACTATCTGAAGCAATGGTCAAAATAAGAGCCGTGATTGACCGCACAACACAATGCATTTTGTTTGTCGAACCAAATGAAGCACTGCGCGAAAATTTGTCCAAAACACTAGAACAAGAAAATCTCAAAATAATTATAGTAAAAACAGCAAATGAAGCAATGGATGCAGTGCGCAGCTCTAAATTCGATTGTGCCATAATCGATTTAAATTTAGACGATGGCGACGGACTTGCACTGGTGAGAGAACTGCAAATAATAGCAAATAAGCAATACTTGCCCATGATTATTTATAGCAGTAGTGAATTGAGTGAATCTCAAAAGAACGATCTAAGAGAATTGAACAAAGTGGGCGTTATAAAGGATGTAAACTCGCCTGAGCGATTATTAAACGAAGTTGGTTTGTTCTTGCACAGAGTAGAGCGAAGTTTGCCCGAACAAAAACGCAAATTGCTCAAAACTTTCAGACAAGACGAGAATCCATTTGCTGGAAGCACAATGCTAATAGTAGATGACGACCCGAGAAACATTGTCGCCTTAAGCAGTGTCTTACAAAAATACAATATCAAAATAATTACAGCCGAAAACGGTCGGGAAGCAATTGAAAAAGTGGAGAGCACTCCTAAAATCGATCTCGTACTTATGGACATTATGATGCCTGAAATGGATGGTTATGAGGCTACGCGTCAATTGCGCTCCATGGAACAATATAAAAAGCTGCCAATAATAGCAGTGACTGCAAAAGCGATGAAAGGCGACAGACAAAAATGTCTTGAAGCCGGTGCTTCAGACTACATCACAAAACCAGTCGATCGCGGGCAATTATTATCCCTGCTTCGAGTTTGGTTATACAAAGCGTAAGTTGAAACAATGACCACCGAAATCACAGAAGAACAGGTTTTCGAATTACTTCAAAGCGTGTATCAGAAGACCGGTTTCGATTATCGTGATTACGCCACTGCGTCAATAAAAAGACGTATTCAAGACGCCATGGATATTGAGCGTATCAAGTCCTTGGATGAAATGACGGATCGAATTTTTCACAGTGACGCAGCCATGAAAAAATTCATTCTTACACTATCCGTGCCGACTACAACTCTCTTTCGCGATCCAGAGGTGTTTAAGTGCATCCGAAACAAGATATTGCCAAAGCTTGCAAATACATCGATAAAAATCTGGAGCGCAGGCTGTTCTACGGGAGAGGAGCCCTACTCAATTTCTATTATTATTAAAGAAGAGGGGCTTGCAAAACACACTCGCATTTACGCTACTGACTTAAATGATGTCGCAATCGAGAATTCTAAAAAGGGTCTCTTTCGACTCTCAGTAATGCAAGAATATACTAGCAACTATCACTTAGCTTCGGGCACATGCGACTTTTCGGATTATTATACATCCGGCTACGGCTGGGCTAAGTTTCATGATAGCGTCAAAGAGAATCTTGTTTTTTCACAGCACAACTTAGTGACGGATAGCTCGTTTAACGAGTTCAATTTGATTTTGTGCCGCAATGTGATGATTTATTTTAATCGCCGATTACAAGACAAAGTGCACGGATTACTCTTTCAAAGCCTTGCCCCTGGAGGATTTCTTGTGCTTGGCGACAAAGAAAATATTCGCTTTACACCTTTTGAAAACGCATACAAGGTATTTTCTCCCGTTTTGAAAATCTATCAAAAAATGGAATAGCGTTATAACAAATATCTATAACCTATTTAATCGACTCCGTTATTTCTTTTTCTTTTTCTGGACCGTAATTACCTGCACACCATTTCCGGTATCACTAAAACTGTATTGTTCAGACAGTTTGTAGGCTTCAGGACCGTTAAGTACTGTAGATATAGCTACGCATGGAAGCAGATGACCCATTTTCAGTTTGCTTACATCAAACACTTCGACCGCATTGCCCAGATTCATATTGCCGTGTGTATGACCAAGCATAAACACTGGCGGAAAAGGATAAATCAAACCGCGCATAAAGCCTGAGATGTTAATCAGAAAGTCATTTTTAGCGACATACAAGTCGAGCTTGTCGCAGTGCGTTAACACACGATGCATATTGGTTCGAAAAACAATTGTATCTATGTCGGCTCTAGCCATCTCAATTTCGTTAAAATGACGAGACAAATCGGAGACTTTGTGTTGCAAACAAAAATTATATACAAGCACATTGCCCATGCTGAGCCCAACTACAGAGATGCGCGCTTTAGGATATTCTTGAAATAGATCGAAAATAAAGTTGTTGAATCGTTCTTGAGCCCGAGGACAGGCTAACATCGAGCCGAAGTAATTGCCTTTGGGAGTTCCCCAGTCGTAAAACATAACTGGCTTACCTGATGCTTCAGCAAGCATATTGGCTTGTTTAGCCGCTTCTTTAAAGTCAACACAACAACCATGCAAGAATAAAATAAAATGTTCATCGGGCGATTTCTTTATTTCGGCTCTGAACCTTTCTTTGAAATCGAACCAATCATTAATCATTTCGTGAGAACAATTCTTCTCTTTGGCGATATCCTTTTTATTCAAGACGCCGTAGTTAAGCACACTCAAATTTTCGGTATTTTGTTTATGAAATCTTATGCAACCATTTTTCTTGGTCGTGTATGTCCGGTCAGTAACAAAATAAACGCTCTGGGCATGCGCTTCTGCACACAAAAAGAACAAAACCAACAAGGCTATCAGTCTCACTTCTATTTGCCGCCTTTGACCGCGTTCTTTTTACTTGCAAACTCTTTAGCCGACATATGTATTTGTACGTACACATCCACCAACATTAGGGAGTACTGTTCAAAATCGAGGTTGAAACAAACCATAGGTGACGAGCCGATTCGCTGGTAGTAGGTAGCCACAAGTGGACCACCCTCAACTTTGCGTCCATACTGTGTCACTGCAGCTTCAAGACAATAACCTTTGCTTAGTATGTTTATGCCTTTGACAGTGGATGGATATATCGACAAGATAGGCAATCCTTGATCGACTGCTTTGTCAGTGCTTATATTGGCGTTGAAACCCACTACAGCAAGCCTAGCCGCTGCCTGTTTTCTAATCTTAAGCAAAAGAGCTTGAGATTCTTTATTGGAGAATCGAAACGAGCGCATGAGCACTTCGGCTGTAGGAAGTTGAAGCGCCATCAGTCTTGTTGGAAACTTTGCTACTCTCTTTTTCGGCGCAGCAAAAGTGGCATTCTGTCCGGTGACAAACAGGAAAATTAGAAAAATCGCAAGCGCTTTGTTTAAAAGGGGTAAGCTCATGCAAAGCATTATATATGGAAAAAATAAATCAGGACAGTAACTAGTACCGTCCTGATCTTTGCATCAGGTTTGATAGAAAAATAAGGGGTTTTCTATCAATCAATGGTGGCATTATCGCTACTCTAAATAATGTCGATACCATCTTTGTCCTGGTGAGGGAGATTGCCTTTCTTATTTGTTTTTGCTCACATTTTTTGTGTAGCACAAGCAAAATTATTAACGGCGTCAACTTGACAAGCGCCCAAATCGCTGGACCAGGCGCGTGTTATCATTTACTGCAAGTTTTAACTAACTCCTTTGACAAGGATCTTTTATGCGCGGATTTTTTCACAAAACACTTCTTGCCATGCTTCTTTTAATCAGTATCTCCCCAGACGTTTTTGCTGAAAAGCCGCCTAAATACGGCTATGTGGATAAGTCTGGCAAAATGATAATCAAAGCAGAATGGGACCAGGCGCGCCTTTTCAGAGAAGACAAAGCGGCAGTACAGAAAGGCGACCACGCTTTTTTCATAGATAAGTCAGGCAAAACTGTTTTGGACCCACACGCGCGCATCGCCGAGGATTTCCACGAAGGCAAAACAGCCGTTTTGCAAGGAAACGATTGGCTTTATTTAGACAAAGATGGCAAACAAGTACTTCCTAAAAAATATCAACGTGCTTTCGATTTTAACGATGGCATTGCGATGATTCGCGAAAAGGAGAAATTCGGATTCATCGATGCCAAAGGTACCGTTCTAATAAAGCCGCAATATCATTCGGCTGGCGGTTTTTCAGAAGGGCTTGCATGCTTTATGCAAGGCGAAAGCTGGGGTTACATCAACACCAAAGGCGAAGTTGTTATCAAGCCCGAATTGAGTGATGCAGGCATTTTCCATGACGGGCTTGCTCGTGTGATGAAGAAAGGCAGCGACAAATATGTTTTCATAGATAAAAAAGGCAAAGTGGTGCTTTCACCCAAATTCGAAGATGTAGCCGACTTCTGTGAGGGACTTGCACGTGTCGGCAAAGAAAACCACTGGCAATTTATAGACAAGTCAGGCAAAATTGCCATCTCTCAGGTCTTCAGCGATGCTCAGGACTTTTCAGAAGGTCTTGCGGCAGTAAGCAAAAATGGAAAATGGGGCTTCATAGACAAAGCGGGCAAATGGGTCATTAAACCCCAATATAAATGGGCCGATAAGTTTTCGGGCGGACTGGCTGCGGTTCAGCCTTCAACGGCAAATTAGCCATTTTATAGGACTTTCGCCCACAGATTCACGACTCTAGGGAATATCTATTTATGCTATTTCCCTATCGGGACCAATGGAGCGCAACTTGAATCGCGTGTCACTAGCTACTGCGCATGGATTTTCTCCGCTCTCCAATTTCGGAATGGCGGTCAAGCTTTTCATGATCTCTTTCAGTCCTGGATCCTGGCATTCAGCCAAACACGCTGGGAGAGTTTTTCGCAAATATGCGCTCTGGATGGGTGTTTATTCTTTTGCATTGGTCGGACTTGCGGCAATGTCTATTGGTTGCGCACTTACGCTTGAAAGCGTGACTGAACTCAAGTCGTTTCAAGCCGAAAGGTTATCTGGAGCCATGATTTCTCTTGGTCTCATGCGTGAAATGGGACCGCTCACGGTGAGCCTTGCCTGGTGCGTTCGCGTATCGTCGTTAATATCTGAAGAAACCAAATATTTTCGAACCGATTTTAATAGTGATAAAAGTTTTGCCCAGAATTATATTTTGCCGCGCTATGGCACCACAATGCTTATGGCAACATGCATGGGCGCTTATGGTCTGCTTATTGGCTTTGCCACCGCCGTTCTAGTGTCACCATTTTTTGGTGTCACTAATATGCTCGACTTTTTGGATTCAGCTCACGATGCAATTAAATTCAAAGACATTGTTGTTTATTTCATCAAACTAAGTGTTGTAAATCCTACCATCGGATTTTTCATGGGAGTGACAGCAGGACTAAATGCATACCGCACAGGAAGCCAGCCTGCACCCGAAGCCATTACAATGTCTTTCTTATACTGTTACCTTGCCAACCTAATGGTAACAATTGCTGCGTTCTATAAAGGAGGAAATCTCCTTGGCTGAAACTAACGAAATTAATAAGCCAGAAAAGCACGACAAGACTGAACAAAAACTGCTCGAAAATGCTGTTATAGGAATGTTTGTTTCAGTGGCGATAATTATCTTGGTCTGGAGCTTTTGCTGGTGGCGCAACCTGGAGCCCTGGAACAAACAACAAGTTATAAACGTTGATTTTCCAGAAGTTGCCGGACTCAGTCAAAATGCTTCGGTATTAATCGACGGAACGCGTATTGGTCGTGTCGATAAAGTAGAGTGGGAAGGAAACAATCGGGTCCTAGTGCAGTTGCGCATCTCATCTCCGAAATTAAAAGTGAGAACTGATGCAAAATTTATGATTTTGACCGATGGTATCGTGGGCTCGAAGTATGTTGAAATTGTAATTCCTGATAATAGTGCAGAAGATCTTCCGGTCCTCGCCGACGGTGCACTTGTTAAAGGAGAAATGCCTGCCAGACCCGAGTTAGCTATACAAAAACTAAGCATAGGATTAAGTCATCTTGAACCTGAGAAAATGGTGGAAAATTATCGCGAAGATCGCAAACGCGTTATTCGCGCCGCTGATCAACTCGCACTATTAGCTGATAAAGCCATGCCAGTAATCGATCATGCGTTGCCCATCGAGCATGAATTACTGCCACTAACAAAAGATTTGAATAAATTGACCAATAGGCTTTCGCGACTTTTGGAGAACCCTCGAATTAGTCAGGATCTCAAAGACACAGTTGCACAGGCGCAATCTACAATTGCTTCAGCTAAACAATTAATTACTCAAATTGATAGCATGGTGCACGATAAAGATATTCGAAATGAGTTGCGCACCACTTTGGCTAAGCTCGAAAAATCTACTGATACCATGTTTGTCACTGTAAGCAAAGTTGAGAAAATAACTGACAATAAAGAGCTGCGCGACGACGTCAAAGAGATTTTGTCTAAGACGCGCACCACTCTTGATAAAGCTGATACGCTGCTGAACAAGCCGATCTTGAATTCGAATATGAAAGCGACAATCACTAATGCGCAAGAAGCGGTTGAGAATATCAATACTGCCACCAAGCAATTGACCACTATTTTGGATAAACGTTTTCCATTGATTCATATGATGGTTGGTCGTCCGGGTCGCATTAAGAAGGATGCGAAGCCTAAAGTTATAGACGTGCGCAAAGAAATTGAGGTTGAGCGCAAGAAGCTTGATCTTGAATCTCCTAAAGTCGAATTGCCTGTGGTGCCGGTGACGCCGACTGAACTTGAGCCGAAGTTGGAACTAAAGCCCGAAATGAAATCAGAATAGCATTCAGAATAACAGCACTCTTTTCGTTGCCTACAGAGTTAATAAAAGTGCCCAATCCGAGCCAGTCTGGGAGCGGGTTTCCAGACGCCTCGTTAGAAAAGTAGCCCATATTTACTATCTGCTGAGCAGTTGGGCGTTTCGGGCTCTATTGATGGCTTGAGACTTAACTTGCGTGCGGGATGTTTTCAAGAGACAATCATTTGAAGACTACAAACCTGCGAGTCATTACTATCATGCTCAAAATACCATTTGAACTGGGACGATTTCCACGCGTCATTTCGCTTTCAATTTTGACGGGACTTCTCATCGGATTTCCTATTGGACAATCTCTGAAGATGCCGACTGATCTGGTCGCAGGCGATGCGGAATACGTTTTATATCCGCAATATTCAGGTCGCATCAGCCGCATCAGCAATGACCAGCAGCAACTGATTGCTTTGGGAGGCAGATGGTCACATGAATCACTGGAGTGTCCGTTTTTTGGTAAAGATCACGGATATCATGCTCCCCATTCCGGTGTCATGACCAAATCGGGATGGCAACAGTTCAAGAGTTATTTTGGCGAAATTGGACTGGGCGAGAATCAAACAAGAATTTTCGCGCTCGCTCCTGCTTCAGTGTTCAAAAGTAAAGAATCCAAAACTGGATACCTTTTAAATGTTGTATTGAATGCCCCTGAATCTGAGCTTCCTTCTTATCAAGCAAGTTTTGAAGTCGATGTCGTGAAGCAAGGCAACAAGCTTATGATTTCGAGTTTGAAAGCCAAACATGATTACAAGGTCAGCCTTCAAAAGTTTGTAAAACTGGCAAAAGAAAAGGCTCTTGGACACATTGATGAAGAAGCTATTCGTCTTTTCGTAGGCTCGTCCTTCTATTGGTCAGAAACGGAAATTCATAAATTAGAGATGGCTTCTAGGCTTTCTCCGGATTTCGTTCTTGCTCACATAAAAAAATCTCGAATTCATGCCATCGAAAACGACTATAAAAACGCATTATTGGAGCTAAACGAAGTTATTCGCATTCTGCCTGGTTGTGCCAATGCATACATCGCACGCGGAATAGTTAAAAGTAAAATGAGCGATTTCAAAGGTGCTGTTGCCGACCTGGATTCAGCAATTAAGCTTGCGCCTTCAAATCATGGCGCTTATTTCTTTAGAGGAAGGGCGTTTCTGGAATTAGAAAAATTCGATGAAGCACTGGCTGATTTTTCTAAAGCTGAAAAACTCAAACCCACTGAATTTGCCTATCCTGGCGAAGTGGCAACAGCTCTCTTTTATAAAAAGCAGTTCAAAGCTGCGATCAAAAAATTCGACAAATGTTTGCTGATGAAAGGAAATTCAATAGGCTATCACATCGAGACCAATTCTTGCGAAGCTTATCTGCCGGGATTTTTTACTTATGCAGATCGATGCACATACTTTGACCGAGGACTTGCATATCATTGGCTCGGCGAGAAAGAAAAAGCTCGAGCTGATTACAAATACATCCTAACCAGCAATTATGGTTTTGAGAGTAAACTTGACGCGATTACAGGAATAGCGAGACTGAGAATAGGTCAGGACAATCCCGATCGTATTGTCGCCGACTTTGATTCGGCATCAAAAGAATATCGTTATTGCAAAACATATCCTGGAGCCAGAGAGCTACTTCTTACCGCTTTGAAGAAAAAATCCTGAGCGAAAATAATCCTATATATAGGTAGAAAATTGAACTCTTTGGGCTATTGCTTGTCAGCGCCCTGAAGTCTACAGACTACACCTTAGGTGGTATAGTCGTTTAAAAGCTACTGGATTTAATCTAATTTGGGGATTTTGTCGCCTTTAGAGTGCAATTCAATGGAATCACCTCCAAAATGGATGCTATAAGACAGGCATGAGCAAAACGGAGCGAAATCATCATGGTTAAAGTTAGTCTAGTCAACATATTAATCGCGGACCACCGCAGACTAGAAGGGATGTTCGAGCGTTGTCTCGACAGCCACACTCGTCACGACCAAGAAGAAATGGTCGACAAAATCATCAAGACCTTGGCGGTCCACACAATGATTGAAGAAGAACACGTTTTTCCTCTTCTCAAAGAATTGAACAAAGATGATGCTCTTGAAGCATACGAAGAGCACCACGCAATCAAAGTTTTGGTAGATGAATTGATGAATTGCAAATGTGACCACGACACCGTTCGCGCTAAAGTCAAAGTGCTTGGCGAAATCATGGAGCACCATCATGAAGAAGAAGAGAAAAAACTCTTCCCCATGTTGATCGAATCAGATTTTGATCTTTTCGACGTCGGTCGCGAAATGCTCGAACACAAAAATGACCTAGAACGTCACGTTCACATCGCTATAAGCGCTTTGCATGAAGAAATCGCTGCAGGTCCCTGTGCCACTTCTAGCAAGAGTAAATGCGCATTTGCTGCATAAAGTTTTAAACGGATGAGCCAAGATGAGTCATGAAGGTCTTCGAAAGAGGACCTTTATGATTTGGTGTCATTTTGCGAAGTCAGTTGATGAACACGTTGATGAGAAAGACCAAGTATTACTCCAGCATCTCGCATACTTACTCCTATATCTTCAGTTAAAACGCGAGCGGCATCGGTTGTGACTTTCTGCAATTTTTTTGATTCTGTTTCAACTCGATCTCGGGTATCCAACACAGTCTTAACTAGATTCCTAGCCTTGGTCGGCAAAAAAATATCATCGATTAAATCAGCAGTTAGGGCATCATCCACAAAAAGTTCTAAAGCTTCGCGAATTCTCGTGCGAGATTGCTCGATAGTTTTACCTTGGGTATGGCAACCCGAGACACCTTTGACAGTGGCAACCCACCAACCATCCGCATCTCGTTCATATTTCACTGTATAGCTTTTCATTGCCTTAACTCCAAATTAGACCTAAACAGGGTGCCAAATCTCGCTCAATTTGCTTTAAAAGACCTATTCCCAAATCTTCGCTGGCATGGTTTGGAACTGTGGTACTGCACTTGCCACATCTAATTCGTAGATGCGAACCCTTTTGCCTCACAATTTCACAACCTTTGGCTTTCAATAATTTTAGAACCTCTCTTGCTTTCATAACTGTACCTCAAAATCGTCGAGTAAGCTAGACACTTTTTCAGAATCTCATTCCGACTACCTTAGCTGAAACCGAGAGAACATGCCTATTAGAGATTTTCGAGAATTAAGCAAGGCCTTGTGAAAATGTGTATAATTTGCAAACTCAATAGTGCAGGTTTCAGAGTAAATGTCCGCCACAACAACTCAAACTTCTCAACTGAAAGCGGATGGCTTCGCCACATTCTCAGGTGTTTTCGATACAGATGAGATCGTTAAGATAGAAACTGTAATTGAAAAATACCGACAGTCACAGTCTGGCAAATTGCCTGGTTTGAGAAATATTTTCTCGCATTGTCCTGAGATAAAAGCACTTTCGCAATCGGATAAATTGCTCAAACTAGCGACCGAGATATTGGGCGAGAACCCAATTGCCATTAACGCTACGCTGTTTGATAAAACTGAAGAATCTAACTGGTACGTAACCTGGCACCAAGATAGATCGATTGTAGTCAAAGATAAAATTGAAACTCCCGGATTTGGTCCTTGGTCGATTAAGGACAAAATGAATTATGTTCAACCGCCATTTCAGATTCTAGAAAAAGTGGTGGCATTTCGAATTCACATCGATAATTGTCCCGAACAAAATGGAGCAATCAAATTCTTGAAGGGCTCTCACAAGCACGGATTTATTGAACCAGAACAAATTAATAAATGGCGCCAGGGCAAAGAAGTGGTGCTATGCCCAGCAAAAGCAGGCGACATCATTGCAATGCGCCCTTTAATTTTGCACGCTTCCTCACAAGTGTTAGAACCGACAAACAGACGCGTCCTGCACATCGAATACAGCAACGCGAAGCTTCCAAACGGTCTAGAGTGGCTGTTTCTGTAGCCAAGAGCATTGGCTTTACTAATAGGTGCTAGGATATATCCACTTTAGATACTGGAGGTCCCAATGAGCGACTTAATAGTTATTGCTTACGATGGTATTCACCAAGCCGAAGAGATGAGAATGAAATTGGTGAAAATGCAAAATGAATATCTAATCGATATGGAAGACGCTGTTTGTGCCACTAAAGATGGTGATGGTAAAGTAAAATTGCATCAGGCAATGAACCTTACCGCATTTGGTGCTTTGCAAGGAAGTTTGCTTGGCGGCTTAGTCGGAATGCTATTGCTCAATCCATTGTTTGGGATGGCAATAGGCGGCGCTGCTGGTGCGCTTTCTGGAGCAACAACAGATTTAGGAATCAATGACGATTTCATGAAAGAATTGGCTGCTACATTGAAGCCAAATTCTTCAGCCCTGTTCATTCTTGTCAGAAAAGTGACTATGGACAAAGTACTTCCGCAATTGGAAGGTACTGGCGGAAAGATTATTAAGACCTCGCTTCCAAACATGGATGAAGATAAACTTCAAGCCACGTTAGACAAGCATCGCATGGAATATTCCACCGCACCAACCGTTTAGTTATACAACGCACGAGCAAGCTCAAATGAACTATCAAGGTCTTCGAAAGAGGACCTTTTGATTTAGCTGTTTAAAGGTATCCCAACGCTTTCATTTTTGCGATATCAACATCAGTGGCACGTGCGTCGGTGCCCATAATGTAATCGGCAAACGGAAACACGACGTTAAAATTCTTGTTTTGATACTGATGGTGGAGATAGTGATGTCTAGCCAAAAATTTGTAAATTGGCCATTTTTTGAACTTTCTATCTTCGGGTTTGTGCATTTCCAAATGTATTTTGTTCCAAATCCAATGGTGCAAAGTTGCAACAGCAAGAAAGGTGATTGCACAAGGAATAGACACAATTGCAATAACTAATGCAATTGGAAACATTTTTATTGGTGCTTTATGCACATTTAAACGAATTTCCTTGTCTTCGCCCTCCGGCACAGGCTCGTCAACAAATATTTTGGAATAATGCTGATGATGATCAAGTGCGTGAGATTCGAAAATACGCTGGAAAGATTTTTTGTGTTTGCTTAGCCAATTGCGGCGGTGCATTAGCTGGCTGTGAACTTGATGTTCAATAAATGACACCAAAATGACTGAAAAAATCACCCATACGCTGAAATCCACACCAAATTGCATAAAAGGCACTAATTCAGAAGGAAATTGAGATGCAGTAGTTAAGTCTACTCGGGAGAGCAGTACCAGTATCAGACAGGCGCCTGTGACCATTGCGATACTTCTCGTTAAAACTAGCATTTTATTAGAGTTCCCTTGGAGCCACTTGATTATAGAGACATAGTCAAAAAGGTAAAGAGTCAAAAAATCATTCAAGTGGCAAAAAGCGCTCAAATTGTCGTTTTCAAAGACAGGATTCGCTAGTAAATTTTTAGTGGTTTCATAGAGATTTTGCGCGCCTGGTTTGCATCGCGATCATTTGGCTCTACATATATACAGAGACTTTTAGGCAATTTCAAAATCTTATGAAATATAGCTTATTGTGTAAAACTATCATTAATCCATAAGACGGGCTTCTTCTTGCTCAACGCTTTTCGGCTTTGGAAAAGAACTAAATTCCTTTCCGGTAACCTTTTTAAAAACCATTTTCACACTATTGGTATCGATGAATGGAAGCCCCATTTCGTTAATTGAAGGCATATTGCCTGACAAATAGCATTTGCGTAAAAGATATTTTTTGTCTCCAAAGAGCTTAATCATTTGAATTGCAGCCTGATTACTGGGGTCTTTTGCTACCTGAATGGCGCAAAAATTTGTAAGCCAGATGGGCATTTGCGCCAATAAAAGCAATGCTAATCCGCTAACCAGTCCGGCGATACGCAGTTTGTCATGCCCCTTTAATATGGGATAAAAGACTGTAAGCAAGTCGAACAGTTTCAATGTGGCGATAACAGCAAGCACCGCAGAAAATACCATCCAAGCCATACCCATGAAGAGGGCCATTGCTCCAAGAATACATAATGGAAGCGTTGCAATAGCAAAAGGCAGAGCAATTCCAAGCGCCATTCCATTTAAGAAGTTAACAGTCTTTGGCTCGATATCGACCCTCTGAAATAAGAGTCCCGCACAAAAACCGTTCAATACCGGACCTAGCGCAAGCACCATGATATGCCATGGAGTCGGAATAAAGTCTAAAAGAAACTGACTGCATGTATGAGTGGTGGCTTCAAAGGCTATGGTCATCATTGGCACAATTAATGAAAACATCAAAAGCGCCACGAATGCAACCGAATCAAACCAGGTAGCAGTAATCTCGCTGACCGAATTAACTCCAACTTTGTTCTTCTGGTTCAAAACCATTAGACCAATAAAAAGAGTAACTGAAACTAACGCGTTTACTATGAGATTTGCACAAGCAATGAACACGCTCCAGTTGCTCATCGAAAAACCAGGAATGAACGACGAAAGCGATAGTCCGAAAACCACCAGCGATACCACAAAGACTGTGAGTAGTTTCATCTGATTGCCTTCAATTGTGCGTAAATCTTCTGAGCTTGAACTGTTCGATTATTCTTGTTGAGAAGGCTACCATAACTTTCTAATGCTGTAATCAAATCATCGTCAGGTCTGATTGGACTAGCTGAAAATATTAAAATAGCTTTTTGAAAATATAGATCCGCTCGTAAAAAGTCGTTGCAAAATGCCGCGGCTCGACCAGCATCCAAATAAGTTAGTCCCAAAGTTCGATCGTTAGGCTTTAGATTCTTTCGGCGAATATCGAGAGCAGAATCGAAAAGCTTGGTGGCTTCCTTTGATTCGCCATTCTCAACAAGTCTCCAACCAGTGCGCGTCAATTTTTCAGCAAGTTCAAGACAGTTAAATTGATCAAAATCTTTTTTGACTTTTTCGTACAGTGTTAAAGTCTTGATAGCAATTGGATTTTTAGATGAAATTTTGTATTTATCCAAATCTTCTACTAAACTCGACAGACGTTCGTTCGCTAATACAATATCTGAGCCACCTTTAGCATCGAGTTTGGCAATACCAGATAAAGCTGCATCATAAATTTTAAGAGCCGCATTTTGATCGCCACGCGATAGAAAATATTCGGTAATTGTATATGTCCCTGGAAATCTGCTGGATTCTAGACTTTTATCCACACATTGCTCAAGATAGACTTGCGCTTCTTCATGCCATCCACGTTTTTTAAGAGCATCATAGATTCTTGCAAACTCTGGTCCACAACGCAGTAGGCATTTACTCACTAACTTCGAGCGATAGTCTGCGGGGAGATTTTGAATCAATGTTGACTGAGTATCTTCGTCGAACTCAGAGTCGTACAAACTATCAATCCAGAATTTGGACAATGTTTGTAAGTCATTTACAGTACCAACTTTTTTACATAGTGCAAGTGCACCATCGAACTCTGTATATTTCGGAGCATAGAAAAATATTTTTCCGGACCTTGCAGTCTCCTTGGGTAAATCAAAAAACATAGGCTCGCTGAAAAGTTTTTCTGAATCAAAACCAAAGTCTAATCTACTATTATCCAGATAAGCTCTCAGTTTGAAGCAATTTAAAACTCGATCCTTAGCTGCAATTGCTTCTTTGTTATTATTCAGAATTGCGTAGATGAGCCCTTCGCACAAATCTTTGTTGGGTCGTAAAACTACCGAACCGTCTTTTGTAGTTTTTGGAATTTTCTGAATCAATGCTAAGGCATCCAGAAAATCTTGTTTTCGAGATTCACTCAACTTGTTTGGATCATTTAAGTAACTCATTAGTTCGCCGATGTAGTCATTCTGGCTTCTGAGTACGCGGCATTTAGCGATGATTTCCCAAGCCTGTTCTTTTTCCTCAGGATCCAAATCGTCCATGACAGCTTCAAGGAACTTGCGACAATCTTCAAATCTTTGCTCGTAGAAATAGCCATCAGAAAGTTGCCTTATGAGCAATTTTAGATTGCTTCTGGTCAATTTTGGCTTTTCTTTCCGAATAAAATCAAGTTGCTCTTCTACAGGTCTAAGCTCTCTCTGCCTTTTGGACCATCTTATACTAGATCCAAATTCATAAAAAACACGGGTGCGATGGCTACGAGTAGGAATACTGTTTAAAACTGAATTACCTTGATCCAAGACCTCTTTGTGCCCCGGATAATCATGACATGACGACTCTTCAGCCAAGAGTGTTTGGGGCATTAACAACGATGAAAATATGCCAACAAAAATCAATAAAGTTGACGACAAAATTTTAGTCTTCATTGTCGCTGCTCATTTAATGTAATTTTCTCCGTGCTTCATTCTAATTTGTTCGCGAACGACAGATATAGAATCGTGCATCAATACTTCTGGCGATGTTCTCAAAACATTAAACTTTATCTGGTAATCCTCGCCAGACAGTATACGAGGTCTATATTTTCCGCCAAAAGGAGCAAGACGTTGATACTTTGCACCAGCAGCAAGAAGGGGATATCTTACTTCAGAGAAAGGGAGCGAGCGATAATTCGACCCTAAAGAAGGGAGATTCGATTTATCCGCATTAGTAGGAGCGAGAGCTGAATATGTCGAGCGAGGCTCAACATAACCATCCACTTTTTTATACTGAAGATTTGGAAACTTCTGAAGTTCTTTCACTATTGCATCAAGCTCAGATTGAATTTTTGCTTTAGCTTTTGCATCATCTTTGATTTCGATATTATCCAATTGAAGTGCTTTCTCAAGTTGAAGCCTGTTCAAAGTAGTAAGAAGAGACTGTCTGTGAGCCAGAGATGTAATTTCAGTCGGACCAGATAGTTTTAGTTTCTTACACAAATTCGCTGCATATTTACTGAAATCTTTTACAGAAAGAATTTTCACTTCTACATTTTCTGCAGCCACGACATCTCGAAAAGTGGATGCTAAAAGAATCAATGCTAGTGCGAATCTAACCTTCACTTATTAGGCACCAGCGGAACATAATACTTTCCATGCTTTTGTTTTATTTGATCGCGCACGGTTGGAATAGAGTCGCTCAGGTTGTTCTGCAAACCAGGAGCTGCGAGTTGACGGAGATCTTGGATTCTTTCTTTGAGTCTTGGTTGAATATCAACGGTTCCAAATCCCGCAAGGTTTGGAAAGTAGCTTAGATCTTGAGAAAGTGATTTCATCTGCGCCTGCACCTTTTCTTTGGCCGCTGCATCCTCTCGAATCTTCGGATCGCAGAGTTGCTTGAACAATACTTTGCGAGCAGCACTCATTTCACTATAAAGCTGAGTTCGATCAGACGGACTTGATATTTCAGTCGGTCCTTCAAGACCATACTTCTTGCACATCTCACCGGCATAAGTACTGAATTCCTCTAAACTGAGGGTTCTGGTCACTGGTAGCTCAGATGCAACTGTCGAGGCTTCGTAAACACTAATAGGCTTGGTTTGCTCTTCCTGCGCCAATGCGTATACAGGCGAGAGCGTCAAAAGCGCAGCGGCAAAAAAATTCGATAAAACAAACCTGATATACATTCAGTCCCTTAACCCTGACATCTATCCCTACATTTTAATGCAAATCGCTCTTACAGGACTGCGCTATATCCATACACAGCGCATTTAATCTATGAGGTAAAAACATGCGATATCACGCCCTGGCACTCGACTATGACGGCACTCTGGCACATGGGGGCAAGGTGGCTCCAGAGTATGTCGAGGCACTCAAAAAGGTTAAAGCATCCGGGCGCAAACTTTTACTTGTGACAGGGCGAATCTTGGAAGATTTGAAGGCAGTTTTTCCGGAGCACGAACTTTTCGACCGCATCGTGGCTGAAAACGGCGGTTTAATGTACACGCCCGAGACCAAAGAAGAACAAATCTTGGCAGAAGTGCCGCCGCCCGAATTTTATGAATGTCTCAAGAACGCAGGTGTGAGCAATTTGACCGCAGGGCGTTGCATCGTCGCTACATGGGAGCCGCATGAGACAACCGTGCTTGAAGTTATTAAGAGTATGGGGCTGGCGCTCGAAATCATATTCAACAAAGGTGCGGTTATGGTTTTGCCATCCGGTACAAATAAAGCATCCGGCTTGCTCGCGGCACTAGAAGATTTAAAATTATCGCCGCACGGTGTTGTGTCTTGTGGCGACGCCGAAAACGATCATGCCTTTCTAGCAGTATCTGAGTGTGCAGTAGCCACAAAAAATGCCATTGATTCTCTAAAAGAGCGTGCCGATTTTGTCACCAAAAAAGATCATGGTGCAGGCGTGAGCGAAGTGATAGACATGATTGTAGAGTCAGATCTAAAGGAAATTGAACCCAAACTGAAACGTCATCATCTAATTATTGGACAAACACCAGATGGCAAAGATATTGAGATTCCGCCGTATTCGACTTCAATTTTAGTTTGCGGTCCTTCTGGTTCGGGCAAATCTACAACGGTGAAGTCGCTCCTGGAGCGCATTGTCGAGTCCAAATATCAATACGCTTTAATCGATCCAGAAGGTGATTACGAGCAACAAAGTAATGCACTTGTACTTGGAAATCCAGAGCGAGCAACACCAATTGAAGAGTTTATGCACGCAATGGAGAGCCCCACTAACAATGCGGTTGTAAACCTACTTGGAGTGCCTCTTGCTGACCGTCCCACATATTGTTCGCAAGTGTTGCCTGCAATTAGAAAATTGCGTTCCACCTATGGACGCCCGCACTGGACCATAATTGACGAAGTGCACCATTTGATGCCAACAGAATGGGAAAAGAATTCCGAACTAGGTAAAGCTTTGATGCATGGACTGGTACTGGTGACGGTGCATCCAGATCAAGTGGCACACTCTGTTATAAAAGAAATGGATGTAGTCATCGTCATAGGCGACGATCCGCAAAAGACTTTCCAGCACGTAGTCAAAGCCACTGGCGACAAAATGCCGAAAATACATTCGTACAACAAGGATGCAGCAAACTCGCTCATCTGGTTTAGAAACAAGAGCGAAGACCCGATAGCGTGCAAGATTATTCCGCCAACCGAAGAGCACCACAGACACATTCGCAAATATGCCGAAGGCGACCTGGGCGAAGAGCGCAGCTTCTATTTCAAAGGTCCTGATGGCAAACTCAATTTGAAAGCGCAAAATCTAGTTATCTTCTCGCAGATAGCGCAAGGAGTGGATGATGCCACCTGGAATTACCATTTGCACAACAACGAGTATTCGAAATGGTTTGGCTCTTATGTCAAAGACGACACGCTTGCTGAAATCGCACGCAGTGTCGAAAACGACAAGTCGCTCAAAGCAAAAGAAAGTCGTAAGAAGATTTTAGCAGCTATCGAAGAGCGCTACAGTGCCCCTGTCTAAACTGACTATGATTAGTTAGACAACCTTCGATTGCGTCATCGCTTTCTTAGCACGCTCGAAGCCAGCTTCCACTTCGGTAAATAGTTTATAGACTGGTGCCCATTGTTCTTGAAAAGCAGTCTTTTCAATAGCTGCACATAAACGATGCAATAGAACGGCTCCAACAGAGCCGCTAGCGCCTTTTAATTCGTGAGCGACTTTTATTACTCGCTCTTTGTCGCGATTAGATACTGCGATGCGAAGCGCTTCTACCAGCCCTTCAGAAGATTCAACATAAGTCAAAAGAACATCTTGAGCATCTGCTTCAGTTAGTGATTCGCGCAAGATTGCCGGATCAAAATCAGGTCCAACTATTGGTGCCCCTACAGGCGGTGTGGTGATATCTTGCCTGTCACCTGGAAATCGCATTTCTTGTCGGGTCATTTGCGGCTCTTCTTTTTGCACCAGTTCAAGCTCTTCGTCTAATTCGCTTACTGACCAGAAGTCCATCTTTTCTCGAAGTTTTTCTATTGTAAGAGGTTTGCTCAAATAGTCGTCCATACCAACTTCAAGACAACGCTCACGATCGCCTGCCATGGCTTGAGCGGTGAGTCCAATTATAGGTATGCGTTTGCCACTTAATGACTCAGCTTGGCGGATTTTGGATACGGCTTCAAAACCGTCCATTTTTGGCATCTGACAGTCCATTAGAACAACAATATAATTTCCAAGCAACGCTTCTTCTACTGCAGCTTTGCCGGTGCCTACTACAAAAGCGTCGTAACCAAGTTCTTTCAGTTGTAAAACAGTCACTTTTTGATTTACCAGATTATCTTCGGCAACGAGCACCAAACCTCGACTTTCACCGTCCATGGCATCAGGCAATGGCTTATAAATAGGATGAATTTCGTGCTCTTCTTCGATTTGCGGTTCTGTATTTATTTTCAACTCTATTTTTGGGTTGCCACGCAAAACGCCAGAGATGCACTCAAGCAAATTATTTCGTTTCACAGGCTTGGTTAGATAAGCAGAGAAGCCGCCTTGAACAGCTAATTCGCCAAGACCTTTTTTATCGTGTGCGGTAAGCAAAATAAGTTTGGTATCACTCAAAGATTCATCGTCTTTGATGCGCTTTGCTAGTGTCAGTCCGTCTGAGTCGGACAATACAAAATCTATAATGACCAGGTCATATTTTTCTTCGCTATTAGCTTTGGCTTTAAGCAATTTGAGCGCTTCTTTTGCGTCGGTTGCCGTGTCACATTGCACGTCGCAGTAAGTTAAATAAGACTTCAAAATGCGGCACGAAGAATCGAGATCGTCGACTACAAGAATGCGACCTTTTCCTTCGATATCAAAACAGCCAAGCTCTTTTTCTTTTGTGGTACTTACCGATATGGGCAAGTCGAATGTAAAAGTCGAGCCCATTCCGTATCTGCTTTCGGCTTGTATCGTGCCACCCATAAGTTCGACCAGGCGTTTAGAGATGGAAAGACCCAATCCCGTTCCACCAAATTGTCTGTCCAGACCTCCTTCCACTTGAGTAAATGGCTGAAACAATCGCCCGAGCATTTCTGGTTTGATACCAATACCGGTATCTTTGACCAGAAAGCGTAATTTAAGCGAGTCATCATCTTTGGTGCCTGAGATTGCCTCGACCCAAATCTCAATTTCACCATGAGGAGTGAATTTGAGCGCATTGCCAAGCAAATTAATTAAAATTTGACGCAAACGAAGCGTATCACCAAAGAAAAATCTAGGTAGATCAGACGACACATAAGTCATGAGTGAAATGCCCTTCTTCTGCGCGTCTTTGGCAAAAAGACTGGCCGCACCTTCGACTAAAGTCAATAATTCAAACTCGACAATTTCCAGATTTAGTTTGCCGGCTTCAATTTTAGACAAATCCAAAATGTCATTAAGAATAGTAAGCAATGCTTGTGATGACTCAAAGATAATACTTGCGTATTCGCTTTGTTCTTTGTCCAAGTTAGAGCGCAACAAAAGCTCGGACATGCCGATGATAGCGCTCATAGGGGTGCGAATTTCGTGCGACATGTTGGCCAAAAATTCGCTTTTGTGTCTATTGGATTGAATAAGTTCACTCGATTGGAAAGCAAGTAACTCAGATTGTTCTTTTAATTGTTGAGACTGTCTGAACAAATCAGCAAACACGCTTACTTTGGATTTGAGAATTTCTGGCTCAAAGGGCTTAAAAATATAATCGACCGCACCAAGCGAGTAGCCCTGAAAAGTATCCATCTCATCTTTAGCCCGAGCGGTCAAAAAAATAATGGGAGTATGCTTGGTACGAGGACGCGAGCGAATGAGTTTGGCAGTGTCAAACCCATCCAATTCGGGCATGTGGACATCAAGCAAAATAACTGCCGCATCGTTATCGAGCAGCCAGCGTAATGCCTCATCGCCTGAATTGGCACGAATTAGGTTTTGGTTCAAAGAGTCAAGTGCAACTTCTACGGCAGCCAGGTTTTCCGGCTGGTCATCCACCATAAGAATATTGATCTTGTTGTCCATCGAACCTTTTAATGCTTCCTTCGTTATTGCTTGTAGAGCCAGACTCTTAAGAGTGAAACTAGCTGGTCTGAGTCTATTGGTTTAGCGATATATTCAGAAGCTCCTGCTTCAAGACATTTATCGCGGTCACCTTTCATCGCTTTAGCTGTGAGTGCAATTATAGGCAAATTAGCAAATTTTTCCATCTGTCTTATGTGCTGCATTGCTTCATAACCATCCATCTCCGGCATCATTATATCCATCAAGATTACTTCGATACCTTCTGTATTCTTGAGCTTCTCGATTCCTAATTTGCCATTTTCGGCGTGAAGCACTTCCATATGCTGAGCCTCAAGAATGCTTGCAAGAGCGAAAATGTTACGCACATCATCATCTATTACGAGCACTTTTCTACCGGCAAGAAGTGGATCGAACTCATTTGCCTTTTCGAGCAACTCTTTGGCTGGTTGCGGCAAGCGCTCTGCTGAGCGATGTAAGAAGAGTGTCGTTTCTGCCACCAGTCTCTCAGGCGAGCGTACGTCTGTAACTATCACAGAATCGCGCGCATACGCGTTTAACAGCTTCTCTTCATCTGCATCGGACTTTTGATTGGAATAAACAATAATAGGAATGTCCCTCATCGTCGCATCCAGCTTCATTTTCTGAATTAAATCAGTTCCCTTCATGTCGCTGATATTCATATCAAGCACTGCACAATCGAATTTGCCATTGCGTAAAGCTTCAAGTGCCGCTTCACCGTTTTCAACTAAAGTGGTCTGAACATCACCGTTACCGATGAATTCGACCATACTCTTGCCTTGTTCTAAATCAGTCTCAACTATTAGCAATTGCTTCATCGGCTTATCGATAAATTCTTTGATATCAACAATAGATGTGTTTATTTGCTCTTTTGAAACTGGCTTTTCCAGATACTCGATGGCACCTTGTCTAAGACCACGCCATCTTTGCGATTCGATGGACACGACCTGAACTGGAATATGTTTGGTCTTATTATCGTGCTTGAGTCTGTCTAAAACGCTCCATCCATCTATGTCTGGCAAGTTTAGATCTAAAGATATAAGATCCGGCAAGAAGCGTTTTGCCATTGCCAGTCCCACTTCGCCTCTGGTGGCAATCAGACCCTTTAATTGGCGATCGCGGGCAACATCAAGCATGACACTTGCAAAATGTATGTCATCTTCGATGATCAAAATTACTCGATCACCGGGTTTGACATTTTCGCGGTCGTCTTTTATTCGAGGCTCGATAAGCATCGACGATTCCTGACTGGAGCCAGTAAGGCTTTGCTCAGAGTGCCCGACAGAGTAACCTAGCTCGCCTGTTGTAGGCTTGAAGCTGTGCTGCACCATGTCGTCCATATGACTGCGATAGCGCTCTGAAAATGTGCCTGCTTGTGCTTTGTTGTAACGCTCAGGCAGATATAAAATGAATGTACTTCCTTTTTCAGGGGCACTAATTAACTTAATCTCGCCGCCAAGCGCTTCAGCCAGTTCGCGGCTTATGGCAAGACCCAGTCCTGTTCCACCATAGCGTCTTGAAGTAGTTCCGTCTGCTTGCTGGAAGGCTTCGAAAATAATTTTCTGACTTTCCTGAGGAATACCAATACCGGTATCAGTCACTGTAAAGGACAGCACTTTGTCACAATGGCTCAGAATCTTATGGTCACTGCTCCAGCCTTCAGTTGCTACATCTATATCGAGAGTGATAGAGCCATGCTCAGTGAATTTGAATGCGTTAGACAGCAAGTTTTTGAGAACTTGCTCCAAACGTTTCAGGTCTGTGTGCATGACATTTGGCAGATCTTCTGATTGAATAATTTTGAACTCCAACTGCTTCGATTCGGCAACTTGCCTGAAGCTGCGCTCGATGTCGTCGTGGATATCGAGGAAGGTGGCGTCTGAAAGTTCGAGCGTCATCTTTCCAGATTCAATTTTGGACAAGTCGAGGATGTCGTTAATTAAATTGAGCAGATCGACACCTGCAGCATGCACCATGGTGGCATACTCGACTTCTTTGTGGTCGAGGTTTTTGTGAGGGTTAGATGCAAGTGACTTGGACAAGATGAGGAGCGAATTGAGCGGTGTGCGCAATTCGTGCGACATATTGGCGAGAAATTCCGACTTGTATTTTGATGTAAGTTCAAGCTGCAAGGCTTTCTCTTCCAGGTTGAATCTTGCTTGTTCGATCTCTTTGTTCTTTTTCTCGACCTCTTTGTTTTGCAAAGCGAGTTGTCTTGCTTTTTCTTCCAGAGCGTCGTTTGTTTTCTGCAAGTGTTCTTGCTGCTCTTGTAAGAGTTTTTCTGACTCTTGTAAGGTCTTTGCTTGCATTTCAAGCTGCTTGTTTGTGGCGGTTAATTCTTCTTGCTGACTTTGTAGTTCCATAGCCAGTTTTTGAGATTGTTTTAGTAGGTTCTCTGTTCTCATGTTGGCCTCAATGGTATTGATAACGATACCGATTGATTCCATAAGCTGATCTAAAAAGGCTAAGTGCGTTTCGCTAAATGTATGGAACGAAGCAAGCTCAATTACCGCTTTGACTTCAGTCTCGAATAGCACAGGCAGCACGATTATGTTTAATGGCGTGCCTTCACCTAGTCCCGACGAGACCTTAATATAATCAGCAGGGACGTTAGTTACCCAGATACGTTTTTTCTCAAGAGCGCACTGTCCAACCAAGCCTTCTCTCAGTCTGAACTTGGTACTCAAGTGTTTGCGCTCTTCATAAGCATAACTTCCAAGCAGTGTGAATTGAATGACACCATCTTCGTTTATTTCGCCGTTATAGAACACACCGTGCTGAGCGTTAACTAGCGGTGCCAATTCAGATAACACCAACTGCGCCACCGTGAGCAAATCGCGCTGCCCCTGCAGCATACGTGTGAATCTGGCTAAGTTCGTTTTGAGCCAGTCTTGCTCAGTGTTTTTGAGGGTGGTATCTTTTAGATTTCGAATCATCTCGTTGATGTTATCTTTGAGCGATGCTACTTCTCCTTGCGCTTCAACTGCGATAGATCTGGTCAAGTCGCCCTTGGTCACAGCCGTTGCAACTTCTGCGATAGCACGCACCTGTGTGGTCAAATTGGCAGCAAGCTGGTTTACGTTGTCGGTCAAATCTTTCCAGGTACCAGCAGCACCAGGTACTTTCGCCTGACCTCCTAATTTTCCTTCAACCCCTACTTCGCGAGCTACAGTGGTTACCTGGTCGGCGAATGTGGCAAGCGTGTCGATCATCTCGTTGATGGTATCTGCAAGGGCAGCGATTTCACCTTTGGCAGCAAGAACCAGTTTTCGCTTCAAATCGCCGTTTGCAACAGCGGTCACAACCGCCGCTATTCCACGTACTTGCTCGGTTAAGTTACCTGCCATGTAGTTAACGTTGTTAGTCAAGTCTTCCCAGGTACCGGATACGCCTTTAACTTCGGCTTGTCCGCCTAGTTTTCCTTCGGTTCCTACTTCGCGAGCTACACGAGTTACCTCAGAGGCAAATGACGAGAGCTGGTCCACCATCGTGTTG
>CAZSHS010000028.1:48378-51381 GCA_964606665.1 uncultured Candidatus Obscuribacterales bacterium | reverse complement strand
TTAAGTAGTACTAAGGGTGATACCACCAATGAAAGTCGCAATAGTTACTGGCGCAAGTCGAGGTATTGGAGCTTGTGTGGCGAAAGGATTGGCTGAAGACGGATTTTCTCTGGCTTTAACTGCTCGCTCCAAAGAGGGACTTGACCAGGTCGCCAAAAAAATTAAAGAAGCAAATCACAAAGGGGTTCAAGTTCTAACTTTCCCGTGCGATGTAAGCGACAGCAAAGCCGTTAACCAAATGGTGGAAACTACAGTCAAAAAATTTGGTCGAATAGATCTACTGGTGAACAATGCAGGAATGAGCAAAACTGGCACTTTAGCTATTTCGACAGATGAATTTGATGAAGTGCTTTCAGTCAACTTAAAAGGACCTTTTGCACTTTTAAAAGCGGTTGTGCCAACAATGAAGTCACAGGGCGACGGTACTATAATAAATATCGCTTCTAGAGCTGGCAAGATTGGCTTTGCAGGCTGGGGCGCTTATGCAGCTTCCAAATTTGGCATGGTAGGACTTGGCGAGTCTCTATATCGCGAGCTTTCTCCCATGGGTATCAGAGTGACCACGCTTTGTCCTAGTTGGGTAGACACAGACATGGCAAAAGTCTCGACCTTTCCAGCCAATCAAATGCTCAATCCAGAAGACATATTGAAATCTATCCGATACATCATGTCTTTATCACCAGCAGCAGCGGTGAAAGAATTGATGATTGAGTGTCGCGCGCATCTGGCTTAGTCAGAGTTAGGGCGTGTTCAGGTTAGTTGACAGGTAGAATTCGTTTTACCTCGTCCAATTTAGCTATTTTGGCCAGATCGTTTAGGTCAATTTCGCCTGTAACAAAAATTTCGCTTCCTTTAGTCTGTACTTTGGAAATATTCCAGAGACCCAATTTGCGTAACTGTTCCAGTACATCTGGGGTCGCCAGGTTAAGCACCACTTTGATAGGCACTCGATCCATCTTAGAGGCAGGCCTAATTGCAAGTAGTCTGGTGTCGACTTTGCGCAAGGCTGAGCCATCTGATTGGAATTGAGCAAAGGGATTGTATTCATTTACGTTTTTGTCTTTGGCTGATTTTTCTTCTTCTAATTTGCCTTCGCGATAATCGCGAATTTTGGGTCTTTCATCAATTATCTGCATTTCTTTGGGCGCTAGGTAATACTTCTTTAAAGAGCTACCTCGCACCATCGATTGTGTGCTGCTTCGATTGAATCCGCCGCCACCATATTGATTGTCGCCAGAGCTAACAGTTCTTCCCCAGTTAGTTGGTGGAAGTCCACTGCCTGAAGGTCCAGTACTGTAAGAGTTGCGCGCGGCGTAGTTATTAGGCGAATAGGTAAATCGGGCACCTCGTCCAGGTTTGTAGTTCTGCACTCCCGCACCACTGGCGGAGGCAACTCTTCGCATAGACTCGCGTCCAAAAACTGCTTCGTGGCTCACGCCTTCTGGCATCTCCACTGGCACTGGAATAAGTTTCGATTTGCCGCCTTCAGTCACGTATTTTTCTTCGACTGCTACAAAAGAGGTGAACTGAGTCATGATGTGATAAGCAAGAGCAGTATCAACTATCTCGTTTTTGAGTTCGGCATTCATATTGCCAGATTGAACACCCATCCAGTCTTCCGACATTAGTCTGTCCACTTTTGCTCTTGCCCAAACTGAAGCAATGCCGGAGTTTGCTGGATTAGACTCAGGGAAAATTACTTTCATAGACTTGCTATAAGGTGCACCCTGACTGAATCCTGTCAGTGTGACTGTTCCAGAGCCGGGCTTTGTATAACGTCCTTTTATGTATAAAGGCTTTTGGGCCCAGACGTCGGAAACTGCCTTGGGAAATACTTCTTTGGCGTCTAGTCCATCAAATTTTACTGCCACGTCAGTTAACACAGGAGATGCGATTCGCTTATAAAATTTCTCGCCAACCTCGCCAGCTTTTGCATTCAGTAACACGTATTCTGGCTCGCCACCGCCTTCTTTGGCGATACCATCTATCAAGAAGCGATTGACACTATTGCCGGTGCCAAAAGGAAACCATCTCGATGTTCCACGATGTTTCTTTACTAAATCCAGTATTTGCATATCGTTTCCGACATAACCGTCCGTCATGAAAGTGACAATTCTCAGTCGATTATTGTCGGGTGGAATAGAACAGACTTTCTCGACAGCCGGTGCCATCCAGGTGCCACCGCGCGCTTGTAACCCCTCGATAAATGCTTTTGCTTTTTCTTTCATTTGGGTGCTCGACACTTCTGGTTTGTCGAACAAAATGCTGTTTTGATTATTGAATGTAATTATCTGAAAAGTATCATTGGGGTTCATATGATCAATGATGTGATTCAGCGCTTCTTTAGCCTTATTCAGGGGTGGTCCGTTTTGCGAACCAGAGCAGTCAATCAGGAATATCATTTCTTTTGGTGCCACTTTATCTGGTGTCACTGACTTGGGTGGCAAAAGCATAAGGGTGAAAAAGCCTGAGCCGTCATGCTCTTTTGCATTTCTGTGAGTTATATAACCACTGCTTATTTGATCTTGAGAGACATTCCATGACAAAACGAAATCTTTGTTAGGAATTGCATTCTTGTCTTTGAGTGAAACCTGAGCATGACTTGAATCCTTGCTTGTTACATCTACTTCGTGCAACGAAGATTTTAGATTACTGTAGGCAACGCCTGAATCGAGATTGACTGAAATTGAAATATCATGACCGGCTCGAGTGTCTTTGCGAGCCAATAACGGCGTTACTTTAGACGCGTCTGGAACTTGGTCTGTATCTGGTGCCCAGCCACTTCCTGTCTTACCAGTTGGTGAGCCTGGTATGAAGCGGGGTCCGACTACTGTAGGAAAAGCAAAACTGTATTTTCCATTTTCGAAAAGGAGCAAGTCTTTGTATTTAATTGTGATTTCGACTTCTTTTCCTGGCTCAATATTTGCCACAGACTGAGTGAAAATATTTGGTCTTTCCTGGTCTAAAAGTGACGCTACATGCCCTTTTGCTTTAGCCTGCTCG
>CAZSHS010000028.1:0-48368 GCA_964606665.1 uncultured Candidatus Obscuribacterales bacterium | reverse complement strand
CGTATATCTCGCGAGCTTCTTCCTTCTTTTTGATTGTGCCATGAATAATTCGAGAGCCTACTTTCATGGTCATTTCGTCTACTGCACCAGTTTCAGAAAGAGGAAAAGTGTAGACGGCTTCGATTTTCTCTTTATATGGATTAGCAAAGAGCTGTTTAACTGTCACATCCGCCATGTAACCAGAGATATTAGCTTGCACGCTAGTGTGTTGAAGCGGACATTCACCAAGAGGTTTGTGAGACAAACTTGCGCTTGCAAATAACACGCCAGAGCCCTGGCCCGAAAAGCTCAATTTGACAGGTTCTTCAGGCTTTTCAGTGGCAGCATCAGATCTTGATAAATTGGCCGAAGCGGCAAAACTTTCTTCTTGCGCTTTTGCTTCAGACAAAAATGCTGTTATCAATTGCATTGATAACAGAGAACTAGAGATAGCAACTAATAGTTTCCTGCCAGATGATGCTGGTAACGAGAACATATCCCTACCCCCAATTGATGCAGCTTAAATCCAGAATAGAATGAGACCCGAAATTTTGACATAGGGTTTTGCCCAGTTTTGCTCCAAACCGCAAATCTTAGCTGTGCTCTCTTATGGATTTGTCCAGCCGCTCTCCGGCATTTTTCAATTTGATATAAGCTGGATCGCTTACACCATTTACCTTCTTCTCCAGTTCCAAAAGCACAACATGGTCGTATTGCATTTTTATTTGCACGTTTTTAATCGCTTTGAGCTTTTCTGGTTTCGACTTGTTTAGTGTCTGCTCTTGCGCTTCCTTTAATTCATCTCTCCAGACAATTGCAAGTCCACCACACAAGTCGGACAGCTCCTCTTTAGTGGGGAGGCTTTGTTCACCTTTTCTAAATATGGTGAGCACGGCTCTTAGATATTTTCCCGATTTTTTGATTGCATCTCTACTCGAAATCGAATACATAGTGGATTCTAAGAAAGCATCGTCTAAGGCTTTTGGTGCTTTTTCAAGCTTTGCCTCTATTTCCTTGTAATGCAGTGTCTTAGTGCCAACATCAAAGTATTGTTTCCATGCTCCTTCTTCGGCACAAACTGGCAAGGCGACCATTGATACGGCAACCAGTAATATAGATAATTGCAATTTTAGTCTATTCAAAATAACCTCAATGGTGTTTAATTAGTCAGTTTTCTTAATGGCTTTGGTTACCAGATCCAGGTCTTTTTGAGTAGATGCCGCTTCAGTTGAATTGGGACCAAACGTTTTTTTGCGAGCGTATAAAACATATTCATATGCATGCTTTGCATCTTCATAGTTGCCTAACCTGAAAGCAACTTGGGCAATCCAATCTAGACTGTTTACGTATCGAGGATCGCTAGTTCCAAAAGAAGAAGAAATTTTGTGTGCCTTTTCAAAATAAGCTTGAGCTTGAGAAAAATTCTTGGCTCGAAACAGTTTGATACCTGCCGCCATATTTTGTTGATAGTTTACATCTGTATTAGCATTTAGCATCGACTGCTGATTTTGCTGACTCTGCATTCGTTGCTGCCAGTACTGATAACGCCACCAATCTGGTGAGCGTTGGCTAGCCGATTGTTTTGGCATCACGGCTGTGACTCTGGGGGGATTGGGTAGTTTTGTTGAGCCAGGTTTGACCGAAGGTGGTTTGGTTGGATCTCCAGGAATAAGTTCAGGGGTAGTTACTGACGGTATAGTAGTTTGTTGCCCCGCTTGTGTATTTTGATTCGCGCCCATTTTACTTGCTGTTGGTAAAGTGGAACGAGCGGGAATGGTGGTATCACTTATGGTATTAATATCGACCGGGTGATAACTTGGTTGAAAAATGAAATAAGCCAATCCCACTACAATTAAAATGCCCACTGTGGCTATGGCATTGACTTTAGCGTGAGTTTCAGCTTTTTTAGTTTCAGGATCGTCTAGTGGTGGGATAGTCGATTGAGAGGTGGCGTTTTGGGAGCCGCTCAAGACTGTTCGCTCAAGTTGGGCAGACGCTGCGATATTTTGTACTGGCAAAACACTTGTAGATGTGCTTGTACCCAGTGGAATTTGCGCTATGTCTTTATAGGTTTCTGGAGATAAATCCAACAAAATATTGGCTAAAGCCTCACCAAATTCGCGCATGGTTTGAAAGCGATTTTCGGGATCCTTTTCAATTGCCTTGGCTACTACTTCTTCAAGACCCGGTGGCAGAACGCAATTACATGCTGTGCCCAGTGGTTTTGCATTGTCGTTTACTTGTTTGAACATGCATTCCATTGGATCCATTCCTTTGAATGGACTTTCACCAGATATGGTTGCATAAATTACACAGCCCAAAGAATAAATGTCCGAGCGCGGATCGAGCGGTTTAGCCCTACACTGCTCAGGACTCATGTATAGCGGACTGCCAAATACGTCACCAGTGGCAGTGAGATTCAACGCCTCGTCGGGGTCGTCTGCCATTACTTTGGCAATACCAAAATCGATAACTTTAACCACTTCCTGACCGTCTTCACCGGTCACAAGCATGATGTTTGATGGTTTTATGTCTCTGTGAATAATGCCGCGCTCGTGAGCGTGTGCAAGAGCAGAGCAGACCATGACAAAGATTTTTAAAGTGCGCACAAGGTTGACTGGTTCACCAGATTTGCGAATTGACTCGAGGTTGGTTCCCTCTAAATAGTCCATGATCAAATATGGCTGGCCTTCTTCTGAAATGAAGAAATCGAAGACATTTAAAATATTGGGATGGTTCATTGAACTTACAGCTTGAGCTTCTTGCTGAAAGCGCTTGAGAGCTGTTCCAGATGCCATCATGAATGGCTGCAGGGTTTTTACAGCTACGTTTCTATTCATGAATTTGTGCTTGGCTTTGTAGACACTGCCCATGCCACCATCAGCGAGCGGCTCGATGATTTCGTATCTGTCTCCAAGCATTACGCCAGGAGCCAGACCACTCGACAAGGTTGTTAATTTGGTACCATCGGTTGGACAAACTTCTACCTCGGAGTCGAATTCTTCTCCGCACACCACGCAAGCCTTTTTGCGTGATGAACTATTCAAATTTTGTGATTGGGAAACGTCCCCTGAATTTGGAGCCATTTGAGCTGGCTTCTTACTCCTCTAATTCCTGAGCTTTAAGTTTACCCGAGCCGATGGCTGCTATGAGCGCTGCGTGATCTTTTTCTACTTGATCTGAATAAACGGTTGCAAAGTTGGCGATGGCAGAAGCGAACTCATCTGTATCGCCCAAATAGCTGGCAATAACAGTGCTGTCGCCCGAGCGAGCATGAGCCCTTGCAAGGGCAGCACCGATAACCTTAGACATTTCTTCTAAATGTTTGTCTTCCCAAGTCTCTGGGGTCAACTTTACTTTTGTGTCTCGCAGTTGCCTGACATAAAAATGTTTGCCATTTTCAGGAACCATCCAGCCAAGAAATATGTCGCTTGCAGATTGAATAATACGCTGACCGGCAACAACTCTTTGCCCGTGAGTATCATAAGTGCTCTTGCCTACATACTTTTCAAGCACTGATGCTCGCGCTTCTTTAATTTGGAAAAAGAGCGGTTCATCATCTGGTGCAAGCGCCAGCGCAACGGCGCATGTGGTTCCGACAGATCCTATCCCTACCACCTTGATGGCTACATCTTCAATTCTGTAGCGGTCAAAGAGGCGCTGCTTATCTTCTTGCAGAGAGTTGCGATAAAGCTTAAGCCCCTCCATAATCATATTAGAGAACTTGCCTTTGTCATTGGGGTGATAAATGAGCGGCGGTGCATCTTTGATATGGAATTTTCCGTCGCGCTCTTCGGTCAGTTTTGGGAAATAGTGATATTGAATAGACTTTTTCTTGGCTTTTTTCAGGTCATCCTTCAAGCTTTTGCCAAGCGTGCTGCTTTGAGAAGTCTGGATGATATGCTCCCACTCCACTTTGGCGTACCAGATGTCGATTATCGCCATTTTAGAATATTCTTGCATGCGTTGTCTGTATGACTCTACGCAAGCTTTAACCGCATCCATTCCGGCTTTGACTCTCAAACCGTTATCACGGGCTATAAGCATTAAGCTCACGGCAAGCCGCTTAATATCCCATTCCCAGGGTCCGGGAAGAGTTTCGTCAAAATCGTTTATGTCGAAAACAACATTGCGCTCAGGAGTGGCAAAAGCTCCAAAATTAAGGGCGTGAGCATCGCCACATACTTGCACAAAAGTTTTTATGTTTGGCGTATGCGACAAGTCATATGCCATTATGTCTGCGCCTCCGCGAAAGAATGTAAAAGGCGTTTTCATCATTCGGCCGTAGCGAATAGGCACGAGTTCTTCAATTCGTCCTTCTTCGGCCAGTTGCAAAACATCTATTATGTTTGGGCGATCCGGATGAATACTCCAATCGGCGTGCTTCTGAAAAGGAACCGCCTCACGCAAAACTTGACCACGAGCCCGACGTTTGTCTCTTGGGCTGATTGTGTTGTCGTGAAGGGTGGCTACTGCCTCATTTTGTTGTTTTTTCTCATCCTTCGCCATTAAAAAAGTCCCCTGAACTAGACCAAACGTATCTCATCCATACCCATAATGTTGTGGCCTTTACTCTCTCTTATAAGTAAAGTTTTTTGGTAAACTTTGCTGTCTGATGAAAAGTAGATTCACCCAATTTATTCTCGCCTTTTGTGCTGGTACAACTCTGGTTATCCAAGTTAGTGTGCCAGTTCGGGCTCAGATTGTGCCTGATATAACCGATTGGACCAAGGCTGAGCAAATGTACAAAGAGTCCATTATCTCGGCTAAATCAAGCCAGGAGCGGGCTTCTATTCTGCAAGAGTATGCCCTGCGTCTAATTAGTCGCAAAGAATATGAAGAAGCAGAACCGGTTCTCGTTCAGTGTCTATCGATTCGAAGGCAAAAGAGCGAGAGCGAAATGAGTACACTTCAAACGCTATCAAATCTAGCTTTGGTAAAGCACAAACTAAAAAAGGAAGAAGATGCCGAGTCTCTCTACAAAGAATGTCTAGCTCTTAAGCGAAAAGTCTGTCCTGAGTCTAGTTCGCTTGCTTTGACCCTTACTAATTTGGCTAACTTATATAGTGAAGCAAGACGTCCAACCGATGCTGAACCGCTTTATCTAGAAGCTTTTGAAATAGATAAGAAACTGGGCGGTGAAGACCATCTGGAATGCGGTCAGGACCTCTTCAACCTGGGTGGAATGTATTACAAATGCAATGAGCCTAAAAAAGCGTTGCAATACTTCAGTCGAGCACAAAAAGTTTTCGAAGCTCGCGGACCTGTGTGTCATGAGCAATTAGTTCGAGTACTTCATTATTCAGCATTATGTCATTCGTCTTTGCAAGAGCATCAAAAATCAATCGAATACAATGAAAAGGCGCTTGAGTTGCAGGAATCTAAAAAAGGTTCTTACCATGCTGACACTGCAATTCATTTGCTCAATTTAGCTCATGCTAAAGCCAAAATGGGCAATGCAAGCGAAGCGGAGAGTTTGTATTTAAAAGCAGTTGAGCGTGTTTCAAAAGCAAATCCACCTGACGAGTTGAAATTGTGCGAATGTAATTCAGAGTTAGCCAACTTTTATCGTCAGCAAAAAAAATTCGCAAAGGCCGAAGAGTTCTACAAAATAGCGCTCGTTCATTATCAGAAACTTTCAAAGCACGAAAAAAGAGGTCTTTATTCGTTACCCCACTCCTACTCAGTAATGCTTGGTCAACTCAAGCGCAGCGAAGAGAGTGATCAAATGGCGCACGATTATTTACACGTGTTTAAACCCCATCAAAAGGGACAATCGCATAAGGGAGAGCAGCACTAATGCAACTGGAGGCTGAGGTAAAAGATAATATCTATGCTGATTTGCCTCGTGTGCAAGATCCTGTTTATGTGCATCCTTCTACCAATTATTTGAAAGCTGAAGCTAAGACTGGCAGAAGATATGTTGATCTCAATTTGGCAGCCAAAAATTATGCTGGTCCCTGGATGTTTGGATCTGAAAATGTTCAAGTTTTAGTAGGCAAACTGCGCGCCCAATGGATACAGTGGTGTCCGGTACCTGCTGGTATTGGAGATGGAATTCTGCTCAAAGGCAATGTTATTTATCAAAACCCAGACGGTAGTCACAAAATGTCAGGTGACATGTATGAAGGGATGATAGTCTCAGAGCCAGGCGGCAGATTTTTTGAAGGTAAAACGCAACACACCTTTTATGGTCGCAATTTTCAAGGCGGCGCACTGAAGGTGGTGGCAAACGTTCGTATTCCACTTGTTCAACATTTGGCTTATAATCCACTTATGGTTCATCCTAATGCCCAGGCGGCGCGGTCAAAAAAAATGGTTGCAAAGAAATCACAGTTTCCTTCGCAACAACCACTGTCATATGGTGGATATGCTCGCTATCAGAGTAATTCCGATTATGGCTATTAGCAAATACAATTACTTCGTACAAAAACTCGATCAGAAACTGAGTGAGCAGGACTATAAAGTCTGGCGTCAAACCCACGTTTCACCCGAACGTGAGCTTGCTTTGTTTGCTACCAGAATTCGCTGGAGCCTGGTTCGAGTACCAATACATATCTGTGTAGACTATGTAAGTGAGCCTACCAAAGAAGACTTCGTGAGATTATTTGAAGATGGAATTTCATATTCAAAACGAGCATACAGTGCCGGTCCACTGCAATGGGTAAGTTCTTTTGCCATGGTGCCAGTGATTGCCTGTGACATGGCATATCAGGATTTAATAGACTATGTTGAGGAAAGACATTTGCTCTGGAAACACCATCTCAAAAACTGGAGCCATGGTTTCCATTATTACCCCGTTTTGGTCAATCTTTCAGCTAACGAGGTGCATTATTGGAAAGGTTATACTTACACAGGTAGTGCGATCTGGCCCTTTTCTCGTCAGGTCATAAAAGAAGCGATACTTCCTTCGGCAGGAATTCGAATATAGCCTGGTTAGGGCATGAACTTGATTGTGCTTGCTTTGTAAGGGCGATGCTTTTTGGTGATTGTCAGCCCGAAATGATTGAGTTCTTCTTTTGAATTTTTGTCGTGCCAGCGATTTAAGAAACTTTTCTGGTCAATATAAGTGTAATTTCCTAGAGTAGACGGGTCCATGAAATAAATTTTGTGTTTGTCGTACCCGATGGCGACTACATAATGACCATCGTTCCAGTCGTTTTTATAGTCGACTTTCTTTTCTGCCCATGCTTGAATCAGGCATAAGACTGGTATTTTTTTGTTTAGAAGATTTTTCAAATCATTTAGCTTCATCTCTTTGTAGACTTGGACTGTATAACCCTTTTGCTTTGCTACTGCCACTATTTCGTTGTAGTCAGTGCCTTCTTGCTCGTTTGTTTTGAGCAATTTGGCAAGTTCGCTTTCATTGAAATCTTCGCTATGAAAACCAAGCATAGACTGTAGTGCTGCCGTTCCACAGGTATAGTCTGTTGCCTGGCGTGTGAGCGGAATTTGTATTAACTCAAGTTTTGCTTTAGATAGAGCCGGTGTTAGAGCTGTTGAGTATGTTAATAGGGCTGCCAGTAGAAGAATTTTTTGCATGAAGAAATTTTAGCACCCCGGCCAATGTTACTATTAGTGTTTAGCTGGTAATCCAATCGATCTGTGAGGTCTTTGTGCTTAAACGTCTCTTGCTTGCCTTGACACTATTTGTGGTGTCATCTCTTTCTGCTTTTGCATCCAGTAAAGAATGTCTCCCGCTAGATGAAAAAGCGCCTGATTTTTCGCTCAAGAATCAAGATGGCAAAGTAGTAAAGCTTTCAGATTTCAAAGGCAAAAAAAATGTCGTCGTCTATTTTTATCCAAAAGATAACACACCAATTTGCACTAAAGAATCCTGCTCATTTCGCGATGCTTACGAAGTCTTTCAAAAAATGGGCGCTGAAGTAATAGGTGTAAGTGCTGATTCGGCAGAGTCGCACAAAAAATTTATTGCCGAGCACAAGTTGCCATTTACACTTTTAACCGACGCAAAAGGCGAGTTAAGAAAAGCCTGGGGAGTACCTAAAACGGCAGGTCTTATGCCTGGTCGAGTTACTTTTGTTATAGATAAAAATGGAGTTTGCAAACACGTTTTTAGCTCACAACTTGATTCGCAAAAGCATGTAGATGAAGCAAAGGCAGTGCTAGAAAAATTACAATGACCCAAAGGGCAACTTCATGGAGAGTGATCACCGGTGCGCCCTGCGCTGGAAAATCCACCGTCATTGACGAATTAGGCAGACTTGGCTATAGCGTTGTGGTGGAGTCTGTTCGCGAATACATAGAGAGTGAAATTGAAAAGGGACGTTTGCTAGAAGAAATTCGAGCTGACGGAAAGTCTTTTCAAAGAGGCTTGATACCCCGCAAAATTGAAATAGAAGAAACACTTGACCCTGATTCTCTAGTCTTTTTCGATCGCGCCATGCCCGATAGTCTCACTTATTTTCGCTCTGTAGGACTTGACCCAGAAGAAATCTTGCCACTTTGTCGAGCGCGTAAATACGCCCAGATTTTTCTTCTGGATAGACTTCCTATTCAAATAGATAATGTTCGCAACGAAGACGAAGAAACTGCTACTCAATTAGAAGCGCAACTTGAAGCTGATTACAGGCTGCTTGGGTACGAAATTATTCGAGTGCCTCTTTTGCCTGTAAAAGAGCGTGTGCAATTTATCTTGCGTGAAATTATTTGACCCAAGCCAATTCTTTGATTTTTACTTTGTTCTCAAGAACGCCTAACTCTGGCACTTCTAAAGTCACGACGTCACCGTCTTTGAGCCAGGGCATTTTTGCCGGTTCCAATTCTTTGCCAGTGTTAGGATCCATTTTTGCAGAATGCTCGGCGATACAGCCATTGCCCACGGTGCCAGATCCAAGCAAATAACCAGGCTCAACTGCGATATTTTGATTGGCCAACCAGGAAATAAGTCGAGGGAAACTCCAGGCCGCTTTTTGATTGGTATTTGGATTTGTATGATAAAGACTTTGATAATTAGAGCGACTACGCTCTTGACCGTTTAATTTCAAAATCATATCGAATTTAAAGAGACCGTTTTCGTCCATTTCCAGTTCTGATGCTTTAACTAATTTTGGACCAATACTATTTCCAATTATAAATTTGCTGTTGGATGGACCAAGACCCTGCATGTCTTTCATTTGCACGTCTCGTGCCGACCAGTCATTCAAAATCGTCACATAGCAGTGCTCTTTGATGAATTTGAGTGCTTCAGCCTCTGTCGTAGGCATGCCCTTTTCGGTAACATAAAGAGCGATTTCAAATTCGTAGTCGGGCGCTTTTATCCAGGATGGAATTGGAATCTCATCTCCTGGTCCAAAGAGTTTTTCTGCCTGGATGTCAGTCATGTAATAAGAGGCATGCTCGTACCAGCCTGGCCAAATCTGTATACCGCGTTTGTCGCGGATTTGCTTGACATGTGTTTCAAAGCCCAGAAAATCAATAATGGTCCGAGGCTCTGGAACGTTTGCTCCAAGTAGACTTACGGTTGTTTTACTGGGTTGATAAAGCATGCAAAAATCTCCCGGCGGCGCGTGTGTGCATATCATTGAACGGAATAGTTTATCATAAATGCCTTTGCGGGCTGATTAGAGGTTAGAAGCTACATGGAACATTCACCGGGATTTGTTAAATTGGTTGAAGGCATCTTGAACCAGGTGACTGAGATCAGTGCTCAAGAAGTGCATGCTGCACTGCAGAAAAAAGATTTTGTTTTAATTGACGTGCGCGAAGACAACGAATGGCAAGTTAACCATTTGCCAGGCGCCAAGCACATGGGACGCGGCATTATAGAGCGAGATATCGAAAAGGAAATTCCAAATAAAGATCAAAAGCTTGTTCTATATTGTGGTGGCGGATATCGCTCGGCACTATCGGCGGTGAACTTACAAAAGATGGGTTACACTAATGTTCTTTCTATGGCAGGCGGAATTCGAGGCTGGAGAGAACTTAATTATGAGTTGGAATAAAAGTCTATTTGCTCCGGCTTTGGCTCTGTTTTGTCTATCACTTTCGTTTCTGCCTGCAAAGGCTGAATATTTTTCTACTCGAAGCGTGAAATTTATGGCAGGCGAATGGATTAGCCACGACAAGGAAAATGACGAAATAGCTCAAGAAATCTGGAGTTCTGCTCAAGGCGATAGCATGGCTGGAGTGTGTCGTCATGTTCATGGCGAAGAAACCACGTTGCTTGAACTAATGACGCTTAAGGAAAAGAGTGGCGGATTATATCTTCAAATCAAGCATTTTGATGGCAATCTAAAACCATGGTCTGATGATAAGGAGTCAGGCGAATGTAAGATGGTGTCTGGCAATCACAGCAGCAAAGCGGTTTTTGAAAGTGTATCCAAAAAAAATCATTTGCGCATCACCTACGAATTAAAGGGACTAAACCTGGTTGCCACAGTTGAAGTCATAAAGAAAGGCGAGACAAAGAAGTTTGAGTTCGAATATCGCAAAGAAAAGCTTTATTTTGATAGACCTGCGCACCTCAAACTGCCCACTGGAGATTTCGATTCACACATGAAAAAGGAAAAGCACCCTTCAATCCAAAAAATTACCCCAGGCGATCACTAACTAGCTTTACGCTTGAGCTTTTCTGCTTCGATCTTTTTCATGTTTTTTTCAGCCGATTCACAGCTTGCACAGCCTTCGGACAAGAAGCGTGTGCTACGAAAAAAATGTAAGGATTGAAGGGGTATTTGCATAATGGATTTGAAAAAATGTTTCCACGCCATGTTATCAATTGGTCTGGTTGCTGCAATGGCAGGATGTGGATCTAATGTAGACAATAAAGTTTCAGACAATAAGGCCGATATCGACAGACAAAAAGACATTCAAAAAACGATGGTCGAGAATCACGCTGATTCACTTAAAGACAACATCGAAGCTAATGCAAACGCTAAGCTGAACGAAATTGAGCTGCAAGAAAAGAATTTAGATGTTCAGAAAGAAGCTCTTGATGCCAAGAAGGATGAAATCAAGAAAGTGGCTGATTTGCAAAAAGAAAATGTCGATAAGCAGCTCGAATATTCGAAAAAAACTGTTGATCGCAACGCTGCTGTTGCTAAAGACGGTCAAGACCAAGCCGGCAGAGAATTAAAACAATAACGATTAAGGCAAAGAGACACACGGACAATCGAGAGACCGACTGGAGACGGCCGGTCTTTTGCTTGTGACTAAAAGCAACGCGAAGAATTGCATAATTGGTGTCCTTAGTCGGACTATTGTGTGCTAATACTCAAAACTAATTGCCATAGCTGCTATATTGTTGCGAGATCATCGTCGTTGAATGGAATGGATTATGGCAAAGTGCTTGCCATAAAAGCGGAAAAGTAGAATTGAACGCAAGAAAACCATTATTGACTATTCGTATTGAAGGCGAACAAGACTTAATAGTCATACGTAGGCGCACAAAACAGATTGGGCAATTACTTAGCTTGAGCGAGTCGGAACAGACTAAAATGGCAACTGCTGTATCTGAGGTGAGTCGCAATGCCTGGCAATTTGCCAAAAAAGGTACTGTTGTTTTTTTTATTGATGATGCAAACAAGCCTTACTTTGGTGTGAGCATCGAAGATAATGGATCGGGCATTGAAGACGTTAACAAATATTTGGAAGGACATGTTAGTCATTGCCGTGGCTTATTTGGTGCGCGTCGTTTAGTAGATAGATTCGACGTTGACACAAGCGAAAATGGCACCATGATTTATTTGCGTAAATTACTGCGCTCGCGAGCTCATGCTTTTACTGCTTCTGAAGTTACCACTATTAGTGAATCGCTTGGAAAACTAGCTCAACAGACTCCTTTTGACGAAGTGTATTCGCAAAACCAGGAGTTGCTTTATACTCTGGAAGAGTTGCAACAAAAGCAAGAAGAACTAGACGAGTCACTGCGCAGAGAACATGATTTAGGCGTTTCGCTTGAGAATCAGATTCAAGCACGCACTAGTGAATTGCTATATGCTCGCGATGACGCTATGCAAGCAAATAATTTGAAATCGCAATTTGTAGCCAATATATCACACGAACTGCGCACACCATTGTCGAGCGTAGTCGGGCTTGCAGAACTGCTTGCTACTTCGCCTGAACTGAGCAAAGACGATAAAGAATTAGCTGAGAATTTGCTTGATTCTTCTAAAAAATTGCTTGAAATTTTGAATAACTTGCTCGATTTTACCAGAATCGATGTGGGCAAAATGACAATTGAAAGTAATCAATTTTCGCCTCGAGAGTTGCTTGCAATGGTCATGACACAGTATCAAGAAGAAGCGCAACGTAAATCGATTATGTTATTTCTAGAATCTTCTTTTGATGTTCCAGACAAATGTTTTGGCGACGAGAAGAAAATCATGCATATTCTCATGAGCCTAACTAAGAATGCAATTAAATTCACTAATTCGGGCAGTGTCCGGCTTTCTGTTTCAGTCTTGAGTACAAAGGACGATTCTATAAAATTGAAAATGTCTGTCACGGATACCGGTATTGGTATCGCCAAGCATAATCAAGATTGTCTCTTTCAACCTTTTTCTCATATTGATGGCCAAGCTGGTAAACAATTTGGTGGGACCGGCCTTGGTTTATCACTCACCAAAAGTTATGTTACTTTGCTTGGTGGCGAAATTAACGTCATGAGCGAACCAAATCGTGGTTCCACATTTTGGTTCACCATTCCCCTTCAGTGTGAGCGAAATTCCGCATGCCAGATCAAATAATTTTACTAATTGAAGACGATCAAACTCTGCGTTTTTTAGCTAAACGCCAGTTTGAGCGTCTTGGTGTTATATGCGATACTGCAGCCAATGGACTGGAAGGCGTGGAAATGTCTAAGAAAGGTTATTCGATGATTATCATGGATATCTCGATGCCTGAAATGAATGGAATAGAAGCCACTTATCAAATTCGTGAGTACGAAAAAAATCAAGGACTAAAACGCACTCCCATAATTGGATTGAGCGCTTTTTCCAATACCGAGGATTGCAAAACAGCCGGCATGGATGATTTTATGCAAAAACCAATGATGCTGGAGCAGGCAAAAGAAATGCTCACCAAATATCTCAAAAAATAGGTCAGCTTCCAATAATATTTGACATGCGTCCGATAGGGTAGCCAAGTGTTGCTGCTCAGTTTGGCACCACAGATAATATCAAAGCAATATTGTCTGCGGTGCAGATATTATCCGAGTTTTCCAGTCACTAGCAACCAGGAAGAAGCTAAAAATATGAACACCAATCCTGAAAAGAAATACGTAGATCCAGTCGATTTGGAAGGTCTCGAGGATTTGCTCGATGCCGCGCACGTGAAGGTTATCTCTCGCACACAAGAAACTAACTTGAGCGAAGACAGTGCAGTAACTTATTTTGAAAACAGATCAGTGCTAGAACTACTTGCAAGAGTTCAAGAAGTACATGCACTCTTGAGCGAAACCAACACTCGTTTGATTGGTGCATATGAGCGTATGCGTCAAATGGAACGTCTTGTAGACCATCAAGAAAAGCGTCTTGAGCTTTTGCCTGCGCTTGAAAAGCAAGCCGTGCGGGCAACAGAATTGCAAGTATTATTTGATGAAGCGTTAGTCGAACTAGAGCGTTTGAGAAAACCCTGGTGGCAACAAATTTCTAGCCGACGCAAGCCGCGCTAGTCGAAGACTGAGGTTTTTCTGTGGGCAAGCCTGACTTGACCCATGCGCCGGTACCACCGGTGATATTAATCACATTATTTACGCCGTTTCTTCTCAAAATTGTGGTTGCAATACTTGACCGGTAACCACCAGCGCAGATAACGGCGTAATTTTGTTTTTTGTCCAGCTTCATGACTGTCTTTTCCAGGTCGCTAAGCGGCATATTTTCTGCCTTGGGTACATGTCCGCCACTCCACTCTCCGGTTCGGCGAACATCGATTACTTTGAGATCTTCTTTGTTCTCTAATTTATCGAATAGTTCTTTGACTGAGATTTGCTCAATTCTCGCCACTTCCATTGAAGCTTTGTGCCACGCGTACATTCCATCTTCCAAGTAGCCTGTAGCAGTGTCGTGACCGGCTCTGCTCAAACGCACGAAAGCTTCTTGTACAGCGTCTTTGTCGTCTGCCACAATAATCATTGGTGTCTCAATTGGTATCACCTGACCAGCCCAGGAAGCAAACTGACCGCCTAGGCCAATGTTTATAGCGCCTGGAATGTGTCCTTCACCAAAGATGGATGCCGGTCGAACATCGAGCACCACATATCCTTCACTAATCGCTTTTTTAGTTTCAGCAGCCGACATCGCCGTTGGCGTGTTTAGATCGTCTAGGTGCGAAGCGCCTTCTTTGTTCTTTTTGACAGCATGGCTGAAGTAAGCTGGAATTTCGGGAAGGTCAGTACACATCATTGAAATGAATTCGTCTTTAGGCATGGCTTTGAGCGCATAATTAAATTGCTTTTGCTTGCCGATTGTACTTGAGCGCTCCGACGACATCGACTTGCCGCACAAAGAACCTGCGCCGTGGGCGGGATAGATTTCTGTTTTGTCGTCTAATTTGAGCAATTTGTTATGCAGAGAGTCGTAAAGCATCGATGCCATTTCTTCGCTCGACATTCCATGCCCAGATACCAGATCAGGACGCCCGACGTCGCCAATAAACAGCGTATCGCCAGTTAAAAGTTTGGGCACTGATTCTTTATCGCTTGTATCTTGCACTAGATAACAAACGCTCTCCACCGTGTGACCAGGAGTGGCTATCACTTGGATAGTGACACTTTTGCCCAGGTGCAAAATGTCTTTATCTTTAACACTTTTATGGTCAAAAGCGGCTTCTGCCATTTCGCTCATCACAATTTCGGCGCCCGTTCGTTTGGCCAGCTCGCAGTGACCACTAACAAAATCGGCGTGCAAGTGGGTTTCCAATATGTATTTTATTTTCAGACCTTGTGCTTCGGCTTCTTCAATATATTGGTCTACATCGCGCTGAGGGTCGACGATGCAAGCTTCATTGTCTGCACCTATCAAGTAGGATGCATGAGCTAGACAACCTAAAAAGAACTGCTTGAAATACATATGAGTGTCCTTGATTAAACTCGCTATACCGCTATACAACTGGTTATATCACTGATTGAACTAATCTTGATTTCTTCTTCTTAAGGTCGAAGTTTGTGATATATTCAATCTTCATATAAATTTGGCATAAAAGCTGAACCCTTTTACTTCTTCGCGATGAGGTTTTCAATATGCAGCGCTTCAAGCTTCTTGCAGTCACAGTAGGCATTCTTGGTTTTGGGACTTTAGACCTGGCAAAGATGGCTTGTGCCGAAGCTGGAAGTGGTGGTGAAGCAATTAGGCTTCCCCGTAATGTAATGCCGACCTCGTACAAACTTTATTTTGAGCCAGACTTAGAAAATAAGCAGTTTTCCGGTGAAGAAACTATCTTTGTAGATGTGCAATCGCCAGTTAAAGAAGTAATTCTAAACGCAAACGATTTAGAAGTAAGCGAAGGCGAAATTGCGCAGGTCAAAAAGGGTAAAGGGCATGGCGCCTGGAATGAAGCCACTATTGAGCCGGATAAAGAAAAACAAATAGTGCGTTTTAAATTCAAAAAAACTATTGCACCTGGTTCTTACGAATTCCATGTCAAATTTGCTGGCAAACTGAACGACAAAATGGCAGGCTTCTACTATTCGTCTTCTACAGATGCTGCAGGAAACAAAATGGCACTTGCCACCACCCAGATGGAGCCGACCGACGCCAGGCGCGTTTTCCCTTGCTTCGATGAGCCCGATTTCAAAGCATCTTTCAACATTACTCTTGCTACACCAAAAGACTTGGTCGCCATCTCAAATGCACCACTGAAACTTAAGCGCATTGACCAGCGTACTCAAAAGATCCAGTATACATTTGAAGAAACGCCGCTCATGTCTACATATTTAGTGGCACTCATTGTCGGACCGTTTGAAGCGACTGACTCTCAAATAGTAAATAACGTAGAAATCAAAACCTGGGCAGTCAAAGGCAAAAAGGAGCAGGCTTTATACGGAAGAGACACCGCTATTAAGTTGTTGCCTTTCTTTGAAGATTATTTTGGCACCCCCTATCCAATGAAAAAGCTCGACCTCATTGCCATTCCCGATTTCAGCTCGGGAGCAATGGAAAATTTGGGAGCTATTACATTTAGAGAGTCGCGTCTTCTGCTCGACCCCAAAACTGCCTCTGTCACCACCAAACAAGGCGTGGCAATGGTGGTTGCGCACGAAATGGCTCACATGTGGTTTGGCGACCTGGTAACCATGAAATGGTGGGATGATTTATGGCTCAATGAAGCCTTTGCTTCATGGATGGAGCCAAAAGCGCTCGACTTCTTGCAACCCGACTGGAAACCCTGGGATTCTTTTGTGAGCGATAAAGGCACCGCCATGGAAACTGATGCCCTTTACGCTTCAAGACCTATTTATGCCAAAGTGAATAATCCAGAAGACGCCGAGCAAATGTTCGACGAAATCACTTATGAAAAAGGGGCTTCAGTACTGCGTATGCTTGAGCGTTACGTAGGCGAAGATGTCTACAAAAAAGGTATTCAAAACTATATTGCCAAATTTAAGTTCAAGAATGCCACCACAGATGATTTGTGGAATTCGATTCAAGAAGTATCTGGCAGCCCGGTTTCTAAAATAATGAAAGAATGGGTCTACAGTGCTGGCTACCCCCTAGTAGAAGTGGAGTTGAAAGGTTCTGAAGACATCAAATTAAGTCAAAAGCCATTTCGTTTATTAGATGCAGCCAAAACCGGCAAAGTTCATGTCTGGCAAATTCCGGTTTCTTATCGTCAATTGGCAGAAGACCAATCGGCAAGAGTGACTAAGCGTGCCACTCACATCATGGACACCGTTCAAGAAGATCTTGCTGTTGCAAGCAACAAGTCTCCTTTTGTAGTGAATGTTCACTCTGATGGTTATTATCGTGTTAGCTATCCTAAAGAATCGCTTAAATCGCTTTCTGCTCTTGCCCAAAAAGAGTTGAGTGTGCCTGAGCGATATTCACTTTTATCCGATTCTTTTGCATTAGTTGAAGCCGGAAAATTGCCTTGTGCAGACTATTTGGAGCTTACAGCCGGATACAAAGAAGAAACTGACCCCACTGTAATGGGTTTACTCATTAATCACCTTGCTCAAATAAATTTGTTCATTAAAGACGCTGACCGTGCCAATTTCGCAGCACTTGTGCGCGATAGATTGAGTGGCTGTGCAAAGCGGTTAGGATGGGAAAAGAAAGATGGTGAATCCGACTTGACTCAGATTTTGCGCGGTGACGTACTTGATGCACTTGGCACCATTGGTGAATCACAACCAGTCATTGCCAAGGCTCGTGAGATGTTTGGCGCTTATTGCAATAATCCGGAGTCAATAAATCCAGATCTCAATGACACCATTGCTGGGGTCATTGCTTATAATGGCACCAAAGAAGATTACGACACCCTCTTTAAATTATACAAAGAAGCTAAAACACCTGAAGCTAAACTGCGTAACCTGATGTCACTTGCTGTATTTAGACAGCCTGACTTGATTAAGCGCACTCTCGACTTGGCTTTGACAGATGATGTTAAAACGCAAGACGCTCCACATCTGGTGCAGAAATGTTTGCGCTCTGTGGCAGGCAGACAAATTGCTTGGCAGTATATCAAAGATAACTGGACCAAAATGAATGAGCGCTATCCATCTAAGCTGTTTATTCGTATAGTGCGCGGAGCTACATCCATTGTCGAGCCCAAAATGGTGGATGACATGACTCAGTTTCTTTCTACTCACCCAATACACTCAGGCGATAGAGTAATTGCTAAAGTGATTGAGCGTGGCAAAATAAACGCCGCATTCAATGCAGCAATTACTTCTGACTTGAGCGCCTGGCTGAGCAAGTACACTTCAGTTGCACCTATGTGATCTTGCTCTTCTGCAGCTCAAGCCAATATTCGGGCGTGGTTTGAAAAAAAATCTGCCAGATGCAAGGCCATTTGAGCAGTAATCTCACAATCAATCAAAGTCTTCTATGAAGTTAGTGCCGAAGACCGGCCTTCGGCACGAATAGGATAAGACACTCGAAATTGTTGTGAGATTTTGGTTGATCTGGTTAGATTGTAGAATAGAAATCCTCAAAAAGAGCGCTAAAGCCTTGTTTGCTTGTTCTAAGGCGCGCTATACACGATGCCCGGAGATTGAGCCCAGGCAAGAGCTTGACTGTTTTCTTTGTCCCGGCAATACGACATGAATCCAGAAAGCTTAGTGCAGTAGAATTTTGGGTCTACATCAAAGACTGCATGGTTTGTATTCTTGCACGTCAAAAAGAATTTGATGCCGGTGGCTTGTTTGTACAGATACTCTGCATGGTGCAGGGGGGTACAAATATCTTTGTCCGCTCCTACTATTAGAAGAGGCGCACTGTGAGTGCTTTTCACAAAAGACTCGTTAGTCAGTGTGGGATACAGATTGAGTGAATCAGGATAGATTTGTAGTACTGGGAATTTTTCGCGAGCGATTTTTGCAAGAGATGTAAAAGGACTTTCAAGCACCACCCCGCCTGATTTGACTTTGCTTGCAAGGTCGCTTGTAATAGCAGCACCAAGAGATTCTCCGTATAAAATTACATCGCAATTTTTATATCTGGTATTTGCCAGAATGAAATCGTATGCGGCGCGTGCATCTTCGTGAACTTGTGCGATATGCGGTTCACCAAGAGATTTACCATAACCTCTAAAATCATAAGCCAGAACAGAGGCTCCGCTATCTACTAGAAATTTGATTTTATACGCGGTATGGGCAATATTGCCGCCTTGTCCATGCGTGTATAAGATGATTTGTTTTGCTTGCGGCACATCATACAAGCGAGCAGTGAGCTTTACTTTCTTATCGAGTGAATTGAAGGTGACGTCTTTAGCTTTGATTCCAGAAATGCACAAACCATAGTCTGGATCGGGATACTTTTTTATAGGCAGAAATAAGATTCTTTCGTAGAGTCCTGGATTTAATGCAGGACAAAAACACAAAAGAATGCTCATGATAATTGTGGCAATGCAGGTTGCCACCCCCGTGACAAAGCCACGGAAAAACACTTTTTTATTCATAGAAATAACCCTACGCCCTAATTCGACTATACATGGTCGAATTAAAATTTGGTGTTTGGGATATCAGTTAATTAAGTGTTTTTGCGTCTTTGGAAACGAAGTGAAATCCGTGCTCGAGATAATATATAGAAGGAAAGCCATGTCCTCCATCTATCTTTTCTATGGAGACATTACATCCTTTTGCTTGCAAATTGGCTTCTAGATCCTTATTGCAGGCGGGCGGAACTATAACGTCGTTTTTCATGAAGATCAAATACACATTGGTTGGTCTTTTGAGCGATTTGTATATCTGGCTCAGACTGCGGTCTTTTAAATAAGTGGGCTTCTTGGATGCGGTGAGTTCGTGCAAAAGAAATTCTCTAACTTCCTTATCTTTTGAGCTTTTGGACAAAAGATTTAGGTCGTCTGGAACACCAGTTACCACAACACCTTTAACCAAAGACTGCACATCTTTGCTTGCCTTTGTGTAATAAGAAAGGGCTGCATAGCCACCAAAAGATGAACCACAAAGGCTTATGCTCTGAATTTTAGGGAAGTCTTTGGTATAGGCTTTAATGGTATCGTCGATGGTGGAAAAATTACCTGAAAGCACCTGGGCCGGGTCATAGTCGAGTGATAGAAATCCTGCACCTGGATAAGCGGATTTCACTGCATCAACTATGGCTGCTCCTTTAATAGGTTCCAGAAACGGCTCTTGAGGAACCCCGCTCAGCGCATGGAAGTAGATGACCAGGTGGCTGGCAGTTTTCTTCGGTGCAAATCCCACTGGTTTTTGTGGATTAACCGCATTAGCTGGCGCTGGGAGGCTCAAGTAGATAGCGCAAACGGCTAGAAAGATTAGTTTGAGAAGGAAATTCATAATTCAAAAAGATTAGATCTTATGTGTAAAGGTTCCATGATTGCGAAGCGTGCAAAGATTAACTTTTGATTAGAAAGACTTTCAATGCTTAGCTAGACTCATTACAATTGGTTGTCAAGTAATAAGTGATAGGTCAACTGCAAGTGCATCCTTTTTGGATCAAAAAAATCGAAGAACAAAGGCGCGACCGCAATACACTCTTCTGGGTTGTGTTTTTCATTGCAGTGGTGTTTCCGATCTGTCTTGTAGGCAAACTTGACACCTGTGTGGTTTTTTCCATTTGTTGTTTTGCCGCTGCGATGACTCGTTTGTATTACTACTATAAAGAGTGCCAAAAAGAAGAAGAACAACGGATGCTTGCAAAGCATCAAGAACAGGCTTTAACTGAACAAAATAAAGACGAGATGCACGAAGAAGCAGCTTAGTAGCATAACTATTAGCTAAATGGCTTTACTCTTCAGATGAGCTTGTTTCGCCTGTCTCATCTGATTCTTCAGCGTTTTCAGCAACGCAAATGGCAGCGATACCGTCTGAGAAAGACTGAGCTTCGATATATCTGGGCTTGATGATGGTGCGACCTTTCTTGTCAATGAAGCCAATCATGTTGCCGATTTTGACAAGCGCTCTACCTTCTGAGAATTTTTCTGCTCGTGTATATTTGGGTTCTATGACCATTTCCTTGTCTTTGTTCATGAAGCCCCATTTCCCGGCTGTTTCAACCAGGGCAAGACCTTCTGAATAGGCTGAAGCTAAGTCGGTTCCTGGTCTTTCCTGGAAAAAGTCATTGCGGTCAATCCAGCCAAATTTTCCGTTCCAATGCACTTCTGAAGCACCTTCAGTAAAGATGGTTACCGAATCATATTTATGTTGAATGGCTAAGCGACCAACGGTATCGACGAATCCCCATTTGTTCCCTCTGTCTTCAGTGAGGCTTAAAACAGGTGCCAAGCCTTCAGAAAAGTTTTTGACATCAATGAATTTAGGCTCGACGATAAATCCGCCTCGACGATCAATAAAGCCCCATTTGTCTCCTACTTTTACAGCGGCAAAGCCTTCGGAGAAATTGCGTCCATCGTCGAATTTTGGCTCGATGATTGGTTTTGTCTCGCGGTCCATATAGCCCCATTTGCCAGCATTATTTCTAAATGGAACTATGCCGTCTACATAAGATCCGACATTGAAAAACTTGGGTTCGATTACTTCGTTACCGGTACTATCTATAAAACCCCACATGCCATCGCGTTTTACAGCAGCCAGTCCATCTGAAAAAGATCTGGCGTTTTGATATTTAGGCTCGACTATGACGTGACCTTTCCAGTCGATAAAGCCCCATTTCTTACCGAATTCAGCCTTGTCTTCATCTTCGCTGCCCGATTCAACCGTGGTATTGGTATTAGTGGCACTGCCGCCGCATCCAACTAGGGAGCCGACTAGTGAAAAGACCAGTAGTGAGCATATGAATGTAAGAACACTTTGTCGATGTATTTTCAAACAAGACCCCTTTTACAGCTTCTCTATCTCAGATTTTACCTGGTCAAGCTTTTCAGTGTTGCCAGTTTTGCCAAGGTATTTGGCGTAAGTAGATAACACTTGTAATTTCACCGCTCTAGAAAGTTGCGGACCGACATTATCGGACGTGGCTATGGTGGCTGCTTTTTGAATGAGACTGCCTGCTTGCTCTGTATTTTTGGCTTTCAAATAAGTGCTTGCTAGCATACCCATGATTTCGCAAGTCTGAGGGCTTTCAGAACCATAGAAATTTTGGCTCAAAGTCAAAGCGTCTTCAAATGAGTTTAATGCTTCCTTGACTCGTTGCTGCTCTTCTAAATAAAAATTGCCTAACATTTTATTGTCTTCAATCACAGCCATGGTCTTGCCGGTGGCTTTATCAACGCTCACAAGCATTTTGTAAAGGTCTTCAAGCTGCGATGTACGACCTGTTTGTCTGTAATTTTGGGCTATTTTGTCCACTAGATAGAGTACTTGAGCTTGCTCACGAGCATTAGAGCGAAATGCTGCAGCCAGAGCACGTTTGTAATAAACTTCGGCTACATCAGACTTGTACTTGGCTCGCGACATGTACAAATTGCCAAGACCGGTATAAACATCTGAGAGCATGAGTACGTTTATATGCGGGTCTTTAGCGAGTAATTCGTATGCTTGATTGTATTTTTGTTCGGCTTCCGAGACTTTCTCAAGTCCCAAAAGTGCATCTGCCATCAGTATATAAAAGCCTGCTTTGTCTGCATTGGAGATGTTCTTGTTCTGGTCTACCACCGCAACTGCAGGGTTCAAGACTGTTCGCGCCTCAAAATATTTTTTTTCAGTCACGTATACTTTGGCTATCTGGCATCGAGCAAGAACGGCTTGAATACTAGATGATCTATATGCATTTCGAGCCAAGGTCAAACAACGCTGCGCATTCTTTTCGGCTGCTGCAAATTTACCTTCACGACGCTCTACTTCAGACAAAGCATCTAGCACAGGAATTAGACCAGCACTCTCTTTGCCTGCTACTTCTTCGTGTGCGTTAGCGGCATCTGCGAGTATGGTTTCAAGTTGTGAATATTTTTCGTCTATGTTGTTTCTGAATTTTAAAAGTGCAAGGTTGTCGTTTAGTGTCACCACAACAAGATTTTGCTCGCCTAGAATTTTGATGGCGGCGGCTTTAGTTTCTTTCAAAAGTCTCTCTGCTCTGTCCCACATTTCTTTATCCATGTAAGAGACAGCAACGTCATTCAGCTCATAACAAACGTCTTCGATTTCATCTGGGTTTTCAACCTTTTCATCTGAGTTAGAAAAAACTCTTAGTTTGCCTTTTAATTTCTTTTCGGCATTGAGAGTATCTTTTTTTATAGAGCCTGCAAGGCTTAAGGCGCGCTTGTTATTGCGTTCAGCTTCAGGCAACATATTAGTTATGCGTTGCAAATCTACCAGGTTAGTCAAGGCTGGTACTAAAAATTCTGGCTTTTCTTTTTCTGCTACATCGAGTGCTTTCATAGCCGACTGCTCGGCACCACCGAAATTCATCACGTCGAGGGCTTTTCTGTAATCGGTTGAATATTGCAAATAGCGATGTTCTGCTGGTTCGATCACTCTTCTGATATTGTCCTGGAAAACCACGACCCCGGAGACAATGATGACGGCTGTGACACCAGCTACGATATGCGGGGGGATGCCTTTTCCTTTTTCAGCTCTACGTTTTATAAGTTCGTTATTAACAATGGTCAGACCCTTCTTGACCGAGTTGGTCTCAGGCGGATCGTTTACTTTGTCGAGGTCTTCAATTACTTGATCCATCGCTTGATAGCGATTGCCAGGCTTTTTGGCCATGCATTTTAGAATGATCATTTCAAGCGGGCTGTCTGGCTCGACACCATCGCGCAGTTCCGAAATGGGTTTAGGACGCACTGCCGTTTGCATGTGGAATGTTTCGTATACGTTGCCACCAAGCAATGGAGGCTGACCAGTCATAGCTTCATACATAAGACAGCCAAATGAATAAATGTCTGAGCGGTTGTCTATGGTTTTGGCCATGCACTGCTCGGGACTCATATAAAGCGGACTTCCTACAATTTCACCAGTTTGAGTCAGTGCCATTTTGGCAATATCTTCTTCACCTTCAGGCATTAGTTTGGCGATACCAAAGTCGAGTACTTTGACGAAGTCTTGCTCTTCCTCTTTGTGCATGATGCAGATGTTGCTTGGCTTTAAATCGCGGTGGACAATTTTGGTTTTGTGCGCGTGATCTAAAGCGCTTGCTATTTGTTTGAATATTTTCAAACCACGTTGCAGATCGAGTTGGCCAACTTGGTCTAGCACTTCAGATAAGTTTTGACCTTCCAGATACTCCATCACAAGGCAGTGTCGACCTACTTCGTCAGTAAAAAATTCAAAGATTTTGATAATATTTTTGTGACGCAGGTTTCGATAGGTTTTAGCTTCCTGCCAGAAACGTTGAACCCTCACTTGATCGCGTAAAACTTCACTGTGCAACACTTTAATGGCGACTGCTCGCTCAGTTCTCAAGTCTATGGCACGATAAACGGTAGCCATACCGCCTCGACCCAGTAGTGATTCAATTTGAAATCGTTGATTGAGGACTTCGCCAAGAGAAACTTCATCAGTTGCCTGCACAGGCATCGGAGGGAGGTTTTGCTGATTTTGAGGTTGCTGCATTAGAGGGGTCCCGGCCATGGAAGTATTAATATACTTCCCTCCTAAAGACCAAGTTATTACAGTTCAAAATAAATCGTGTCTCTAATTCGTGATAAGTGACCGATAAAGCTTGAGCCGACAACTTAAATAAATCAGCGCAATCCGGCTTTGCGTTGATCGGCTTCCCATTTTCGCAACTTTTGAACGCCAAGCTCAAATCCTTGGGCAGTGGCAAAGAAATCATGTTTGCCATCGGGGCGGTAAGGGTCACGCACATAATATATGTAATTGGTTTTTGCCGGCTCGACCGCTGCCAGTAACGATTCAAGTCCCGGATTCGCCACTGGACCAGGCGGTAGCCCCTTATATAGCCTTGTGTTGTAGGGCGATTTCAACGCTAGATCGCTTTTATATACTTTGCCATCCCCCTTCCACTTACCTGCAAGCTTAGAGGCATAAACTACAGTTGAGTCCATGCTCAGGTTCATGTTTTTGGCAATACGGTTATAAATGACCGAAGACACAAGTGGTCGCTCTTCTTTTAGCTTAGATTCGGTTTCGACCACCGATGCCATAGTGACAGTTTGGTGTGGAGTTAATTTGGCTAACTTGGCTTTGAACGCAATTTCTTTGTTATAAACAGATCTGAATTTTGCCACCATCTGTGCCACTAGTTGCTTTGCGCTTGTATCTTCCTGCAAATAGTAGGTGCTTGGAAATAAATAGCCTTCAAGACTTTTGGCACTGGGGTCTAGATCTCTTATAAGCGATACATCAGTGAGCAGAGCCATTGCTTTAGTTTGATTTTCCAATTTCAATGTTGGACTTTTAAACATTGCATCGGCAATATCAAAGCGATTCCAGCCTTCAATTATGGTGATGCTCTTGTGCTCTGTGCCGCCTTTTTCTAGTTCGTTTAAGACCTCGATAGCGGATATCGGTGATTTAAAGCGATAATCCCCAGCTTTGATAAGCTCGGTGCGAGAAGTGACCTTGAGAAATATTTTTACAGCAAGAGCGTTGTCAATTATTCCGTCTTCTTGCAACGTTCGCACAATTTTATCAATGTTTGCACCGCGTGGAATCGACACCACGCTATTTGTCTTAGTATGGTCGTGTCTACCACTCAAAGACAGATAAAGCCAAATCAGGGTGCCGCTTGCAGCCATAAGAGCCACAAATAGTAAGATTAAAAGTGAGCTCAGTATTCGCATTTTGAATGGGGAACTTGCTATTTTCAATGCCGTCTAAGGCTCTAATTGTATTAGAATCGAAGCAAGTTATGAATCTATTTCACAGAGTCCTCATAAGTCTTTTACCAGTTTTATTGCTTGCTCTTCCGCTTCAGGCTCAATATCGCCAGGAATTCAAAGTGCGAATTCCTCCCGAGCCAAGCAAAATGGGCGTAATTGAAGGTAATGTCAGCCATGCCACCGCGCTTGCTACCATTACTGATACCTCTGCTTTACACGAGCGCACTGGTGCTCGTAATGTCGGTAGCGAGGTTTACAGAGCATGGATAAAACAATCTCATCCTAATTTACAAGCGGCTATTGTAAAAGGCGGTCCCGCTCAAGTTTTAGTAGTAAAAGGGCACTGGGACAACTCAGGCAAAATTCTGAAAAAATTTGATATACCCTTTGAAAAAATCGGCATGGAACAAGTCGCCAACTACAATCTTGCTTCGATAAAAGTAGTAATCGTTGACTGTCAGGGCAAAATGGATCTTGCTGGAAAGCAGAAACTGCGAGATTTTGTCATGCGTGGTGGGTCCTTGATGTCAACGGATTGGGCGCTGGATAACTGCATTCAAGGCGCGTTTCCAGATTTTATTGTTTGGAACAAAGGGGTTAATAAACAAGCTACTTATGAAGCTTATGTAATTGATCCAGATCCAGTTTTGTTTAATAAAACGGTTAGTCATGCTCCCTGGAAACTTGACTTAGAAAGTCATCTGATCGGCATTAAGAATCCTCAAGCAGTGAAAGTTTTAGCTGCAAGCGAGCAGCTAAAAGCACACGATCCCGATAGAATCGGGGCACTTGCAGTCTATTTCAGATTTGGTCGAGGCAGTGTTTTACATATGGTGGGACATTTTGAAAATAACAGTCCTATCCCGCTTCCAGACATGTTGCCTGATCCGGCACCAATTATTGGTATCAGTTTGCGTCAAGCACTAGCGGCAAACTATGTCGCTTCTGCCATTGAGGGGCGTTAGTTTTTCTTTTGATAAAAGAATAGTGGCACCCCGCAAAAGATAATGGCCATGCCACATAAAGATTCAATTTTGTAATCCATAAAAGTACTTAAGGCAAGAAAGAGCGCTACTATAGCCACTACGGCCGGTATCAATGGAAATAGGGGTGTGTAAAACTTGTCTGATTCTCGAATATTGTTTGTATCGCCTTTTTGATAGCGCAGTTTGATGATTGAGGCTGCCACCATGGCAAAAAAGATCCAGACTGAAAATCCAGTGAAATAGAGCAATCTCTCAAAGCTCAATGCAAACACAAGCAGACATGACCACAGTCCATTGAATAAAATGCCACGCACAGGTGTTTGTCGTTTTTCGTCTAGTTTACCTAAGCTTGCAAACAATGGATTATCGAGCGACATTGCAGACGCTATTCGGCTGCCAGTTAAAAGCAATGCATTCACCGTACCTAGAGCATAGACCATGATAAAAATGCCAAGTAAACGCGATGAAGCCTCTCCAGCTTGTCCGCAAATGACTGACAATAAATCGGTGCCTACAAGTTTTGCATGACGTATCTGTTCTAAAGGTAAAAACCACAAATACAAAAAGTTCATCAATACATAAATAACAGTCACTGCAATACAAGATAAGAACAGGGCAAATGGCAGAGAAGAAGTTGGTTCTTTAGTTTCACCCGCTAAGAATAAGTTGTCTCGCCAGCCACCATAAGCCCACATAATGGGTACAAGTGCCACGCCTAGATTGAATAGACTAAAAGTGGAAAGTGTCTCTTTGCTCATGAAATGAGCGAAGTCGAGATTGTTTGCAGGCGCTTTCATAGCGAAAAGTCCTACTATAATGACAAAACCAATGGCCAAAATTTTCAATATAGTAAGGGCATTTTGAAGTCTGCTACCAGTTTTTAGCCCAAGTAGATTACATGCGCTGAGGGTCATAATAACGCTTACTGCAAGAGTTTTTACTTCCCATTCTCCTGCCTGATAAGGCAGAAACTTAATTGCAAATTCACCAAACATTAAGGCTATTGCAGCCACCGAGCCGGTTCTTGTAATGAGCAGTTCTGACCAGGCAAACAAAAACGCAGTAAGTTTTCCATAGCATTCGCGCAAAAATACGTAATCGCCACCTGTATCAGGAAATCTGGTGGCAAGTTCGGCATAGCAAAGTGAACCTATAAATGAATAGAGTCCACCAAGCATCCAGGCAATTAAAATCCAAACTGGCGAAGCAATGTGCGGGACAACTTCGGAAGGTACTCGAAATATGCCCGCACCAATTACGATACCGATGCTAATTGCAACAGAATCCCAGCGACCAAGTACCCTGTTTCCAAGTTCCTTGTTCAAGATATGTTAGTTACCGGTTTTACCGTTACCTTCTTTGGCAATCTGAACAGATTGAAGAAGTTTTTTCGCTTCATCTTCTCTGTTTTGTGATTTCAAGAATTTGCTGTATTCAACATAAGCAAAAGGATCTTTGGCTTTCATGTTGATTGCTCGCTTGAACTCCGCTTCGGCTTCGTTTTTCTTGCCTTGAAGCGCAAGTACGCAAGCGTATCTGTAAACTGGTTGTGGAAACGTTGGCGCTAATTTCATTGCAATTTTTTGTTCTTTAATAGCTTGAGTCATTTCGCCTTTACGCTCATATGCCCATCCCAGACCCGAGTGTGAAAGCGCGTTGCCACCGTTAAGTTTGAGCGAAGTTTTGAACGCTTCAATTGCTTTGTCGTCTTCTTTGGCATCGCCATAAACGTTGCCTAGATTTAAGTAAGTGACAAAGTTTTTGCCATCTTCTAATTTGATAGCAGTGTTGAGTTCTTCAATCGCTTTTTTGTGTTCGCCTTTATTGCCAAGGAATACACCTAAATTCAAGTGTGCTGCCGGATCATTTGGTTTCAATTGAGCGGCTTTACCATAGACTCTTATTGCTTCGTCTATGTTATTTGTTCTTGCATGAACAACGCCCAGATCCATCCAGGCTCTGTAGCTATCTGGTTTAAGAGCGACTGCTTGATCAAGCTCTTTGACCGCATCTGCCCATTTGCCTTGATTGGCATAAACTTGACCCATAATCACGTGCGGAAGGTAGGATTTTGGATCGAGTTTGACTGACTGTTTGCATTCAAGAATTGCGGTTTCATACTGATCCATAGTGGCAAGAACTGCACCCAATCTGTGGTGTGCTTTGCTATTGTCTGGCTCGGTGCGAATAACTTCGCGATAAGCATCAGCCACTTTTTTCTGATTTTTGTTACTTAACTGTTTATAAAGCGCTTCCGCTTTTTTCATCGCTTCAGAATCTTCCGCTGCCATTGCAGAAAGAGGAAATCCGGCGGCACAAAGAGCCACTAGAAGTGAAGTTGCGATGTAATTTTTATTGAGCTTCAATTTTTAATCCTCGTTTTTGCTTTTCTAAATTCACTAATATGCAGCAGCACCGGCTTTTGCACCGGTTAAGATCGCTATTCCAGAAGAGGTGCCGATGCGCTGGGCACCTGCGTCAATTAGTTCTTTCGCTTTTTTGTAATCTCTTATACCGGCACTAGCTTTAATACCAAGTTTGTTTTTGCCTATTGTAGCTTTCATCAAAGCTACATCTTCCACGGTGGCGCCTTTTCCGTCTTTAACAAATCCGGTAGAGGTCTTAACCATGAAGGCTCCAGCTTTGATGCAGGCTTCGGTAGCTGCAACTTTTTCTTCTTTACTGAGCAAGTCACATTCAATTATTACTTTTACAGGAACGTCACCAGCGGCTTTGACACATTCGGCAATTTCTTGCTCAACATATTCAAACTCTTTGTTTTTTAGCGCGCCTATATTTATGACCAGGTCAATTTCGTCTGCGCCGTCATTGATTGCTCGGTTTAATTCAAGCACCTTCAGTTCGGTCAGATTGGCTCCAAGTGGAAAACCAACAACACAAGCAACTTGAACTTTGCTTGACTTCAATTGATATTTGGCTTCCTGCACATAATATGGATTGACGCATACAGCGTAGAAATTATGCTCTTTGGCTTCATCGCAAAGCTTTGTTATTTCGCTCTTGCTTGCATGAGGGTTGAGCTGGGTGTGGTCGATGTATTTGGCTAACTCACTGCTCACTGTTCTTCTCCGACTGGCATTTGACTTGTAAGTCGGATTATTTTAGCACCAAAACTCACACAGACTGACTATATGGAGCGCTTGTGAGCCTCGATTTAGATTCAGATCGGTTAATGCTTTCATGATATTCTTGCAAGCTCTTGACTGGTAACTCGCCTGTTTGCATAACTCCAATTGCAGAGCAGACGGCCCTTGCGCCCGCAAGTGTTGTTACTACGGGGATTTTGTAATTTATAGCCGAGCGCCGAATGATTTGGTCATCCCCGCGGGCACTTCTACCTGAAGGGATGTTTATCACTAGCTGTACATTGCCATTCTTAATCTGGTCAACAAGGTTTGGACGCCCTTCAGAAACTTTATTAGTGTTCTGCACAGGAATTCCGGCCGAAGTTATTACTTGGGCAGTTCCTCTTGTGGCAATCAGTTTAAATCCAAGGGTGTAAAGAGTCTGGGCAATGGAGACTATTTCTTGCTTGTGCTTATCTGTGACTGAAATGAATGCTGTCCCGTCAACAGGCAAAGCTTGTCCACAAGCTAATTGGGCTTTGGCAAAGGCTAAATCAAATCTAGTAGCAATACCCATAACTTCGCCAGTTGAGCGCATTTCAGGACCCAGTGATATTTCAGCACCCGGAAATCTATCAAAAGGAATAACAACCGATTTGACAGCTACATATGGCGGAATATGTCTTGGCGAAATTCCTAGCTGTGACAGATTCTTGCCTGCCATCACACCTGCAGCCAGTTTTGCCCATGGAACACCTGTTGCTTTACTGACAAATGGAATAGTGCGACTAGCTCTGGGATTGACTTCAAGTACATAAAGCTCGCCGTCTTTTACGGCAAACTGAATATTGATAAGACCTTTTACTTCAAGTTCGGCAGCTAATTTCATGGTCGATTCGCGAATTTGTTCGATAATTTTGAGCGGTATTGTTTGAGTGGGCAAAACGCATGTGCTGTCTCCAGAGTGAATTCCAGCCTGCTCAACGTGTTCCATTATTCCGGCAATAATGGTTGCCCTTCCGTCTGAAATAGCATCAACGTCAATTTCTACAGCGTCTTCCAGGAATTCGTCCAAAAGAATGGACTGACCGGTTCCTGTAGCAAAACCTCTGGCTAGCCAGTTATCGAGATCTGCTTCGTTATATATGATTTCCATGGCTTGACCGCCAAGAACATAACTTGGACGAACCAAGACTGGATAACCAACTTTTTGAGCTGCCTCTTTGGCCTCTGAGTGACTTTGAGCGATAGCGCCTGCTGGTTGTTTTAATTTGAGCTTATTGATCATTTCGCCAAATTTAGCGCGGTCTTCTGCTCTATCTATAGAATCGCATGAAGTGCCAAGTATTTTTAAACCACGTGCTTCCAGTCCCTTGGCTAATTTCAATGGTGTTTGTCCACCTAGCTGGACAATAACGCCGACTGGTTTTTCAACATCGGCTATATTCATCACATCTTCTAAAGTAAGCGGTTCAAAATATAGTCTGTCTGAGACATCGTAGTCGGTAGATACGGTTTCCGGGTTGGAATTGACCATGATTGGCTCGAAGCCAAGCTCACGCAAAGACAAGCTTGCATGAACACAACAATAATCGAATTCAATACCCTGACCAATTCGATTTGGTCCTCCGCCCAGAATCATTACTTTGGGTTTGCCTGAGTTGGTTAGAGGCACTTCTGTTTCGGACTCGTAAGTTGAATATAAATATGGTGTGTAAGAAACAAACTCTGCAGCGCAGGTGTCGACTATTTTGTAAACCGGCTTTATATCATGTTCTTCGCGAACTTTGAGAACATCTTCCTCTTTTACACCCAGTGCTTTTGCGATTTGTTTGTCTGAAAAACCGCGCGTTTTTAAAAAACGCAGATCTTCTAGAGTCAGGTTTTCAAGCCCTTTTCCATCGTTTTTTAAATCTTGCAAGCTTACATTCATTTGATAGAGTTCGTATAAATTTTGTACGAACCACGGGTCTATCGCACTCAAATTGGAAATTTCGTCAATTGAAATCCCTGCTTCAAATGCTCCGAAAATATCAGTAATCCTATGAGGGCTCGGCTTAGCCAAGCGGCTGCGCCATTGCCAGAAATCGGCTTGTGATCGTTTAAGTACACCACCAAATCCATCAAGACCAAGTTCAAGTCCACGCAACGCTTTTTGAATTGATTCTTGAAAGGTGCGACCAATGGCCATCACTTCTCCAACCGAGCGCATTTGTGTTGTTAAAACAGGGTCAGCGCCCCTGAATTTGTCAAAGTTAAAGCGTGGAATTTTAGTAACGACATAATCGAGCACCGGTTCAAAAGATGCTTTGGTATTGCGGGTGATGTCGTTGCTGATTTCATCTAGTGTTAAACCAACAGCTAATTTGGCTGCAATTTTTGCAATCGGATAGCCAGTAGCTTTACTTGCCAGAGCCGATGAACGCGAGACGCGCGGGTTCATTTCAATAACTACTACTCTTCCAGTACCGGGATGAATACCAAATTGAATATTGGAGCCACCTGTTTCTACGCCGATTGCGCGAATAATTTTCTTTGATGCGTCTCTTAGGAATTGATACTCTTTATCGGTCAGCGTTTGAATAGGTGCGACTGTTATAGAGTCGCCCGTGTGCACACCCATAGGGTCGAAGTTTTCGATACCGCATATGATTACGACGTTGTCGTTGCAATCGCGCATCACTTCAAGTTCTAGCTCTTTCCAGCCCAGCACACTTTCTTCAAGCAATACTTCTCCCACAGGACTTGCGTTGATACCATGCAGTGCTGTTTCGTCCAATTCTTCCTGGTTATAGGCGATGCCACCGCCAATGCCACCAAGGGTAAACGCGGGTCGCACGATAATGGGAAAACCTATTTCGCCTGCAAGTCTTCTTGCGTCTTGGATGTTTCTGGCAATGCCAGAATTTGGAACGCCAAGCCCAATTTCAAGCATGCATTTTTTGAATAAGTCGCGGTCCTCGGCTAATTTAATAGCTTCAAGTTGAGCACCAATGAGCTTGACATTGAATTTTTCAAGCACACCTGACTCAGCCAGTTCGACTGCAACGTTGAGAGCGGTCTGACCACCCGTTGTGGGCAATGCGGCGCAAGGTCTTTCCTGTTCAATAATTTTTGCTGTGACCGATGCAGTTACCGGCTCTATGTATGTCCTGTGAGCTAACTCCGGGTCGGTCATTATAGTTGCCGGATTAGAGTTAATAAGGATAACTTCGTATCCTTCTTCTTTAAGCGCTCGGCAAGCCTGAGTGCCTGAATAGTCGAATTCGCAAGCCTGGCCTATGGTAATGGGTCCGGCGCCTATCACCAGTATTTTCTTTATATCTGCGCGTCTGGGCATTTTTTATGTTTTCGTCGGATGCGCGTCGCATTAAATTGCCAGATAAACATGAAAAATCTTGGTTTCAGGTTTTAAAGAGACGCTCTTGTTGGGTAAATGAAATGGTAGCAAATGCAACGCGCTTGAACCAGTTTCGCTTAAAAGCTGTAATTTTCTTCGCAATTTTCCTGGGTGAACATTAACAAGTTGGTAGGTATAGATATGCGTCCCTATATTAAGAGACAGCTACGCCACATCTTTTTATTTGCTGCATCAATTGTATTGCCGATGCTTGCTTGTCAGAGCGTCAAAGCCGAAGTAGTACTAGAAAGTGACCCTGTGATTGAAGGGGCTCCAAAAGCACACTATTACCGCTGGCAGGACAATTCAAAAAAGCCCAAAGGTGTCGCGATAGCATTGCATGGACTTATTATGCATGGCCGGGTTTACGATCGTCTGGCTCATGAATTGACCGATATGGGATTTGTGGTGATTGCCCCAGATCTGCGTGGTTATGGTCAGTACAGTCAAGAAGATACAAATGCTGCTGAGCACAAAGTTCTTTACGACAAAAGTTATGCAGATATTTGCCAGCTAACAAAAGCTGTGCGCAACCAATACCCCGACACGCCGCTCTTTTTGATAGGCGAGAGTTTGGGTGCTGGAATGGCAATCAGAGTAGCAAGCCAGCATGGCAATCTGGTAGACGGTATTGTTCTGTCTAGTCCAGCCATTAAGGCTAGATTGCATATAAACCGTCGCGTGGTTAAGGATCTGAGCATGTTTTTGGTCCATCCAAAGCGAGAAGTAGATCTCAGTCCATATATTAAAGAGTTTTCTTCTGAAAGTGCCGAAATTGCCAATGGCGCCTTGAAAGATCCATTGGTTCGCAAATCTTTGCCGCCATGTGACATTTTCAGAACCGCTTTTCTGATTAGCCGCAATAAGAATTTCGCTCGCAATATTCCAGCCGATATGCCAGTTTTGATTATTCAAGGTGATCAAGACCGAATGCTTAAGTGTAATGGAGTGGTTACTTTGATATCGCGCTTGAGGTCTACCGACCAGACAGTGCGTTGGTTCTCCGGAATTGGTCACATTCTAATTGAGACAGACCACATCTTGCCGGAAACACTTCTGACATTACGCTCTTGGCTAATGGAAAAATCAAATACGCAAAGACCGGATCAGACCGCAATGGTTTCCAAAGCCAGATTCAAAGCAGTAGCTAGACGCCTTGGACACTCTTAGGATCGCTATAAGTTTTAGCGTAACCTAAATAGTTCTGCCAGTTGTGTTTCATCTTTTCCTTGTCGTCATCACCCATTTGGCGGACTACTTTTGCTGGCATTCCCATAACAAGACTGTTTGGCGGAATTACTGTTCCTGGAGACACCACCGCACCTGCAGCCACAAGAGACCCTGACTTGATTATGGCACCATCGAGTATTACAGATGCCATTGCTATCAAACAATCAGACTCAATTGTGCAACCATGAAGAATGGCACCATGTCCCACCGTTACTCTGTCGTGGATTTTTACTCCATATTGATTCGTAACATGAAGAACGCAAGAGTCCTGAATATTAGTCTGTGAGCCAATCTCGATAGTGTTTATGTCTGCGCGCACTATTGTGTTGAACCAGATACTTGATTCTTCTTTGATAGTTACTTGACCTATGATCGTCGCTGTTGGAGCGATATATACAGAAGTGTCGATTTGCGGAGAGTGAAAGAGATATTTGTAGAGCATGATTCGAAGGCAAAAGGCTTTGAGGTTGATTTATTCTGATTTGTATCTTTTCTATATTGAACCGCAAAAACACTATCAATTCCAGGTCTTTGGAACGCGCAAAAAACACAGGCACGAGCAAAGATGATGCCAAGATGTTAGAATTAATCTTCAGGACTTAGGAGTATTTTTATGCCAGTTTATGATCAACCAATGCGCAAACTTCTCGGCAGCCTGTCGCAAACAATCACATGGCTCGACGAGAAAGGTTCGGTTGATGTATCTTCAGTTCCAGAAGGTCATGTTGACGCAATTAAACAGTTAGAACGCATCGGCATCGTACATAAACGCAATAACCGACAATACGAGTTGCAAAGAATTCGCTTGAAAAAGTTGATGGGCAATCTTGGTATGGAAATGACCGAGCTTGCATCTGCTCCTGAGCAACCATGCGTGGTGCCTGCTGCTCCAATTCCTCCGAGCTTGAACTAGTAATAATATTTATTCGATAACCGATGGATTCTTTTGAATCGCCCGAACATGACTTAGACCTGCGTTCGGCGCGCTTTTTGGAATGGGATCGTTTGCTCAAATATCTTGCAAACGAAGCACGATCGGCATGGGCTAAAGAGTTATGTCTTCAAAACCAACTCGATCAAACAAATGATTTAATTCGCGCAAGTGCTTTACTGGACGAGACACAAGAAGCTGTGAGCGTGATCGAGTCCAATTCGGCTCTCATGCAAGATGTGATTCCGGATATGCGCAATATTTTGCCAGTACTTTCTTCTGGTGGAATGTTGCAACCACTGGAGTTGTATCAGGTTGCAAAGCTGCTTGCCCTTGCTAAAGCTACCAAGCAGTCAATACAACTTCTATCAGAGGAATCTTTTCCAAATCTCAATTGCCATGCACCAAATCTGCATCCAGTTGAAGAATTGCACAGACAAATTTCGCATTGCATAGACGAAGGCGGCAATATCGCAGATGATGCCAGTCCTCGATTGAGTCAGATTAGAAGTTCGATTCGAAAATTGCATTCGCGCGTTAAAGAAGAACTGCAAAGACTCATTCATTCGAGCAAAGTGGCAAAAGTGCTTCAGGAGCCAATTTACACTGTTAGATCTGGTCGTTATGTTTTGCCTGTTAATGCAAACGAACGAAATACAGGCACCGTAAATGGTATTGTGCACGACAGCTCGCAATCAGGATTAACAGTGTATATCGAACCTGTTTCCGTTATTGAGCCAACTAATCAAATTAGATTGAACGAAGCTGAAGAAGAGCGTGAAATCGCAAGAATTTTAAGTGAACTATGTGATTTGTGCCGTCAGTATATGGAGCAGATTGATACCGATTATAGTGAGCTTACAAAGCTCGATGTGGTAATGGCACGAGCAAGACTAGCCATTAAAAGTGGTGGCAAGAAACCGGAATTGATCGCAGTCGAAGATAAATCGACGGAATTGAAACTGCTCAACAGTCGCCATCCACTGCTTGTTTTGCATGAGCGTGATGAAGTCATTGCCAATGACCTGTATCTAAAAGGTGGCGATCGCACGTTAATTATTACAGGTCCAAACACTGGTGGTAAAACGGTTTTACTCAAACAAGTGGGACTAACTTGTTTAATGGTCAAATGCGGTCTTTTACCATGTTCAGATTCTTTCAGTACAGTGCCACTGTTTAAGCATGTCTGGGCCGATATTGGTGATGAACAATCGCTTGAACAAAGTTTGTCCACATTTTCTTCGCACATGAAAAACATAGTGGGAATTGTTAGTCATGCAAGTTTGAATACACTTGTGTTACTCGACGAAATTGGCGTCGGCACAGACCCTCAAGAAGGTGCGGCTCTTGCTCAAGCAATACTTGAGCGCTTGAACGATTCTTTTGCTATGACTATTTCCACTACTCACTATGGCGAATTGAAAGCGCTTGGTTATACCAAAGACGGTTTTGTAAATGGCAGTCTAGCCTTTGACGATGCTGGAATTACTCCTACATACAAATTACAAATCGGCATTCCAGGCTCGTCTAAAGGGACAATAATTGCTAAACGGCTGGGGCTTGCAAGTGAGGTGGTAAAACGAGCTGATGAAATTTTGCTTGCGGCCAAAGACGAAGCTTCCGAGCTAATGAGCGACTTAGAACAAAAGCTAAAAGAAGCAATTGAGCATGAACAGTGGCTCAAGGGCAATAAGCTCAAACTAATCGAGCGGCAGAATCGCCTAAAAGAAGAAAAAGAAGCATTAGAACTGGAAAGAACTAATATGCTTCAAAAGGTCACAGGGGAATTTCTTTATGAGGTAAAAAACGCTCAAGAGCACGTAAAGCAATTAATTAGTGATTTGCAAAAACAACCAAGCCTTGCCAAAGCTCAAAAGGTTAAAGACGAAATTGCTCGACTTAAGAGCGAACACAACTGGGTCGAGCCCAAAAAACAGATGCAAGTTATTCAGAGCGGTTTTACGAAAGGCCAATACGTCGAACTCAAATCGATTGGGCAGTTCGGCACAATCGAATCTGTTCAGGACGATCATGCCTTTGTGGTTGTAGGTCGGGCGCGAACCAAAATTAATCTAAGTGACTTGAGTCCTGCCGTTGTGCCAAGCAAAAGACAGGTGAAAAAGTCTAATGCAAGGGCCTTTGACCCCAAAAATCCAAGAAAAGAACGAAAACAGCATGAACCCAAACATGACCAGAATGAAGTGGCAGGTTTCGTTCGCACCTCCATAAACACACTCGATTTGCGCGGCTTAAGAGCAGACGACGCCTTAATAGAATTAGAGGCTTTCATAGACAAAGTAGCTCTTCAAAATATTAGCCCCATCATGGTCATCCATGGTCACGGTACAGGCGCGCTCAAATCTCTTGTTCGCACAAAGCTATCCCAAGCCCTGGCTATTGGAGCGCAAAGACCTGGCGATTCGCACGAGGGTGGCGATGGCGTCACAATCGCAAGTATAGTCTAATAATTAATTTTTGCTTGGACGGCAAAGAGCTACGTAGTTTCCGGCTTTTCAGCCGAGGGAATGATCCTTCAAGATAGACATATCTTTCAAAAGGACGCACAACGTGGCGGGCGAAGGTGAGAACAAAGAAGTAGTCGAAAACAAGGGGGACACAACTCCTCCTGAGCAGACTATTGCGCAGACTCCGCCTGAAAGTCGCACTGAAATTACTCTTGCTTCAAACACTTTGGCTGACGTTCGCACCTCGCTTGATATTTTGCCCGATGACATGTTCAAAGGCGCAAACCAGCGCACTCAACAGGGCGAGCGATTACCTCAGGCGGATTCACCCGAGGCGATTATTCGCCAATTGCAATATATAGGCCAGCATCGCGAAAAGCTCGATACGCTGGTCAAAGATATGTTTAAGGCCTTTTCGCCAGAGGGCAATGCTGCTGGCAATATGGATCAGGCCAAAAATTCAATGTCTGAAATTTTGCGTTTGTTACCACCCGAAAAGCGCGCCATGTTTGGCAAATGGGCCAAGTGCCTGGATGAAGCTTGCCGCAATGAGCAAAATCCTGAGACTGCAAGACAACTGAAAGAATTATCCGAAAATCTGAAAGTGCTTGAAAAAGCGCCTGGATTCATGCGCGGCAATCTTGCTTTAGCTATGTACCAGTGGGCCGGTCAAGGTACAAACCCCGAAGAAATACGCTCTCGCCTGACTGAAGCACAAAAGGCTATGCAGGATACAGTGCAAAATTATCCAGCCCTTGCAGACGACCCCAATTTTAAAAATCGCGCTCAGGCAATCGACAATCAATATGGGGCTAAGCTCAAAACCGCAGCACCTGCAACAGATGGTGCTGAAGCTCATGGCGGCATAATGGAGCGGGTGCAAAAAATATCTCAAGATATAAGAGAAGGCCGGCTTCCACTTCTTTATAATCCTGACGCCCCGCAAGTGACTCAGCCTGATGTTACTAATCCAGTAAATCCAGTAGTAGATAAGCCGGTTGAACCAAAACCGGTCGATAATCCACTTGCGGCAATAGAAAAAAGCGAGCAAGCATACGCTAAATACAGACAAGCGCTGGAAGCTGAGCTTGCTAAGGGCACCCCGCTTGAAGTAGCTGCTAAAGCGGCATTGACTCCCGAGATAGCGCGTGCTTTTGAAGAAAGTATTGCTTTTGCAGATGCATCTGCAAAACCAAGTGGTCTGGCTAATGCAAGACTTACACAAATGCTTGCAGCACAAAGTGCATTAGAGCAGCAGATGAAAGTTGGAGTCGATGGCAAACCAATGTCATGGGCGGATGCCAATCAGGGCTTAAGAAACGGTTTTGAGCAATATGTAGGCACACTGCAATTAGACGCTACTCAAAAAGGTCAGTTTGCAGAGCATATTAAAGGACTGGACGGCGCCAAGTCAGCACAAGAATATCAAGCTCGTTTGCGAAACATGCAGCAGTTCTTGAATTCGAATCCGGCATTGAAGCCTATTGCATCCGATAGCAAACTGCAACAATTGCTCATGGTGCAGCAAAGCTTGAAAACGCCCATGTATCCTTATTTGCAGCAGGTTCAAGCAGCCGAGCGAATGGTTCAGGGTGAAGACAGTCGTGCGTTCAATAGATTTCTTTATGCCGCGGCATTGAGTGATGCTGGACAACTTGATCCAGCAAAGAAACATTTGACTGACGCTTATGCGCGCTCTATCAATTCTTCTGTGCGTGCTGAAGTTGGCAGCAAGGCAGTTCAACTTGGAGTGCCGCCTACCACTTTGATTGACGCAGCACTTACTCGCTATGAAAATCAGCCACCAGGTGAAAAAGATCGAGAACCTGTTCCTCCGTTGGGCGAGCTATTGTATGAAATGCAGGGACAGTTCCAGATAAGCGCAAATGATCTGGCACGCTTGCGCAATGGTGATGTAAAAGGGGCTACAGCAGAAACGCTTAAGACATATGGCCCTTTATTTGAGCGCATGAGTAAAATTGCAACCGCTAATCGCGCTCGCATAGAAGCGATGGAACAGCCGCTTATGGCTGACATCAAAAATCAATTTGCTCAAATCCTGCAAGGCACTGGTCCCAAAGGGCAGGAAATCTTAAACTTGCAGCAAAAAGTGTTCGGCAATTTAAAAGATCCCGCTCACATAAATCTACTTGCCGTAATGTTATCGGGTGATGATGCCACCAAAGCGCAAGTTAAAGCAGAATTGCAGCGCAATTATGGTGATGCTTATATACGCGACTTTGAACAGTGGCGCAATTTATCTGGTGACAAAGCTAATTTACTATTTGCTCAAGAAACCAGAAAGACTGTTTATAACATCGCTCGCAACGATAGTCGAACGGAGCAGTTTGGCATTCGCCAAATCTATGCTCAAAATCTTTTAGCTGCCGGTGATTTGACCACTGCCAAAACTCAATTAAGTCAGGCTCTAAAAGATGCACCAGATGCGGTGCAGGGACAAGCGGCCCTTTCGCGTGATGTGCAAGCATTGGCACGCCAAGTTGGTGTCGATATGACACCTTATGCAGCCAAAATCCCCAGCGCTCCAGGGCGAGATCAGGTCATTGTTGGTCAAGATAATGAAGTTCAGAGACTACAAGGCGTTCCGCAGCAATCGGCTTTGGATCCACGATTTGCCAGTCTCAAAGATAATGAATTATACAAAAAAATCGGTTCGCTCATTTCTAAAACACCAAATGGTCCTTTAGATGCCGACCTCACAAAACAAAATATAGCAGAGCTAAAACCTCTCTACGAAGAATTCATTCGTCGCAGTGAAAGTGTTCCTCATCCGGATAATCCGTCTATTCTAGTGACGCCCACTGTTGAGCAAATTTTTGAAGGTATAAAATCTAAATTCGATTTGCTTAAAGCCAATGTAGATCCGACTACTCAAAGACCTCTCACCGAGATGCAGAAAGTGCAGCTTTATAGAGAAGTGCTCGGCTCTATGGAAGGAGTGCGCAACTCTATTTTATTGCGTCAGCAATATGGACTTGCTCTTACTGTCGGCGGGCAAATGCAAGATGCAGAGCGGGTTTTGAAAGAAGCCAAAGCGATGTCCGATAAAATTAACCGCGGACTTGCACTTGAAGTCATGACTATGGCTCAGGGTGCTGTTAATGACCCGACTGTAATAAGCAATGCTCCACTAGAAACAGGTGAACTTAGAGGAGATATGCTTCGCGCTTCCATTGCGCGTTTGCAAGGCGATAAGCCTTCTAGTAATTTTGTTAATTTGCACATCACAACAAGAGTGGCACTGGGTCGATTTTACATGGGTCCGCTAACAAATGGCAATGATCCTACCGGTGGTGCCATTCTTCAGTACGGCAATAAAGCCGGTATCAGACCAGACCTTGCTGTCGAAAATTTAAAAGAAGCCAAAGAACTTACGCTAACCGATCGCAATGTCAACATTTTAGACAAAAACAAGTTCTTAGAAGACGTCGATTTGACTTCGGCTCTCACTTTGGCTGCGGAGTTATTACCATCTGAAATGACCAAGAAGCTTGGCATGAACGAATCTAACAGGAGCTTGATGGTCAATGCCTTATCGGCGGCTGTTGGCATTGCCTGGATGCGCTATACCAAAGGCAAGTTCAATGAAATACCTGGACTTAATCCGTATACAAGACTTGCTGGCGCGATTGCTCTGCCTACGTTGACACGTAACATCACTATGAACGCTCTTGGTGAGAGTGAAAGCTTATTTACGTCTACTAGAAACGCAATAGGATCGACTGTAGCTGCAAGTCTTGGCTACAAAATGATGATTCGTGGTGAGTCTAGTAATTTCAGATTGTTTGAAGGGATTCAATTGCCATCGCAAGTGACTGCCTTGCCTGGTCGCATACAGCCTTATTTAGACCGAGTTACTCTTCCAAAAATACCTGAAAGCATCACCAATAGATTTAGCAATATTGGCCGTCCAATGGATAATTTTGGACCGCTCCAATCTGCTGGATTTATCGATAGGATGAACCATTCAGTTGGTACATTTGCTCAATTTGTGCGCAATGAAGTTGGTGAAAAAGCTTCCAATATTTGGAAGCCGCTTCAGGAGCTTGCCGAAGTTACCGGACCAAACGCTAAGTTTGGAGATTTATTGAATCCTGCATCTCGTGTTGTAAGCCGACCGATTGAGTTTAATGCAGCCGCATCTTTCAATAAATTGAAAGATGCTCTGGCGCCTGCGGCCAAAGGTGAGTTTGGCGCTGGACTGGATGATTTTATTAGGACAGTCAAAGCTAATCCCCAGTTAGTTTCTGAAATTGGTGCCAAAAAATTAGCCGAGTTGGAGTCACTTGCAAGCAGAAGTAGTGAGATAACAGTTCAAATAAACCAGGCCGGATACAAAACCATGATTCCCGGACCTATTGCTATCGAAGATGCATTTATAGCATCCGGTATGACTCATGAGACATTGAGCACTATAGCTTCACGCACTGGCTTTAACCGCATGAGTGCAGCACCTCTTGCCGAACGTATAGGAACCATAGACTTACCTGTAAGTGGAATGCAACTGCGCACCATGTCTGATTTGAAAGCGTTTTCAAGTCAAGTCTATGATGATTTAAGCAAGATACAATCAACAATTAGCTCTATAGAAGCGAAGCGCCGATTTGGCATAATAGACAATTTAAATATTGAGCAAGCACTTAAACAAGCCGGTATGGATGCTGCTGAAATATCCAGACTTAAAGCCACTGCCGATTGGTTTGGCATGACCACTCGCGGTGATGTGAATGCCTTTATGAAGACCTTTTCAAAAGGGGGCGATCCTACATCTGCACTATTTCCTAATGCTTTCAAGGCAGGAGTCAGCGATGACCTGGTAGCTGCTTCGCTCAAAGATCCGCGCTTCTTTGACGGTCCAATGAAAGACTTTTTATTGGCACGAATTCCTAAAGCTGAATTGCAGACACTGCAGAGTGCATTTTACAGGCAGCCTATTGCCAGTAATGCCCAATTATTTGAGCGAGGAGCTTTCCTTAACAGTGGAAAGACCATAACTTTGCAATCTGAATTGCAGACGCTTTATCAAAATGCTTTTAATAGCATGAATCAAATGAGTTCTCAAATTGCAAAAGTGACTACTGCTGCTGCAGATGACACTCTAGAGACTGTATTTAAAAACGTTCCAGGTTCTGGTGTCACACCTGAGATGATTAAGCAGGCGAATGCAATTGGTATTACCAATTACGGACAACTAAAAGCATTCCTGGAAAAATACAGTTTAAAGGACGCAAGCGGAAGCGCAAGCATTCCACTTGAAGCAACCTTCAACAAGCTTTATCCAAATCTGAAATTTAGCACCATATCCGATACTGGTCTTGGTCATGCACTGTTTAATAATCCCAAAGCATTGAGCGGCGAAGGCTACTCAATGATGACTGCAAGCGTATCTCAAGCTGAGCGCCAGTTACTTGGGACGTCGAGCGTTGTTAGTGACACAATGAGCGTCAACAATGCATTGCTTGCCAATCGCATGGCTCAGTCCAACATTCGCACCATTCAGGAATTGAAATACGCGCTTTCTGATTCTCTGAAAAAGACGCTTGAGCCCCTTAAAAATATTGATGATTTTTCAACTCTTAGTGCTAATCAAAAATCTGTTGTCGACGCACTTGGACTTAAGAGCGCATCTGAAGTGGAGGCATTTCTTGCCAAATCTACGTTGCCAGATGAGGCTTTAGAAAAACTTTTCCCTCGCTTAGCTAATTTGCGTGGACCTGGTGTTGAAAAACTCTCAGATCCCGGAGTGCAAGGAGTGCTTGCGAACTTGGCGCCAAGAAACCCAGACATGTTTAGTGGTCCTGGATTGCGCTTGATGGCCGAAAATGCCGAGTTTGGTTTTCCAGTTTCTCTTATGGGGCAACGGGCTCAATCGGTATTCAACATGCCAGGTCCCAGTCGAGTGCAAAATGCCTGGACGGGAGTTTCTAATTTTGGTCGTGACAAAATAAATACCTTTGGCGATTGGTTCCGCTACACCAAATTAGACCCACAAACTGCCACGCTAGCTCAAGTCGCCCGGTCCCAAATAGCTCATTCATACTATACGGGCGTCGGCGTTATTGGGGCTTATCGAACCTTAGTCACTGCTCCAAACAACATGGAAGCTGGAGACAATCTGGCTATGGCGTTGCTACATGCTCATTTTCCTCAAACTGGTGATATTGGCTCAACACTTTTGGCATCGACACCGGGCGCAGCGATATTTATGCCTTTATTGGTACGCGGTGGCTATATGCCGCAACAAATTTCTGTGTTGCAGCGATTTAAAGACCATGGACTTAACGGGCTAGTGAACCCGTTTTCTAATCCAATAATTGATATGACAAGGCAAGGTTTGAGTCGTCTTGCCAATAATTCTTCCATTGCAGGCTCACCGCTTGCTGCCACCCTCGCCTTTAGTGCGCCGATGGCTATAGGAACTGCCGATGCGCTTGTCGAAACCGGATACAGAATATTCTCTAATGGCACTTATATCAATCCAGGCGAATATAGAAATATGTTTGTTCGCACAAGAGATCAGGGCTATCAGAATCTCTCGATGAAGGGCGAATATACATCGCTTGAGGACTATCGCAGAAAAAATGGTATACCAGCACCTGAACCACAGACGGTGCGACCGCTCGAGCGTCCAGCGCCAGTAACAAGTGACATTTATAAAATTCATACTACGCAAGTTGTGCCAAGAGCAGCGCTTGATGCCGTTGAGCAACAAAGATTGCAAGCACAACCTGATGTTAATCAACTCAATGCCGAGTGGGCACCTCATATAGAGGCGATGCGCAAAGTCGAGACTGCTTTGATGAACGTGCAACAGGCGTCCTATTTGAGCCGACTGAACGAAGCGGCAGTCACTATGGAAGCGCTTTCAAGCGGTCAGCCGGTGGCTGGTGGTGCGCAGCAACTGGCGCGAGTGGCTGAAGTCTTGCAATCTATTGCCAGTGTTCCTGAAATTGCTCAAAATCCTGCAAATCAAGCCCTTATAGCTTCTATGGGTCAGGTCTATCAAGCACTTAATGCTGCCGCTACCTCTGGCAACATGAGCGGTTTTGCTACTGTTCAAGACGCTCTGAAAGTAGTTAGCGAAACTTTCAAACCGTATAAATTGAGCGATGCTCAAATTGCAGAAATGCAGACAACAACTACAAATGCACTCAATGAGGCAAAAGCTGTTGCCGCTCAATATCAGCAACAAGGAACAGCTCAAGCTAATTTCTTGCTTTCTGAATTGGGTAAAGCAGATCAGAATATTAAAACTCTTAGCCAATCTATATTTGGACAGGCTGTAACCTATCCTGAAATAACACCACAGATGGTGATGGCAAAAGCAGACAATCCGCAAATAAACATACTTAGAGCCGAAATTGCCAAGTTTGAATCTTTGCAGAATATGAAAAACGCATCCGCCATGCTTGCCACTCAAGCGTCTGTTTCGACTACTAATAATGTCATTGTTGCAAGTCTCAACCCGGCTGATTCGCTTCTGGGTCCAAACGCTACGCCACAAGAAACTCAAGCACTTAGTGCATATCAAAACTTTATTGCCGCCACTAATAATCGCGATTTTAACGCCAGTCCCGAGGCTACTCTTTTGGCTCAAAACGTTACTCCTGGTGTACAAAGAGTAATCGGCAATGATGCCACCACAAATGAGATTCTTCGTCTACTGCAAGATGCAGCAGGTAAAGGTGATACTGATGCTGGATATGAATCTCTAAGGCAAGCAGCAAAATTAGCTGACCAGGTAGACATAGGATCTCTTGCAAGCCGTCTTGTGAACAATACTAATCCAGAGTCGCAAGCAGCACTTCAAATGCAAGCTCAGTTGGCTGGAATTGCTAAATTGAAATACGCTCAAATGGCATACAGACGCCAGGATTATCCAGAAGCTCAAGCTTACTTAATCAAAGCTCGTGCACAGTATGGTGACCAGCTTGACGCGATGCTTCAACCTAATACTAATTTAGACCAGGGACTTGATCGCAATGCCTTCTTGTCCGGCTCGTTTACCCAGATGAAAAAAGATGGTAATTATGACCCTGCTGCTATGGGAACCAATTTAACCAGTTTCTTTGCCGCTCTAGAAAAAGGAAATTTTGGTGCCAAAGCAGATGATGGCACCCCTGGTGCTCAAGTTTTGCTCACCCAAGTTAAAGATGCATATAATTCTAAAAAACAAGCAGTCGAGCGTGCGCTTGCCCCACTGAATCAACAAGAAACAGTTTTGAAAGCTCGTCTTCAAGCCCTTGGTGTACCATACGAGAACAGAGAAACATTTCTTTCTGGCGAAACAAATAAAACCAGCGAGAAATATTTGCAAGTAGAAAGTATCAATCGCGAACTCAAATGGATAGAAGTATCGCGCAATGTTCGCAATCAAGAATTGAATTTTGATTATAACCGAATGCGGCTGGCAGAGGGCTTGTACGATGCTGCTCAAGGCAATTATGCAAGCGCCAATATGATTTTGAAGGAAGTAAAACAGAATTGTCCGCAACTTGCCGCAGTGAAAGAACTGGATCTTGACGGCAAAATAAGTATCACCGAACCCGGCATGTGGGGCTGGACTAAGCGAAATTGGCAGTCTCTTGCTATGTTTGGTGCGGGTCTTGCTGCCACCATAGGTGGCGCCCTTGCCTTCACTACTGTGTTTGGTGCAGTGCCCGGTGGCGTGGCGGTGAATGTTGGAGTTGGTGTCATGGCCGCTGCGGTCACGGGCTCCGTGGTCGGCGGGTTAGTAAACGGCGGTATAAATTATGCCGTCACAGGAGACTTCTGGAATCCAGCTTTAGCTGGAGCAAAGGAAGGTGCTTTAGCTGGGCTTATAGCGCCTATAGGAGTGGCAGGCAAGATGCTGCCGTTGGTGCCGGCCATAACAAATCCAAGAGTGCCAGCAATAATTGCTGGAACTTATAACGCCATGAGACCTGCTACTTATGCAATAGGTGCGGGTGCAATACTTGGCGCTAACGACACAATGAAAAATCTCAGTGAAAAATCTTGGGGTACGGCACTTACAGAATTTGCTGGACGTACAGCTTTATATTCGAGCATGTTGCACTTTGCCAATGGCAGACCATTACCTCAGTCATGGACTACCAAACTCGGTTGGTCGAATGCTACAGTGGCGGATACAATCGCAAGTTCTACTCCGCTTGCTTTTAGAGCTAATATGCCAAAAGCTGTTTGGGCTGGCTATGGTTACATGGCAGGATTTGAAGGCACGCGCGTAGTTGGCGATGTGATTAACAGAACTGCTGATTCAGAGCTTGTTAACGCACCTTACAGATGGTTGACAGGCTCAGATTTGACTAGTAATCGCTATATGATTAGTACTGATGGTGAAGGTTTACTGGCTCCAGCGGTGGCGCGCTTTTGGACTCGCGACGGTCTGGGACTAGATGCAAATAATGCCAAAGATCGAGCTTGGATGTGGCGCAATAACACTCAGATAATGCGAACTGGTGATTCCTTCTATCAGCTCAAACAGCAAGGATTTGACGCTCAAAAATTCATTCCATCAAACAGTTACGGACCCTTATTGAGACGCTAATTAGAGTCTTTGGTGTGGCATACTTTTAAGATGCCGCAGATTTCTGTCATTATTCCTGCTTACAACGAGGTGAGGCGCTTGCCCCACACTCTGGCATTGGTTTATAACTACTTGAAATCGCGTTTTACTTCTTTTGAATTAATTGTGGTCGATGATGGCAGTTATGATCACACCGCCGACTATGTCGATGATTTTTCTGAGCAAAGTCCCGAAGTGAGACTGATTTCTTATGTGCCAAACAAAGGAAAAGGGCATGCAGTTAGAATTGGAATGCTGGCTGCATCAGGCGACCTGATTTTGTTCGATGATGCCGATGGCTCCTCGCCAATTGAAGAATTGGAAAAATTACTCGATAGTATCAAAGACGGTGCTGATATCGCTATTGGTTCTAGAGCTAAACCCGATGAGCGAAGAACAGTAAATGCTCTTGCTTATCGCAAATATCTTGGCAATACATTTAACGCAATCGTTCAGGGGCTTTTGCTGCCAGGATTTTATGACACCCAGTGCGGTTTTAAACTTTTCAAGAAAGAAATGGCGCACGACATTTTTTCAGTCACAAGACTGGATAGGTTTGCTTTTGACGTCGAGGTTCTTTATGTAGCTAGGCTCCGTAATTACAAAATTACTGAGATACCGATAAATTGGACTAATGTGGAAGGTTCTAAAGTGAATGTGTTTACCGATTCGCCCCAAATGTTACTTGAAGTGTTAGGTGTGGCCATAGCTGCCTGGACTGGTCGCTATAGCAAGCTTATCAATAAGAAATAGGAAGGTTTTAAGGCTTTACACCGCTCCTTTTTAGGTCTAGTCTATAGTGATGAGCTACCAGAAAATTATTCGTCCATTGCTCTTTCAAATGGATCCTGAACAAGCGCATGTTCTGGTGCATTCTATTTTGAAAAGCTATGGAAAAATTCTGGCTAAAACCAGTGGTGGTCTTGTATATAACGGCTCAGACTTGAGTTGTGAATTGTTTGGTCGTCCACTTGCAAATCCAATTGGGCTGGCAGCTGGGTTCGACAAGAATGGCGAGCTTACAGAGGTGCTTGGAGCACTTGGATTTGGATTTGCTGAAATTGGCTCGGTCTGTGCACGGGCTACAAATGGAAACCCTAAGCCAAGACTGTTTAGACTGCCTGAAGACGAAGCTGCCATAAACAGATTAGGCTTGAACGGACATGGTGCAGATGCTGTTGCCGAGCGACTCGGCGATGCGCATTTCAGTCTGCCTATAGGATTGAATATAGCTAAAACAAATGATCCTGCCATCGTGGGCGAAGCGGCAGTGGCAGACATGATTTATACTTTTAACAAAATTAGAGGACTGCCTATTACTTATGTGACGGTCAATGCAAGTTGTCCTAATA
>CAZSHS010000027.1:52269-53087 GCA_964606665.1 uncultured Candidatus Obscuribacterales bacterium | reverse complement strand
TTAGAACACACCAAGTGATGTGTCGTATCCGCATTTAGCACAGCGTGTGGCGCCCCCTAGTGGCGTGCCGCAAATATCGCAGTTTTCCATTTTCTTGCTTGAGCCAGGTGGGGCAGGAACTGAGATGGCGCGCCAGGTTCCGCTGATTCTTCCATCTGCCATACTGTCTAGCTCGTCTGCTTCATTTAACCGATTCATGTTGCGCATCAAATCAGAATAGCTCTTCAATAATCTTGTTGTTTCAGGGTGATCTGGTCCAAATGCTTTGCGTTTAATCTCAAGAGAGCGCTTGTAGAGCGGTTCTGCCATCTCAAATTTCTTTTGCATGTGATAGAGAGTGGCTAAATTATGAATGGAGCAAGCTAAATTTCCATCTTCTGGTCCAAATAATTTCTCTTGAAGTTCGACACATTGGCGACCGAAGTACTCCGCCTTTTCAAAGTTTCCGCCTTGATAATATAATCGGGCTAACTGATTTACAGTCTGTGCAACTGCGACGTGTTGCGGTCCTAACACTCCGACTTTGATGTTATAAGCTTTCAAGAAATAACTTTCAGAGGTGGGAAAATCTTGCATCCTGAGTCGGATTTCACCAAGATTTTCAAGAGTGGTGCAGTAGTTTGGGTTTGCTTCTCCTAAAGGCTGAATCAAAGCTAAAGCATCCAGCCAGAGTTTTTCTGCTTCAATCAAATTGTTACTGGCCATATAGTTCTCGGCCATATTCTTGAAGTTAGACCAGAGAATCCCAACTTGCTCCGTAGGCATCGCAGGTGGTGCTTGAGGTGTAGTTGGCGCAGGAGGCGGTACTGGAGTGGGAT
>CAZSHS010000027.1:0-52259 GCA_964606665.1 uncultured Candidatus Obscuribacterales bacterium | reverse complement strand
GGATTAGGATTAGGAGCCGGAGCCGGAGCCGGCGAAGCGCTAGGATCGGTAGTAGGCGGAGTGGGTTCAGGCGCAACGTGTGGTATCGCCTGTGGTTGCGAAATTTCTGCTTGAGGTGGTTCTGTCAGTGGTGGCTCTTCGGAGAAAATTGAATCGAGAGCAGTTTTTAAATCAAGTGGCTCGGGAGTTGGCTCAATTTTTATTTTGAATTCTTCAATTGCTGGAGGGGCAAAGCTTGCGTCTGTGGACAGGGAAGCAAAACACACCTTTAATGCCTCAACATCTGGATGCGCGATGCCTAGCTCTTTTTCCTTGAATGTAATTGCTTTAGTGTAATAACTTTTTGCTTGTTCAGTCATGTTTTGTGCATGATAAGCTTTGGCAAGATTTGCGTTGAGGCGTCCCAAATCTGAAAGTTTTTCTTCTTTCAAGCTTTCATAAACAGATAGACTTTCAAGCGCGTTTGCAGTAGCGTCACTTAGTTTGTTTAGATGAAATTGGCTTTCAGCCAGCTTTTCCAGTGTGTATGCAAGTCTGCGATCGTTTTGTCCAAGTTGTCTTGCTTGTTTGAGAGCTTCTTTCCAGTCTTCTTCGGCTAAATCGTGGGTTCCTTCGTCCCCAGCAAGTTCTGCTCGGGTACGATAAATCTTCCATTGTGCAACCGATGAACTCACCCTCTCAAACCTCTATCGAAGGATTAATTTTCAAGACCAACACGATTACTCTTTACTTACCCTGGCGGCTCAATAATAATAGTCATTTGTCGTAAAGTTACAATACTTGCATGAGGCGCCAGGAATGCTCAAGGTCGATATACACACGCATATTTTGCCGCGAGATATACCCGACTGGAAAAGCAAGTATGGATATGGAGGATTTATCAAGCTAGATCATCATGTCTCTTGCCGAGCTAGGATGCTTAAGGACGATGGTACTTTTTTTCGCGAAGTAGAAAGTAATTGCTGGGATACAAACGCGCGTATCCAAGATTGCAAGCGCTCGGGTGTCGATATCCAGGTATTGTCTACCGTCCCAGTTATGTTCAGTTACTGGGCGAAACCTGCACATGCACTCGATTTATCTAAATTTTTAAATGATGACCTGGCTAGAGCGGTGAAATCAAATCCGGCCAGATTTGTCGGACTGGGGACCATACCCATGCAGGCTCCAGATCTAGCTGTTCGCGAGCTTGAGCGTTGTGTCAAAGAACTCGGATTATTGGGCGTTCAAATAGGGTCGCACGTTAATGACTGGAATTTGAGCGATCCTACTTTATTGCCTGTGTTTGAAGCGGCAAATGATCTAGATGCCTTCATCTTTGTGCATCCTTGGGATATGATGGGTCAAGAGCGTATGACTAAATACTGGCTGCCATGGCTTGTTGGCATGCCTGCTGAGACATGTTTAGCCATTTGCTCCATGATATTTGGAGGCATTTTTGAGCGTTTTCCCAAGCTTCGAGTTGCCTTTGCCCATGGTGGCGGATCTTTTCCTTCTACAGTGGGACGAATCGAGCATGGTTTCCTTGCCAGACCCGACTTATGTGCCATAGACAACAATGTAAATCCGCGTGATTATCTGGGACGTTTTTTGGTCGATAGTTTAGTGCATGACGCTCGAGCATTGAAATTTTTGATTGATGTAGTCGGGGAAGACTCCATTGCTCTTGGCACCGATTATCCTTTCCCGCTTGGCGAAGACGAGCCGGGCAAACTTATCGAGTCTCTGGATATCGCACAGGTAACCAAAGCAAAGCTGCTTGGAGGCAATGCACTTTCCTGGCTAAAAATTCCCGACACAGTTTGTTAACCTGGGTTCTCATGGGCTCAATGCTTAGGTATAATTCATGACGAGCTTATGATAAAAACCTACGAAAAGCCTCTGATAGAGATTTTACGCTCGCAAGGACGCGACGAGCAGGATATCGTGCTTGCTCAAAAAGCCTATGATTTTGCGCACAAAGCTCATGATGGACAATTGCGCAAATCAAATGATCCATACATTATTCATCCAGCCGAAGTCGCTTGCATTCTAGCTGAGCTAAACGCCGATATTCAAACTATTTGTGCAGCGTTGATGCACGATGTGCTTGAAGATTGCGAAGTTACGGCCAAAGAGATGGAAAAGGCTTTTGGAACCGATATTCTTCGCATAGTTGAGGGTGTTACCAAACTTGGTAAGTTTAGTTTCAGTTCTAAGGCTGAACGTCAGGCTGAAAACTTTCGAAAATTAATTGTCGCAATCGCTGATGATTTTAGAGTTGTGCTTGTGAAAATGGCTGACCGTCTTCACAATATGCGCACGCTAGATCATATGGCTCCTCACAAGCAAGCCGAAATTGCCAAAGAGACGCTTGAAATATACGCGCCTCTTGCAAATCGTTTTGGACTGGGCGAGATGAAGTGGGAATTGGAAGACTTAGGTTTGCATTATTTGCATCCCGATGAATTCAATGGTCTCAAACAAGTTGTGGCTGATACACGCGAAGATCGAGAATTGCTAATTCGCGACATTATCGCAAAGCTTGAAGTCGAGCTCAAAGAACGTTCAATTAAGGCTGAAATAGTCGGCAGACCCAAGCATTTGTTTGGCATCTGGCTCAAGATGAAGAAACAACAGAAGTCTTTTGAAGAGCTTTATGATGTGCTTGCTATTCGTGTCATTATTGATTCAAGCGAAAAAGAATTCTGCGAAATCGGCAAAGATCCAGATACTCAAAAATGCTACGAAGTAATGGGAGTCGTGCACCATCTCTTCACTCCCATTCCAGGGCGATTTAAAGATTATATCGCCATGCCCAAATTCAATAATTATCAAAGTTTGCACACGGCTGTTATTGGTCCCAAGGGCAAGCGAGTCGAGATTCAAATCCGCACAAGACGCATGCACCACATTGCTGAATATGGCATTGCTGCCCATTGGAAATATAAAGAAGGTGGAACTGGCAAAGCCGATTCTGATGGCGACAAAAAGATTGCGTGGCTTCGGCAATTGGTTGATTGGCGTCAAGAATTAGACGATGCCAACGAATACATGGAAGAGGTCAAAATCGATCTTTTCTCGGATCAAGTTTTTGTTTTCAGTCCCGGTGGGGATGTGATCGACTTGCCAACTGGCTCTACGCCTATAGATTTTGCCTATAGAATTCACACTCATGTGGGACATTCTTGCGTTGGTGCTCGAATTAACGATCGAATTGTGCCACTGAATACGGTGATGAAGAACGGCGATATCGTCGAAATTATCACCGGTAAAAACACCTTTCCAAAAATGGACTGGCTCAATTTCGCCAAAACGCATTCGGCCAAGAGCCGTATCAGGCAATGGTTCAAGAAGCACCACCGTGAAGAACATATTGCCCAGGGACGTCAGATGCTTGAGTCGGAACTTGGTAAAGGTAATCTAGATGAGAGCTTTACCAACGAAAGAATTCAAGAAATTGGCAAGAAACTCAATCTCAAAAAGATGGATGACATTCTTGCCGCCGTTGGCTATGGCGATATTTCAGTCTCTTTTGTAGTCAACAAAATTCGCGAACTAGACCAGCAAGAAAAAATAACCGAGAAAGGTTATATGCTGCCGAATTTTTCAGCCGAGCCAGCCAAACCAAAAGACGTTGGCAGTCTTGGTGGATTGCTGCATCACCTGGCTAAATGCTGTCAGCCAGTGCCGGGAGAAGAGATAGTCGGAGTGGTGACTCGCGGTAGTGGCATTGCTGTGCATAGATCCGACTGTACTAACTTGAGCAAAGTCGATGAAGACAGACGTATGTCTGTCGACTGGTCGTCGGAGCGAAGCTCGACTTATCCTGCATGTCTTTCTGTTGAAGCACTTGATAGAGTGGGCGTTGCAGGCGATATATTGAAGAAAATTTCTGACCACAAAGTGAATTTGCGCGATTTGCGCATTGAGACTAAAACAGACAAAAAAGGTGCAGTTATTACACTGATTTTAGAAGTTGTAGATTTAAAGCAATTGATGCAGGTTTCGCAGGCTATCTCGCAAATTAGCGATGTTATTCGAGTACAGCGTAAAGACCATCGCAAAAAGTCACCTGCCAAAGGCACCGGTGGTAATACCAACGAGAAGGGCAAATGAAACTTGTTCTTGCCAGTCAAAACTCAGGCAAACTCAAAGAATTGAAAATTTTGCTTGGACAATTGCCCATCGAACTTGCACTTGCACCAGATGAATTCGACCCTGAAGAAACAGGTGATACTTATCTTGCCAATGCCGAAATCAAAGCGCGAGAAGCTGCGCGAATGACGGGCGAATTGTCTGTTTCAGACGATTCTGGCATTGAAGTAGAAGCGCTTGATTGGGGACCGGGAGTTCGCTCTGCTCGATATTGTGAAGGCACAGATATAGATCGCCGACGTAAGATGCTTTTGGAAATGGCCAATGTCCCTGAAGCCAAACGCAACGCACGTTATGTGTGTGCACTGGTGCTTGCTGATAAAGATCATGTTGTCTATTCAACTGAAGCATACTGGCACGGCAAGCTTATTACAGAAGAACTTGGAGAGAATGGTTTTGGCTATGACCCTATTTTTATGCCGAATGATTGCACAATGACTTCAGCTCAAATCACGCCCGAAGAGAAGAATCAGAAGTCGCATCGTGCAAAAGCTTTTAAGGAGCTTGCCGAATTTTTGAGTAATAAATTTAAATTGGAATCCCATAAATAGAAGAGTTGATAAATGGACTTAAGAGAGTATCTTGAAATCTTAGACGAGAAAAAGGAGCTAGTAAGAATAACTGCTCAGGTTTCTTGTGATCTCGAAATAGCAGAGATAACAGACAGAGTAAGTAAACTTCAAGATGGCAAAAACAAGGCTCTGTTATTCACTGACGTTAAGGGCTATGACATGCCTGTGCTTATTAACGCATTTGGATCTAATAAGAGAATATGTAGTGCTTTAGGAGTTCAACACTTAGACGAATTAGCTGATCGGATAGTGAAACTTATTAAGCCTAAAGTGCCAGAAACTATTATGGACAAAATAGCTATGCTGCCCACTTTGATGGAAGTAAGTAAATTTCCGCCAAAGTTGATAAAGGGACAAGCTCCTTGCCAGGAAGTTGTCATCACAGACAAAAGCCAGCCAATGCTAGACAAGCTCCCAATAATTAAGTGCTGGCCTGAAGATGGCGGGCCGTTTATTACTCTTGGAGTAGTGATAACTAAAGACCCGCGCTCTGGTCACAGAAATCTTGGTGTTTACAGGCTACAAAAGTTCGACAACATAACCACTGGCATGCACTGGCATAAGCATCATGATGGAGCCCGACACTTTGAAAACAGTCGTCGCGACCTTCAGAAGAAAGAGCCCGCTGTAGCTGCGGCTATGACTTCAAGCCACATAGACGAGCCGCCAAATTATGGGACCTTCTTTGATGAAAGCAAATTTGAAAAGCCAGGCAATCGAATGGAAGTGGCTATAGCTCTTGGTTGCGAGCCGTCTGTAACCTACTCAGCTACAGCACCATTGCCCCCCGACATAGACGAACTCTTACTTGCAGGTTTCATAAAATCAAGCCCGGTAAAAATAACTAAGTGCAAAACCATAGATCTTGAAGTTCCAGCTAATGCTGAAATTATCATCGAGGGCTATGTAGATCAAGAGGACTTGCGCACAGAGGGTCCATTTGGCGATCACACAGGCTTTTATAGTTTGGCTGGACTCTTTCCCACGCTTCATGTGACCGCCATAACGCACAGAAAAAATCCCATTTATCAAACGACTATCGTGGGCAAACCACCGCAGGAAGACTGTTATCTGGGCAAAGCGACCGAGCGCATTTTCTTGCCTATGGTGCAAATGCTAGTGCCTGAGATTGTGGACATGAATCTCCCCTGGGAAGGTGTATTCCATAACTGTGTAATAGTCTCGATTGATAAGCGCTTTCCCGGACACGCTCGCAAGGTCATGAGCGCTATTTGGGGTCTGGGTCAGCTTATGTTCACTAAGTTTGCCATTGTTTTAGACAAAGAAGTGGACGTGCAGAATTTGTCTGAAGTCGCTTTGAACGTTTTTGGAAATACAGATCCAAAAAGAGACATGATGTTTGTTGAGGGCCCTCTCGATATTCTTGATCATGCTTCTCCCATTATGGGTCTTGGATCTAAAGTCGGGATTGATGCAACTAGAAAATGGGAGTCCGAAGGATTCACGCGTAACTGGCCTAAACCAATCGATATGAGCTCTGAGATCAAGGACCTAGTTAATGCTAATTGGTCTAAATACGGGCTTTCTTAGGATTGACGGGTGGCCTCGGCAATATCTCTCTTCTAAAATTCACGATGTCAAGTGTAAATATTTTAGAAAAGCGTGTTGAAACTTTGATTAAGCGGGCATAAGGAATTTACGAACCAGTTGCTGGCTCAGCAACATGACCTCTCCTGCGGGTGAGGTTCGGGTTTTATTGTGGTCCCATATTCACCGAGAGTTTGCCTGGATGAACGTGTTCAAGCGCATATCTGCTATTGCATTGGTTTTAACCTTCGTTGCTGGATCTGGCGTACAGCCTGCCCAGAGTTTTCGCAATGACAGTCCAAAAGATGTCTACCACGAAGCTTGGAAGCTTGTTCGCGACAACTTCTACGAAGAGTCTTTCAACGGCGTGAATTGGAAAGATTACGAGCATAAGTATGATTCGAAAATCAAATCCACCGAAGACGCTCATAAATACATCGCTCAGATGTTGAAGGTTTTGAATGACCCTTACACCCGTTTCCTCGATCCCCGCGCTTTCCAGGACGAGAATGATGCCATTGACGCCAAAATCGTCGGAATTGGTATCAGCCTTCAACAAAGCAAAGAAAAACCCTCGAAACTACAAATCGTACGAACCATCGAAGATGGTCCAGCCGAAAAAGCTGGTGTCAGAGCTGGGGATGAGCTTATCGGCATTGACGGCGAATCTTCAGTTGGTATCACTCCTGAGCAGGCTGCAAACCGTATCCGTGGAGCCGCAGGTAGCCCAGTCGATTTGACCGTTAAGCGCTCAAATAGCGAAATTCGCAAAGTTTCAATTACCCGCAGAGAAATCACCATCAAAGCTGTCAGAGCAAAAATGCTCGATAATAATATCGGTATGATTCAGTTGAATACTTTTATATCTAACGATGCTGCAAGAGAATTCCGCGGTGCGCTCAGAAAATTGTCCCGCGCTGATGGTTTGATCATCGATTTGAGAGGCAACCCAGGCGGACTCTTAAGTAATGCACTTGAAATAGCCGACATGTTACTTGAAAATGGAGCTATAGTAAGCACTATTAGCCGAAACGCTAAACACACCGATATCGCCACAGGTCTTCCGCTCACCAAACAGCCTATTGCAGTTTTGATGGATTCTGACAGCGCTTCGGCAAGTGAAATACTCGCCAGTGCATTGCACGACAATAATCGCGCAGTACTGGTTGGAACTAAGTCCTACGGCAAAGGTCTCGTGCAAGAAATCAATAAATTGCCAGGCGGTGCTGCAGTTCACATCACAGTCTCACGTTACCTCACCCCAAATAATCTCGACATCAACAAAGTAGGAGTAAAACCAGACCGCTTGGTAGAAGACAAAGAGGCCCAAGTATCAGCAGCAATCTCAATGCTCAAAGACAAGATTGCTAGCTTGAAAAAGCCGATTCACGCTACAAGCGCACTGTCTGTCAATCAATAAACATGGCAAACACTCTTAGAGTGAAGTCAACCAAAGCCAGCGCAACAAAGTTTGCTCTGGCTTTTTGCTTGGTTATGGCAAGTTACACATTATCTGACCAAGCTGCTATTGCTCAACTCGGGCAGTCCGACTGGGTCTCAAATAGCGGCGGTGGTGGCGGAGGTGGCTTGCAATCACAGCAAGCACAGGTGGACTCATCCGGCGACAATTCCTTCTATGCGACGAGACAAAGCAGCCCCGATAGATCAGCAGGATCTTCTATGAATGCGCTTCAAGCGCAAATGGGTGGACTTGGTCAATCCAATTGGATCGGTGGCGGGCAACAACAGTCGCAACCCCAGTCAAATGAAGCAACGTGGTATCAACCTGCTGGCACAAGCAGCGATGACCAATCCGAATTAGCAGGTTCTGTGCAACAACAAGCATATAATCAACAACCGCAGCAGCAATATCAGCAGCAATACCAGCAACAGCCACAACAACAATTTCAGCAACAACAAAGACCACAGCAGTATCCGGCACCGCAGCAACAGCAGCAGTTTCAGCAGCAAATGCCCATGCAACAGATGCCCATGCAACAGATGCCGCAACAGATAAGCTCGTCTGATTGGCAGCAAGGTGGCAATGCCGGACTTGCTTTTGCTCAACAAGGATCTGATTCCACTCCAGATGGTATCGATCCAAAAGCGCTTGCTCAAATGCAAAGTGCCGCAAAAGCTATGGGAAGTGGTAAACAAATTAGTGGACAAGCTCAGCAATTTTTGAATAGTGGTGTTCCGCAACAGTCCCCGCAACAGATGCAAGCAGCAGTTCAACAAAATGCAAGATTTAGAGGTGGATTTGCTGTTCCTCAAAAAGCGCCACGTATGTCAATGCCCATGCAAGGTGGAATGGGATCTATGGGAAATCCGATGGGTGGACTTAGTACCACTGTTAACCGCGCGCTCAATCGTAGTGTACAATCTGCCATTTATAAAGGCGTTAACCAGGGTCTTTTCCGCGGCTTAAGCAAAATGCGTTTCTAATCCATGTTCAAAAGTTTTACTGAAGGTGCTCTCAAAGTTGTGCAACTGGCGCAACAAGAAAGAGAAGAACTCGGTCATTATATGACCGGCTCCGAGCATATTTTACTAGGCATTCTTTTGTGCGAAAACACTCGTGCTGCCCAGACTCTGCAATCACTTGGTGTCACTTACCGAAAGGCGCTTGAGGAAGTCTGTCGCATAATGGGAAGAGGAACCACTTATCACGTGCCTGCTTTTACCTTTTCTCCCCGCGCTAAATCTATTTTCTACAAAGCTAAGGAGACTTCAAGTACGAGTGGTGTCTCTCGTGTGGATACTATTTTGTTATTGCTTGCTCTGGTTAGCGTGCCTCGTTGTACAGCTCAAAAGGTTTTGCATGCATTAGATGTAGATTTGGAAGATTTAGCAGAGCGTTGTCGCAATCAAATATTTCCAGACAATGAGTCGATTCCGACCATAAAGATGTCACCGATAAGCAAACTCTACGAGAAAATTCATTCTAAATCTGGACCTGAGTCATCCATCTCAGAAGATGATGAAGACCTTAATCCCACTATTGTCGATTCTATGATCGACCAGGTAGTTAATCAAAAATACAAAGTCGAGTCTGTCATCGGTCGTGGTGGCATGGGTGTTGTGTATAAAGCAAAACATTTGATTTTAGACAGATATTTCGCCATCAAAGTTTTGCACCCTTATCTTGCCTCAGACTCGCGAAATCGCAAACGCTTTCAGCGCGAAGCTCAAGCTGCCAGTCGTTTGACACATCCAAATCTTGCCACTGTATTTGATTGGGACTTGCTTGAAAATGGTTGTCCGTATCTTGTTATGTATTACATAGAAGGCTTCAAGCTCTCTGAAATAATAGACATGAAAGAGTCTTTTGCACTTGAGCTATGGCTTTCACTTTTTGTACAAATGTGTGATGGACTTGTCCATGCACATAGTGCTGGAGTAATTCACCGCGACTTAAAACCTGGAAATATCATTATTACCGAAGGTCAGCACAAAGAATGTTTTGTCAAAATCATAGATTTTGGTATCGCTAAACTTTTATATGACTATGAAAAAACGTCTATCAGTAAAGACATAACTAGAGACGGAGAGGTTTTCGGCAGTCCACCTTACATGAGTCCCGAGCAATGTCTTGGTCGAGTGCTCGATACTCGCTCAGACATTTACAGTCTTGGTTGTGTTATGTATGAGGCATTATGCGCTCAGCCGCCATTTTTGGGCGAGAGTCTTTTTGAGACTATGCATAAACAGGTGCATGATACTCCAAAGAGATTTTCCGAAGTTGGCACTAAATTGCAAATTCCAAATGAGCTTGAAGAGCTAGTTTTCAAAACACTCGAGAAAGAACCTGACAAGCGTTATCAGTCGATGCAAAAACTGAAAGTCGACCTGGAAAATGTTTTGAGCAGGGTCAAAACCGCAGCTATACTTTGAGCAGGCAGTCGCCGATTTTTATCCCGTCGCCAGCAAAACACGAGCGAGCAACTTCCATAGCATGCTTAGAGCGAGTGCCAACTCCTCCGCCAGTTCCTAATCCAGGAGCGCGAGGGACTGTCACAAACTTGCGACCAAGCAATTTTTCGATATCTTTTACAAGATGACGTTGGTCGTTTGAAATGAAACTATGCGCTACTCCGGCTCTTCCGGCTCTGCCTGTACGTCCAATTCTATGAATGTAATCGGCTGCGCATGTGGGCAAATCGTAATTGACTACATGAGTAATGGCTGGAACGTCTAGACCGCGAGCGGCAATGTCGGTAGCTACCAAAACGTTGAAACTGCCAGCGCGATAACGAGCAATTGTTTTCTCACGTTTATGCTGACTGATGTCACTGTGAATTTCTTCGGCTTCGACATTTGCGTCTTTCAATTTTCTAGTTAGTTGAGTAGCTGTGCGTCTTGTACGGGTGAAGACTAAAACGGTGGCATCTTGCCATTCTTGAAGAACTGATAAAAGAAGCTCGTCTTTTTCGCCTTTGCCCACTTTGTGAGCTTGTTGTTCGATAGATGCAGGTTCGAGTTCTTCTTGCTTGCAGCGAATAACAGTAGGTTTGTTCATTATATCTGATGCCACTTTTTGCATTCTATGATCAAGTGTGGCGGTGAACATCATCGTTTGTCTTTTTTCTGGAATCATGGTCATGACTCGCTTAACCTGAGGCATGAAGCCCATGTCTAGCATTCTGTCAGCTTCATCAAGAACAAAATACTGTACTTGACTCAAGTCCATAATTTGACGTTGCAATAAATCATTGAGACGTCCAGGAGTGGCTATAGCAATATCGATGCCCTGGCGAACGGCGCCAATTTGTGCACCATATCCGGTGCCGCCGTAAAAGGCAGCCGATTTCAATCTTTGATATTTGGAAAGTGCGTCAACTTGAGATTTGACTTGCAAAGCCAATTCTCTAGTAGGTACAAGAATCAGGGCGCGAATCTCGCGTCTGCCGCTAGATTGCGATCCCAAGCCTTCGATAATAGGTAGCGCATATGCTGCTGTTTTTCCGGTGCCAGTTTGGGCCGTGGCGATTAGGTCATGTCCTTCTAGTAAAGGTCCGATAGCTTTGGACTGCACCTCTGTAGGTGTTACAAATCCAAGTTTCGTAAGTAAGGTTACCGAGCGCTCAGAAAGTCCGAGCTGAGTGAAATTATCCATAAATTCCTTATTGATTTGCGGCAGTGAATTTATAGCCGCTAGCCCTTTATATTATCACCTTACTCTTGGCATTTAGTCGGGCATGTCATTATGTAAAGTGAGGGGAAACTAATACAAGTCTATCCTGCTGTTTCTGAAGTCTGGCGCGTCGATTTGCTCGATTTTGACCTTTAGCTCTTCTAGTTGAACAGGTGCGTTTTTTGACACAAAAACGGCCTGTGGTCTGAATCGGCCAGCGGATACACAAGATGCTGGGACATAACTGACGAATTGGAACGATTCGCTTTTGGAGCTACCTTTTAAGTCTAAAACTTTCGTGTCATCAAAAACATTGACCGAGAAGTCGGGTTGATTTTCCAGACGACACATAAGGTCTAATTTGAGTTTTGTCGGACCTTGGCTTTGGATTTTGGCGTCTAGAGTGACTTTTAGTAACCCGTTGCAATTAATACTCAAGTTGTTGGTACCAGTATCCACGAAAGTCAACATTCCAGGTGGTATCACAAATGGTGAAGGCTTTCCTTTGAGTAAATCTTCTTCGATTGTTACAATTGCATCAAGGGCTTTGTTGTGGTCTTTATTTTTGTTTCCTAAGGCAATTATTATTCGCTTGAGAGGATTTGTGTTTTTTTCCTGATTGTTTGTTTCGACATAAGGTACACGAGCATCTAAATCTGTTGCACTTGTATTTAGCTTGTAGAAACAGAAGTTAAAGAGTGAAGGCAGGCGCGTTTCGCCGGATAGTTGTTTATAAGAACTGTATAAAACGGTCCCCTTTTTTTGTGATTTAAGTACGATTTCGTTTTTGCCTTTAAAATTTAAATCTTGAATCGGTACACTAAGTGCTCGCCATTGTCTGAATTGAGATTCGTCTATATTGAGTAATTTAGCGAACATTTGATAGTTATGCAGACTATTGTCACTGGTGCTAAAACGATGAAGTGGTATCAGCGAACCATCTAATTTGTGACCGTTCACAATCACATTTGCTTCTTCTAACTCTTTCGATCCGTCTATCAAGACGAGAGCCCAATCAGGCTTGATCACATTCAAATCTATTTCGCGCTGTACTTTTTGATCAGGCGCAATTGTCATCTTAGATTCTGTTGGAACACCGATTTCTTCGGCAGACGAAACTAGAATAATTGTCAATGCAAAAACAGGCACAAACGTTTTGAACATTTTAAATTTTAAAAGTGGCTTCCACTCTGTGTGCGTGGTCAAAATGGCAATTGCACTGAATAGAAGTAAGAAAGCCGATTTTAACAAAGCAGAGGCTAAAATAGCCAATGTGCTTGACACGTTTAAGTCGAGCAATATGGCTTGAATGGGCATACTCAATATTAATAGAAATGTGATTAGAGTTGCTGCAGCGAATAGTGCACTTCGCTTTAATTTGCTTTCTCCAGTCATTAATCGACTGAGAAAATAAACCGCAAACAAAGTAAAGAAGGGCATCGAGGTATGTCCGTAGCGCGGACACGCGCTAAAAAACAGATATAGAAAATGAACAGAAATAAAACAAAGCGATCCGAATAAAATGATTGGTTGTTCCTGATGGGCGAACGATTCTTTCTTAGTAAGAAAAGTAAGAAATGAGATGAGACCTGCAATTCCAGAGGCTATAAGTGAAACATGCCAGAAAGTGATTACTTGCGCTGGTAAAAATAAATAAGGTGTTCTGTAGTCATTCCAGGCGTCGCCCCAAATTCTGCTTGGCTTACGCAGTAATAGAAGCAAGTGTTCAAGCGGCTTTTGTTTAATATTATTAGTGAGCATTTGCATGCTCTTTTCTTTTTCTTCATCCACGCTTGCAGGTCGTGGAGTAACAAAAATTCTTCCGTCAGATGGTAAATCAAAACCACAAATTAAGTTGTAAACCGGTGCACGTTTTGGTGTTAAAATTATTTCTCCGCATGCTGAATACGTGAACCAGAGCCAAGGTGTAAGCGTGAAAAAGGCTCCAAAGATACAAGCTGTTATGCCACCAATTATAGTACATGATGTCATCCCTCTTTTCTTTTTGAAAAAGACTAGCCCTAGTAATAGAGGCACCATTGCCGGTGCAAGTATTGGACGTAACAAAACTAAAAGGCTCATTATTATGCCAAGTGCAAAAGTCGTTAAACAGACACGCTTTCGCGATTCTTCCTGACCCAAGCGGACACACAAAAATAAAGCAAGAAGACTTAATAGAACTCCGACTGGTTCGGTCAATAACTTAGTGGTGCCAATAATTGCTGCCGGATATGTTGCCCAGAGTAGTCCTGATATAAGACCGAATTTTTCACTTGCTGCAAGCTTCTTGCCCAGATAGAACATAAGTATCGAAGAGAGTGCGTGAAACAAAACAAGCAGAGCAAGAACTGGTTGCATCGCTTCCAGTTTTGGTTTTGCACCTATCATCCAAAATGGAATGCCACCAATAAGTGGAAGAACCGGTCCATCGAGCAAAAGTTTTTCTTTTAGTTTGATGCACTCTGGTTGCAAAGCATTTAAGCCAGCACTTCCCACATGACCAATCGCCTCATGGATAGCGACAGCAGATTGCATATAAAGTCCAGAGTCAAAAAAATATGCACTATCTATTGCCCGCCTCGATAGCCCGACAATAATGCCGATTACAAGCGCCACAACAAATACTAAAAGTGGATAGAACCTTGTCACCGGTTCAGTATATCAATGCAACGCGTTTATCGTCCTAAGTTTCGTTTTTGAGCCTCGAGCATTCTTCTAACTGCCTCAAAATGATTTGGGAAATCATTTTGAAACTTAGCTTTGCCAGCGTCATCGAGCCCTGAGTAACGCGCAAATGCTTCGGTAATTACTTCGTTTACGTTATCGAAATATCTAGTTGGATGTTTAACGGCAATATTGTTTTGAATAAAAGCATCAGATCGTAAAAATGGCTGGATAGGTGAGCGAGGGTCTGGTTGCCCATCACGCATCGGAACCAATCTTCCTGTTTGGCTCAAAAGTTGACCGTTTTCATTCACTCGAAGCCAGTCACCTCTAGGATTTTGGCAATCTGGAGGCAACCTGAAATAAAAGCTGTCCTTTCCGTTTTCTTTCACTCTAACTGCATCAAGAGTGCTTGGCTCACCAGGCGCGCCAGAATAGAACGGGTTTGGAATAGATTTGAAACCGAGTCCTTCAAGCACCTCATTTGGGTGTTTTCCGTCGGTGTAAGCATTGACTTCAGCGTTGTGACCAATCTCGTGGCGGAGCATGTGTGGCAGAATTGGATCTAATAATCTACTGGACGGATTTATTCTCAGTTCTGCCACTCCATTATTTTCTTTGGGAGGTAGGTAGAATGCACCTTCGCCACCGGTTCTACCGCCGCGACCGCCACCCTCTGAGGGTTTGTTAGTAAATGTTACTTTGAGCGGACTGCCGTCGCGAGTTAAACTGGCATCCCCAGTTGTTTGCAGTGCTTTGTCTAATGATTCCAGTTCATGCATGGTCGGAACACGTGAGCGAATTGCTGATGGTGCATTGGGATTGTCTTTAGGCTTGTCTCTGCCAGGTGCGGCGCAAAGATTTTCTTGATTGCCAAGAAAGACTCCCGGTGGAGTTATAGTGATATTAAAGCGTGTTTGCAGATCGTTTATTTTTTGTTGGATTAATGGGTCTACTTTCTCTGGGCGTATTGTGTTGTCACCTGGTCGAGCTCTTTCTGCTCGCCCGGCTAACTGCGCAACGACTGAAAGTGCATCGGTTGCTGAGTTTGGATTGATTGCTTCTGTCTGAGCGATTTGAAAAGATGAATCAGGAGCGAAAGAGGTATCTGGCAAGAATCTATTGGCAGCAGGATCTGACATCGATTTAATTCCGCTCAGGTAATCGCGCATCCCACCAGCGTAATCAAACCTATTAATGAGCGGTTCTGTCGAGCCTTCTACAGGCTCGATTTTTTCGGCACCATTGTCACTACCAGTGGTGACTGGTGCTGGAGCATCAGTCGAAGCATTTGCGGTCAATAGTAAGTACCTGGAAAACGAGGTTTTTTAACCATAGAGGCAAAAATCCCGGTTGTCAAGTTATATCTAGGTTTCGGGCGCTAAGCGCTGAATTTGCGACGGTTAGGACAAACGTCTTGAACTAACTTTTGTATTTGTAAAAGTAATCCTTGCAGTCCCACTTTCTGTGTCGCAGAGACTATAACCGGATTTATAACTTGTGGGAAAAGCCATTCCAAATCTTCGCGACGCACTTTGTCTGCTTTATTCAGTACTGTGATGATAGGCTTGTCTACCGCTTCAAGCTCACTCAAAATGTCAAACACGCTTGCAATTTGTTGTTCGACATTTGGATGCGATGCATCGACAACATGCACAAGAATATCTGCAACCGCTACTTCTTCAAGAGTGGCTTTGAATGCGTTTACAAGCGATGTTGGCAATTTTTTGATGAATCCCACTGTGTCTGAAATTAAAATGGGACTTCCATCTGGCAACATCGATTTGCGTGTAGTTGGATCCAGTGTGGCAAAGAGCTTATCTTCAACAAAGACGCTTGATTTTGTCAGCGAATTAATAAGGGTCGATTTGCCCGAGTTTGTATAACCAGTCAATGCAATCACAGGAAGACCCAGCGAGATTCTCTGACGACGCTGTGTCTCGCGATAATTTTTGATTCGCGCTGTTTCTTTTTCGAGTTGATTTATTCTGTCTCGAATAACGCGTCGGTCAATTTCAAGCTTAGTTTCACCAGGACCTCTTGTCCCGATACCGCCCCCGAGTCTACTCAAAATTTGACCTTTACCCACAAGACGCGGGTAGAGATATTTGAGCTGAGCAAGCTCGACTTGCAGCTTGCCTTCTTTTGTTTGAGCGCGTTGAGCGAATATATCTAAAATTAACTCGGTGCGATCTACTACTTTGACCCCAATCATCTCAGTTAGATTTTGCGCTTGAGTAGGAGAAAGTTCTTTGTCAACCACTACTAAATTAGCGCCCATTTCCTGGACTAAAAGCGCGACTTCCTGCACTTTGCCAGATCCTAGGAAATAATTTGGATGTGGTTTTTGACGAGCTTGAGTCATCCGTCCGCAGATGGTGGCACCGGCGGTGCGGGCTAATAGTGCCAATTCGTCTAAATCGTCTTCAATTTCAAAAGCGTTGGCGCCTTCGGTAATTAAATCTACTAAGATTGCACGCTCTTCGCCTTCTACATAAGTTGTGCCGGATATGCTAACGCGAAATTCGTCTTCAAGCGAACCTATCAGATTTTGAAAATCGTCTTCCTGAGTGCTTCGTGTCGTTTGAGGCGGCAAGATTTTGTAGATTTTACCTTCGCTGTCGCGTCCAGGCATTAGATGTGCAATGTGCACCGCATCAGCCATGTAGGCTTGCTCACCCTTCGATTTGTTGAATGTTTGATCCGGGTTAACATCAATTTGAGCAAGCAAATCAAGTCTATTTTTGGCAAGACAATTTAGATTTTCCTTGCTAAATGCTTCTCCAGGTTTTGTTTTATATTCTTGCGAGCTTTTGCCGCCCTTAGAAAAATTGGTATGGATAATGCGATGACCGCACAAACGTCCCGGACCAACGCGTACACCGCGAAGCTCTGGCATGTTTACATCGCCTGGTTGTCCAACAGTGATGTTGACTACCTGTCCGTGACGGTTTAAAACAACTGAGATATTGTGTCCGGTTGAGTTTGAAATTTCTGCAACTGTATCGGCCAAATCCATTGTGAGAATCTTGTCTTTGGGAATTCGTTTCTGCAACAACTTTGACAGAAATCTGATTTCAGATTTTTTCAGGCCTTTGGCATTGGTCAAATCGAGTTTGCCGTGCAAAAATTTCTTCCTCCTAACATAGATTGTCCTACTTGCATAATACCCTTTAGGCGCCAAAAAAGGCGAGAATTTAATGTGGCGCGGGATTTCAGGCTCCCAATTTCACCCTAAAGTATATGAGTTGGCGTAGTATCGAATAGCATAATAGAATTGGGATAACGTCTTTGGGGTGTCTTTGACTCATGAAAATCAAGCTGATTTTTGCTGCCGTGTCTGTCGCATTTGCTTTCAACTCAAACTGGCAGCCGACATGGGCAGATGAAGCCTTGCCCGGGTTCAAAGTCGATGAGTTGCCTAAAGAACCTGAGGGTGAAGTGCCGATTCCTATGAACAGACCAACCTTGACCCCAGTTGCTGATGAATTTCAGACTCTACCTTCTACACAGACTACACAGACTACACAGACTACAAAGACTACTTCAGATTTGCCACCTGAGCCTGAGGTCATCGTTCGAGATGGTCCACTTACTGAGGCTCGCTCCGAGCTTTTACGTTCAATCTATAAAGCAAAAGAATGTGGCATCGGTATTACAGGTTACATGAAAGCTTTTGAATACATCGAGGATATGGCTGCCAAAAGTGAGCCGGAAGACGCTATCCAAAAAAGAATTGATTCTCTGAAATTAGGACTCGACGAGCAGTTGACACGAAGTGAAGCGCTTAAAACAGAAGCTGCCACAAGTGCTGCGCACGCCACACACCAGGGACCAGGTGGAGGGCACAAACTTGGACCAGGTAATTTACTTGCCGACCCTCAAGCTATTCCGTCTAGTTTCAGGACGATGGGTGGTGGAGCAGGTGGTCAGTCGAAGGAATTATTAGATATGATAATTTCGGAAAAGTTAGGGGGCAAACTTCCTTCTCAGATGAGCAAGCAAGAATTGCAAAAGAAAATGAAAGAAGTGCCTGAACTGGAAGAATATCTCAAGAGATTCAATAAATAGAATAAATGAAAGTAATTTTGTTATTGATTTGCGCGCTGCTACTGCATCCGGTGGCTTTTGCACAGAGTGCACCAGTTGGTGACAAATGGGCTTTAGTGATTGGAATAAGTAAGTTCCAAGACTCTTCGCTAGATTTAAAATATCCTGCTAAAGACGCTAAGGACTTTTGCAATTATCTAATTGAAAAAGGAAATTTTGCTTCGGACCACGTTAAATTGATTGTTGATAACCAAGCAACACGCAGCCGGATACTTACCGAGATTGGCGATTCATGGCTTCCTCGCCTTGCTAAACCAAATGATTTGGTAGTAATTTATTTTTCAAGCCATGGCAGTCCATCGCAAATGGATTTAGAAGGCATGAACTATGTCATCGCTCATGACACTAATCGCAATGCTCTATTTGGAACTGGAATTGCGCTTCAGGACTTATCCTCAATCATTCAAAGTCGAGTACATAGCGATCGCATTGTTCTTATTTTAGATGCATGCCACAGCGGAGCTGCAAAGACAAAATCTGACACAAAGGGTCTTGTGCGCCAGGGTAATTTTGATATCGGTCAAATTCCAATGGGCAAAGGCATGTTGCTTATTTGTTCAAGTGAGCCCAATCAAGTTTCGTGGGAATCGAAAAAATATGAAAATGGTGTCTTTACAAAAAAACTGATGGAGGGCTTGTCTTCACGTGGACAATATACCAAAATGAGCGAAGCATTTGCCGCGTTGAAAAATGGTGTACAAGCTGAAGTATTAGAAGACCGTGGCGAATTGCAACAACCAGTTTTGAAAAGCGCATGGAAAGGAGATGAGCTGGTACTTGCATCCAAACCTGCCAGTCCGCGTACATTGCCCGATGAATTAAAAGGCAATGGTGGTAAAGTCGAAATTGCACAGTCGACACTAATAACCCCAACGCCCATAGTGAGCGTGATAAGCCCGGTTGCCACACAAGAGACGCAAAGTCCTCTTGCAATAAGTTCGATTTTGATAGACAGGATCTCGATATTGCCAGTGGTGGGTCCAAGCAAAATTAAAATGGATGCTATCTGGCAAGGATTTGCTCTAAAAGACAATTTAGATGTCGCAAAGCGCCTCTGTGAGCTTGGTCTCGATAAAAAAATTGAACAGGCTTTTCAGGGTGAAATTAAACATCATCTGCGTAACAAAGATGTTATTACGATGGAAAACACGGCACTTGGCTCTCAAGAATTGAGCGGTAAAATCGATGCCAAAGCCTTGTTGCAACAACCAAGTGCCGTCAATTGGAAGGCAATGGGACAATTGACCCAGTCTAAATATTTGCTCCAAATCGAAATTTTAGACGTCGAGCTTCAGGACAATTATATGGGCGACATCGCAGACATGCGCCTTTCGGCAAGACTAATTAATGCCGAATCTGGTGACACTATCTGGATGCTAAAATCGAAAAAGTTCAGTCGCCTCACTCAAGCCAAACACGATGATTCAATATTTTCTGAAATCACTAATTACTTCCCGCGTTCAATGGCAAAAGAATTGGCTAAAACAATTGTTGCTGCAATCAAAGACCAGTAATTTTCGATTTTTTTTGTTGACTTAATCAAGTAATTTAGTTGATTAAGTCAACTAATTCCAAATCACTTTTTAGGACCCTTCGAATATGTTGCTGTTTTAAGGCAATTCGCCATGCATCGCAACAGACGATTTATTATTCAGAGCATCGCGAGCTACATCGTAAGCGCGTTTGAGTTGAATATCTTTGAAGTCTTCTGGATTGCGATTGGTACCTGTTCCGTTTGGATCGAGCCACCAGCAACCTTTGCCATCTTCTTTCAATTTTTTAGTGAGCTTTACTTCAATGTCAGGGCTGATGCCTTTTTCGTGGATATCATTGTCGTTTGGTGTTAGATAGCGCGCAATTGTTATGTTGACTCCAGAGCCGTCGTCCAATTTGTTTATGCCTTGTACAAGACCCTTGCCAAAAGATTTTTCTCCCACAAGAATGGCTCTGTTATTGTCCTTTAGAGCACCCATAGTTATTTCAGAAGCGGATGCGCTACCTTTGTTTATTAGCACCACCAGTGGTACGCGACAAATAGGTCTGGCCTTACTTGCAATAGTTGTTTTATATCCGTCCTTATCTACAGTTGAGACTACATTGCCTGAATCTAAAAATAAATCAGATACCGAGATGGATTTATTTAGTAATCCTCCTGGATTATCGCGAAGGTCGAGTATAAGCGCTTTAGCGTTTGTAAGGTCTTTAAGTGCAGCAATCATTTCGACATCTACTTTATGTGAAATGAAACTCGACAAGCGGATATAGCCAACTTTTGAGTCGAGCATCTTTGTAGTCTGCACAGATTTCAGTGGAATGCGTTTGCGAGTGATAACAAATTTTTTCTTTTGAGTACCGCGACCAACTACCAAATTTACTTTGGAGTCAACTTCACCGCGGATATATTTGGCTGCGTCATCTACTGAAAATCCGGTGGTAGCTTTGCCGTCAATTTCAAGAATTAGATCGGCTGGCCTAAGACCAGCCTTTTGAGCTGGAGTATCTTCGATAGGCGAAATGACAACGACACGATGCTGCTTGTCGAGCCCAATTTGAACACCTATCCCGCAAAGTTGAGCTTCTATTTGATTCTTCTCGTCATCGAATGCGTCTTGATCTAGAAAGCGAGTGTACCTGTCGCCAAGACTTGCAAGCATGGTTTCAATTGCCTTGTGAGCAGAGTCCATGTCAGTTAGTTTGCCTTCGTATTTCTTTTCCCAGCGCTTCCAATCTTGACCTTTGTAAGAGTTGTCGTAAAAATCTTCTTTCACAAGACCCCAGACTGCTGCATAAAGTCTGTCGGGGCTCGTGTAGACGCCTGTTTTTCTATACTTTTTTTCAATTTCGGGCGCCTGGTTTGAATCAAGCGCGACTAAATTTGAGGGTGTGCTAGCTGTAGATGGGCACACGACACTTGAGCCGCCAAGAGCAAACAGCACAAGAGCTACCATCGAGATCACTTTGCCAAACACTTTTGAAGTCTCCGTGAATACCAAAAGCCTGTGTTTACGGGCGTGAATAGCTCTGTTCGTCGTTTGTTAGTCGCTAGAATGAGAGTAAAATCAAGTCCTCAAAGGCGTTATACCCTCTTTTAATAAATTTTATTCACTTTTCAGCTAGGGTTAACCCTGTACCCGATAGGTTTTTCACCCTTCTGATCTGTTTTTTATGGGGGATGGTATGGTCATCAGCCTTGTTTCAAGCTGGTTTTCGCTGCTAACATAGCTGCGTCTAGAGCCGGACAGTTGTAAGGTTGCAAGGGGAGAAACAGTGGACAAGAATTCTGCAGTGGAAATAGGTGTGTTTGGTGGATCCGGTTTTTATAAACTGCTGGAAGACTGCCAGGAAAAGGTTATAGAAACTCCCTACGGAGCGCCATCTGACAAAGTGACTATCGGGAAGCTTGCCGGCAAACAAGTTGCCTTCATGCCTAGGCATGGCAGTCAGCATCAATTGCCCCCGCACAAAATTAATTACAGAGCCAATGTCTGGGCGATGAAATCGCTTGGGGTGAAACGTCTTATCGCTCCTTGTGCTGCTGGTAGTTTGCAAAAAGACGTGAAACTGGGCGACTTTGTTGTATGCGATCAATTCGTAGACAGGACATCTGGTCGCGATGACACTTATTATGATGGTCCCATCACTACTCACGTATCAAGCGCGGATCCATATTGTCCAGAGTTGCGCAAGCTGGCTGTTCAAGCTGGTCGCGATTGCGGAATCAATACTCACGAAAAAGGGACTGTGGTTGTCATTCAGGGACCAAGATTCTCATCCAAAGCCGAATCCAAATGGTTCACTTCGATGGGTTGGGAAGTAATTAACATGACCCAATATCCCGAAGTGCATTTGGCTCGCGAGCTTGAAATGTGTGTTGTGAATATTTCGCTCATCACAGATTACGATAGTGGTCTCATCGGCGACGTTGAGCCAGTCTCCCACGCGGAAGTTGTGAAAGTATTCACTGAGAATAATAAGAAATTGGTTTCACTTTTGAATAAACTAGTCGAAATCATTCCAGGCAAAATTGACCATTGCACCTGCCAGAAAGCTCTGGCTGGCGCTCGCGGCTAGATAATCAGTTTGTATGAGATTCCACGTCAATCATGTAGTGGCAATCTTAGCTGTTTGTCTTGCACTGAGTTCTTTTCTGGCTCTAAGACGTTATGGCTTTCCTTTAAAGGTCTGTTTTGGAGCCGGAATTTTAAGCATTCTAGTAGTGGCCATGTTTTGGACTGGCATAAGTCTTACAACAGGAGGAGGAGATGATGACGATTAGGAAATTGATAGCTGCCAGTCTACTTGTGGGGGCTTTGTCAATGCCTTTTGCGCCTGTCATTGCGGCTGATTCGCAAGCGGCACCCAAGGACGAAATGATGAAAATTAAAAGTCCCTTGATTCCGGTCACAAAAGACATCACTCTCAAAAACGGGCTTCGGGTAATTGTTTGCGAAGACCATAGTGCACCAGTTGCTTCGTTGTGCATCATATATGATGTTGGGTCGCGCGACGAAGTTAAAGGCAAGTCGGGCTTTGCTCATTTGTTCGAGCACATGATGTTTGAAGGATCGGCTAACGCACCCAAAGGTGCGTTTTTTAAATATGTACAGGCCGCTGGCGGCAGTTTGAACGCCTCTACACACAATGATTTTACTGACTATTATGAAGTTCTCCCCAGTAACCAAATTGAAATTGCTATGTGGCTTGAGTCCGATAGAATGAAGTCGCTTGCTGTCACTGAAAAGAATTTCGAAAATCAATTGCAAGCAGTAAAAGAGGAAAAACGACTGCGCATCGACAATAAACCTTACGTGCCAGCGGAATTAAAATTAGAAGAAACTATTTTCGATAACTGGAATAATGCTCACCCTGTCATTGGATATTTCGAAGATCTAGAGTCTACAAATGTAGCGACTGTAAAAGAATTTTTTGATACTTATTACATGCCAGCAAACGCAGTGATGGTAGTCGCAGGCGATGTTGACTCAAATAACATTGAAGCTCTTGCAAAAAAATATTTTGAGACTATTAGCTCTAAGCAAGCAAATTCAATCAAGCGTCCTGACCTTACAGAACCAGTTCAAGCCAAAGCAAAATATCTTGAAGTTAAAGATAGCCATGCCAAGTTGCCAGCTTTCTGGATGGCATGGAAAGCGCCCAAGCGTCGTGACAAAGATAGTCTGGTTTTAAACATAATTCAAAATATGCTATCTACAGGCAGCTCCTCGCGGTTGTATCAGCGCATGATCAAAGACGATCAGGTGGCTCTATCTGTAGACGGAAGCTATGAAGAACGCCGTGGACCCTCGCAAATCAACTTCTTTGTTTTGTACAAACCAGATCAAAACAAAGAAAAGGTGCGCAAAATTTTGCTTGAAGAAATTAACAAACTTAAAACCGGTCTAGTTTCAGAAGTCGAATTGCAAAAGGCGAAAAACCTCATTTTGAGCATGTATTTTTCGTCTAGTAGTCATTACAGTTTGCAGAAGAGTCTTGGGCGCGCTGAGACCGTCGCACAGTATGCAAGCTTTTATGGCGATCCTAGTCTGTTCGATAAAGATCTCGCTACTTATTTAGCTATCACTCCAGAAGACGTCCAGAGAGTGGCAAAGATGGTCTTTAGCGAGAACGGCGTTTCAATTGTAGATGTCACCCCCGATACCTCTGGTCATGAAGGAGAAGCCCAATGAATCTCAAGAAAGCAAAATCTAAATTGATGCTCGCCCTTCTGATCGGTCTTGTACCTTTTAACACAATAGCAATATCAGGTACACAAGCTGCAGAAAGCGAGACTTTTCGTCTCAAGCCGCCTACCTTGCCAGCACCAAGGCCTTTTGTTTTGCCCAAAGTAAAAACTATCAAGCTTGAAAATGGACTTGAAGTTAAACTTTTAGAAGACCATCGTTTTCCAGTTGTGACAGCGTGTCTTGGTATTCGCTCGGGCAAAATTCTAGACCAAGATGAGAGTCAGGGCATCGCTAAATTGACTGCCACCATGCTGACGGAGGGTACAGAAAAGCGCACCAGTAAAGAAATTGCAAACGAAATAGATTATATTGGTGGCATTCTTGGTGCTAGTTGCGATTACGACTTCACCCTGATTTTGGGATCTTGTCTTTCCAACTATACACCGCGACTAATGAGCTTATTTCATGACGTGGCTCTTCATCCTAATTTTCCTGATGAAGAATTGAAGTTGAAGAAAACCAATTGGCTGCAAGAATTGATTTTACAAAGAGCTGAGCCAAGTTACTTGCTGGAAGAGCGTTTTCGCCATGTGATATTTGGTGCAAATCCTTATGGTCGAGTTTCGCCCAAGCCGTCTATGATTGAAAAAATCAGTAAGGAAGACCTACGCAAATTCCATGCTGAAAATTACATCCCGAACAATTCGCTTTTACTTGTAGTTGGAGATTTCGATCCAATTGCAATGGAATCTACTATAAAGAATTCGTTTGGCAAAGATTGGGCTAAAGGTGAAATCAAAAGATCGACCCTTGCTTCGACCAGTGCGATAAATACTCAAAAAATCTATTTGGTCAATAGACCTGGCTCGGTACAATCTTCTATCAAGCTTGGAAATTTGGGAATCAAAAAAACAGATCCCGATTATTTCAAAATTCTTGTGATGAACGATGTTCTTGGCGGCTCTGCTCATTCACGCTTGTTTGAAAATATTCGTGAGCAAAAAGGATACACTTATGGTGCCTATTCAAGCTCGGCGGCACGCGTCCATCCCGATGTGTTCTCAGCTCAGTCTGATGTTCGAACTGAAGTGACTGCGCCAGCTTTGCAAGAGTTTTTATACGAGCTAGATAGAATTCGAAATGTCAGAGTCAGTCAAGAAGAGTTGGATTCAGCAAAATCGTATCTGGCTGGGTTGTTTCAGTTGAAATTAGAAACGCAAAGTGGTCTTGCTCAAGCCTTACTTGATGCTGGTTTGTATAACATGCCTGATGATTATTTGGAAAACTACACCAAGAATATTATGGCTGTCACTGTGGACGATGTGCGAAACGTGGCTCGCCGAGTGATTTCTTCTGGCAAGTTCGTGATAACAGTTGTAGGTGATGCTAAAAAAATTCAGCCTGACTTAGAAATGTTCGCACCTGTCGAAGTTTATTCGGTGGACGGCAAGCTATCAACCAGTGACAGTCATAATTAAAGGGTAAATTGTTGAGATTATCTTTCTGATTTAAAAGGCTTAGGATTTTTGATTTTGTAAGTGTATGTCGTTTTCACTTCCAAAATGGGATTGGTCGAAAGTCCAGCATCGAATACAAGAACCGGGCATGGCACAAGTACTTTAGTTCGTGTTTGTAATTTTAAAATACGCTCGGTGGTATCTTTGGTGATATCATCCGAAAAAATGGTGTATTCAGGACGGCGGATGAAAAATCCTCCCATACCGCAGTTTTCCATGCCGGCTGTTGCAGCTTTGAAAACTTTATTTGAGTCTTTGCCGTCGAGTGCAGCTTTGCCAGCAAGCAAAATAGAATCCCGACAAACTCGCTCGTTATAAGTTTGCGCCTTTGAAATAACAAAAATATTGGCGATTACAAGCGACAATATAATGAGCAGAAAGACTGAGATGCCAATTTCTACTACGCTCTGACCAGTTGAATTTCGATTTGCCGACATACTAGATAGTTTAACCGGCCTTGCTCTAAAAGCAATCTTTATATTATGAGCAGCTTTACGGGGTGTATTCGCCCAGGTAGGGAAGCTCTCTATAGTTTTCATTGAAATCGAGCCCGTAGCCAATTACAAATAAATCTTCGATTGTAAAGCCGACATAATCAGCCGTGAATTCGACCACTCTGCGCGACGGTTTGTCGAGAAAACATGCAAGCTTGAGCGACTTGGGATCGAATTGGTCTTTTATGTAATTCATGAAGAAGTGCGCTGTACGACCAGAATCGACAATATCTTCTACCACGATAATATTGCGTTGATACAAATTGGGCAGATCCAGATAAGGCGCTTGCACTGTTCCTGAGCTTTCGGTAGCGGCACCGTAGCTTGCAAGGCGGACAAATTCAACTTGCATAGGCTGATCGACTTTGATTTCGCGCAACAAATCTGCCAGAAAGCAGATAGCACCCTTCATCACGCCTATCACTACAGGCTTTTCTACACTTGAGTAGTCTTTGCTGATTTGTTTGCCTAACTCTTTTATTCGAGCCTGAATTTGCTCAGCGGAATAAATTACTTTCACTTGGGTACGTTTCGACTGTTGAGCAGAAGTCATGGCAGATCCTCGCTGACTCGTTTTATGTAGAGACTAAAGAGTTTAGCAGAGACGCACCGAAAACACATTTGCCTCTTACAAAGGTCGACTCCACAACCCTGTCGTCGCCTAGAAAAACGAGACTGGATAAAATTTCGTCTATTTCTTTTTGCAGTATGTTAGCCGGAATATTTGATTTGTTATCCGGGTTGACTATGATAAAGTCGGCGTCTTTGCCAACTTCAAGCGAGCCTGTTGTTTCGTGCAAGTTTAATGCTTTGGCTCCACCAAGAGTGGCTCTATAAAAGAGCTTTGACGGTTCAATCCATAAATCGGGCTGGATATAGAAGGCATCTTTCATTACCTGAAACAAACTCATTTGTGGACCAGCGCCAATGTCAGAGCCTAACCCGAAGCGAATTTGTTTTCTCTCGGCAGTGGCAAATGGAAAGGCTCCGCTCTTTAAAAAGAAATTGGAGCTTGGACAGTGTGCCAGTGCCGAATCCGCGTCGCAGATTGCTTTGTAGTCATGTTCGTTCAAATGAATAGCGTGCGCTAAAATGGAATTTGGTCCAAGTAGTCCGGCTCTTTTGTAGACATCTGCGTAGCTTTTGGCTTCAGGAAAAAGTTCCTGCACCCACTTCACTTCGGCACTCGACTCGCTCACATGCGTGTGCATATAAGTGCCGGGATTGGCTTTGAACTGCTCGCCGATTGAATTGAGCAAGTCATCTGTACAGCTTGGAGCGAAGCGCGGAATAAAGGCATAGAGCAATCTATTGTTGTCGTGACCGTGCCATTTCTCCATTAGTTCGACACTGGCTTTAATAGCTTGAGTACTGTCTTCAATGAGATAGTCTGGGCAATTGCGATTCATAATCACTTTGCCCATTACTGCTTTGATGCCAGCTTGGCTCGCTACTTCAAAAGCGGCATTACAAGCTTGTTTGTGAATGGTGGTAAAAATATTTGCGGTAGTGGTGCCGTTTTTTAACAGCTCCTGAAAAAACCACTCACTTATTTTGAAGGCGTATTTTTCGTCTTGAAATTTTGCCTCTTCTGGAAAAATGAAAGTTTCTAGCCAGCCAAGCAAGTGCTTGCCATATTTGCCTGTTTGTCCAAATTGTGGCAAATGTAAGTGCGTATCTACAAAACCCGGTAAAATAAGCTTTTTGCCCACATGGATTGACTCTGTAATCCGGCACTCACCGGCTTTGACTTTGTTATCCAGGTCATTCTGGGTACCACAAAAATAAATTCGACCAGACTGATCTACTCCAAGAGCGCCCTCTTTATATTCAACGAGTTTTTTCTCGTCGCGGGCATAAATTATGTGTCCATAAAAGGTTTTTATCGCCTGACATGCCATAATTTTTTTCTGTCCAAGTAGTCTGTATAGTGTACATGTTTTCAAAAGGAAAGCTATGAGCCCCTCACCTGCAACATCGACCCAAACTACGTCTAAAAAACTGACCGTGCACAAAGTGCTCGAGCAAATTAAAGGTGAAGGAGCAAGATACATTTTTGGCTCCAGTGCCGCAGCCGATTCGCCCATCTCGGCGGCTCTGCTCAAAAGCCATGACCATAAAGACAAGAGCTTGAGCTTTGTAGGTGGGTTAGGCGAACTTGGTGCCATTTTTATGGCTTCAGGTTATGCACAAGCCACTGGACTGCCCGCGGTGATGAATATTTCTGCTGGACAAGCCGCGCTCAAAATACTGCCTGCCATTTATGCCGCTTCTCGCGATCAGGTTCCACTAGTCATTCTTGCCGACCAGGAAGACTCGCATATTCTTAACGATGAGTCGATGCTTGTGACCGACTTCACCTCGTATATGCGCCCAGTGGCTAAGTGGACAGCACAAGCAAACACCGCCAAGGAAGTTTGTCGGTTAATAAGACGTGCTTTTCATGAGGCTTTCTCTGCACCTAAGGGACCTGTAGTTCTATCGCTTCCACTCAATTTACTTTTGTCTACGGCTGCAGCAGATATCACTCTTCCACCCGTTATCAGTCCACTTGCTGGTGCTGATGATTCTTTCCTTCAAAAGATAGCCAAAGAGCTTATGGAATGCTCCTCTCCTGTAATTGTGGCTGGCAACGAAGTGTCGCAATACAAAGCAAGAAATGAAGTTGTGATGCTGGCTGAAACTATTGGCTGTCCCGTGTATAGCGAGTCGCTACCAGTGGGAGTTAACTTTCCTAATCGTCATCCTCAGTTTGCAGGAGTTCTTCCTCTCAATGGTCAAGATGCCTGTCAGAAGCTGAAAAAACATGACGTTTTTGTATTGCTTGGTGTGCAGACCAGGCTGCCAAGCCGACAAGAAGAGCCTTCGCTCATTCCAGATCACGGTTTGGTTATTCAAATTAATATGGATCCGCATCTTGGGGGCAAAACGCTTCGCTCTAACTTATCGGCAAATGCAAATATTGCCGAGAGTCTGGCCAAGCTTCGAGCAGAGATTCAGCTATCAGCCGACAAAAACTGGCTGAGCAATACAAACACAAGAGCTAATCAGACAATTCAGGACATTCGAAGTGAGCGTGCGGCCCTTGACGATTTACTCGTTTATTCTGGACCCGATGAAGCCTGTTCACTTAACTGGCTTTTAAAATTGCTCGATGGAGTGCGCCCACCCAAATCAATTGTGGTGAGCGACTTGATTAATAAAGATGTCAAACCCTTTGAATTAGTTGGTTTTGAAAGCGGCTCGTCATATTTTTCGACCACATCAGGCGTCTCCGGCTGGGCGGCAGGCTCTGCTCTTGGTATTAACTGGGCGAGTGGAGACATTCCGGTTATCTGTTTGACCTCAGATGAGTCTTTACTTGATAATCTGCAGGCTCTGTGGACGGCTGCGCACTATAAACTCAATCTCAAATTTATTGTTTGTAAAAGCTCGGGCGTTGCCAACCTGAACTTACAACCCTCCGCACCCGCCCGCAAGCCGCCACGTTGGAAGTTTTCCAATCCAGAAATTGACCTTGTGAGTATCGCCAAAGGTTATGGTGTCCAAGGTGTCAAAATCGAACGTTTTAACTACTTAGAACTGGAGCTGGCTAAACTTTTCGCCTCAGATGGTCCAATGCTTTGTGAAATTAGTCTCAATGTTGACGAGATTAACCCGAGCTGATTTATCTTTTTTACGAACTATATAGATTTGACTAATTCGAGCCTTGCTTTGAGCATTGCTTGTTAGACTTGTAAAGTCGAAGCAACGCCATTTCAAGGTAATTAAACGTGAATACATTAGCTGCAAATAGCAAAGAAACTATTGAAAGCAAAGGACAGAAAATTAACGAATTTTCTATCCACGTAGCCACCGTAAACGGCTCTGGAAGCCAATCATCAAATACGGTGCTCATGCGCTCCATTTTTCAAATGGGGATTCCGGTTTCTGGAAAGAACCTCTTCCCATCTAACATCATGGGTCTGCCCACCTGGTTCACCATCCGTGTCAACAAAAATGGCTACGTAGCTCGCACTGAGCACGTGGACATCCTGGTTGCGATGAACCCACAAACCGCCGTTGAAGACGTAAAGTCTTTGCCCAAGGGGGCTGTTTGCATAAGCCCAGTCGAACTCAATCTCGATAAAGTGAGACAAGATGTCATCCACTATCTGGTTCCGTTCTCACAATTAGCGGTTGAGGCTACTGAAAATATAAAGCTTCGCAAGCTTCTAACCAACATCATTTATGTTGGCGTGGTGGCGCACATTCTTGATATTGACCAAGTCGAAATAGACAAAGCCATTGCCCAACAGTTCGAAGGCAAAGAAAAAGCTATTACTCTAAACGTCAATGCCGCAATGCAAGGGCGTAAATGGGCACAAGAAAACATCACTAAAACTGACCCTTATAAAGTCGAACGCCTGGACAAAACCAAAGGCAAAATCATCATCGACGGAAACGGGGCCGCAGCTCTTGGTTGTTTGTTTGCAGGAATCTCAGTTGTAACCTGGTATCCAATCACCCCATCTTCAAGCCTTTGCGAACAGCTCATCGATTATCTTGAGCAATATCGCAAAGACAAGAAAACAGGCAAAGCTACGTTTGCCGTAGTGCAAGCCGAAGACGAATTGGCCGCAGTGGGAATGGCTCTTGGAGCCGGCTGGGCTGGTGCTCGCTCGATGACATCAACATCTGGTCCTGGCATTTCGCTCATGTCTGAATTTGCAGGATTTGGTTATTTCACCGAAATCCCAACTGTTATTTTCGATGTTCAGCGCGTTGGTCCATCGACCGGTCTGCCTACACGTACATCACAAGCCGACTTGATGTCGACTTACTTGCTCTCTCATGGTGACACCAAACACCCAGTGCTTTTGCCTGGATCGGTAAGTGAGTGTTTCGACCTTGCACTTGAAGCTTTTAACCTTGCAGAGCGCCTCCAGCAGCCAGTTTTTGTTCTAACAGATCTCGATCTCGGAATGAATAACTGGATGTCTGATCCGTTTACTTATCCAACAGCTCCAATGGATAGAGGCAAAGTTCTTTCCAAGGAAGAGCTTGAAAAACTTGGTGGATTCTCACGTTACAAAGATGTGGACGGAGATGGAATTCCTTATAGAACCATACCTGGTACTGAGCATCCAAAAGCTGCATACTTCACTCGTGGCTCTGGTCATAATGAAGATGCACTTTACTCCGAGCGCTCAGTCGATTATGTCAATTTGATGGATCGTTTAAACAAGAAGACCGAAACCGCTCGCAAAATTATGCCAAAACCTGTCGTGGACAAAGTGCAGGGCGCCAAGATTGGCATCATTGCTTATGGTTCAAGCGACTTCGCTGTGGTTGAATCGCGCGATCAATTAAAAGATGCAAAAACAGAAACAAGTTATTTGCGTCTGAGAGCGCTTCCAATCAGCCAGGAAGTAGTTGACTTTGTTAACAGCCATGACAGAGTCTATGTAGTCGAGCAAAATCGCGATGCACAATTGCTCAAACTAATCATCATGGATTACTGCGAACTGGCTAGCAAGCTTGTTCCCGTGACCCATTACACCGGTATGCCGATTGATGCTCAGTTCATCACCGACAGCATTTTGAAAAAAGAGCAGGAGAAAAAATAATGGTTACAGCAGATACAACACCCGCATCACCAGCTCCTAAAGCTCCTCAAACCAACAAGCTAGGTTTGACTCTAGCTGATTATAAAGGCTCTCCATCGACACTTTGCGATGGTTGTGGTCACGATGCCATCACCAGCCAGCTCATTAAAGCTTTCTGGGAACTGAACATCGAGCCGCATCAAGTTGCAAAATTGAGTGGTATTGGTTGCTCGAGTAAAACACCTGCATATTTTCTTTCACGCTCGCACGGTTTTAACTCGGTGCATGGAAGAATGCCTTCAGTCGCAACTGGAGCTTTTCTTGCTAATCACAAAATGATTTATGTCGGAGTCTCTGGCGACGGCGATACAGCAAGTATCGGTCTTGGGCAGTTCTGTCACATGATTCGCAGAAATATTCCAATAGTCTATGTGTGCGAAGACAACGGCGTATACGGTTTGACCAAGGGTCAATTCTCCGCCACTGCCGATCAAGGCTCCAAGCTCAAAGACGGAACCGCCAATCATTTAAATGCAATCGACCTTTGCGGTCTTGCTATCGAACTTGGTTGCAGTTTCGTTGGAAGATCATTTGCAGGCGACCCAAGACAACTAGTGGCATTACTCAAAGCTGCAATCTCGCACCGCGGCACTGCAATTCTTGATGTAATCAGCCCTTGCGTCACTTTCAATAACCACGAAGGATCTTCTAAGTCTTATAAGAAAGTGAAAGAGACCGACACCCCGTTGCACGAACTGGGTTATGTCCCATTTTATGAGCAAATTTCTGTAGACTATGAAGAAGGCGAAGTGCGCACTGTCGAATTGCACGATGGCTCGCACTTGCAACTGAAAAAGCTTGGTCAGGATTATGATCCTACCGATCGCATAGCTGCTGAGAATGCCATCTATCAATCGCATAAAGATGGTCATTTGTTAACCGGATTGCTCTATATCAATGAAGACAATCAAAACTTCGGTCAAGTTCTCGATATGGTCGACACGCCACTTTCAAGACTGAAAGCCGATGATTTGCGTCCACCAAAAGAAGCACTCGATGAGATCATGGCGACATTGATGTAATCGAGACTGGCGAATGCATCGAAAAATTAAACGAGGGAGTCGAAAGGCTCCCTTTGTTTTGGCCCGGATCCCGGGCCCCGGGATCCGGGATCATTCGCAAAAGTAGATTGATGAACCATTTTGCTATTTTCGATTGATTGGTTATTCAGCGGTGTTGATCGCGCTGGCTTTGTCGAGCGGATATTTTTCGATGAACTTTGCCAAACAGTTCAGAAAGCCTCAGCCTGTAATTCAATATGGCAAGCCAATCAATGAACCGTATTCGGGAGTATTTATTCACTGTGATGCAAGTGATATCAAGCCTGATTTTGCAGGAAGTGAAACAGCATTAATATTTGCAGCGAACTGTTAGAATTTCGCCAGACCAAAGAAAAGATTGAATCAATACGAGTCTTGATGAACCGAGAAAACTAGATTTAGGCAGGAAGTTTTTTGTTTCCTTTGCAAACTAAATCATTTTTTCCAGCAATGTAAAAGTAATCGAAATCGCCACAAGTAGTTCCTTTGTTAGATGAACTGGTGTTATAAACACATCGAGCGATGTCGGGGGTTTTCTTTGTCTCGACAATTCGTGCGTCTGCTAAAAGTGGTATCAACTCAGTCATAGGATAGCGATGAGAGCCATGTTCTGCAGCAACACTGACACCATTGATAGAGGCAGCTTTAATGTTATTGTCGCGAAGATAATCGCCGAGTCCTTTTTCTTCGACACGCTTTTCAAGAAAAGAGTTTCCGCCCCAAAAAATTACACGTGCAGTTGGCTCCCAGAGTGCTTTAGAAATAGCTGCCAGAGCCGTAATTGCATTTTTGCTTGGATTTGTATCTTGCGGTGAAATTTCTTCGACCTTCAAGCCTGCATTTTTTGCTTCCAAAACTAATCTGGAAAAATCTTCTGAAAAAATTTCTGGTCGTTCAATCACCAAATGAGTTGCGCCACGACGAGCAAGTCCCGGCATTAATCTTGCGCCAAATTCTCGAAACGAATTAACGATTGCATTTGACTGACAAAACAAAAGGACCTGATTTTCGCGAATTAGTTTGTAGATGGCGACATCTGGATTGGTGCCGTGCATTTGCACTTCATTTAGATAGCGAGCGAAAACACCGCCGATGGCATTTAACTGATTAACTGTCGTGTTAGGGTCGACACTTATGCTTGCAAAAATATCGTCTGCTTCAGGCAGGCACACAAGGTCGGAATTGTTCTGGTTTGGCGCCGTCGACTTACGCTTTTGTGGGCGCATGTCTGCGTAGGCTGCCAGCCAGATCTCGTTGGTTTTTCGCATAACACTCTCGAATTTGGGGAGCGAGCAGGTATGAACGGGACTGGAAGTTTACCGGGGAAGGTAGGTAGACAAATAAAAACTTTAGCCGTTGTCAAGCTTCGTCTAAGATAAGCCGAATCTCATAAAAATGCAAGTAAAATCCATACATCCTTATTCTTCGGATTTTTCCAGCCCTTGTACTCGTGCAATATCTAAATCTAGATTTTTATAGATGAACTCACGCTCGACCGGATTTATTTCTTCGGCAACACGATTTAGATAACCTTCACTATTTAAGGACACTTTGACGCCGTTCGCTTTGGTTAAAACTGCTGAGCGGTGGATTATTTCATCTGACTTGGATTTTGCTTTCTGGAACCACTCCAGTGCTTTCGTTTTGTCGCCCTCTTTTTCAGCTATCAAGCCAAGTCCATAGAAATCTAGTCCAACACTGCCTTGAAAGTTATTGGCAAAAGTCGAATTCGAAAGAGCAAGCGACTTGTTCAGATTCTCTTTTGCAGCGGCTAGTTTTCCCATTTTTAGTTGGGTTGAGCCAAGCAGCTCATATGCTCTGATCAAGCCGGGAAAGTGTTCGCCTCTGTTTTTTGTGACATTGTCGATTGCCTTTTGCGCATAAATAATAGACTTGTCGTAGTGGTGCATGTCGGATTCGAAAAATGCAAGAGTTATAAGTGTGTCATCGCGCAATTCGATTTTTCCCGCTTTCTCGGCGTATTCAATAACCCCTTCGTAAGCTTTGATTGCGTTATCAAAATTTTTCGCTCGACCTGCATAAATTAAATAAAGTCTATACAGAGTAAGTATCTCTTTGGGATCGGCGTTTGCCGTCTTTGCCTCAGATATAGACTGTTCCAACTTTTCTATACCACGCAAAAGATTGCCATTGTTATAAATCTCTTTGTGAGATTCATTGCGTGTTGTTTGCCACTGGGGAAGGGGTTTAACAACAGACTTTTGCGATTTTGCCACAGGCAATATCTTCTTTTCGATAAGAGGTTTTGTTTTAGTCTTCGCTTTAGTCTTCGCTATGACAAGACATTGACCGGTCTCAACAAGCAAGAAGGAAAAAAGGGATAAGAACATTACTGTGCTACTTTTCATTCCTCTATTTTACGACTTTGTCGACAAACGTTACCAAAATGCGGTAATATTCAAGCTTTAGAGCCGGTCGAAACCGGATACAGGTGTCCCATTTCTCAAGAGGACTAGTGTCGTGCATGGAGTGAAATCAGTGTCTAACAGCGTTCCACTGGATTATAAGCTCGGAGAGTTGTTACTCGAATTCGGCATAGTGAGCCGCGAGCAGATGGAACAGGGATTGAAAATCTCTTCTTTCACCGCCATGCCCTTGGGCAAGACTTTAACATTGCTTGGACTTGTACCGCAAAACATCGTTCAATCTGTGGTTGAGGCACAGTCGATGCTGCGCGATCAAATAATTGACGTCGAGCAAGCCAAAGATGCCATTTCGTCAATGAAATTAAATAGCTGGTCGTTTGCTGAAGCTTTGCTTGAAATAAAAGTGAATAAATCGCATGCATCAAGTTGTAGATTGGGTGAGCTGTTGCAAGAAGCTAAATGCATAGATAAAAAACAACTCGAATTTGGTCTGACAATTTCAGACAATTCTGGATTGCCTTTGGGACAAGTTCTTGTACAACTCGATAGAATTTCTGACGACTTTCTGCGTTTGTCACTAGCGCTTCAAAGAGAGCTGCGTGCAGGTCATGTGCAAAGAGAGCGCGTGATAGATAGATTGCAAAAAGGTGACACGCCCGAGACCACTGCAAATAGTATTCCAGATAATTTGCTCACTCGCGTAAAGTTAGGCGAACTGTTTGTGCAAGCCGGTCTTGTTAATTCTGAAGATATGGAAAAAGCGGTCAGTGTAGCTAAGCTGAACGAGCAATTGCTTGGTCAATATTTAGTTAACGCAGGGACAATTCCCGAAGAAGTTGTAAGTCTTGCTCTTGCTTTTCAATCGATGCTATGGAAAAGTCAGTTTTGCTTGGAGAGCGCTTGTGAAATACTCAAAGAAGCCCGAGATAAGAGCATCTCACCTTTCGAGTTTTTGAGACAACGTGGCATGATCGATCCCGAATCAAACAAAATTGGATTTGGTGAGTTCATGCGCCTTGGTGGCTATTTAACACAAGACAAATTTGAGGTTCTTGTAACTAGGCTAGAAGAAGATCCACATCTGAGCAATTTCGTCTTGCGTCATTTAGAAGGCGGTGGCGAGATGGTCGATATGGTGAAGCGCGCTCTTGATAATCAATCGATGTCACGAGTGATGTTACTTGAAGCACTCAGAGAAGACCGAAAAATTATCGAAACTGCATCTGTTTTGTATGAGCTTTATCAATCAGGCAAACTGACATTGAGTCAGGCTCTTGTGCAATTTACAGTAAAGCGCAGCGGTGCAGAGGTCGTGATTAATCTAGGGCAATAATGGCTGTAACTTGCTGAAGTCGCCTAAATTGCTGAATCCAGCTTGAATCATTTGCAATAAAGCTTGGCGATTCTGACGTTTTTTCTCGTCAGGATCGTTTACCATCACTTCGTCGAAGAAGGCGTCAATATGCGGGACAAGTCCTTCTAGTATCTGTAAATTTTTGGTGTAATCGTCAGAGAATTTTTTGTCTTTCAATGCGTCGTACAATTTTTTCTCTACAGTTTCGCTCAGGCTTGCAGCGTCAATTTGATAATTGTTTTTCTTATCAACTATGTTTGCTATGCGCACGCAGGCTCTCACTATGCCAAGACCTTCTTGTGTCTGGACCAGTTTTTCAAGCACTGAGGCTTTGTGTTTGGTGTCGGCAATATTTTTGAGAGGACTGCCAGCTAATACCGAATCTATGATCATGCGATTGAAGCCTTGATCGAGCAGACGCGCTTTTAGTCTTTGAGTAAGAAAATCATACAAGTCAGAAAGTAATTTTTCTTGGTCGATTTTTTTTGCAGCATTTGTATCTGCATAAAGATCGAGCAAGTGTTTGGCACTTACTTCAATATCTATATAGAAGGTTTTGCCGTCTGCTTCTAGACCTTCAAGTAAAGTGTCTACCAGACCCTGGGCGTTTCTTCTCAGTGCAAAAGGATCGCTTGAACCAGTAGGGCGTTTACCCAATACAAACAAACCAACCAGATGATCTAACTTGTCTGTGATAGCTGTGATGCGACCCAAGAACGAAGGAGCAGGTACATCATCAAATGAGCGAGGAGCATAGTGCTCGGCAATGGCAATGGCAACATCCTCGCCAAGACCTTCTTCGCGAGCGTACCAGGAACCAACATATCCCTGTAACTCAGGCAGTTCGCCAACTAAATTAGTGACCAAATCTAGTTTGCAAGTTCTGGCTATTTGAGCTAGCTTCTGGGAGTGGACTTGATCAAGTTTGATATCTTCTGCGATTTTGGCTACGGTCTTCTCCAGTCTTTGCGATTTTTCGAAATAACTGCCAAGACCTCTTTGGAATGTTAGCTGTTTTAGAGCTTCGACTCTTTTTGTCAATTTGGTTTTTTGATCGTCGAAGTAAAAGAATTTTCCGTCCGCCAATCGGGCTTTGAGTACTCGCTCATTACCCTGTCGCACTGCACTTTTGGCGATTTCTTTCTTGTCGATATCGTTATTAGTTACGGCTATAAAGTATGGCAAAAGTTTTTTGCTTTTGTGCGTTTTAGAGTCGCCGTTTTTGTTTTGCGTTTCTTCTATGGGGAAGTATCGCTGGTGGTGTACCATGATTGTTTCAAGCAGTCTATCGGGTAGAACCAAATAGCTTGAATCGTAACCACCAATGATGGCGCAGGGCCATTCGGTAATATGAACTACTTCTTCTAAAAGTGAGCCACTGAGTCGTCTTGCACTTCCAGCTACAGAACTTGCCAGAGCTATCACTTGTGCAGTAATTGCTTCTTCTCGCTCTTTGGGACAAACGATAACTTTTTTCGATTTCAAAGTTTCTGAGTATTTGTCTACGCTTTCAATTGATACCATTCCTGGTGCCAATATTCTATGGCCGCGCGTTTGACGGTCGGCTTTTATGTTTTCAAGCTCGAATTCAATCACTTTGTCGTCGAGTAAAGAAACTATCCAGCGAATTGGTCTTGAAAATTTAAGGTTGTAATCGCCCCAGCGCATTTGACGCTCGCTTGAAATTGCCGAGATAATTCCTGGCACTATTTGGCTCAATATCTCAGAAGTCGGTTTGCCCTCAATGACAACGTCAGCCACCAGATACAGTTCGCCCTTTTCTTCTTCTTGCTTAAGCGCTTTGACATCGACATTTTGTTTGTCGGCAAAACCAGTCGCCGCTTTAGTAAAGTTTCCATCCTTATCAAGAGCCGTTCTAACTGGCGGTCCTTTGACTTTTTTGTTGATGGTCGGTTGCTTGTCAGGTAAGCCCTCGACTATTGCTACCAGTCTGCGCGGCGTTGACAATCCCTTGACCAATTTTGGTGTTAAATTCAAATTGGTCAACTCGCGTGTTAGCGACTCGGTCAACTGATTGAGCATCATGGGAATTTGGGGAGCTGGAAGCTCTTCGGTGCCTATTTCAAGTAAGTATTTATGAGTCATAGCAAGCAAGTATAACGCTAATGAGAGCAAGTAACGGGACACGACCTATTGTTTTTTGATATAAATTGTCTTGTCACTCCCTTACCAATTAAGAGTACCGATGAACCTAAAGGCTCTAGCAAGTTTCCGCCTCCTCATCTCGATTTTCGCCATGACCAGTCTGCTAACTGGTTGCTTTGGTAGAAGCGGTGTCGAAATCAACGTGCCAGACGAAAAAGGTCCGGTATGGGGATTCATCGACCACAGCGGAAAGTTTGTACTTAAGCCCAAATATCGTCGGGTCAAGCAATTCACAGAAGGCCTAGCTGCTGCTGATTTGCACACGCGCTGGGGCTATATCGACAGAGACGGTAAATTCGTGATTGAGCGAAATTATGAGGATGCCAAGCCTTTCAGTGCCGGTTACGCCGCAGTTCAAATGGGCGGAAAATGGGGGGCAATTGCCAAGGACGGCACCATTGTATTGCCTTGTAAATATGAAGACGTCGGTGAAGCGCACGAATGTAATCCCGACGCTGAAGACCACGCTGTTATGTTGCCTTACAAAGAAAAAGGCGGCGATGGCAAAGTGAAATGGGGATTCAAAGATCTTGGTCCTCACCCTCACGGAGACATACCCGCCAAATTTGATGATGTCATGTATTTCAACGATGGACTTTGCCCGGTCTACAACGCGACGCTTGGCAAATGGGGCTTCATAAATGCGAAGGGCGAGCAGTCTATTCAATTCAAATTTGATCGAGTCACCACATTTAAAGGACAGACGGCAGAAGGTGAAATGGGAGACGATTTTGTTGTGGTCGACCCCATTGGCACAATGGCTCCCAAATCGCGCTTGGAGTCCACTAAGTCATTTCATGATGGTTTGGCTATTCAACAAAAACGCGGAAAGTTTGCTTTCATTAACAGAGAGGGCAAACGACCTTTCAAACTCAAATTCAGATACGCAGAAAACTTTTCAGAAGGACTTGCTGTAGTACAACCTCTTCAGTCTGTTGGCAGAGGTTACATCGATACTCGCGGTGAGTTTGTAATTCCACCTGTATTTGATGATGCACGCGCTTTCAGCGAGCAATTGGCCGCTGTTAAAGTCGATCCAGATGTTTTCTTCAAGACATACAACGAAGACGGAACACCTAAGGATGCACCAAAGACCGATGTAGTTAGCGAAGAAAATAAAGAAGACGATTCCAAAGAAGAAAGTAAAGAAGAATCCAAGGATGAGACTAAAGACGAGCCCAAGGAAAAGTCTAAAGACGAAACCAAAGGCGAGTCAAAAGAATCAAAAGAGTCGAAAGAATCAAAAGAAGAGTCTAAAGACGATTCAAAAGATGAGCCTAAATCTTCTAAGTCAGAAAAGTCCTCCAAAGAAGATGTTGATGAAGACGTGAAGTCTGAATCCAAATCAGATTCTAAGGCAGATGCTAAATCGGAAAAATCATCCAAGAGCGAAAAGTCAAAAACTAGCGATGACAGCGACTCAAAAGTGGACAGCAAAAAGAAATAAAACCAAGAGTCTCTTCGTCGCGTTGACTTGTGTTTTGTATTTTTGCCTTGGGCAGGCTGCTTTTGCTAAAGATTCATTCGGCAATTTTGGCCAGCTTGAGTATATGGGCTCAAGTTTAGTCACTAGAGCCGAACTAGAAAAGATGCTTCATTTGTCTGTTGGAGCCAAGTATGCAAGCATGGAAAAAGCTTGTGAGCGAGTTAAGAAAAGTCTGAGCGATAAAAGGATCATTTGTGACACTGATATTGTAGATGGTGGCAGTGATGCTCTTTTTGTGGTGATAGATGTAAGCGAGCCAGGACGAATTGTTCCTACAAGACCGCTTAGTGACCCACGTTATATAAAAGTACCGACTGAGAAACCGAATCTTGTTTTAAAAGAGTTGCGCCAGCGACTGACTCAATTAACTTATGATGGTCGTTCGTTCAAAGAGACTTATACAAATGGCTTCAAGCATTATTCAGATGCAGTAGCAGACGAGAAAACTAGAGAGCTTGCAACTTATGGCAATATCCCGGAGTTAAAAGACGCTTGGCTAAATATCGTTCAGTCTGACCCGAATCCAGAAAGACGAGTTGATGCAATTGATTTGCTCAACTGGGCTGGTAATTATCCAGAGACCATTTTTAAAATTATGCCTGCACTCGATGATGTGAACAAAGACGTTAGGGTAGCAGTAGCTAAATTCATATATCCAAGACTTGAACTATTGCCTTATGACTTTGCTTTTGGCAAATTGACTTCTGCCTTTTGCCGCCAGATATGCCGACCTTCGCACGGTGATAGAATTCGTGCCATGGCTTGCTTGAGTGTACTTTTGAGAGATAAGCCCGAAATGGTGCCACCAACTCGCGATGTTGCTCAAGACCAGATTAATTTAATTGCAGAGCGCACTCGTATTCCACCGCTTAAAGAATTGTCCGAGAAAGTGAAATTTTTGCTCTCTAATTATCGAGAGAAAACGCGCACTAAAAAGCCTGTAATTGAAGACTCTAACTTTTAGATGCAAAAGCGCGATTATGTCTCAACCTCGCTTGCACTGACTTTTCTATTTGTCGGTCTTGGTTATGCCCTGCCGTTTGATTTGTTTTTGCCCGGACATGGACTTAGAAGTCAAATAAGTCCTGAGATTTTAAATCTCTATTTTTTAGTTGGCCAAAATTTTTCTGGTTAATTTAGCGATGATCGCACTTGGTTATTTTGGTCTGCACAATCAATCAATGTCGCCAGGGTTCTATGTTTTGGACGCGACTTATTTTACTTACTGGGTCGGGCTACATTTATTTTCAAGCGAATTATTTTTGATTTTAAAAAAATGTGTTTGAAAATTGGGATTTTGGGAAAGTTATAATCGCCAGCTAGAAGTTAAACTGCCCGACTTTTAAACTTAATTATTATAAAATGGGCATCTTCTACTGGCCTCTGTATCATCGAGTACAAGCTTTGCGTCCCGAGCCGTCGTAGAAGAGTCGCTCAACGGGACGGTTTTGAAGCAAGTGCTCTTCAACAATTTCTTTGAGGTCTTCGACTTGGACCTTTGCATACCAGACTTGATCTGGATAGACCACAATTAAAGGACCATTTCCGCACTGGTCAAAGCAACCTGCTTTGTTGATGCGTATTTTTGATTTCAGTCCGCGTTCAAAAATTTCTTTGCGAAGTGCATCAAACACTTCACAAGCGCCTTCTTGCGGGCAGGTTTTGCCTGAAACGCAAACAAAAACGTGTTTTTCAAAAACTTTGGGGCTTTGCTCTGTCATGTATATATAGGATTGTTTACCAAATGTGTTCCGAAAACTTGACCAAACGTCTGCGAGTTGGAAGAATAGCCAGTCTAGCATAGCTAATTCCCCCGGGAGTCAGCCTTGCTGGGATTCAGACTGCAGACAGTCGGTGCCGCCAAGCGGTTTAAGTGATTCTCATAAAGAGAATTGGCCGGCCTAGGTCACACAACTAATTATAGTAAGCCAGAAGTACTCTTCTTGCCTGTGTGCCTTTCCGAGCAGTCTAAATGCCCGGAATTTTTTTGTTTCAGGAGGCCGAACGTGCCAACCATCACGAAAAAGAAAGAAGTTGTAGCAGACCTCAAAGAGTTCTTCGACAACGGAAAAGTTGCAATCGTCACTGATCTTCAAGGTCTTACGGTTGCAGAAATGACCACATTCAGACGCGCTCTAATGCAAGACAATGCTCGTCTTTGCGTTGGTAAAAACACACTAGTGAAGCGCGCTACCGAAGGTACCAACTTTCAAGAATTAAACTCTCTTGCAAAAGGACCTTCTGCATACGTTGTAGGTTACGACGATCCGGCTAAACCAGCCAAATCGACCGTGGAATTTCTCAAAAAATTGAAAAAAGGGGAAATCCGTGGTGCTGTGTTTGAAGGCAAAGCACTTAACGCCAAACAAGTCAAAGACATCGCCAATTTGCCAAGCAGAGAAGTTCTTCTCTCCGGCATCATGGGCGGCTTAGACTCCGGTGCCAGAGGCATTGCTGGAATACTCGAAGCTGTAATCCGCGACATCGCGATTTTGACAGAAGAAGTGGCTAAGAAAAACGAGGCCAAATAACTAAGTTCGTTAATGCGCAAGCATAAGCAAAAAGGAGTAAACAATGGCTACTAAACTTTCCACAGACGAATTGCTCGAACAAATCAGCATGCTGACATTGCTCGAAGCAGCCGATCTTAAATCCAAAATGGAAGAAAAATTCGGCGTTACAGCCGCAGCCCCAATGGGCGCCATGATGATGGCACCGGCTGCTGGTGGCGCTGCTGAAGAAGAAGCGAAAACCGAATTCGACGTCATCTTGGCCTCTGTAGGCGAGAAGAAAATTGATGTTCTCAAAGTCGTACGCGAAGTTACCGGTCTGGGCTTGAAAGAAGCCAAAGAATTGGTTGACTCTGCTCCTAAACCGATCAAAGAGAAAATCAAAAAAGAAGAAGGCGAAGAGATCAAAAAGAAATTGGAAGCCGCTGGCGCCAAAGTCGAAATCAAGTAGTCTCTTTCGTAAGGCTTACAGGCTAATAAATTCAATACTTCCGCACTTGTTTGTTCTATCCTATATTTAGACAACAGTCGGAAGTATTGTTTTTTGAAAATTAGAAACTGATGCGCTGTCCCAAATGCGACCTTTACCATCCTCATAACCGTTTCCACACCTGCATTTCGTGTGGTACTTCTCTTGTGGGCATGACTTCAGATCCAGAAGACACTATTCCGCCTAATGATGTAGAAACTCAGGTCTATGAGCGGCAGAGTGAGCAATTAAATGGTCCCTTGGACGGCGAAGTCGGCGCGCCAGGATCGAAGCGCCGCTCAAAAAATTTAAAAATTCAGACTCAACATGGTATTCCTACTTCGGTCGGAATTATGACAGCCGCTTTGATAGTGCTTATCTTTGCTGGTGCCACTTTCTTTTTCTTTACCAAGCCAAAAGATTATGACCGCCTGCTCGACAAAGGTCGCGGAGAATTAGGACGGGGTCAATATGCTTTTGCTGTGGAGACTTTGAAGAAAGCGATTTCCGGTAGTCCCAAAGACCCTCATGCCTATTTGCTTCTGGCTCGTGCTTATATTGGTATAGACAAAGAAAAAGAAGCTATGGATGCAATTTCTAAAGCACAACAACTTGGTCAAGGTGTTGTGGCTGAGCCAAGTCTTGCCTCAGACATGGCGAATTATTATCGTCTGCGCAGACAATATGAAAAAGCGATAAATCTGTTGCGTCCACTTGCTCAAAAAGACATTGCTGGCAAAAAGGCGGAGCTAGCCGACCTCGATGCACTCTGGGGGGATGAAGCGCTTCGTAATTCGGATTTTGATACTGCACTTACATGCTGGGAAGAGGTGAAAAATCTGGGAACCGGCTCGCGCTTTAGTGAGTCTGAAGCCAGACTTGCCACCATTTACGAAAAACTTGCCGAAAAGTTCGCTAGCCAGAAGCGAGAAGACGAAGCTCTCAGTTATCTTGGTAAGCTCACAAATATTTCACGCAACCCAAAACACTTCGAGCGTGCAGCAGACATTTATGCTGAATCTGGCAAGCTCGAACTAGCAATTTCACAATTACGTGAAGCTCAAAAACTTGGCTCCAGTCCTAATCTTGAGCGTAAGCTGTCAACACTGCTTGCTAAGCGCGGCAAAGAACTTCTTGATGCTGGTCAAAGTGATACCGGCTACGCTTATTTGCAACAAGCGCGATCAATAGATCCAAGCAGTGCCCTGCCCGAGGTCACATTGCGCCATGTGGTACTTTCTGGTGGCGCGGCTCCCAAAATAAGTGGTGAAGTCTGGAATCCTCGCTCTAACAAAATTAGTGCTCTGGCTATTAAAGCCGAATTGTTCGATTTAGTGGAAGGCAACGTTATCTGGGCTAAAGAAACCAAAGTTGTGGACGAATTCGTTCCGCCCTTGGGTGAGCACCAGTCGCGGCATTTCGAGTTTGTATCGGGTATAAAACCGCCGAATTTGGCTAACTGCGAATTTAAAATCTATCTAGATGGTGCCTTGTACAAAGCTTATCCAATGGATAAAACTAAACAAAGTAAAGAGACCGCTAAGAGTGATACTACATCTGGTGGCGAACAAAAATCAGACAACGACTCTGGTAAAGAAAAGACCGCTCAGGATTCGACATCCGCAAACAATGACACCGCAGTCGATCCAATAATGGGTGATGAGAAAAAAGCTAGTCAGTCGACTGAAGAGAAAACTCTAAAGGACTTAGATTTTTAGTTTCACTTTTGTCTTTGAAGATGTTTTGTTTACTTTACTTTGGGGCATCGAGAGATATGCAACCGCGCAAAATCCTTGCAATATGAAAGTTGCAAAAATGGCGAGTCTTACATAAGCGAAATGCCACAAACTTAGAAGTGTATTACCTTCAAAACACAGAAGGAATCCACAGATGGCGATTTCAATAGTCACAAACGCAAACAGTACAGCAAAACGCTCGTCCATACTTCCACTCTCAATCTTAGAGTGGAGGGGTCTGCAACAACCATCTTTAATGAAATTGTTTTGCATTTATTCGAATCACAGTTCAAACAAAGTAATGGACTATTCTATTATTATAACTGCAGTCCGATAGTTTTAGCCGTTGTTTACGGCGTCACCGCCCTGTTCTTGAGCCGCTAGCATAAATTGAAATGCCATTTTGATCAAGTCGTGCTCATCGCGACCGTGAGTAGGAAAGGAAACGATACCCACACTCACTGTAAGGCGCAAATGTTTTAGATCTTTTGAAACTGCCTTGCCACGAAGCATTTCACGGATACGTTCTCCAACAACGATTGCGCGTGATGAATAAGTTTCGGGAAAAATGACAGCCAGTCTATTTTCTTGCAATCTGCCTGGAACATCAACGTCTCTAATAGCCTTTTGAACAATGCCAACTAGCGACTTCAATACTTCGTTGACAATGAGTGTGCCGTATTGTTTGACGTAAGCTTCAAGATCATCCACTTCTAGCACAAGAAGCGATACAGGACGTTTATAGCGCTTGGCTCGCTTTAGTTCGGATTCGAGTTTGCGCATGAAAGCTTTGTGATTGTATATTTCACAAACTGAATCGTACATGCTTATTTTTTCGAAGTGCTCTAAGTTCTCTTCAGAAATTGTATGACGCACTTTGTCCATGGCGCGATCGCGCTTTTGATCGGCGAATTTCGCCATATCGTCTTGCGTTTTCTTTTGCATGCGGGTGAATTGTGTTTCCCGCGGCGCTGACCAGCCCTCTTTGTTTTTCGACTCGTCCTTGCTCATAGAATCCTCAAGTGTACAAATACGTTAATTTAATATACCCGACCAAATGGGTTTATTTCACTCTGGTCAATTCGCCCGAAATAGTAGTCACCGTTTCCTTGGAAATGTCCATATATTGGCTTATCGCCTTGTTGACTTCTTCTTTGGTTACTTTGTAGAGATTGGACGAAAACTGGTCGATGTAACCAGGGGGGACCCCCGCCATTTCATAAAGGGTCAGCCGGTCCGAAAGTCTGCGTGGCGTTGATAATCCCACCATGAGTTCTCCACTCAAATGCGATTTTTCATTAGCGAGTTCACTGTCAGTGATACCACCTTTGACGTACTCGCTCACGATATCTTTGACTATTGATCTTGCTTTGTTCAGGTTAGTCGGGTTTACCGAGTATTTAATTAACCAGGGACCGTTTTTGACTATTGGCTCGTCGATGACAGAATTGATTCCGTAAGTCAGTCCATATTTATCTCGAACGGGAGCAAGGCGGCAAGCGAAGCTGTCATAGCCCAGCGCTGCGTTTGCAATAAGTGTGGCGGAGTAATTCTCAGAATGAATGCTTACTGGCAAGATTTTTCCAACTCTTATGTTGAGGTTGGATTTGCCCGGTATGTCTGTCTTAACTTCTTCATTCTGGGTTATTGGCTGCAGCCATTTTTCGTCCAGTTTCACCTGGTCGCGTACGTTTTTACCACCGTCATTTTTCCACGATCCAAAATATTTTTGACACAATTCGCGCGCCCTGGCTTCATCTATAGCTCCAACAAAGGCTAAGCAAGTGTTAGCTGGATTGTAATATTCTTTGTGGAAAGTTTTGAGATCTGCCACAGTGATTTTTTTCAAATCGCCGAGCTGCTCTTCGAAAGTACGCTGGTATAAGCCGCTTTCTGGTTTGTACAATTTTCTGACGAAAGAATTCCAGGCATTGTCTGCGGTATCAGACATTTTGTCCTGGAGATTGCTTTCTTGCATTTTTTTCAAAATATCAAGTTCAGACTTTGGCACTGTGGGGTTTTCCATGACGTCTGCCAGAATATCGACGAATTTGTCCAGATTCGATGCAACTATTTGAACATCGAATTCATCAAAGAAAGTCGTTGCGGAGAAGTCGAGGTTGACCCCTATTTCTTCAAGGCTGATGGCGATTTGATCTTTACTGCGAGACTTAGTACCGGCGGTCAATATATCTGCCAGGAAGGCTGGAACTTGTCGTTTTTCATCGCTTGCAAACTGATTGCCTGCAGCAATTTTGCCCGAGACAGCTACTGTTTTAGCTTCTTCAAGAGGAAGCACCAGAACGGTCAAACCATTTTCGAGCTGGAACTTAATCGTTTTCTTCCCGAGGCTAAGTTTGGTTGGCTCTAAGGACGGTTTGGGAATATCGGTATTATCTACACCAGATATGGTGTCAGGCTTGGTCTCCGGCTGGCTTGGGGTTTCTACCGCTGCAACTGGGTCTGGAGCCTTTTCTACGGCTTCTTTGGTTTCAGGCTGAGGATAATAATATCCAACCGTACTCGAATCCTGTACAAAATACTTTTGTGCAGCTTTTTGAACGTCTTCGGCAGTAACCTTTTCGATATTCTTGGGATAGTCGACCCAGAATTGCCAACTTCCAATTCCCACTGCTTCAGTAAACTGAAAACAGAGACTCATCGGGTCGTCCATTCCAGTAAGGATTCCGTTCACTATAGATTTTTTAGCCCGGTCCAACTCTTCTTTAGAAATAGGTTCTTTTCTGAGTCGATCCAATTCTTTGTTTATGATGGATTCTATTTGCTTCAGGTCGCCGCCGACATTCGCCTGAGCGCTAACTACAAAAAGTCCAGGGTCCTTATAAACGCTCGAGTATGCTCCAACGTAGCTTGCCAGCCCGGTGTCAATCAAGGCTTTGTACAGTCTGCTTGAGCGTTTGGAAGCATTGCCCAAAACAGATTCAATAATACCCAATGCATACTGGTCGTGATGCACTGCCTGTGGTGATCTAAATCCAATCGACAAACGCGGTACTTCGGCTCCCCGTTTCACAGTGAAGCGACGCTCACCTTCTTGCTTTGGCTCAAAGGTGTAGATGTCGTTTATTGGTTTCTGTGACTTTGGAATGGCGGAGAAAAACTTGTCGATTTTTTTGAGTGCTTCTTCTTTGTTGAAATCACCCACTAAAATCAAGGTAGCATTATTAGGCCAGTAAAAATCTTGATAGAACTTGCGAAGTCGCTCTGTAGGAACGTTTTCTACATCAGAGCGCCATCCGATAACAGGATGGTGATAGGGATGTTCTTTGAATGCTGTCGCGTATAAATTGTTGTCGAGCAATTCGTCGGGACTATCGTCTCCGATTTCGAGCTCGTTTCTTACAACTGTCATTTCCGAGCGTCTGTCGGGCTCGCGAATGAGCGCATTGCGCATGCGGTCAGATTCTATATCTAGAGCTAGATCCAGCTGATTGGCTGGCACCATCTCGTAATAATTGGTTCTGTCGCGCGAGGTGGTGGCATTATTGACACCACCCACGGTTTTGAGGATATCATCGATACCGGTCTTGTTGAGTGGGTCATGCTTGAGCGTTCCTTTGAAGAGCATGTGCTCTAAAAAGTGAGTTGACCCCGTATAACCAACTGCTTCGTTGCGCGAGCCTACGTGATAAACCATATTGCACAAGAGCACCGGGAGCGAATGACGCTCCAGGAGCAAAATCTGCAAATCGTTCGACGTGAGCTTGTATTCACTGATTCCATACTTTTCGTCGGAGGCGACAAACTTAACCCCGTCAGGCAGCTTTGAAGACTCATTTGTTTGAGCAAGCGCTGTCACGCCGGATGCGTAAAACAAGATGGCTGCCGCCAGCACGGACGAAAGAATATTTTTCATTTAGTTACCAGTTAGTGTAGGGAAGAACTATTTGCCTTTTACAGCGTTTTCTGTTCCCTTTACTACGTCGCCAGCGCCTTTGACGTCATCTTTAGCCATTTCTTCGGTTCCGCCAGCTACGTCTTTGCCAGCTTTGCCGACACCTTTGACGATATCCTTACCGCCTCTGCCGACACCTTTGACCATAGCTTCTGTGCCTTGACCAACTTTCTTGACGCCCTTTACGGTGCCTTCGCCGATCTTTTCAGCGCCTTTAACAGTACCTTCGCCAACCTTTTTGATTGCGTTTCCGGTTCCTTTGACAACTTTACCTGTTCCGTGGACCAGACCTTCAGTTCCTTTTTTTGCGCCGGAGCCGATTTTTTCAACACCATGCTCCATGTCTTTGACAATGCCGTCGCCAGCAAAGCTGCTGAGTGGCATGACTACTGAAACTGCCATTGAAAGAAGAACTGCTGTTGAAATTTTGCGGTTTGCCATTTGTTTTGCTCCCGGTGCTCTTGCACCATAGTAAGGCCATTGCATAACGTGAAATTTATCACAAAAGCCGTTTCTAATCCCGATTTTCTTGTAACTTTGATAGGCGTAAAAGATATCTTCTTAGAGGGAATTTAAATGAAGTTGAAAAGAGTCGCGCTCTCGATTCTCACGGCATTGACCTTTAGTTTGCCACTGCAAGCTTCAAGCACCAATAGTGGTGCAAAAGTCGACTATGATGCTGCTGGCAAGGAAGCGACTAAAATTCTTTGCGACTATCTCAAAGTTGATACCACAAATCCCCCAGGTAATGAAAAACTGGGCGCCGATTTCTTAGCCGAAATTATTCGCAAAGAAGGACTGGAAGCCACAGTTGTTGACCTGGGCAAGAATCGTTCGCTTGTTTGCTCAAGATTAAAAGGCACAGGCAAAAAGAAAGGCATAATTTTGATGAACCACATCGATGTGGTTCCAGCCGTTGCGGCCGATTGGAAACATGCACCATTTGGTGGCGAAATTCATGATGGTGAAATCTGGGGACGCGGCGCTATCGACATGAAAGGCATGGGCGTAATCGAGCTTGAAGCCTTCTTGATGCTGAAGCGAAGCGGCGTCAAACTTGATCGCGATGTTGTATTTCTTGCCACACCGGACGAAGAGGCTGGTGGCGAATGTGGTGCTGGCGAAATAAAAGAAAAATGTCCCGAACTTGTCAAAGATTGTGAATTTGTCTTGAATGAAGGCTTTTCAATCGAAGCCGATGACAAAGGCAACGCCAAATATTGGGGCGTTGACTTCGCCGAGAAAAATATTTGTTGGTTCGAACTCACGACCAAAGGCGATGCCGGTCACGCATCGATGCCGATGATTAACTCATCGACTAATAGATTGGTTCGCGCCTTGAACAAGATAGTCAATGCCGGCCCCAACTTCCGCCTGTTACCAGAAGTCGAAGAATACTTCACTAAGATTAGTGCATCTGAAAACGGCGAACTGAAAAAAGCGTACGAAGACATCAAAAATTCGATTAACGACAAACAGAAAGAGCCTCTGCTTTTGTCTGACATGCTCAAATCTTCGATGCTGCGCAACACAATCTCTTTGACCCGCATGGAAGCTGGCTACAAAACAAACGTCATCCCAGCAAAAGCCATGGCTCAGCTAGACTGCCGCTTATTGCCCGACGTTAAAAAAGACGAGTTCGTTTTTTATATCACCAAATTAGTCGACGATCCGGAAGTCGAAGTGAAAGTGATTGACTGGCAATCAAACGAGCCAAGCAAACTTCAAACCGAATTGTACGAAGCAATTAAAACCGTCGCCAAAGAAGAGAATCCAAATATTCCGGTAGTGCCAGTCATTGTTCCCTGGTTCACCGATTCGCACTGGATGCGCGAACTAGGCATGACTGCATACGGCTTCCAGCCAATTGAAGTAGACAAACTTCACCTAGCAACCATGCACGGCAAAGACGAAAGATTGCCGATTAAATCTTTGGAGAATGGCGTGCGACGTATGCACAAGATTCTTGTGAAGTTCTGCTCGGCTGAATAGGAAGTCGAGTAGCATTAAAACTCAAAGAAGCGAGAGAGCCTAAAGGTGTCGAATCGTTTTGGATCTTACGCAGTTAACGAGTCTCTTTTTTGTACTTTTCCATCAACTAGTAAAAACGTGCAGAAAATCTTACGAATTCGTAAGAGAAATCATGCGTTTTTAATACCTGATGAAAATTCAAAAAAACATCTTCTAAGATCATTGAGCGCTTTCGCCGACTTTTACAGACAAGACTCAAAATATTATTGCAAATGGATTTATTAGGTTATTGGGAACATAGTTGCAAGCGTGACGTCCAAGCCACAATGGGCTCCATCTGATACCTGCCAGAGGAGAAAGACAATATGAAAACCATGCACAAACGTTTGTTTGCGTTCATTGGCGCCCTCACAATGTTCAATTTCTACACTCCACCCGCTGAAGCTGAGTCTCATGCAAGCAGCGAGGCTACGCTCGTTATTGGCAATCGTCGTGGAGGACGGCGAGGAGCCTGGAGGCGCATGCATGTGATGCAGGCAAAGCAAGCAAAGAAAATAGAGAAAGCGCGTCAACGTGAGCATCAACGTTTTGAAAATCAGCATAAAGCGCGTTATCAGAAAGAAGCTCGTGACAGAGAGATGCGCTTGAACAGTAATCAAACCAAAGTTCGCACTTACAAGTGGAAGCAGCGAAATTAAATCACAATGGTCAAAATAACACTGAATTCTGAATCTGCAAGATTAAAGCTGAGTATAGGTAAAAACTCCTGGACTACTGTGGTTTTGGATTGCGATGGTGAATCAACTACTCTGGGCGCTGATGTATTGAACATAATTACTTCAAGGCTTATCGCGGCATTAGAAGACCCACAGAAACTGGAATTGAGTAAAGGCTTGAAAGAGGTTGATGCTGCTTGGGTTTTAAGTTTGTCTGAATGTCATTGCTCAATTTACATAACCCAAATAGATGCAGGTGTGCGGCTTCACGTCCAGAATGGGGACGGAATAGTATTTTCTTCGTTTTTCTTGAGTGAAGCTGAAGTTAGTTTATGGAAAGAGAGACTGAGCCAGCTTGAGCTACTAGACCAACCTGGAGTTCGCATGAAAAATTAGAAGTGAATTTAGTCAGCTTTATCGTCAAGCCACTGTACTTTGCCTGTTTTGATGTCTCGAATTGCTCCCACTACTTTGACCTTATTCGCTTTTACATCACCGCTAATTAAGTCACTACCTTCAAGCAGCTTCTTCATTTGGTAGCGAACATTTTGTTTGATGCAGTCATCTTCAAAGTCAGACTTATCTGATTTAGAGCGCTTCTTGCGCGCTTCATCAACGGCTGGTTGAATCAGTCCAACTAGTTTTGGAAGTTTGCCTTTTAGAGGTGTGTTCGCTACTGCGGCTTGGACCGCACCACACGAAGAATGTCCTAGCACCACTACTAGTGGTGTCTTCAAATAATGCACTCCGTATTCGGCAGACGCAATCTCAGACACGCCCGTGACGTTGCCTGCTACTCGAATAACAAAGAGCTTACCAAACTTCTGGTCAAAGATGATTTCTGGGGGTACGCGTGCGTCTGAGCAACCAAGAACGGTGGCAATAGGAAATTGACCTTCTGTTGCTGTTATCTCGCGACGCTCGGGGTCGACTCTTGGAATAGTTGATTTGCCAGATAAATAACGGATATTTCCCGCTGTCAAAGAATCGAGTGATTTTT
>CAZSHS010000026.1:46490-54413 GCA_964606665.1 uncultured Candidatus Obscuribacterales bacterium | reverse complement strand
TTTGATTAGTGAAAAAATCTAAGTAATTTATTTTTGCGATCGACTTTGTATCTCCAGCCGTTCATCAGATCTTGTCCAATCGCGCAACCGCCAGAGCCACCAATCAGCACTGGAAAATTGGATTGCCGCAATCCGCCAATTTGAATATCTACATACGCTTTTTCCATTGTTACAGAGCCGCCTACACCCATCAATCTCTGACTCTCTCCAGAAAATGTTAGTCCCAAGACTTTTGCCTGTCCGGCACTAAGTATGGTGGCAAAAGAACCTGTATCAATGAATGCGTTAACTTGTTTGCCGTTGATTTGTATTGGAATATAGTCTTTTGTTCCTTTTACGGTTAAAGGAATATCGTAGAGTGGGTTTATGTCTTTAGCTTTCAGCTCTAGGATTTTTTTGAGATCTACGCGACCGCCCTTGTCGTCTATCTCATATTGATAGCCTTTGATGAAATCTTGACCAATTAAATTGTGACCCAGGTCGCCAGTAGAATTTGCGATTTTAATGTCAATTTTTCTGGTCAATGAGCCGAGTTTTACTTCAGCGGGCATAGTTTTTGTTGAAACCAAACTTCCAGCCCAGCCGCGCGCCATTTGACCTTGCTTCGATTTATTCAAATCGACGCCCGACTCACTCAATGAGTCCCTATAAAAGAACGCAGAGGCTCCAGTGTCGAATTCCGCTTTGACCGGGTGCCCATTGACCAGCAGATCTACTTCCATATGACCGCTTGGACCTTTTTTGAAATAAAAGTGAGCTTTATCTGGAAGGTTTGCAAGTTCCTTTTCTAATTCGTCCTCTTCTTCGGAAGCTTCGTCAGTTGGGAGCTTTTCAGAAGTTGAAGTGGCTGAGCGGTTAGATTTCTTCAGTGGGGCTGATGCTGCTCCAGAAGTTGCAGCAACGGTCTCTACGAAAGATGGATCGTGCTTCTTGAGAAAAGCTATCGCAAGTTTACCGGCTGGTGTGTTTGGATAATATTTGGCCAGAGTTTTGTAGCGGCTTGTAGCCAATGTCCAATTTTTTAATTGGTGATAGCAAAGTGCATCGTAATACCAAATGGAAGGGTCTGTTTGATTGGTTTTAAGAGCTTTATCGAAGCTTAACGCAGCGTTTGCAAAGTCTCCTTTCTTATATTGCTCGACGCCCAGCTCATAGTCGGATTGGGCTGCTTGCGCATGAGAAAAACCTACTAGGAAGGCAGAAAAGATTATTGCTCTCTTTGGATTTTTCATTTGCACATTATGCTTCCTCGGGCTCCATCACCGCAACCAGTGCAAGAGTAGTTTTAATCAATCCTGGCGGTCCACCTTCGTGAATTAAGAATCTATCTTGCCATTCTGGGTCGAATTTGTCTTTGTATGCGCGCAGACCTTTGTAAGAGAAAAATCTATTCAGATGTTCGTAGATTAAGTGAACTGCTTTTTCTTCAACGCTCGCTCCAGGCTCGTCTCCAACGCCTGATAGTGCAGCCAGACTGAGACTGAAATATTTAAACCCTTCTTGATGCAGCATCAATAGTAATTTGCCAAATAAAAAATCCATCGCCCCTGACGGCACTTCGGTGCGATGTCGCATCATATCTATGGTTGCTTCGTCTTTGCAATAGTCGCGAATTTGGTTGACAAAAGCAACTATTTTTCCTTCGCTATTTTTCATTGCAAAGATATTGTCAGATTGAAGGGAGTTTCGATCAAAAGTACCTAATGTAAAAGTTCGTTCTTTGCGACCAGGCAAACTGAGCCACTCGTTAGAAACTGCCTGGACCTCGCTCAATACCGCCTCTGAATGCGGTGGAACAAGTTTTTCAAGTATGTAGCCTTCTTTCTCTAATTTTTTAAGCGGTCCTTTAAAAGTCTTTTTGCGTACTGTTTGCGCCACAAAATTTTCCAGATTCACCACTCCATCCTCGCCTATCTTAAGAGCGTTCAAGCCAAGTTTTTCATACATGCTCAAATGCTTTGGACTGGTCTGCATAAAAGCGACTGTCCAACCGCAATTGTGGCAAAAATCGATAAAGTTGCGAGTTAACTGCTCAAGTTTTTCAGCCGGTCCAGTAGGGTCTGCCAAAGTAATTGCTACGTTGTGCTCTGTCCTGTAAGCGATGAATGCATCGGTATCTAGAAAGAAATATGACTTATCGTGCCAGAGTTTGAAATAATCAAGCGAACTATCGCCGAATTTGTCCAAAGCTTCCTTAGCTTGGGCACGCTCGCGAGGCAAAGTCGCAAGTTCGTATTCTAAAGGTTTGAATAGATTCAAAAATACAAGAGCGCACGAGGCAATGCCAATTGCGTTAAGTGATTCTAAAAGCCATTTACCATGCGCTGTGGCGGCTTGTGAGGTGCTTTGAAAAGTAAGCTCCTGAGCAGTTCGCACGATAGCATCAATTAGGTCGAAATTCATGCCTAAGTCTTTTGTCTCAAGTAAAAAGAATCCCAGGGCACCATATATGAAGGCAAACAAAACGAGAAACGCAGCGCGCTTTATTGCTACCACTAGTTTGCGACGTTCACTTTTAACTGTATATGAGCGTCTTGCTATCCAAAGTAGAATCAAACTTATGATATGAGGCAAAAGTGTCAAAAGCAAAAGACTACCGCTCAAACTTTTATCTTGCACTAATCGAATATGCTCAATCCCATATCTCGATAGAATAAATCCAAGCGAGATAAATATTAGAGCGATGGAGCCAAGCCATGCATCATGCTTTCGCTTCCACAAGTTGAACGATAAATATATAAGGCAAAAACCTACAAGTGCTGTTATCGATCTGCTCCAGTGATAGACAGAATATGGCACAAGTACGGTAAAAAGTTTTGGATGCTCTGAGACGCGTGCAAATAGCGGATTTATCATGGCGATTGTGCCGCTTACAAAAACGAATAGACTAATTAGTTTTTCCATCTAGATAATCTATGACCTCAACTAGATGTTTAGCCGAAACATTTTCGTGTCCCATTTCTTTGATGTCGTAAAAGCGCGCAAGTTTCGAATCTATTTTAAAACCTTGCTCGAAAATTGAGGTCAGGTCCGAGTGTCTGAAGTCTTCAGGACCAGTGATTACATTGAATTTGACTGTTTTAAGAGCCGATTCTATTTCATCTTTGGTGGCACCAAAATCATGAACATATGGATTGCCTAATTGATCAAGTCCACGACCAGGTTCGAATTTGATTGGTCTAAAATAGTCTGAGCCACAACTCTGAATAGTTCCCTTAAATAATTCTGAGTGAATGAAAGCTACTTCTGAGGCGATTCTAGCTCCGCCGGATTGTCCGGCAATAAAAATTCTGTTTGGGTCTATTTGATAATCGCGCTTCATTAATTGTGTTGCAATTACTGCAAGTACTCTTCGCTCTAAAGGCTCGCGATCATTTCCGGCTTTAAACGGCGATATTAAGAGTAAATCTTTCTGGTCAAGAACCGGTCCCCATCCCTCTGGAAGTAGTCCCAGATATGGAAGAGCATTTATATAAACGATAAGTCCATAAGTTTTTTTAGTGTCGAAGTGTTCTGGTTGTCGGACGAAGAACTCTTCTTTTTGAAATGGAAAGTCATAATTCAAAGATTTATTTTGATGCTTGGGTTTTTCAATTGAACCTGTGAAGGTGCGCTTGTGCATCGAGTTTGAAATATAGTATTTGCCAACGAACGCAGTGGTGCACGATGCAAATGTCAAGACGCACAAAAAGAAAACAAACAAAATCACTATTATGATCTTTATGAAAATGTTTTGGCGTGCAAACGCCTCGTTTATTTTTTTACTTAGCATCAAGATATTCCAAAACGGTGAGCAGTGTTTTTCCAGAACAGTTTTCGTGTTCCATTCCTTTTATGTCGAAAAGTTTGATATTGAATCCTTCCTTTTCGAATCCATCGTGCAAATATCGCAATGCGTGCTCTCTATCGAAATCTTCAGACCCTTCTACGATTACAAATTTAACTGAGGCTTTTGCTTTTTCGGCTTCTTCTTTCGAGCAATTTATATCGAAATAGCGCTCGTCTTCCCAGACCTTTTTGTAAAAGTAGCTACCACAGTTTTGAATTGTCCCTTTAAAAACATCTGATTGAACGAAGGCGACTAATGATGCCATATCGGCCCCACCTGAAATACCCGAAACATAAACACGATTTGGATCAATATCATATTTTGATTTTAGATATTGGGCAGTCAAAACGGCTAAACTGAGGCGGTCTACTACGTTTCTTTGATTTCCACAGTTAAATGGTGCCGCATAAATTATATTTTGTGCTTCCAGTACTTTATCCCAACCAGGAGGTAGCATTTGCATTCTGTGGCTGGAGTTGATAAAGACTATCAGACCGGCTTTTTTATTCTTCTTGAGATTTTTAGGGACATATAAATAGAAGCTTTCTCTTTCCAAAGGCATCTCGTAGTTGATCGCTTTGCTTTTCCATTCTGGCTTTGGAACTTGATTTTCGAACTTTCTGTAATGAGCAAAATTTTCAAACTCGTATTTGAAATTGAAAGTGAACCACGCCACCGCACTGCAAATCACGATTAGTAAAACAGAAAGACAAAGGAGAATAACAATTTTCCAGTAAAAAGGTTGGCGAGCGAAAAGCTCGTTGAGCCTTTTTCTCATTGTTCTAGAAAGGCAACAACGCGAGCTGGAGCAGCGCTTGTGCCAACTAGTTTGAGCGGAAAGATGCCTATTTTAAATCCGGATGGTGGCAGCAAATGCAAATTAGCAAGTTGTTGCACCACATAAAATTCTTTATCACGATGAGCGAAATGTGCGTCCCAAATATATTTTTTGTCGCCAGTTTTTTTATAATCTAGGATCATGGCAGGGAATGGTCGGTCCCAGCCGACAGCGTCTGTGCCGCCAATTAATGCGCCCTGGTTAGCAAGCCAGGCGGCTGACTCTCTGTTCAAACCAGGATAGTTATATTTCATTGTATTAGCCAGTGGATATTTATCGTGGTCTGTGCGAATCAAGACTGCGTCACCAGGCTGAATTTTGTAGGCGATTTTGTTTAAGGCCTCTTTTAAATCATCTGTCGTAATTGCCTGAGAGGTGGCGCGCTTTTTTGAAAAGTTCAAAACACATGCGTTAGTAATTAGTTTGTCTAAATCAATTTGGTCTATGGTTTTGGCCTTAGCGTCTCCCGTTTTGCTTCCATAATGAATGGGTGCATCTAAATGTGTGCCAAGATGGCTCGACATAGTTATGACTTCTTCTGCCCATCCTTCGCCGTCTGGTAAGTCTTCTTTTTTGCAGCCAAAGATTTGCATCATTAATTCAGCACCAGCTTGATTGTCCACGAATTTGATATCGGGAGCCAGGATGCGCAGAAGGGGCTGCACGATGGCAGGAAACGACTTGTCCTCTACAACTTCAAGAGGGCGAGTTAAATCAACAATTTTCACTAGTTAAATGACCGAGACTAAAATTCGGCTACAAGACCGAAACTTGCAATCATGATGATGCAGGCAAAATAGAAAAGGAAAAACCAGACCCATCGGGTGATGATCTGAACTTCGGTCAATTTTGGTTCTTTGTCTTTTGTAGGCGCTGCCATGACTTTCTATCCCTTTTTGCTTTCTTCAATGTCGAGACGGCGGACAACAGAGAGAAACTCTTTAGCTTCAGACAAGAAGCGGTCTTTTTGCGGCTTGGAGAGCCAGAGGGCAAGCACGCGTTTTCTGTCTACAGTCTTCTTCAAACCTGGTGGACGTTCGCCCAGCAAACGCTCGCGGATCATTTTGTTGCCTTCGCGATAATAGCAATCGCCAATCTGACAGCCGCAAACGATTACACCGGCTGCGCCGGCTTTCATTGCTTGTTCGACCATCAAAGGTTGAATCATCCCGCTGCAGGGGAATTTCAAAACCTTGACGCCAGGAGCATCAGTGACTTCACTCTTATCGTTGATAAGGTTATTGATGTCTGCTGCTCGCTCGCAGATGAGGGTTATTACTGTTCTCTCTTCGGCCATTTTTGAATTCCTACTTTGTTATTTAGCTTCAAGCAACTCTTTGATTTTCAGATTGACCTGGGCGTCTGGTAGATCTGGCAAGTCGATAGCGTCGAATGCACATGCACCTACGCAGACCCCGCATCCAGAACAACGAAACGCTTTGACTGTGGCAAGCAGTTTGAAACGTGAACCAGCAGGTGCTGGCACCATTTCGATTGCTTGATAAGGGCAGTCGAGTGAGCACAATCTGCAACCTGTACATTTGTTGGTAACTACCTCTGCTGCTTCGACGGCTTTGGAACCGTAGAACATTGGAAGTGGTATCAAACATAGTACTGCCAGGAGCACTGTCATCCAGAACCAGAATCCACCCGAACCTACAGATGAAAGTATCCAGTAGGGCCAGAGGAAGAACCAGTCGATCTCCATATTGGTGGGTTGAAGATTCAAGTCCGCCATTTTGGTTTCAGTAATCGGGAAGAGATAAACTGCCAAAAGAATTAGTGCCACAAGCAAATAGTTCAGTGCTGGAGGCGGTGTGATCACAGGGCGAGTCATTCGAACGTAGTGAATCCACAAAGCAAACAATAGTGAGAACGAAAGTCCGATGTGGATGAACAAATAGTTTGAAAGGGTCAAGTTAGTGATGTTGCGTCCGTTCAAGAACCAGTGCTTGAGCGGTTCACCAATAACTGGTACCACTTCTAGGGCTGAAACTGTCATGCGGGTCAAGAGTAGTGAGCGTTCGTCCCAAATGAGGTAATAACCGGTTTGACCGATGAACATGACCATTAGCAAAAGAACGACGCCGGATAACCACTGTACCCAGCGGTATTGACGAAATCTGTCTGTGAACCAAACACGAACCATGTGCAGCAAGATGGCTATAACCATTGCATCCCCTGCGTAGCGGTGCATAGCGCGCACCACTGCACCAAAAGGAATGGTATTGGTGATGTAGTCTACCGAAGTGAAAGCGTTGATTAGATTCTTCGAGAAGTAGGCGTTGTCAACTGTTGGAACGTAATATGCAAACAAAAGTAGTCCGCTCAAGAAGAGGACATACATAATGAATTGCGGCAGCGCACCGTGATAATAAAGCGGGTTGTACTTACTTGTTACAACTTTGTTTATTAGCTTCTCTGGCTCGAGAAACAGGGTGTGAAATACGTTTTGTTTTTCCATCTTTTCTTGCATGCTGTTCGGTCCCCTTAATTCTTAGATGGAAGTACGGTTTTTTCGACTTCGTCTTCGCTGCCAACAACCATGATGGCTAGAGCAGCAAGTGTCATAGCCGCAGCCATGGCTAGAGCGTAAACATATTCGCCAAGATTGCCTTCTGCGTTTTTGTTTTTCAATTCTTGTTCGTGCTTTTCTTTTTGAGCGGCATACAAATCAAAAAGTTTGATTGTAGGATCGGTCAAATAAAGCAATTTGATTGTGTGAGGCACAGTCTCTTTGGTGGCGGTCATGCTGTGCTCAGCCCAGGGCATTGCCATGGTGAAGTAGACGCACCCCAGTGCAAAAATGACGACTAATACTGCTCGAATACTACCCATGCAATTCCTCGTTGTTTTGCGATTTTTCTTGCTTTTTAGATTTTGCCAGAATCTTTTCAAACAAGGCGATTCTCTTCATCAGAGTGCCTTTTGATTTTTCTTCGATGTAAATCCAGTAAGAATGAACGCCTAAGAATAAGATGGTTAACAATGTGCCTGCAACCAAAATCATGATGTGTGAAACTGTAGGCGATTCGGAAATTTTGCGATAGCCTTCGAAGAACCAGGACAAAGCGATAACGGCGGCGACAAAGTTAGCCAGCTTGTACGAAAATTTTACTTTTTTGTAGGCTGTTTCCACTTTCTCGACCTTGGTACTTTCCTTCGCTTCTTTTGGGATTTCTTCTTTTTCGTTCACTACAGATTTTAGTCTTTCTTCTCTTCGCTTGAATCGGCTTTAGGAGCTTCTTTAGGAGCT
>CAZSHS010000026.1:0-46390 GCA_964606665.1 uncultured Candidatus Obscuribacterales bacterium | reverse complement strand
ATTTTAGTCTTTCTTCTCTTCGCTTGAATCGGCTTTAGGAGCTTCTTTAGGAGCTTCAGTAGCAGCAGGCTTGGCTGCTGGAGCCGGAGTATTAGGCACTGGTTTTGCAGGAATCAAAGCTTTTGCTTTATGACACTCAAAGCCAACTACAATAGCAGCCAGTGTAGTTATAACTCCTGCGATCATCCACCACCAGTCAACTTCGGGCACGGGAAGCGGATATTGAGCTTCTACGCCTTTGGTCATGCGGTTTTGGAATGTGACGTAATCCCATGCCCATTTATTTGAGATCATGAAATCCATCATGCCTTTGTACATCGGCTCATCAGTGTTGAAAGTCGGAACCAATTGATAGATGAAGTCTAATGGTGACTTATGGGTCTGAATTTCTTTCAACTGATTAAGTAAGGCTTCGCCGTTTGGAACTTTAGCTAACCAGCGTGTTTGAACTGCCACGATGAAGTCGGTGTTGTAAGGCATCTGAGCGCCTTTGGGCACGAGAGCTTGAATAAGCTCTTCGGTCTTTTGGGCATCTGCTCCCATGAACGGACGGCACAATATATATGCACCAGCCTGACTCAGTGGTGACATAAACATTTCTGTTTTTGCCATGTAGTAGAAGACCCAACCCCAGAAAGCCTGAGTAGCACCAATCAAGCCCATTACGACACAAGCAGTGACGCCTTTGGCTTTTTCTTTCAAATCGTTTTGTTGCCAGAGCAATACTAGTTGCCAGATGATTCCAATGTCTATGAGCAAGTACATGAAAGCGCGCCAGAAGGGCGGATCGCTGTGAATGTTTGCGATATTGGCGATAATCAAAAGGGAGAAAATAATCCAGGTGAGACCACCCATGATTGTCATCATTAATATGAAAGGCCGCTTCATCAGCGCCTTTTCACCAGGTCCTGAAATATATGTATCCAGGAATGGCAAAAGAATTACAGACACTGGAATGACCATAGTGATTTCGGTCGCTACTACTGGCTCCAAATATTTGTACATCTGATACAAGCCAAGGAAGTACCAGTCAGACAAAATCGGAAGTGGTGTAACGTCTGGATCCGAACGACGACCTTGAGCTGCAGGCAGCACTATGGCTGTGATTACAAGCATCATTGAAACGACGATACGTTTGAGCCAGTTAAGTGGAATGCGTTTGTAGTTATTGTTGTAGAAATAAATTTCGACAAGAATAAGTGGTATCAGTGAGAAAGCCAAGTGCAATGAGAAGAATCGAGTGATTGTTTCTTGCGTAATGGCTCCACCTGCTCCAAGTAGAACTTCGGCTGTGTTCCAACCTAAGTGAAGCGATTTCACCAGCGGCTCGTAGTAGTCGCCCATTACAGGGAACTGGTCCATGTATGTAGGGAATGTAGCAAACACTTTGGTAGCCCAAAATGCGCGTTGGTTCCAGATGAGCAAGTAACCAGACAGACCTGAATACATAGACAAAAGAAGCATCACAAGTCCGATTGCAATGTTCAATTCTTTGCCGGGTTTATAGTCAGCATTCAAAAACATGCGAAATACGCGCATGGTGGCAGCGATGATCATCGCGTCCGCCCCGTATTTATGCACTCCTCGCATCAAGTTGCCCCATGGCACTTTGGTTTGAATGTCGAGAATGGAGTCGAAAGCGACCGCTTTACTCGGAACATACCACATGATGAGAATGAGTCCTGTAGCCATGGTGATGAACCAGACTAAATAGAAAATTGGACCAAGGGCATAGAAGGGATTTGTTTTGGCTTCGTTTTGATAGTGTTCATCAAAAATGTCGATATTTTTGATGCGCGTGTTAAGCCAATCAGTGACTTTGGCGACACTGCCCCAGAATCCATCTTTTTTTGCTGCTGGACTATGCAATGGAACCGGCCTCCAGAGATTTAACTGTGATTGTATTGCCTGTTTTTTCAAGTTCGAATTTTCTTGGCGGACGAGGAGCTGGACCGGAAACTACTTTTCCAGCCTGGGCAATGTCGTATACGCTCAAGTGACAAGGACATGCAAATACTGGTCCGTCTGGTTTGAAGTTGTAACCTTTGGCGCATTCTTCTGGATTTTTGACGAAGTTGAAGATGCAACCAAGGTGAGGACAGATGCGGCTATAAGCCACAATGTCACCAGATGGCAATTTAACGATAAATCCCGGAATGGTTCTTACTTCTTTTAATTCCGGATTATATTCGAGATATTTTTGGCTGAACATAAACTCGAGACAGGTCCATGGTTCTGGGAACATGTCATCGGTAAAGGTCGGAATAGGCTCTTCGGCAAGAGGCTGGTCAGACTTGCCCAAAACGTCTAGTGGTCCCAGTGTTGGACGCAAGAAACGCAAAAACGGCGATAAGAGCAAACCGAAGGTTGCTGCAAGCGGAATGGCGGCAACGGTTTTTAAAATTACCCGTCTTTTTATTCCATCGTTATTATTTTGGTCAGTCATGGTTTTATACCTGGTATCAGTTTGTTTTTAGTCCCGGCGCATCCGAATTTTTCGGAACCGGTGCGGGCGTGTTAGCTGCTGGAGTGGGAGTGCTTTTATTAGTAGAGCCAGCGCCTGTGCCGTTTGATGCTTGTTCAGCACCACCGCCGGCTGCTTTCTCCAACTCGAATTCGTTCAGTACATGGAAGTTGCGAATATATTGTGTAAGCTTCCAGATATAGGGCGGGTCGAATTTTACTTTATTTTTCTTGTCTTCTTTGCCCAAGAAATTAGGCATCCCTTCCCATTTTATCCCGTTTGCGATGTGATCCCAGATTTGTTCATCTGTTCTGTCATAAAAACGGTTGAACTGATTGAAGTTGGCTGGTGCCGGTTGTAGCACTAAGCCTTTGTTTAAAGGACCATCACCTGCACCCCTTGTACCGTGACAAACGGCGCAATTGGCACCAAATACAGCTTTCATTTCGTCTGCTTCTTTTTTGCTCAAAAGCGGTGCTGCCATAGAGCGGCAGTAGAAGACGAGATCCCAAATTTGACGTTTTTGAAGTTTGTCAGAAAATGCAGGGTGAGTAAATTTGCGATCGAGCACATCTTCATGTGAGCTCTGCCCAGCCGTTGCACCTACACCAGATAAAACAGGTGTTTTGAAAACTTCGCCTTCGCCAAATGCAATGGATTTATACTGATTCACAGGTTTGCGAGTGCGCATAACGTCTACATTGGTTAAGTCGAAATCGCTTTTGCCGGGAACGCCTTTACCATCAGCACCGTGACATTCGGCGCAATTCATTTGTTTGTAGTAGACGCTGCCATCTGGTGCCGACGGGTTAGAGTCAGGCCAGACGATTCTGCCATCAGCTTTTGTCACTTCGGGATTCGCCAGAGAGTCTGAGCGTTCGCCAACTTTGACTTCACCGGTACAAGCGCTCAGCCCTACCATAAGAGGTATGAGCATGAGTAATGCTTGCTTACTTGGTAATTTGGATTTTCTTTCCACTCGGGTCATCACTCGCTTTGTTGCCTAATATTTGAAGAACGGGATCCAGGAAACTGCTGCATAAACGAAAATCAAAATGAAGCAGATCACAAGAAACGGTGGGGGCGGACCCTCGCCAATTCGATACTCTGACACTTCTTCATAGTGCTCATCGTCTTCGCTTACTTCGGGATTTTTCTTTGCTTCTGCCATCACTTAGGCCTCTCCCTTTTGCTCTCGCTCTCTCAAGCGTCTGATTGCTTCTTTGGCTTTGCGTGCTATTTCGCCGTCTTCATCGTCGTCCAGCATTTCGAATTTAGAACCTTCCGGATCTTCGAAGTCACCGTTTTTGAATGCCCACAAAATAGCAACAACAGCCATGACAAAGAATATTCCGCAGATACCAAAGGCAATCCAAATTCCAGATTCTGGATTTGCTTGATTCAAGATGCAATTAGGACACATGCTGAATCTCCTTAGTGGCCGCCATGGTGGGGTTCATACTGCTGATTGCTCAGCTTGGGCAATTTGATTTGCTCAACTTTGTTAACCTGATTCAAATCGCTAACAGTATCTTCAACGTCTTTTTGCAACGTTTTGAGATAAGCCACCAAGTACCAACGCTCTTCTTCTGAAAGAGTGAGATTCCAGCGCGGCATTCTTGTGCCGACAACACCTTCAGAGATACGGTAGAACCACATTTCGTCTGAGTACTGCTTGAAGAATGGTCTTGTGAAGTTGGATGGTTTTTTGGTCAAAGAAATTGAATTAGGTCCGTTTCCTCGTCCGTCCAAACCGTGACAACCAGAACAATCTTGAGTGTAAATACCGCGACCAGCGTTTGCGGCTGCATCAGATGCGGTATCAACGTGTTTGTTTTTCAACAACTCTTGACCAGTCCAAGTGGATGGCAAATATTCGTCTGGTGGCTGCACATAAGCTTTCACTTCGCGCTTGTTACCTAAAGTCTGAACATAAACGACCAAGTCGTTCATATCTTTCTCGCTCAAGTAGCTGAAGCTAGGCATGATCGAGCCGGGCTTCAATGCACGTGGTTGAATTAAGTGAGCTTTCTGCCACTCGGCTGAATATTTGTTGCCTTCGTTGGTCAAGTCTGGACCAGTACGCTCTGTTCCCAACTGGTGCGGTGTCTCAAAGTTGAAGTCACCAGCTTTGACCAGGGGACCGTATTCACGATCTTGCAATCGTGTAAATTGGGTGTGGCAATAGAAGCAACCTTCTCTTATATAGATGCGTCTGCCACGTATCGGATCACCAGTTTTGTTCTCAACGGTGTAGTCATTAGCCGATGTGGTTGTTTTCGGTTTGAAAATAACCATTGGCATAAGTACTGTCGAGAAGATGATTATAAAGAAGGTGGTGACAATACCGATTGCGCCGAGGCGGTAACCATATCCGTTCATTATGCTGCTACCTCCTTCAATTGACCTTTAGGAGGTGATTCTGGGGCAGAAGCTGCACCAAAGAGTGTTTGATAAATGTTGTAGGCAAAGAGACATTGCCCAGTGACTATCATCACACCACTGATAGAGCGCAAGAACCAGTAAGGAACCAGAGTAATAACCCACTGGTCAACTGGAATACCCATTGCCCAACCGGCTGACTGAACTAGACCGGCAATAGTTAGTGAAGTCATCATCAAACCAAAACCTAGAAACTTGAGCCAGTAGTGAGCTCGGATAAGCCCCTGACTTTGCCATTCGCGACCAGTTAGTCGGGGCAACATGTAATAGATTGCAGAGGTGAGAATGAATGAAAATGTACCAAGAAGTGCTAAGTGAGCGTGTCCTACAACCCATTGAGTGAAGTGAAGATACCAGTTAACCCAACGTGTTGCTTGGAAAGGACCTTGCGTACAAGTAATTAGATAAAAGATGCAAGAAGTTGCAGCAAATCTTAGAGGAAGGTCGGTGACCACCATTTGCCATTTTCCTTTCATAGTCATGAAGAAATTGGTCAAAACGGTGAGCACAGGAACGAGCAAGAAAATTGACGAGATAATCGCAATCGCTTTGAGCCATTCAGGCACAGGAGATTGGGTTATGTGGTGAGTTCCGGTGGGTGCGTAGAAGAGAGCAATACCCCAGAAGCCCAACATTGAAAGACCGTGGCTGTAGAGCGGTGCTTGGGTGAAGCGAGGAATCAAGTAGTACATCATTCCAACGCCAACTGTAGTGAACCACATACCTAAGATGTTGTGTCCGTAGAACCAGCCAACGATAGCGTCGTTCAAACCAGGCAGGGCAACGAAAGTACGTTGACCGATGATATAAACGAGTGGGAACCAAAAAAGTGAGCCCAGGAAGTACCAGAGGCTCACGTAGAGTTTTTGAACTTTGCGGTGTGCAACCGTCATAACTATGTTGAAGGTGACGCTGCAAAGGGCGATAACTACAAGTACGTCAAGAATGGCACCAAGTTCGGCATATTCGCGACCTTCGGTATTGCCATTTAGTAAGGTACACATGGCAGCAACCATAACCAGGTTCCAGGCCCACATGGTGAAGTTACCCAAGCGCTCAGAATATAGTTTGGTTTTGCACAGATTTGGCACCATATAAAAGATCGAGCTGACATAACCCATCGAAAGCCATCCGATGGCGACAGCGTTCACGTGCCACATGCGCAGGTGGGGCATAGAGAATTGGGGGATATTGTGCACTAAGTCCGGGTTGGAGAACTCCATGGCAGCGAACAAGCCAGCTCCCATGCCCCACAAGGACCACCAAACTGCAGATAGCAGGAAGTTACGACTGGCACTACCTTCTTCTCGACTCAGGAATTTATCAAGCAAATTGCTCACGCGCTAAAGTACTCCACGGAGTTTCCAAATTTGCTTGAATTCTAGACCACTGACAACGGTGGTTGCCCGTGAGTAACAATCATTTTTCATCAAATTTTCAATTTATTGGCAGTCTCTTCAGAATTAAGCACATGACATGCTTGAGAAAATCTGATGCCGTGAGCCCTAACTGCATTTTTGGACATCGGGCAAAGAAAAATAAATATCGCTTTATTTATTAATCACTCAATAACTGTCTTGATAAAAAATCACAAAATTTGAACTTTGAAATATGTGTCAGGAGATAATTTCAAGTCCGTTGTATATATTGGCTGATTTTAAGGTGCCGTTGCCAAGCCAATATTTGGCTGCTTCAACTGAAGTTTGTAAAACCTTCTGATATTGAATCTGATCTTTTTCAGACACTTTGCTTAGTACAAAGTCTGCTCTTTTGTCGCCACCCGGGTCTGGACCTACACCTATGCGCAATCGGGCAAAATTATTATTTCCAAGATGTTCGATGATATTTTCGACTCCATGTTGACCACCAGCCCCCGCTTTTTCTTGAATACGAATTTTGCCAAGCGGAAGCGAGACTTCATCATGTATCACTAGTAGGTCTTCTTTTTTCAGTTTGAACCAATTGAGCGCCGCCTTTATTCCCACACCTGAAAGATTCATATAGTTAAGTGGTTTTAAAAGAAGAACATCTTGTTGTTGGATTTTTATTTTTTTGAACTGACATACAGCCGCACTAAAAGCGAACTTCTTAGTCTGGTAGTTTTCTGTAGTACCATCCATAGTGGCAAGTAGATCTATCACGCGAAAACCGGCATTGTGTCTGGTTTCGTAATATTGATCTCCGGGATTGCCCAAACCAGCTAAAATCTTCATGCAAGGACTGCCTGTCTTTAAATGTGTTTTCAAAACTAATACAATAGGTAGTCTTTTGACTAGTGCTCTTTAAGGTAAAAATCAATGGACCACAATGATACGCACAAAATTCCGTATTTGCCACACACAAAAGCAGACCGCCAAAGCATGCTTGAGGCAATCGGTGTCAAATCCTTTGAAGAACTGGTCAATCACATCCCTAAAGATTTAAGACTGGACGGACTGAATATAGATTCAGGATTGTCAGAACTAGAATTGTCGCAAGCCATTGCAGCGCTTGCCTCCAAGAATAAACCAGCATCAAAGCAAATGTGCTTTATGGGTGGAGGTTCTTATTATCGTTACGTTCCTGCAGCAGTTATGACTCTTGTTGGACGTTCTGAATTTGCCACAGCTTACACACCTTATCAACCCGAAGTGAGCCAGGGCAGTTTACAAGCCATATATGAATTTCAGACATCTATTTGTTTGCTCACCGGAATGGACGTAGCAAATGCGTCGATGTACGACGGACCTACTGCCTGTGCCGAAGCGGGCCTCATGGCATGTCGTTTGACCAATCGCAAAAAATTGGTTATAGCCGATACCGTTAATCCTGAATATCGCATGGTTACTCATTCTTATGCAAAAGCTTGCGGTATTGAGTTGACCAAAGTCGAGAAGTTTCTTGATGGAAGCTGTGTAGACTCAGAGTGCGCCGCCCTGATTATTCAGTATCCCGACTTTTTTGGTAGTGTCGAAGATCTGAGTGGACTTTCAGAAAAGCTCAAAAAAGATGGAGTTTTACTGGTCGTTGTCACTGAGCCCATAAGTTTGAATTTGCTCACTCCGCCTTCAGAATTTGGTGCCGATATTGTAGTTGGCGACGCTCAACCATGTGGAAACTTCCTCAGTTTTGGCGGACCTTCTGCAGGCTATATGTCATGCAAAAATGAATATGTCCGTCAGTTGCCTGGACGTCTTTGTGGTATTACGCAAGACTCGCAAGGTAAACGCGCTTTTACTTTGACATTGCAAACACGCGAACAACATATAAGAAGAGCACGAGCCACATCAAATATTTGTACCAATCAGGCACTTAATGCTCTTGCTATGCTTGTATATCTTTCTGTAATGGGCGGTTCGGGATTGCATCAAGTGGCCGAAGTCAGCTTGCAGAGAGCGAATTATTTAGCTGAGCAACTAACTAAACTAGACGGCGTCCAACTTTATTTTGACAAACCATTTTTCAATGAATTCCTTCTTAAGATAAATGCAGACGTCGAGACCTTCCTTGGTCTCATGAAAGATCGTGGAATTCTTGCAGGCATTAACGTAGCAAGCATGTATCCAAACATAAAAGATGGCATACTGATTGCTGTGACAGAAATGAACACGCCAGAGCAATTGGAAAAATATATATCTGCTTTTAAAGAGTGTTTGAGTCTTGCAAAAGACCATAAAAAACAGAAAGTAGAAGCTCTAAGCAAGTAATAGATGGAGACGTTTCGTTATGGAACCTGGCACTTCGTCCAAGCCGCCTGAAGTGGAAACCCCGAAGCAACCTAAAACACAAGAAGAGAAACCGACCAAGCTTTCTATTGCCAAAGGCATAGTCAGAGAAATCGTCGAGCTTGTTGTAGTTACTCTTTTTCTTTTGATTGTGATTCGCTGGGCTGTAGGCGAGGCGCGTTATATTCCATCTGCCTCTATGGAACCTACTTTGCAGATTAACGACCGCTTGATAGTGGAGAAAATCACCAAGCATTTGGGACAACCTATTAAGCGAGGAGACATACTTGTTTTCTATCCACCACCCATCGAAATGGGTAATCACGATTTGTCGAATGACCCGCTCACTATACTTGGACGTTTAACTGGTCTGCCATTTTTACCCAACGAGCCTGCATTTATCAAGCGTGTAATCGGCTTGCCAGGCGAACATATTCGCGTGGTTAGTGGTCAGGGTGTTTATGTCAACAACGTACTAATAGAAGAACCTTATATAAAGGAAGCGCCTGATTACAGTCTCAATACTCTTGGAGACATAGGTGGAAGCAATACGTCGCGTGAACAAATTCAGCCCTACAAAGATAAGGCGTCTGACCCAATTATAGTGCCTGCTGGTCATCTATTTATGATGGGTGATAATAGAAATAATAGCGAAGACGGACACGTCTGGGGCTTCCTCGATGAAAAACGAGTGATAGGACGAGCATGGGTATTGATTTGGAGAAGATTCAATCCCTATCCATATTCAGCACCGGTTAATGAATAGAGTAATTCAGTTCAGTTCAGTTCAGTTTGAGAAATCGAATACTTTGACGAATTCGTTTTGGTAAGCAGGTTTAGCACTATAAATCCAGCTTGATTGGTTTTGAAATATAGGGTCGTTCCACTTAATTACAAGAGCCGAAATTTTTTGCTTCTGGCAAATTGTTTTTACTGCTTCAAAACTTATATCACCGTTGAATATAGGTGAAATGCATTCTTTTATCTTGGTGTATTTGGCATAGTCGATTCCAAATAGTGGCCCATATTCATCGTCACTAACAATTGTAGGTCTTTCACTGTAAATTCCCATAAAGGGGTCGCGAGCATGGTTTGGGTTAGCTTGAATAATGCTTTTAGGTGGATATTTACTCAGTAGATTTTGATATGCAAGTCTTACTGCATAATTCTTTTTTGGATCGTTTTCTTGTAATTCTCTATTTGTGTTCAACTGGCTAAAACGTAAAAGATAAATGTCATAAAAGGTTGTTGCTGTACCGATCATGAGCAGGGCATACAAAGCCACTGAACTTAGTTTTTTTAAGTTGAACTTTCGGGCATGGAGATAATCTGCTGACCACAAAAGCAGGATTAGTTGAGCTGGAATCATCCCTCTCCAGCCAAGATCGTTATTATGAATAGTAGATCTTAAGAAGGTGGCGATAAACAAACTGGTGGCAAGAATGCTCAGTGCAAGCCAGTCTTCTTTTTGTACAGGTCGTTTGTGCCAGTAAAGCAAAACTGCAAGAAAATAAAATCCAAATTCAAATGGATAATTTATCAAAAGCAAAAACAGATTTTCTGCCCAGTTGCTCGTATCAGGCTGAGTGAGTCCAATTTGGTCTTTTACAGCATGAGTGAAATTTTGGCGTTCTGGGTTTATAAAACAAAGAATTAGACCAGGACTTCTAACGCTCAATTTTATTTTGGAATCGCTATTGCCATTAATACTAAGCAAGTCACTGTAGAATGGCAGTGCAAGCACAAAAGTCAGTGCTAGCGTGCCCATCAATCTTAAAATATTGGACCAACTTGAAATTGTTCTTTCTTTGATAAAGCATATAAGCACATATACGCTAAGGCTTGAGATTCCAGCCAGAGCCAGATAAATAGAAGAGCCAAAGGCAGAGGCGAAGCAGATTGCAGCAGCTATTGTGTTCTTCCATGTTTTATTTTCGCTAGAAATGAAAAATAATATGCCAGCAAAAACTGCTATGCATCCAGTGATATGATGTGGCACCCAGACAAGCATTTCGAGCCAAGCCGAGACTTGATCTAAAGTCCACCACTCTACAGAATCTAAAACTTGCGGTCTGTTTGTAAGTTGAAAAAAATAATTGATTGGAGCTACTAATAAAATATCCAACCCGCTTACAAAAAGTAGAAGTAGTGCTGTTTTCAGCATTCTTTCTTTGTCTGGGAAAAAATATTTTTGCAGGCTATAAATCAGCCCTATGAATGCAAAGCCAGTCCATATGGTACTGGCTATAGTGCTTGCATATGCAGACGCCTGATTTAGTGAGCATTTAGCTATGAGTGCTGGAATAGTAAACCAGAAATAGTAAAAATATAGTCCAATTGTCTGTCCTGGATTAAACATGGGATTAGTGGGTGGAACGCCATTTTGGCAAATGCTATTGGCAATGGCGACATGTTTTTCATAGTCGAAACAAACTACAGACATGTACAAATTTTTGTCCCACGAAAAATCGATGATTACAAATAATGCAATCAATGACCAGGCAAAAAGAGCGATGCTCAGGTACTTGTCGGTTATTTTTGACCAATTGAAGTCTGCACTTTGTTTGAAAAAGACTTTCAGTTTAAAGAGAAAAGAAACGCTCGAGATTGCAATGAAGCAAATAAGTGCATTGAAATTTAGTCGCCATAGCAAGAAAAACAAAATTGGAGCAAATGCACTGGCAAGCATCGTTGAATGAAAAAACTTTTGAATTGGGCTTAGTTGATTAAACTTTTCAGACTGCAACAATTGAGCCAGCCAATAACCAAGTGGAGTCATTGTGGTGAGCAAGAGTCCAAGAGCCACTAAAATGCCTTTTAAATCAATAAGCGTGAAAGAGGGGTCAGCCATGGCTGGCATTCTAGCTTAACAGGCATTAAGATGATCATTTAATGCAGCTAGTGGCTTATATGGACGTTTTTTGAGATCATGTAACAACCACTTGATCAGTTCGAGCAAACGGAGCCCATTATGGCCAAAACAGGAAATACTAAAAAGAAGATCACTTCTGCCAACAAAAGCGAAAGTAAGGCCGTAACACCAACTCGTTATCTCAAAGGTGACAAAGAAGTAAAAGCAGTCCGCTCCAAAGCGCAGGCGGCTAAAAATGGCGAATCTGCCGCCAGTAAAAAGACTAAAGAGTCAATGCTCTCCACTCGTGAAGACGAGCTTAACAAGCGCGAAGTCAATCTAATTGAGCGCGAAATGAAGTCTTTTCGAATGCAGGAAGAACTGGACAGATTAAGACCGCTTTCTGGCTTATATCGAGTTGTAAAGGCTATGGCTACAGAGCGTAGGCTGACATCACTTCTAGAGACTGTGGCGCGTGAAACACAGTCTATGCTCAGAGCAGACAGATGCTCAGTGTTTGTAGTCGATGGTGACAAAGGCGAACTCTGGACCCAGGTTGCCCAAGGGTTGGTTGGTTACAACACCATTCGTATACCGATATCAGGAGCTAGTTTGGTTGCCAACTGCGTTCGCTCTGCTCAAGTGATTAATATCCCTGATGCTTATGAAGACAAGCGCTTCGACCCGGCGGTGGATAAACTCACTGGTTATCGCACAAGAAGTGTACTTTGTGTACCGATGAAGAACAGATCCGGCACCATAATTGGTGTCTTTCAAGTTTTGAATAAAATCAGCGGACCTTTTAGCGGTGAAGATGAAGATTGGATGGCAGGTCTTGCTGCTGTTGCTTCTGGTCTGATAGAACAAGCACAGGCCTATCAGGAAATCGAAACATTCGTTGATAGAACGCTTGAGGTTCTAGCTCAAACAATTGATAAGCGAGACCCGCTTACCGCAGGTCATTCTATTCGCGTGACAAAATATAGTCAGCTAATTGGTGACTCGGTTAAATTGGCGCGTAGCGATTCTGATATTTTGCGCTATTCAGCGATGATGCACGATTATGGCAAAATTGGAGTGCCCGAATCTGTCTTGTGGAAAGACGGTCGCTTGACTCCCGAAGAGTATGCCTGGGTGCAGAAGCATGCTCGCTTTACCTTTGAACTTCTGTCTAATTTGCCTTTCACCAATCGTTTAAAAGATGTACCGTTTATTGCTTCGTGCCACCATGAAAAAGTGGATGGAACTGGATATTATCGCGGACTGAAAGGAAGTGAAATTCCCTTCTTGTCCAAAATTATCGCGGTGTCAGATGTGTTTGATGCGCTCACATCCAAGCGTCATTATCGAAATCGTATGGATATTCAAAAAGTGTATGAGATTCTTGAATCGGGAAGAGAGAACCACTTTGATCCTAAGTGCGTAGAGGCATTTATGCGTTTGCCCAGCAACGATGTTTTAGGTGTTATGGAATCTGAGCGTGACAAAGAAACCGAGCATACCTTCGATGAGTTCAAGAATATCAGCATGTATCGTTTAATTGAGCTGGTCGGCGGCTCCAAGCCCCGTCGCGGTGAGGATGGACTGAAAGATAAGTTCGACCAAATCTATAACTTCGGCTTGCCTCAAGACTACAAGGCGCTCGACTAATGTCTCGAATATTTTTGAGTTTGTTTTTGGCCTTAAGCTTGTGCAGTCTTCCTGCACTCAGCACTGCCGATAATACCAGTGCTAAGGACAAGCCTGTCACCATGTATGAAGATGAGGATGAGATAACTTCTGATCCCCATCATAAGGTTATTGAGCAGCACAAGCTCGGTTTAGGCTATGTGAAGGTCAACATCCACGTTTCGCAATTAGCTCCAAGTATCGTGAACAATTTTGTAGGCTCGGCTGTAATTTATCCTTATCCGCCAAGACCTCCCAAAGTTAGATATAATCCACTTCCTCTTCAAGTAGATGAAGAAAGTTTGAAAATGAAAATTGAGAACGAGGGCTATTCAAGCAGAACATCAGCTTCAGATCCTTATCCGCAAGGCGGCTGGCGCTGGCAGTTTGCTTATCACCGAGCACTAAAGAATGCAAAACTTACAGAACCGCACTCGATGGTAGGTATGAACGCTTTTACACGCGAAGCTTTCAAGCCAGTCAAAGAAGAATGCGAAAGAGTCAATGCATTTGAAGCCTCGCGAGTGGCTGCTTTTAGACAAGTAGAAGACTTTTTTATCGAGAACGAAAAATCAATCAAGAACGAGTCTTTTCAGAAAAATTTGAACCCTATTACACTCAGACGGGTTGCTGGTTCAGCAAAATCTTTCATGACTTATGCTCAGAAAGTGCCAGGCGGAAAATGGTGGTTACAAGTCGAGCATAAATTGCCAGGACTGACTTTTCACTGGTATCAGCCTGTGACAATTGAATCAAATAAAACAACTGAGATTCGTCTGACCGAAAGCAACGCTATCTCTATAGAGGGCGGTTGGTAAGCTGTCGCGTTTTGGCTTCGCTCAACTGATGCACCATAACTTGTATAAACGGTTTAGTTTGTAGGCGTTGCTTTATGAGACGAACAACTGCTTCACGCACCGCTGTCTTGATAGTAGTGGTATTTATTTCTGTTGCTTTTTTCTGAGTATTGAATGCTGCTTCAAGCGCTTTTACGATAACGTCATTCAAATCGTTTTGCATGGCTTGCCAGTCGTTAGACTTTAAAAAGCCCGAAGCGCGGCACTGGATGCTGGGCTTTTGCACTAGTTGAAAGGTATTATCCAGAACCAGTGATACCACCATCGCTCCGTCATAGCTAAGATTTTTACGCTCACGCACAGAAGATGTCGTGACTCTTTCACCTTGCTGCCAGTTATACAGGACAGAGCCTGCATCTACACTGCCTATCAAGCTTGGTTGTTGCATTTTGATCTGCAATACGTCGCCATTGCCGATAGGAAAGACGTCTTCGTGGTCCATACCCCAGTCTATGGCTAATTGTGCGTGGTGCATGATGTGACGCCCTTCTCCTATGGCAGGAAGAAAATACTTGGGCTTAATAAGTGACAGGACTAATTTCAATTCTTCTGCACTTGCATGCTTGCTTACATGTACGCTGCCATTCTCTGATTGAACACATCTGACCCCGATAGTCAAAAGCTGGTCCAGAATCGAGGCGAAATGACGCAATTTGCCAGGTATGACATTGGCGCTGTAAATTATGGTGTCGCCTTTCTTGATATTGATGCCGGGTCTTGTGCCATATGCAAGCGTGTGTAGAACGTGCATGGGGTCGTCTTCTATGCCACTTGCTACAATAATTTGTTTGTCGTCTTTCAACGAACTCAACTCTTCAAGACTGGCCTCAACTGATCTATCGTAGTTCAAATGTCCGGTAACAACTGCAGCCAGAGCCGTTTTTAGAAGAGAAGCACCAAGCAAGTGCATTTTTTTGTCTGTTTCTTTGGCGATGTCGAATAATATTTGCAGGCGATGAGTATTAGTGCCTGGAAAAACAACAAACACACGACCCTTAGCGTCTTTGATTTCTCTTTGCAAACGCTCTTTGACCGTTTTTTCAGAAGGTGTGTAGCCTGTATTTTCAACTCCGGCAGAATCGCTAATTAAAGCAAGAACGCCTTTGTCTCCAATTTGAGAAAACCGTTTGATGTCGAAGACACGCCCGTCTACTGGCGTTTGATCTAGTTTAAAACTAGAAGTATAAATAACAGTGCCTTCTTTGGTATGAATGCTCAAAGCGCATGCATCGGCAATAGCGTTATTGACAGGGATCCACTCTAATTGAAACGGTCCTACTTCATAAGTGGTGCCAACTTCTATGGTGTCGAGCAAATTATCGATAGTATCGTGCTTTGTCTGCCTATTCAGCTCAGAGTTCCCGCTTCCTACAATAGATTGGCTCAGTAACTGACAAACAAATTTTGGCGCCATGATTTTAGGTATTTTTAAATGACGCAAAAGATAAGTTACCGCGCCACAATGCTCTTCGTGCCCATTAGTGAGAATGAGTGCGCGAATGCGGTCTTGATTGGCTTCCAAAAAATTTGTGTTGGGCAAAAGTAAATCCACACCAGGTAAATCCTGGTTTGGATAAGCAGCGCCTGCATCGACCAGAATAATCTGACCTTCATACACCATCACCCACAACAATAATCCCATTTCGCTCTGCCCGCCAAGTGGTATCAGGGCGAGAGAGTCATGAGCAATAAATGTGGAGTCGGCAATCTGAATCATTGAAATTATTCGTTATTTTACTCGTCAATCATGTCTTCCCAGTATTCTGTGCGATCTTTCCAGGTGCAGCTACCGTTTGCGCAAATCAGAGTCGCTTTAGAACCGGCTGATTCCAGGGTCCTGTTTGAGTCCCCAGCGCCATCCCAAACAGAATCGCAAGTTTCGATGAATTTCTCATATTTGGTAATAGGCATTTTACATTCGGGACAGGCTATTTTCTTGCCTGCAAGAGCTTCTTTCAATTTTTTTTCCGACATTTTCTCCAGTTCCCTGTCTCAAAAAAGTGATTTCAACCTGCATTAAGATATCATGATGAACATACTAAAAGTGAAGAAATGGCGTTGACTTAACTCATGCGAATATTTGAGATCACAAGAGAAATTTATATAGGTACTTATGACATCGATTTTGCCGGTCATGTCTCCAATATTGTTTATTTGCGATGGTTGGAAGACATGCGCTTAATGGTCTTTGACAAATATTTTCCCCTTGAGCAAATTATGGAAGAAGGCAAAATATATCCTGTACTTGCTTCGACCAAAATTGAATATAAAAGACCAATCAAGCTGTTTAGTAAGCCCATTGGCACTATGTGGATTTCGCGCATGGGTTCTGCCAGTATGACTTTTAGCGGTCAAATAGAAGTTGATGGACAAATTTGTACAACAGCCGAGCACGTGGGTGTATTTGTCAGTCAAGAAAGTGCAAAGCCCGTTAGGTTGCCTAAGATAATTTTGGAACAGCATGAAAAACTTTATAGTCGCACTTAGTACAATTCTATCTATATTCACCACCAGTAGTGCGCTTGCAAAGTCGACTAACTCTGCCAAGCCAGCTTTGTCTGTTAAAAGTAAGGCAAAAGCTGCCCAAGGGGCAACTCCCAAGCCAGACGCAGCAATAGCTCTGGTTTCAAGCGGTACTAATGCTCAACGCATTTTAAATGCTTGGTTACTCACGCCCACGTTGAGCAATTCAAGCGTAGCAGTAGAAATACTAGACGCTGATACAAAGCGTGTACTTGGTGAAATTAATGGCAAACGACGCTTTGTGCCTGCTTCTTCGATAAAGGCACTTACTTGCGCTTGCGCGTTTGACTTGTTGGGACCAGAATTTACTTATAAAACAAAAATTTTGACCAATGGCAAAATAATAAACGGAATGCTTGAAGGCGATTTGATTGTCGCATCAAGCGAAGACCCAAGTTTTGGGCGAGGCGATTTATATGCGCTTCTTGATAAAGCAATGCAAGAAGTACATGCAAAGCAAATTAACGGTCGCATAATTCTTGCCAGTTGCAAAACTGGTTTTTCAAGCGTATGGTTGGTCGAAGATTTCGGTCGCAACTGGATGCCTGTATCTTCAAGCCTGGTATTAGATCGCAATTGTCTTGCCTTGAATACGCTGCCAAAAGTTTGGAATCAAGCAGAAGGACAGACAAATTCTGGAAGTTTGTTTGACAAATCACTGGCTGCAAAAGATGGTCCCAGTTGGATATTTGTCGAGCGTAATGCCGCATCTGGCGCGGTAGAAGCTCGCTTCGTTTCGGCCATGCAAAACAAGCTTGCACCATTTATAGTATCGAATCCAAATGAGTTCGCTTACTGTTTGGTTGAAAATTATCTCAAAGATAAAGGCTTTACTCTTCAAAATAAAAATCTTGCTCTAAGTACCAAACTACCTGACACCGCTGTTCTTAGCGAGCATGAGTCGAGACCGTTATCTCAAATTTTGCAGTGGACTCTACATGAAAGCGATAACTTATACGCTCAACAAATTCTGCGCACTCTAGGTTGCATGAATCTAGATATGAGCAATTTAGATATTGCAGGAATGCAGAATATTTCGCTTGAAGAAAAGGGTATCATCGCTGTTTTTAAATGGTTATCTCAATTAAAAGTGGGCGCCCAAGAGGTAGTAATGTTCGATGGCTGTGGATTGTCGCGCAAGAATGGCATTTCGCCACATGCTCTAAATACAATTTTTGCTTACATGAATTCAAAGCCGCAAACCAGACCCTTTTTCAATCTGCTTAAAGCCGAGCAGGGCAAGGGTGCCGCCTCTTCCTATCGATTTAAAACAGGAACGATGGAAACGGTTAGATGCATTTCTGGATTGCTTACAACAAACTCGGGACAAAAACTTTGTGTAACCATAATGATAAATGGTCACACACCATCAGTTCGCAACTTACGAATTGTCGTAGCTGATCTTATAAACAAATTGAAAAACGCCAAATCAATAAAATAATAGCTAGATGTGCTTAATCGGTACTGCAGCCATGATGGATGGATGAGCCAGTTTGTGCGATTCTTCCCAGACGCTTTTCACGCGCGAACGAAGCGCTTCTAGCGTTTTTGGCAATTCAGCTTTGACGCCTTGTCTTACAATCCACTGCGGAACGTAGAATCCTGGGTCTAAATACATGCTGTAAACAAGCTCGGTCTTTGTTCCATGATCGCGTGGGACCATAATCCACTGACCGCGAAAATCTTTCAGCGTGCCGCCGATTCTCCAGAAATCGATTTTGCCGCCAAGGGCACTTTGTTCGTACTTTGACTTCACTATATAAGTGATTGGGGGAATAGGAAACACAACATCCATATTTACTTTGAGAGTGGAGGTGTTTGGCTGGTCGACCATTACGCTTAAATCGGTCATCCTGGGCGATATGGTTCCTTTAAATTCGTAGGGATTAACCATGATGGGCCAGATACGATCAGGCGGTTGATTAATCACCATTCGTCCGGTCACAAATTTGGTTTCGCCTACCGTTTTGTAACCAACTATGATTTCGCCCTTTTCTAGCCTTTCATATACTGCCGAATCTTCTTTCTTTTCGGCTGGGTCTCTATGCTCTGCGTGGTCCTTGGGTTCGTTATGTAATGCTTGGTGAGGCTGAGCAGCACCGGCAGCATGGATAGAGTAAGTTAGTGGAATGCCTGTACAAATGGATAACAAAGTGAGTAATCGGACTGCATTCCGACGAAACGTTAGGACCATTAATTAAAAACCTCTTCAGGGCAGCGTCTGCGACAAGGGCGCTTGACTAGGGTAAACTGTGTGCTTTAGAACTACATTGGATATAGTTTAGCAGTCAAAAATCCATAAAACAGCTTCAATAACATTGGATCCCTCTGGTGTCGGGGTATATCAAGAAGAGATAATTTTTGTGGAACTTATTTATTGGATACAATTAAAATATAGCGCTGGTTGTCAGGAGAAGAGCAATGGTACGTGATCAAGAGCCCTTATTTGCAAGAGAAGGTTTGTTTCGCCAGAGACTCAATCAGTTGAGAAAGGATGGCAGAATAAATCAACCTCCGGCACCTGACTCTATCAATCGTTTGAAAGAACTTGAGCACGGCAATTATTTAGCCAATGTGCAAAGTACTCTTTCGCAACAAGATCCAAAAGAGATGGAGCGCATCACATTGCTCGACAGTGTGACCCAGCTCTACAACCACACCACAGTTACTCGTGCACTTACAGACGAACTAAAGAAATCAAAGCGCTACAAACGCAATTGCTCTGTACTTGTTCTTCTTGTTGACGGACTTTATGGCATTCAACAAAGTTACGGATATGAAACAGCCGATTCTATCCTTAAAGGTGTGGCTGATTTTGTAATGAACGAAGTGCGCGACGTAGACATTCCTGCCCGTTACAGTGCTGAAGAATTGCTTGTCGTATGTCCTGAGACTGATGCTAAAGGCACAGCTATTTTGGCTGAGCGTATTCGCACCAAGATTTGTCTTGAGCGAGTCTCAGATATCGGTCAAAACTGGCATGTCACTTGCAGCATAGGTATTGCTTGTTTTCCTGATAGCGCAACCACAATTGACGAATTAGTTGAGAAAGCTCGAGTTGCTCTCAATCAATCTATCGATAATGGCGGTAACAGCGTAAGCTTTGCATAGGAACTGATTTTCAGCTCAAGGACTTCAATTTTTCAATTACTTCTTCCACCACCTGATTCGGGGTGGAAGCGCCTGCTGTGACTCCAATTGTGATTTCACCTTCAGGTAACCAATCACACAATTCTTGAGTAACTTGATTTTGGTGACCTAAATACCTGATTTCATTTTTGGAAATTAGACATGAAGGGTCGTCTATTTGAAAAGCGGGAATGCCTTTGGATTCTGCTATCTCGCGCAGATGACCTGTGTTTGAAGAGTTGAATCCACCAATGATTATCATCAAGTCGAGCTTTTCTTCAATAAGTTGAAGCATTGCATCTTGTCGCTCTTGCGTCGCATCGCAGATGGTATCACCCGGCGAGAGAAAATGATTGTCTAATTTTTGTGGTCCATATTTAGACATCATGGTGCGTTCGAACAATTTGCCTATCTCTTCTGTCTCTCCCTTGAGCATTGTGGTTTGATTAGCAATACCAATGGAAACTAAATCAGTATCGGGATCAAAACCTTGCGAACAAGCTTTTTGGAATTTTTCCAAAAACTCTTTTCTGGCGCCGCCTTTGATAATGTAATCGCACACCCATTTTGCTTCATCCAGATTTTGCACAATTAAATATTTCTTGGCACGAGATGCCGTTGCAATAGTCTCTTCGTGATTATATTTGCCATGAATTAAAGCTGTGTATTTTCCGTCGGCGTATTTCATAATCCGCACCCAGACTCGCGATACCCATGGGCATGTAGTATCGACTATTTCGCAACCTTTGCTACTTAAGTCATCTATTTCAGCAACCGAAGCTCCAAAAGCTGGGATGATCACAACTTCGCCAGGAGATATCAAATCGAAATTTTTTCTACCGTCTACTTCAACTGGTAGAAATTCGATTTGCATGTCTTTGAGATGCGAGTTGACAAGCGGGTTGTGTATGATCTCATTTGTAATCCAGATTTTTTTGTCAGGAAAATACTTTCTGGTTTCGTAAGCCATTGATACTGCTCGATCTACTCCCCAGCAGAAACCGAAAGCCTGAGCGAGCAAAATGGTGAATCTTCCAGCGACAAGTTTGCCGCCTTTTGCTTTTAAGTCACTTATCAGACCTGAGTCGTAAGCGCTTTTCAGATCATCTTCAACCTGATCTTTGAGGCCGAATCCTTTGCGATGATAAGTTGGAGAGTTCATGTTGATGGGCTCGCTGCTTGGGTGTATCTCTTTGCATCATTGTGATTCTAGCAGTGCCGAGCGTCTATCTAAAAGTTTTTATCCCTTTTTATGTAGACTAATTATGCTACTATTAACCTTAGTGGGGTTTCAGCATTATTGCGAAGAAGCTAATTTTGGGAGGATTATTCGTGAAAAGAACCGTATTGTCATTTTTGGCAGCGCTTGCGCTTACATTACCAGTGGTTGCTCCAGCGCCGGCTCAAGCAGATGAAGATTTAAAAGATATGACCATGAACACAGTGTTGTTCCCGATCAAGGCTGTCGGCATCGGAGCCGGCATGGTAATTGGTATTCCAGTCGCTATCACAAGACGTGCTTCAGTCCGTTCAATGGAGTTTACCGATTCTTTCGCCGATAACATCGGTGGTAAAGAGCACATTCCACCAAGAGCAATGGCTAGTTTGGTTGGAATTCCTTTTGGAATCATCGTTGGCACAGGCGAAGGCGTATACTACGGCGGCAAAAATGCCATCGTGAACGGTTCAGATAAGCCTTTCTGCTTGGGATCGTTCTCGCTTGAATCAGAAATGATGGGCGACTAAATTCAAAAGCAGATTCACAATCTGTTAAAACAAGATCCGACGTCTATTTGGCGTCGGATTTTTGTATGGATTAAATCAAGTACACCCAAGAAATTTTGCTCAGATAAGTAAGGATTGGTTTTGCTGGGTATAAAAATCTGTGGGTAAGTAAAAATGGTTGTCAGTGGAGCGCTGGTAGCCAGGGGGACCAACGTTTCAAACATGAGATCGATTCCTAAGCAGCGAATACTTAGAGTCAATTGTCCCGGTTATGGGGTGGATTCTTACTTCGATTTGAAAGAAGCCAAGGAGCTCAAAAAGTACACTGCAATCATTGTTAACCCATCGAGTATTGTCCACTTATATAAAAAAGACCTCGATTTGGCGCGTCGAGTTGACGATGCTATAGCTCAGGGACAAACATCATTATCTGTCGCTGACGATGAAATTCTTCGTTCCATAGAGCAAGAAGTTGAAACTCGCATCATTCAGCTTTCTGACTTTCTGACTCAAGGCGGAGTGCTGGTTTATTTTCTATGTCGCCCATTCACCATTTATGGACCAACGTTAAGTCTAGACAACTACTGCTGGCTTGAATCGCTTGCTCCCGACCAACCAAACGAACCCAATATGAGGCAAATGAGTGCCGTTTCACAGGGACGTCTGGTCGACTTGAGCGAAGCTGGTCTCCAGTCTGAATTTGGTCCCTATCTGCTTCAACAAGGCATTGAGTGGAGCACGATCATTAGGGAAGAGAAACTGACAGATGGTTACACCGCGCTTGCCACTGCAGGACCAAAAAAATGTATTGCTGGCCAACTATTTATAATGAATAACACTGGAAGAGTTGTTTTCATGCCAGCGCCGTTTTCTCCAGATTTTGATCGTACTCTTATAGGCTCTCTCAATACCTGGTATGACAAAAAAGATCCAAGCATTGAAGAAATTGCTGCCGAGCAGGCCGAACTTGCTACAGCCGCACTGGCAAAGGCTGCTTTGCCGAGCCAACCTACAGGAGCAAATTTATTTAAACGAGAAGCTGAACCGGTGGCGTCAGCAGAGGTAGCAAGGGATCTATCTGCGATGAGCGCACCACGAGAAGAAGTAAGTTCAGGCTCATTGAGAAGTTTATTGAGTGGTGCTGATATGTCCATGGATGAGCAAAGCAGAGCATTTGAAGAAAATGTTTCTGACCGCATCAATGCTCAACCAAAAAAATCTTCGCCATCAATTGATCTTTCAGTCTTTGCCCAGACCGCAAGACAATTAGTGGAAAAAGTTAGTGCCAAAGAAAGCGCAGCACAAACAGCAGCGCAGGCACCAGATACTGTAATGCCAGATTTAGTATCATCTCCATCTCCTTCTCCATCCCCATCGCCTGCAGCCGCAGCTCAATCCGCTGCAGCCGCTGCCGCAGCGGCGGCGGCTGCAGCAGTAGCAGCGATCAAATTGCCCAGTTTAGCTCCTGTTGCACCTCCAATCGAGCCCGCACGAACAGCTACACCATCACCAGATGCGGTGGCGGAAAAAATTACTCCGGTCGAGCCCGAGCCCGAACCTGTTATTCCACCAGAACCAGAACCAGAGCCAGAGCCAGAGCCAGAGCCCGAGCCAGTTATCCTATCGGAACCAGAACCAGAACCAGAACCAGAACCGGAACCAGAACCGGAACCTGCTTATATACCAGAGCCCGAACCTGAATTGGTGTTAGCTCAAGCTCAGGAACCAGTTTTAGAACAGTATGTCGAAGAGTCTGTTGCTGTTATTCCAGCCCCAGTCCCAGAACCAGAACCTGTATATGAACTCGAGCCACAGCCACAACTTGAAGTTCAGCCTCAAGTTCAGAATGAATATCAGTACGAAAGTCAGGCTGCGCAGAACCAGTCGACAGTCGCTACAAGTCATAATCTTCCAGCTATGTCTGGTGAATTATTACCTTCGGAATTTCAACAAGATATAGAAAAAAATGTAGACGACCTTTTTACAATTCCTCAGGTCACAGGTGCTCCCGTTTACGAGGAAGCGCTTCCAGAACAGTTTCAAGAGCCAATGCCACAGCCTTACGGAGATAATATCGTGACTGATAACCCCAATGTCAATCAACCTGCTGCCACTGTCGACCAGGGCAATAAGCAAAAAACGATAGATCTTCTACGTGAATTGGAGAAGGCGAAAGCAGCTTCACAACAGCCTGCGACAACTATAACGCCGCAAGCTCAACCAGTTAACCCTACCGCTCCGGCTGCACTCCAAGCGCAAGCGCCTGTCGCTAATGTACAGCCCAAGCCATTATTACAGCAATTGGCCAATGCCAATACTCCGACATCAATTCCCCAAGTATCACAAGTTCCTCAAGCTCCTCAAGCTGAGCAGCAACAGAGCGTTCAACCGTCTCAGTTGAGTAATTTGTTTAAGAAAACCGAAATTGATATGCCAGTTCCAAATCTTGCTTCACTGCAACAAGCCTCACCAACACCTGTTCCAGTTGCTGTTCCTCAAGCACCCGTGGCAAGTTCAATTGAGGACAGTTTTGCTGATATCCCAGCCGTTACTCCAGCATCCCTTGGAGGTCATGCAATGAATTTGAACGCACATCTTGAACCCGCAGATTTGAAGTCGCAGCAACGCAGCGTCAACGGAGAAGCGCTTGGATGGTCAAAGGAATACAGTTTTAATTTCCTTGATACATTGAGAAAGCACGAATACGATTTGAATGAGCAATTAAATGATTTGCAAAGCAAACTAGACAGTATTCGTGCCAAAATTGAGTATGTCGATTACTTGAAGCAATGTTTGATTTCAGGCGGTCTGGATGATCTAAGAGATGCTTGCACCAAGATCCTTCACCGACTGGGATGGACAGTGAACACGGTTGATAGTAATCAAAATGAGTTTCTACTTTCTAGTGGAGAGCATCCCGAATCGCTGGTTCGAATGGTGGCAGTGCCAGACCAATGCCCAAGAGGTGAGGTCGCATCCCTTGCAGAATCGGCAATTTCTTTTTGGGATGACCACGAAGTAGAACCAAAAGGCGTTTTGATTGCGTGTACTTGGAATACTACTGCGCCGCAAGCGCGGACAGAGCCTGAGTTCAGTGAAGCAGTTAACGCTTTTGCTCGCAAAAAGAATCTATGTCTGGTTACATCATTGCAATTACTTGCTATCTATCGAGATCTTGAGTTGGGCTTCATCACTCCTGATGATGTCAAAAAACAAATTTTGGAAACTAGCGGGCAATTGAGCGGTTATCAAATCGAAGCTGTAATGGCAACTGTATAAGTACACACGCTAGTTTTTGGAAAGGAAAACAGTGTCAAGTATCTCTACACTTCTTGTTTCAGACGCTCCCAGCGAAATCAATTCTAAAATTGAGAAGCTGATTAGAAGCCAACCTGAGCTTAATTACGAAGCTCAGGTGTCCAAGCAGTTAGCGCCTGATTCTATTAAAGGTCGCAAGAATATTTTAGTTTGGTATGAGCTTGATACCAATACTGAACTTAGCTTGACCGCTTTACAAAGACTTGTGGCCGCTCATCCCAGCAGCTATTTCATTGTGAGTAAAAGCACAATGGATCCCGAGCTTGTTAAAACAGTCATGAAAGTTGGAGTAATTGACTTTCTTGATTACGAACGCGCTGATGTGCAACTTAAATCGGTAATAAGACGAATCTCTGCGTTGCATGAAGCTGAATCTAGAGCTCAAACTCCATCCAGTTCGGCTGCGCTTGAAAAACGCTCAATGTTGAAAACTTCCGAAAACTTGATGCAAACCGGCAAGTGGGCCGACTTTGACTTTAAGAATTTACAAGAAGGTGCTGCTTTGGCCGATAGAGAAGCAGAGTTGCGAAAGGCACCGGCACAAGCGCCGATGGCGCCACCTCCACCGCCACCGGCACCAGCGCCAGTACCGCCGGCACCTTCAGCCTCTAAATGGGGCGACCTTGAATCAATTGGAACACCAGCAGTTCCAGCGCCACCAGCGCCACCAGCACCACCCCCAGCGCCTGTAGCTCCAAATCCTGCACCAGCACCTGCACCTGCACCTGCCAGTGGTGGCAATTCATGGGGCGATTTAGATAGTATTCCGACGCCTAAAGCTGCTAAAGATTCAGCTCAAGCTCCGGTCCTTGGGCAAGCAATACAAAAGCAAGGAATTGGAGCTAGTGTTCTTGGTGCAAAAGCAGAAGCAGTTAAACCAGCCGCTAACAAATGGGGCGATCTTGATTCAATCGGTTCGCCAGCCATTAAGCCTGCAGCCGCTCCTACATCTTCTGGTCAGCCTGCAATTGATCCTTTCGTTACCCAGCCAACTCCTCCACCAGTCAAAACTCAGTGGGGAGATTTAGATGCAATTGGTAATCCAGCGGCTGAAGAAGACTTGAATGCAATGCCTCAAGAATTTGTTTCAGAGCCAAGCGTGCCTGATGTGAATCCTTATGCCAGTATTGATGAGGGAAGTTTGGTTAATCCTTACAATGCGCCTCAAAATTCAATGCCAGGTCAAGCTCCAACCGCCAAGAGCCCTTGGGGCGATTTAGATGCAATCGGCACACCAGCGGCTCAATCTGCAAATCAGGGTGGTATCGATCCTTTTGTCACTCAACCGACTCCTCCACCAAGTAAAACTCAATGGGGCGACTTAGATTCAATAGGCACGCCTGCAGCTAGTGCAAATGCTGCTTCACCTGCACAAAATCCGCCTGCTCCTGCTGGACTTGGCGGAGCTATTGGTGGTGGTCTTAGTGGCGGTTTAGGTGCTAAAGCCGGATTGGGAGCTGGTAGTGGCTTAGGGGGCGGGGGCGGACTGGCAGCAAACGGCGGAGCAGTCGGCTCGAGCAAGAGTAAATGGGGCGACTTAGATTCTATTGGAGCGCCGCAAGCAAAAACTCCTCCATCGGCTGAAGACACGATTCCTCCTTCTACTGCATCAGCGGCCTCCAAAGGCGGCGGCAAGTGGGGAGATTTGGAGTCTATAAAAGCTCCTGATGTTCCAAAACCCGATGCTGGAGGAGCAGGGAAATGGGGTAATTTGGATTCTATTCCTACTCCTAAAAAATCAGCAGCACCAGCTCCCGATTTAAACTTAGAAGAATCTGAACCTGTTCGTACACCAATAGTGATGGGCACTTCAAGAAGTTCAACTACGCCTGCGGGCAAACAACGCTTTACTGAACATTCAGAACATGCTGGGCGCATGTCAGGTTTGCGTGAAGGTAAGTCTAAGTCTAAGGTTGCATCGGTTCAAGTAGGTTGGGGAGTCTGGGGCGCTTTGATTGCCATCATTCTTCTTGTTGCAGCAATACTACTTGCAGTTAAGTTCTTTCTTTACTAAGCTCGTTCTTTATTCAGTTCTTCAATTTTTGCTGCAAGGATAAAATCGTTTTCGGTTAGGCCTTTGGTGAAATGGGTCCAAAGCTCGACTGATAGGTATCCCCAGCCGATAGTAATATCTGGATGATGCTCCTGCTCGTCGGCTAAACTTGCAATTTTATTTGCGCGATTCATTGCTTGATTAAAGTCTTTGAATTTGTAACTACGCAGCAAATGAAGGTCTTCAGATAATTTCCAACCAGGTAATTGCTCCAGAAACTCTTCAGCTTCTGCTCTTGTGAATTTGCGCATCTTGGTATGACAGGGGATGCATTTCTTTTTAGCTAATGACATAACTTACAGATTAGCAGGATATTCTTCTAAATGTATTATTCTTGTCAGACTTTGATTCTTGCGCACAAGTTTAAGCTTAAGCTTGTCTCCTGCTTTTTTGTTTTTAAGAATTACACGCACTTGCTCGGCACTATTAACTTGTTTGTCATCGGCTTCTTTTATGATGTCACCAATAGCGATACCGCTTATAGCGGCTGGACTGGATGGAACAAGACGGCCGACAATTACAGAAACCGGGTTATTGTTCAGTGTATGTGCTGCTTTTGGATTTTTCAAAATGTCTTCAAAATAGATTCCTAAAAATGGCCTGCTGATTTTTTTATTCTGAATTAAATTTCTTGCCACCGACATAGCAAGGTCAATCGGAATAGCGAGCTGAATCCGTTTATTAGCTAGCACTGCTTTGGCAATTACGCCAAGCACTTCACCGTTTTGATTAACAAGCGCACCACCTGAGTTGCCTGAGCCCACTCCTGCATCTGTCTGGATGTAATTGACATGATGATCCAGGTGCAAATTGCGATCTAGGGCGCTAATCACACCCGATGAAATTGATTGATCAAAGCCATAGGGACTGCCAATTGCAACGCATGGGTCGCCTGGCTTTAAGTTTTTGATATCGCCAATTTTTGCCACTGGCAAATTGTGCGCGTCTATCTTTATTACAGCAAGATCAGTATAAGAATCCTTTCCCACAATTTGGGCTGGGTATTCCTTTTTATCTATCGTTGTAACGCGCAGCAAGTTACCGTCTGGAGCTACATGATTGCATGTAAGAATATAACCTTCAGCACCAATGATGATACCGCCACCCTGAGCGCTTAATGGCAATGGTTTTTGCTTTTGATTTTGACCAAAAGTTCTTTGTTCTGGATTGAAATTTGGTACTGCTGCATCAACGTTGACTACACTCACAGAAGCGATTTCAACCGCTCTAGCAAATGAAGGCGGTAACTCATTTAATTGGGCGGTGCGCTCTTTGGAGGGCTCAACAGTTGCTTTCTGCAAGTTGGGAAAAAGGCTCAATGCGATTGTGATGCCCAGGAAAACACCTGTGATTAGAATGCCGAAACAATACAATGCAAGCGTGATGTCAGGATATTTTCCCTCACGTTTGGTTAAAGTCTCGATTTTAGCCTCTTCTGGATCTTGCATCTTTTCTTATATGCCCAATTGCTAAGGTACTTTTGAGGCGAATGCGACAAACTATAAGCATGTCGCAATCAGAAACAATAAATCAAAAATTTCGCTGGTCGCTCAGGGTGTGGCTAATACTTGTTTCGGTCATCCTCTTTGCAATTCTGAATTTGATTGTTTACGGTGGTTCAATGGCGGCAGGCCCGCTTCTTGACGAACAGTACTTTATCGGACGGCTCCTGCAAGATAGTAGTCAAGCTCAAAGTTTAATCAGCTTTTGTCTTGGTTTCAAAGGATTTGTCTATGGTGACACCTCTGGACCCTTGGCGGGCTTGTTGCATGTCACTCTATTAAAAAGTTTGGGCACCTTGCGATTCTTTGGACTTTTGATGCATTGGCTCAACGCAGTGCTAGTCGTAGCGGTTGTGAGCCATGGCAGTGAAACGCGTGAGAAGGTCTTCTTGGGCTTTATTTGCGGGCTGATTTTTCTTTTGTATCCGCTCACTGCTGAAACTGTGTTTTACATGGGTGGTCCGACTTACACTTTTAGTACGGCTTGTTTTCTCATTTCGTTTTTATTTTTTCTAGAAGCTCGCTGCAAATTATCTATATCCTTGCTTGGCGTATCGAGCCTGTTCTTTGCGCTTTGTATCATGTTTGATCGCTCAAGCTGGATAAGTAGTTTCGTTTTTCTTACTTACGAGCTCATGCAAATGATCTTTAATCATGAAAAGAAAGCCGCTAACACTCAAGCATCGACTAATTTAACTGAAGAAGATGACGCTGTAGACAGGCTGCTTGAGCTAGAATCTGCTCGCGCTCAAGGCAAAGAAGAAAAATCGAACACAGAAGTGAATCCTGCATTGGAAACGCAAACTGCTAATCCATTTTTTGATGGACTTTTGCCTGTTTTGCCATTCGTATTAATTGGATGTATCGTGCCACTTGGCGCGCTTCCCAATACAGGCACAGAGACTTTATCTAAAGAAGTTATGGTCAATTGGCAGGACTGGTTGAAGGCTCTGCAGGTTCTATTCTTGCCCGTCAATTGGAACCATTTCACAGGCACCAGTCGGTATTACACATTTTTGTGTTGTCTATACGCTGTACCTCTGTTGAGTCTTCTAGGTGTCATTGCCAGGCATAAACATCTGCGTATGAATTTCGGCTGGCTTCTGCTTTGGATCTTGGTGACACTTGTACCTCATCTGCACGCGTATACGCATAACGTGACCTTTGGTGGAGTACGATGGTTTTATCATTGTTTGGTGCCACTATCTGCGGTGCTAGCACTGGCTTTTGTATCGCCTTATCTTTTGGTGAGAGAACTGCTGCCCAAGATTCGTTTTTTCAAGGTGTTGGCATTCATCGCCTCTGGCGTGCTTTTGGTTATCTATCTCATTTATATTTCTGGACTGAGCTTCAAGGATATGCATAACTTTCGATCAGGAGCCAGACAAACAAAAGTATTTCAAGATAGTATTAAATTCCTGGCAGAGCGCGAGAAAGCAGATTATGTTTTAGTGCGAAATGTACCTGACATAGTAAGTGTTCATCCCACAGTGTCTTTGTTTAGCTTGGGTGTATATGATGGAAAAACGGCCTTAATGAAGGCACCGGAAGTCTCCGGCGGCAAGTTGAAGAAACTGCTAAATGAGCAACTGACAAAGTTCAAGGCGATTACCTGTCACTTTGAGCCTGATTATAAGGGTATTGTTTCTTGTGACATGATGAAAACTTCCCCTGAAAATACTCTTCGAAAAGCATATTTTTTAGAAGCCCTCACACCACCTCTTAAGTACTGGAGAACCGGAACTTATGACGATGCTACAAACGAATTTACTTTATTTAGCAATAACGAATTCCGTCCATCTGTTAGTTTTCAGGTGAATAGCGTCTCCAACGTCAATACCGATTTTGTTTACTTAGATGCCCGCATCACCGCTCCCAAATCGTCAGAAGGACAGGCAATTGATATGGGTTATACAACTGCGTGGTGCAATGACCTAGAGACTAGAGATCGCTACATGAAAGTAAAGTCCATCATTAATGACGGTCAGTTTCATCGATATTATTTTCCTACCGATACCACAGCCTGGCTCACTAATGGTTATATAAAGCAGCTTACATTCAGTTTTCCTGCCTGTTCTAAAGTAACCATTAAAGACCTAGGTACAACTCAAAGCTCTGATTTAAAGCCCTTATTGGATATGGATTCAGTTCAAACTCTAACTTTAACTCAAACAAAGTCCCAGATAAAGGAATTTAGCGATCCTTTCTGTCGCAAATTCGAGCCCATGCCAGATTTAGGCTTGTATTATTTGTCTGAGAATGAAAAAGCGATAAATCTTACTTTTGATGCTAGCAAAATAAAAGACGCCAAAAAAGTTGGACTTGAATATACTCTTTGTCAGCCGGGCAAGCACTTTAACCCACATTTGGTGGACACTTACGATCCGGCAGCCACGGGTAAGAAAATTGTAGATGCCACCAGTGGCAGTGTCGAGTTTTCTGTTACAGATTTAAAGAAGCCTGGCTTCTATGCCTTGCGTTTGTTTGCCGAGAATGGCTCTGGCGAGACTATTGGTCTAGCCAGTGACATCATTTATTGTTTGGCACAATTTCAAAAGGGAGCGAAAAAATGACATCGACAAAAGTGCCTATCGACATGGATCGCCTGTTATTCGCCTGGAGAGATGATTTCCCAGATAATAGCTATTATTTGGATTTAGAAACCGGCGACGTCAATTTAGTTAATCGGAGTCTACTTGATTTAAAAGATTTGACTAACGAAATTGAAATAAACAGAGAGCGCTATTTGTATCTGCCCAAGCCATCAGCAGAACAATTTAAAAGTGATTTGCGCGATTTTATGAAAACTATCGACGACAAAGATAAGCTGAAAATTCTAGAAATGGCATTTGAAAGTCCGCATATTTTATCCGGATTTAAAAAAATCTTGAGTGGATGGCAGGGGCAAACAGAGGCGCTTGACGAGTTTCTGCTTGGTCGTACTCATCTTAGAGTAAGACAATGGCTTGAGGCTAACTGTCTGGTTGCAACCGAGCGCAAAGACGAATTAGATCTTGGTGAGCAAACTGATTTTTCGCCAGACAATGAAGATGAAGAATAACTACCAGGGTGTTTTGTTCAAATCTTTTGGAAATGGGTTTGAGCCGCCGCTTGAATTTCCGCCCCAGAAATTATCGCCTGTCGAATAAGGCTTTGGTGCAGGAACGTATGAAGGCGTATCAGAGGCGTAATAACTGCCTGAAGAAGTTGAGTCTGTGCTTGATGGGCTGTAGAAATTGCCTGAGGCTTTGCTTGGTGCTGATTGCATCACCGGACCTTCAGACAAGGTTCCCAGCTTCTGATTTGCTGCATGAGTGCGCATCATGCCATAGCCCGAAGGTGACATAAGAGGAGAGGCATAACCGCCCCAGCCATATCCGCCTAGTCCATAACCATTGCCTAATCCAGAACCCCAACCGGAACCATAGCCGCTATTTCCCCATCCACCATAGTTGCCGACATAACCACCATATCCGCCACCAAAGCCGCCGAAACTTGAGCCCATACCTCCATAATAAGGTAGGCCCATTCCCATTCCTCTAATGCCACCAAAATAAGGTAGAGCGGGAACAACAGGCAATACAGGCATCATTGCTGGTGAGCCAAAACTAAAAATGCCGGGTCCTTGAAGATTGGTTGAATTCGAGCCGGTGCTTGTGGTTGTTGTCACTGTGGGGGGTGTGTATTTAGGTGCTTGAACCCAAGAGCCTTGAGGCACAAGTGACCCTTGAGGCAGAGTAAAAACAGTGTTGCCGGAAAAGTCTCCAGCAAATGCTTTTTGGCTCAAGAAAAGAGTCAGAGTGAGAAATCCTGCGATAGCCAATTTTCTTGTTGACATATGTCTTTCCACTTAAATGCTTTAGCGGCGCGGCATATTGATAGCGCCGGTCCAAACCTGGTGCTTAATTTTCCAGGTGCCGTTTTCCATAATCATTTCTACTCGAACTTTGGCAGGTGTTATCTGACCAAACTCGAGTCCAAGACCTGTGCCTTCGATAAAAGCAAGATCGCCCACAACTTCTTCGCGCACTAGTTTGAATTTAGCAACATAACCTTTTTTCCAGCGCTTGAAAGCATCCTGTCTTTCTTGTCCAGACAGACTTTCAAGGTTGTTTCTTGTGCGTTCGCATAAATAAGGAGAAAACTGGCGTAATTCTTTTGCCCAGTATAGTGCCTGTAAATAGGCACGGTACTGATCGTTTGGTCGGGCTCCTCCAGCAGATAGCACCTGTGGTACGGCTGTTAAGAGCAAAACTAAAAGTGTCAGAAACGAAGCTGTGAACTTAAATCTCATGTCCCTACTTTACCGCAAGTTTCTTTCCGCTGCTTTTGCCTGAGTCGGCAAAAACTGGAGTTACCCATTTTTTGTAGCGGTCCACTTTGCCGCGAGTGACTTTTGCATACATGTCGAAAATTTTGCGAGTAATAGGACCCGTTTTGCCTTCTCCCACCATTCTTCTATCAATTTCAAGAATGGGGGCAATTTCAGCACCTGTGCCACAGAAGAAGACTTCTTCGGCTATGTACAATTCACTTCTATCTATGGTGCGAATTTCAGTTTCTATTCCAAATTCGTTTTGAGCAAATTCCATAATGGTGCGTCTTGTGATTCCTTCCAGAATATTTCCGTAGCCTGGAGAAGTTACCAGATGCCCATCTTGAACCATAAAGAGATTCATGGCAGAGCCTTCTGAAACGTGACCATTTTGATCCAGCACTATGGCATCGTCGAAGCCAGCGCAAATGGCGTCAGTTTTTGCAAGGGCGGTATTTGCGTAAGAGCCTGACACTTTAGCGCGAGGTGGAATGGCATTATCGTCTACTCTGCGCCAGCTTGACACCATCACTTTTAGACCTTCGTCTACTTTGAAGTAAGCGTCAAAAGGAGTTGTGAAAATACAAAATTCAGATGGGTTGTCTTGCAGTCCCGGACCCACACGCAGACTGGCTTTGTATGAGAAAGGACGTATATAAGTATCTGTGTTTGGTTTATTCATCTGTAAGAGTTTTACGACGATGTCGCATAGCTCTTCACTGGTGCGATTGTTTTCGATGCGCATGATTTTGATGCTGTTTTTCATGCGATCAAAATGTTCTTTCATTCGAAAGATGTAGAGTTCTTTTTCGTCTTCGTTCCAGTAAGCGCGAATGCCTTCAAATACTCCAGTGCCATATTGTAGGGCATGAGTCTTGATGCTGATTTTGGCGCTATCTATTGGTACATAGTCGCCTTCAAAGTATGCGTATTCAGTGTTTTTTGATTCGGAACTCAAGGAAATACCTCTTTATATTTTACCTTCGCAAAATGAAATTCTGTCTTCCAGCGCTTGGCGGTTACTGGCTTCTGGAGCCAACTCTTTATAGCGTCTATAAGAATTGATCGCTTCTTGCCATTGATTGTCGAACTCATAACATTGACCCAGGTGATAAAATGCTTCGCCGAAGCTTGGCTCAACCTGAGTAGCAAGCAAAAATTCTTTTTTGGCTGGGTCGTGCTGACCTTTCTTTTTCAAAGCTTCTCCCAGAGCGCAGTGGCATTTACCCGAGCTGGGGTTTTTGTTCACTTTGCCCTGGAAGATTTTGATTGACTCGTCGATGTTTCCCATTTTCAGCTCGTGATAGCCTTTTTCGAGTTCTTTATTCCAGTCTTTTTCTTTGGCGTTAACTTGACTGAAGTTGCAAGTCAGAACTGCCAAGATCAATACTAGGACTAAGTTCTTTCGATTCGCTTTCAATGGAATTATCCTCAACCTAACTTTTGTTGTGAGTCTTACTGTGCGCCTTTACCGTCTTTGCCTAGAACAACAGCAGAGACATCGGTTGTTACCATCTTGACTGTGTCACCAATTTTCACTCCAGCACCTTTGATGATGTCGCCGGTGGAGGATGTGTCATCAACTTCTTTGAGCGTGATTTCAGCCACTGTGTTCATTATTTCTTTGATCACGTTGCCAGTATCGGGGTCGCGGATAGTTTTGACCGGACGCTCGATATGCAGTTTGGAACCGACTTTTAGTCCGTTCTTTTTGCCAAGGTTGACTGTGACTGTGGTGCCTGTGACGTCGGCAATTTTGCCTGTGACGTTTTTAGCAGCTAGTGAAGCGTTGTCGGGAAGCTTGTTGGCGTAAGCCAGAAGCTGAGTTCCGATATCGTCTACTGCTTGCATGGTGGCTTCACCAGCGATGGTAGTAGCAAAGTCAGATGAGCCCCAACCAGCTTCTCCACCCGACCAGCCCGAACCGCCCCAGAGGTCGGTACCGGATCTTTGTGATTTACCGACACCATGTACGGCGCCAAGAATTTCACCAGTTGTTACATCAATGATGCGAGCATCGAGTGCTACTTGCACTTTGCTCTTTTTCACTGAAACGCCGCCGAATGCTCCACCAAATCCGCCAACATAGGGGATGTAGCGAGTCGCAGCACCGACGCCAGCTCCAACGTTTGTACTTTTGGATTCAAAACCAAACTGGGTCACGGTGCCAACTACGATGGCATCGATGCTCAGTAATTTACCGATTTTGATAGCGGTAGATTGGTCTGCGCGGTCAGAGACCGAGAAATTTTGTTCTTTCAATATCGAATCAAGCATTTGACGTTCGATAATCGAATAAGTCCCGTCATTCACCAATTTAGTGATGAGTAGAGTTGTGATCCCTTTGCCCACGTCGACTGTGCCGACATTGGTTTGTACTGCTCCGTACTCAAAGGGCAGGATGGCTAGTTTTCTTTTTTGTCCTGCTTGAGCAGAAAGAGGAAAAACTAGACTTGAGGCGAAAATAAAACTAAAAACCAGTGCACTGAATTTGCGCAAAAACATTTAACTCTCCCGAGAATATCTCTGATGTCATAAACGGAGTTACCGTACAGTTTAACCGCACAGATAGTTAATTTAGCCGGGTTTTGATCTAATTCTTTATTTAATCTGGGAGCGCACTTTGGCTTGGGCGTTCTCAATAGCTTTTTTCTCTAGCTCAAGAGCCCTATCCAGTGCTTTTAAATCGGCTTGTTTGCCGGTGCTAGCTGTGGCTTGTGGCTTCTTATTTTTTGCTAATGCGGGTTTTTTCTTGCCGCCGCCAATGCTGGCTAAGAGTGCACTGGCTCGACCTTTGTAACGAGATTTGGCCGGTATAGCCTTTAGCAATGCAATAGCTTGTCCGGATTTACCCGAATTTATAAGGGCTCTAGCTTTTGCCAGATTATCTTTGGCTTGTTTTTCCATCGCAAATTCTTCCATCAGATTGCGTACATTTTGGAAGTGAGGCGAATCGGGAGTAACTAGACGCAAAGCGTTAATGGCACCGTCAAACTCTTCTTGATCTGCAAGCATTTGACCTTGAATCACTTTGTCTCTTGTTTCCATTTCTGTTGCAACTGCGTTTTCTATTGGTCCAATCGCACGCTCAGAAGCGCCGCTGATAACATCGCGTGCGGCTTTGTCCACAAGGGCTTTGTTCAGAGGGGTTCCAGGACTGAGTGAAAAATCTTGATTGTATTTTTGCACTGCGATGGTAGAAATGATATGACCACCAGTGGTTTTGATTAAAACAGTGCCGTTGTATCTGATTTGTCCAGATGTTTGATCCATGAACTCTTTGATGTTGCAAACTACGTACCAGTCTGGATTTACAGTAGAAAGTGCTATGTTTTGATTGGAGGAAAGTGAACTCGAAATACGGTCAACGATTTCTTGTTCGATACCAGAGCCACCGCCAGGAACTACTGCGATACGAACAGGTGGTGCTCCTGCAAAGGCTGCCTGAGCCATTAAAACGATTCCTATAAATGCGACAAATACAACCGAGATTTTTTTCAAGAACTGCACTTTTTTATCCCCCTTATTTAAGGCTTACGACTTCTTTCACTTTTTGCAAGGCTTCATTAATGCGCGAAGGGTCTTTGCCTCCGGCTTGCGCCAGGTCTGGTCTGCCGCCACCTGAGCCACCAACTATTTGAGCCATTTCTTTCACTAGATTACCTGCATGTATTCCAGCTTTCACAGAAGCAGGCGAAGCTCCCATGACAAGCGTGACTTGGTTGGGACCAGTAGAGCTTGCAAGAGCGGTTATATAATTGTCGCCCGAGTCTTTAATTATGCTTGCAATTAGTTTGAGCTGGTCTGTTGTATAGCCACCGTCATTCAGCTCTGCGCTGACAAGCTGGAATTGTCCTACTTGTAGAGCTTTTTCTTTTAGCTCGCGTGCTTTGTAGCTCATCAATTTTTCTTGCAATACTTCATTTTGCTTGTCGCGCGCTTTCAGGTCTTGCTGTAATTTTTCAATCTGGCTGCCGATATCAGAAGGCTTCACCTTGAGCTTATCTGATACTTCACTAAGCGTTTCTATTTGCTTGCTTATGTGGTCCCAGGCTTTTTTACCTGCAAGTGCTTCCACTCGTCTGACACCAGAGGCAATACTACCTTCCGAGACTATTTTAATTAGGCTAATATCGCCAGTTGAATTTATATGTGTGCCACCACAAAATTCTAGACTGAAATCGCCCATTTTAACGACGCGAACTACATCGCCATATTTTTCACCAAACATGGCTATAGCGCCTGTTTGTTTGGCTTCTGCAAGTGACATTTCTTGAGTCTCGGCCTTGGTATTGCTTCTAACCCACTCATTCATGAGCGATTCTATTTTGAATAGTTCTTGCTTGGTCGGTTGGCGCTCAAAACTAAAGTCAAAGCGCATGGCGTTTGGACCGACTTGCGATCCTGCTTGCATAACGTGTTTGCCGAGTAATTGACGAACAGCAGCATGGAACAAGTGGGCGGAGCTGTGGTGCAGGACTGTGCTTTCTCTGTTCTCTGCATCGACTTTGGTTTGGAACTTGTCGTCTAACTTGACTGCACCACCTAGTATTCGACTGCGATGAATATGAAGTCCTTCCGATTTTTTTGTATCCAGTACTTGTATCGAGGCATCGTTGTTGAACAACAAACCCTTGTCTCCAAGTTGTCCGCCCGACTCGGCATAGAAAGGAGTGGCGTCTAAAATGATGTCTACTTCTTCGCCTTCTTCTGCGTGGTCGACCATTTTGCCATCTTTTAGTATGGCAAGTATTGTGCTTTCGCCAGAAAGCCCTTTGTAACCGGTAAAACTTGTTGTGCCATGCTTTTTGAGAATATTTCCAAGCGCTTCGTCTCCGGTCATAATCACATTGAATTTGCTTACAGAAGATACTTTTTCATGTTCTTCGCGAGCTTTAGCAAAGGCATTTAAGTCAACGGTTTTGTTGTGTTCTGATGCTATCTCGCTTGTAAGTTCAAGTGGAAATCCGTATGTTGCATAAAGATTGAATACAACATCGCCTGGCAGTTGCTTGTCTTCTTTTGCTAGCAGTTCTTCTAAGATGCTCATGCCGCGGTCAATTGTTTTGGCGAATTTATTTTCTTCGTCTAAGATTACTTGAGCAATTTGAACCTGATTATTTTTTAGATCTGGATACGCCTCACCATATACAGTGGCAATGGTGGGCACTAACTTATGAATAAAGGGCTCGTTCATACCAAGCAAACGACCAAAACGAGCAGCGCGTCTAATCAGAAAGCGCAAAACATATCCTCTTCCCACATTACTTGTGCGAACACCATCTGTAATAAGAAAACTAACACAGCGCGCATGGTCGCAAATGATTTTCAAATAGGTGTCTTGCTTTTCAGGAAGCGGTCTATCTTTTTCGGCGGTGGCTTCATTCCAGGTGGTACCAGAATAGTTTACTTTTGATAATTTGCAGACTTCATCAAGAATTGGTTTGAACAAATCAGTCTCAAAAGTATTTTTAGTGCCTTGCAAGACCATTGAAATACGCTCAAGACCAGCTCCCGTGTCAACGTTTTTCTTTTCGAGAGGAGTGAATTTGCCATGTTCGTCTTTGAAAAATTCCATGAAGACCAAATTCCAGATTTCCATAAATCTGTTACCGTCTTCAAAATCGACTTTATCGGGGTCTGCATTCTTGAGAGTGCTGAATTCAGGACCACGATCTACATAAATCTCAGAACAAGGTCCGCAAGGACCAGTTGGACCTGGTGGTCCCCAGAAGTTGTCTTTCTTAGACATTTTGAAAATGCGCTCTTGTGGTAAACCAACTACTTTGTGCCAGATTTCGTAAGCTTCTTCGTCCGCGCCAATTCCCATTTCTTCGTCGCCTTCAAAAACAGTGACGATGAGACGTTTGGGGTCTAATTTCAAGTGTTCAGTAACAAATTCCCATGACCAGGGAATGATTTGACGCTTAAAATAGTCGCCGAAGCTAAAATTGCCAAGCATTTCAAAAAAACTGTGGTGGCGAGTAGTACGGCCAATATTTTCGATATCTGAGTCTTTTCCTCCAGCACGAGCACATTTCTGTACTGTTACTGCTCGCGGTGGGTCGGTAGCTGGAGCATTTCCAAGAAAGATTGGCACGAATTGAACCATGCCCGCCGAAGTTAATAGCAAGGTCGGATTATCTGGGATCAAACTGGAACTTGGCAAATGCAAGTGTCCTTTTTTGTCTCTAAAAAAGGAAATAAATTCAGAGCGAATTTCGGCACCTGAGCGAACCACAAAGACCTCCTCGAGTAGCCGTAAAAATTACGGATCCCGCATGTTTTGGAAGAGTTCATTATAACTGAGAGCAATTGTCTTTTACCTTTTATTGATGTCAATATGTTCGATTGTCGCAAGTTATCTTAAGATGGTGTTAAGTTGGGGATTGGTTTTTGAAAGTCAAAAAAGTACTGGTTCTGCGCAAGCGAACCACATATCAAATTCAGGTCGAAGATTATCACGAAGAGCGCTTCGTCAAGCTGCTTGAAGAAAAAAGCGATATCGTCAAAAGAGTTTTGATAGCTCACAATGAGCATCTTGCTACAGTTGAGGCGGTGCACACCGAGCTTGAGCGACAAAAAATAGACTATGTCTCGGTCGCCCGCTCAGAGCTTATAGACCCAATCAAAGACATTGATTTAGTCATTGCAGTAGGCGGCGATGGCACTTTTATAGATGCTTCGCATTTTTTGGAAGACATCCCATTGCTTGGAGTGAATTCTTCCAAGTCTTCGTCTTATGGGCACTTTTGTCTGGCGCAAAGCGATAATTTCCCAAGAATTTTGGAGCAAATCTGCAAAGGTGAAATAGAGGCAGCCAAAATAATGCGTTTGTCCTTGGAGCTGAATGGACAACTACTGCATCAAAAGGCGCTTAACGAAGTCTTGGTGGCACATACAAATCCTGGCGCTACCAGTCGCTACATCATAAAGATCGGCGGCAAGAAAGAAGAACAAAGATCATCTGGCGTTTGGATAGGTACTCCGGCTGGCTCTACTGGCTCACTACGCTCGGCTGGTGGTGTCGTTCAAGATATTTTCGAATCTAATTATCAATATCTTGTGCGAGAGGCATGTCTAAGACCGCACGAAAATTGGCATTTGTTGAAAGGGCAGCTTAGTCGCAGCGAATCAATTGCAATGACTTCTGAAATGCGACTTGGAGCCATATTCATTGACGGACCGCACGTTGAATATCCTTTTACTTTGGGTGATGAACTTATAATTTCTCCATCGAAGCATGACTTGGCGACCTTTATAAACCCTGATTTGAACCGAATTTTTAGCCATTGTGAAAATTTGCAGGAACAAAATAAGTGAGCGATAACCAGCCGCCAAATACGCCAGATGCATCAGCATTTTCGCTTTTTCAAGAAGTAGATCCCTTAATTGGAACTACTATTGATGAACGTTTTCGAATTTTGGAATGTATTGGACGTGGAAGTCTTTCGGTAGCTTACAAAGCTCGTGATACCAAGGCTGGTGAATTGCGCGTACTCAAAAAAGTGCATAAACACATTTCGGATAACATTCGAAATTTGAAAGCGCTTGAATCTGATTTAAAAAAAATGCTTCAAAGCTGTCAAAGTCAACATCTAACCTCTTATGTAGATGTTTTTGTCAGTGCCGCAAATGATCTCTATCTTATATCGCCAAGCACACCTCAAGTAAATCTGGAAACAGTCTTATCCAAAGTGGGCAGGTTGTCACTTTCTGATGCTCTTGCTCTTGCCACAAGCTCAGTGGAAGCCCTCGTTGAAGGACACAAACTTGGTTATTTACACAAATCGATGAAGCCAAGCAATTTCGTTTATTTAGAAGCGGAGCCCACGCCAGGCAATTTTGGCGGGGTTAAATTAGCCGATTTTGGTATTGCTCAACTTATCGGTAATCACTCTGTATCGAAAAGCCAGGTTCAGTTCATGACTCACGGCAGAGAGACCATGGGCTCGCCCATGTATTTCAGTCCTGAGATGTGTCAGGGTGCAAACGGTGATGCACGTTCTGATATTTACTCTTTTGCTTGTGTTATGTATGAGGTTTTAACGGGCAAACCGCCTTTTGTAGGTAAAAACGCTATTGAAACTGCCTATAAACATTTGAAAGACGATCCTGCGCCAATGAATCTAATAGAGTGGCAGGAAGCCGATGAGACGCTGTGCAAGCGCATAGAAACTATAATCGACAAATGCCTTAAAAAAGAGCAGGAAAATCGTTATCAAAAAGCATCGGACCTTCAAGCCGATTTCGCCTTAGCTCAAACGGCTAATGATGAGGATTGGCAGAACAATGCCATCGCTCTTCAGGCGCCTCAAAAGTTAATTGCTGGAAAATATGCAATACCAAAAGTGAGCAGAAATACAATTATTCTGCCGCTTGTAGCCAGTGTTGGATTGCTAGTGGGAATCTCTGCTTTATGGCTACTTTTCGTCACCAACAATTTCAATAGTTCGATGAACAAATATCCAGCTTTTAATGACAACGAAATGTGGCTGGTCGCAAAAAAAATAAATGCTACTAATAAAGAAAGCTTCAATGCAAGACGTGACACTGCCCTTGATGCCCTGCAATTGGTGCGCTCTGAGCATGGTATCAATTCAGAAGATTATGCCGGTGCCCTTGCTGCTCTGGTCGAGCTTTATGCTAATTCTGGTTACTGGAAAGAGGCTCAACAAAGACTGACCGAAATGCTTGATGTTACCGATCGTGTCAAAGGTCCTTGGCCTAAATCTCAACAATATAGAATACTTTCGTACTGCCAATTCATGCAGAATCTTTACGATGAAGCAGAAAAGTCCGCCAATGAATGTTTAAAGTGTATGGCACAAGAAAAAGCTCCATCTGCAATGACTATTCAGCCCCTCAATATTTTGGGTGACATTTACTCCTCGCGCAACGAATACGATAAAGCGGTAGGCGCTTATGAAAGGCTTTATCAGGTAGTCTCGACTATCAAAGAAGAAAAGCCAAGTAATTTTTGCGACTCAACCAGTCGATTGGCAGATGTTTATAGAAGACGTGGCGATATGGCGCCTGCTGAAAAATTTTACAATGAAAGTCTTGTCTGGTGGCAAACGCATGGCAAAATCCCAAGCTTGTACGCTACCAAATCTCATTATGGATTGGCTCTGGTGCTGGCGAAACAAGGCAAATTATCTCAAGCTGAAGAAGCGCTTTCAAAAGCAATTAAATTAGCTCAGAATTTTCCAGGCAAAAAGTCTGCTTTGATGGGCGCAATCAAGCGAAAGTATGTCGAGCTTTTGTGGAAAGACAAACCTCTTGAAGCAATCAAGCTGTGCATGTCGGAAAAAAGCTAGACTGGGCTCAATTCAGATTAGCTGTATGAGGCTAAGACTTTGCAGCGCAGGTCATCTACCTTTTGAGCTGTTTTAAATTCGCGATTAGTTTCGTGCAAGTCTTTGAGACGGTCTACTCTGAAGAGTAAAATGTCGCGCTTTTGATGGCAGAAAGCAACAAGTAACCAAATGCCATTTTCTTGCAATAAGACGAGCGGATCGATCGTAATTTTATCTACGGTTTCACGACTTACGCTGTAATACTGCGCTTCAAGGCTTAAATGACGCAGCAATGATTTTTCTAAAATCGGCAATTTGTCGTCTACCGAATACATTGGATAAACGAAACTGGCTTCTAGCAAAGTCTCTTCCAGTTTGCTGTGCTCGTTTGCGTTTTGTTTGGTCTGAAAAGTTGTAGTTGAGTGCTGTTGGGGAGCTTTAGGATTTTGTTGCTTGAAGAAGTCGTAGCCGAAGAATTCGTCGGTTTCTGCTTCCAAAAGCGCTTGTTCTAGCTCTTCAAGCTCTTTTTCGTCTAAATCTTCGCAACCAAGCATCGAATCTATAATTGCGTCGGCAAATTCATCTGACATAGTTTCTATAGAAGGATAAACTAGCGCGGAGAGTTTACTAATTATGTTGCTTACCAGCTCGTCTTTTTGCTGGCAGCGAATGGTTACTCCCGCCACCAGCTTATCAAAGAGCTTAGCGCTTGTAAGAAGTAGAAGAATCTCTTCCTGAGTCAGTTTTAGCGGCTTTTCTTCTGGCATGTTTTCCCTTCTGGAATTCTTGTGCAGAATTTATGGTGCTTTGTCGTCTGGGAACTAACATTCCCATTTCACATGTTCTTCTTGTTCTAGCCTAGCATCGACAAGAGAAATGCGGAAGTTGCTTCCTGACTCAATTTATTTTCAGCCGCAGCCTACATGCGCTCGGGAGCCGAAACACCTATTATTTTGAGGGTATTGCGAAGTACTTGCCTGGTAGCCATTATCAGCCCGAGTCTTGATCTTGTTACTGATAAATCCTCACAAAGTACGCGTGATACCTCGTAGAAGCGCTGCAAATCGCATGCTATCTCGTAAGAATAACGAGCGATTCGACCCGGCTGCATAACGCGAGCCGCTTCTTCTACTTCATCAGGCAAGCTGGAAAGGCGCAAAACAAGTTTTTTCTGGGCGGCAAAAGCTTCGGGATTATCGGCTTCATTGTCGAAAGTAAAATCGAACATGCGCTCGTCTTTGCCATACGCTTGCTCGATTTCGCGCATCTGCTCGGGACTTACTCGCGGTGGATTCATCTTGCCAGTTTCTGAATCCAGGTATTCTTCACCTGCTCTTCTTAAAATTGAACAGCAACGCGCATGAGCATATTGTATGTAGAAGGCGGGATTGTCTTTGCTCGTTTTCTTAGCCAGTTCGAGGTCAAAATTTATCGGGTTGTTTGGATTGGATTCGGCCAAATAATATCTGACAGCATCTGCCCCCACTTCTTCTAGAACTTCATCGAGCATGACCACAGTGCCCATACGTTTAGACATTTTCACTGGCTTGCCGTCGCGATTGAGATTAACAATCTGGGTAAGTAAAAGCTCTAATTTATCTGGATCTTCGCCAAGTGCTTTTACCACCGCTTTCAAGCCAGGCACCTGCCCGTGGTGGTCTGCACCCCAAATATTGACCATTAAATCAAAGCCGCGTTTGTACTTATTTAGATGATAGGCTGCATCGTTTGCCAGATATGTAGTTGCGCCGGTCGATTTTTTAAGCACTCTATCGCGCTCATCGCCAAGTTCTTTGGCTTTGAGCCAATAAGCTCCTTCAGAATCGTAGGTGTAATTTAAACTGGCCATTTGAGCTAACGCTTCTTCGACTTTGCCGTCTTTATGCAAACTGGTTTCAGAAAACCAGGAATCGAATTTGACTCCAACGCTTAACAGAAGTTTTTCTTGATCGGCACGAAAATATTCTTTGATTATGTCGCCCAAATCTTCTGCTTTTTCAAGCTTAGCTGGATCAGACTTATATTCGGCCATTGCTTTGTCCACATAAGGTGACAAAGACTCTTCTGGATAGCCGTCTTCTGGATACTCGACTGTATTGCCTAGTTTTTTCTGATAGCAGGCAAAAGCGCTTCTGGCCAGTTTGTTGATTTGCTCGCCACAATCATTGATATAAAACTCTTGCACAACGTGCCAGCCAGCAAAGGAAAGCAAATTAGCAAGGCTAGAGCCAAGAATAGCGTTGCGTCCGTGTCCTATGTGTAGACCACCGGTTGGATTGGCTGAGACATATTCGATAAGGATTTTTTTGCCGTTTGATTTGCCCCGTCCAAAATTTTCTCCAGCATTTGCAATTTGATAAATGATATTAGACAAGAATGACTTGTCGAGCTGAAAATTGAGGAAGCCAGGTTGAGCTGCTTCCACTGTCATGGCGCCACTACCATTGGTGCCAACTTTTTCAATGTAATTTTTTAAAGTTTCGGCAATTTTCATCGGTGCCAATTTGAGATGGCGAGCAAGTTTGAGTGAAACGCCGCAAGCAAAGTCGCCGTGCGACTCGGTCTTTGGTTTTTCAATAAAAATAACTTCGGGACATTCGCGATCTGCCTGGAAGCTGCCTTCGTCCACAGCCATTTGATAGGCTTTCTTTATTTTTCCTTCAATCGCTTCTTTGACCATGATTTTGCTTCCAATAATTAGAGAGCCGAAATTTCCAATTTTCTATCATAAGCCAAACTGAGAGCCAGGTCCTGATATTGAAAACTTTGTTGAAGGTTTTATCTTATCTGATAGAGTAGTCTTGTTTCAGCTCTTAGCTTGCTTATTTGAGGTCCATATGTACGATTGTCCTGCCTGCCGGGTTCCCCTTCACGGGTTTGAAGAAGTTTGTCCATCTTGCGGCACCAAGCAAAAGGTCAGAATTTCAGAAGGCGGCGGTAGCAAGCGTGGCAGTGCCCTATTTGCCGGACAACAGAAAGCCAAAGGTCCCAACTACATGCCGGTTCTGGTCATTATAGTAATTGGCGGAATCTTGGTGTTCTGGCTTGCTCAATCCAGTTGGGTGGGACAGGTAATGCGTCGCGGTCCTGCAGAAGTCGATCCACTTGATAAGATTACGCCTATGCAGGCTCGTCAAATGGTCGCAGCTAAAATCAATGAGAGTCTTGCTTCAATCGGTGCTAAAGGCACTGTGACCTGGACTCAGCAAGGAGCAGGAGCGCCAGCAGATATCAATTTCAACGGACCAGTAGAGATAACGATCGAAACTCAATTGTCAGACCCTCAATTGCGTTTTAAAATCATGGATCCAGTCAAAGACTTGATGTACAAAGCACAAGTAATGTCTATGGTGGTCAAAGACACTAAGAAAAATGCCACCTGGACTCGCAATGTGACTATGCCAACTGCTTCGCAGTCAGGCGAAGGTGCTCCCACGACTGCTCCTAGTGGGACAGAGTAATTGTCTTAGTATTCTGATTAGTTTTGATTGTCATCTTTTCTGCATCTAGAAAAACTTGCTCTGGTATTTCTAGTGGAAGTGTAAAGCTTCCCCCACCGAGTTGAAAGCACACTTTCCCCTTAGAATCAGGCCACAGTTTCAGTTGCTGCTGATGAAAGAGTTCGCCTTTCTTATTGAAAAATTGAATCAACAAAGGCTGATTAAAGTCGAGACGATTATTCTCAGATATTGTCCAACATAAGCTTAATTTTTTTGCCATGACAGCATCGGAGAACCAGTAACCATCAAGTTTTAAATCAGATCCAAAATCAATGTTTGTTGCTTGGTACGTCTTTTTACTTTTAACTTGAGCAAGGTCTGATTCACTCAAAATTTCAATATGTAACCTTACTACTAAATTACTAACGGTCAAGCAAATTAGAACCAGGGACACAATAAGGCTTGGACCGAGCTTTTGCTTTGCAAATTTGACATTGTCTTTATCGGCAATATGAGCAAAATAGTCGCGCCAGGGTCGCTCCCATAATTTGTATGACAAATAACTCGAACAAAAAAGAATTGTTAGATATAGTCCAAAGTCAGTGACAGAACGTTCTTGCGGTATGTAGACGTAGAACATCTTGATCAATGGGAAATGCAAAAGATAAATTGCAAAACTTATCTCACCGAGTAGCACCAAAGGTGGTGCACTCAAAATTTTAGCTAGTAATCCTTTTTGATGGGCAAGTGTAAATATCAGTAAAGCAAATGGAATAGCTACCAGTCCCGATTCGCGCAGCCAGTAAGCTCCAGCTTTTGAAATGTTTGGCATTTGCTCTGCGCTTGAGGCAATTGCAGCAGTGTTTAGTATTATCCAAAGAGCCAATGCTAGTGCGGCTATTTCGAATATGGTTGCTTGAATATGGTTCAATTTAAATTTGCATTTATTAAAAATTTGGGCGCAAACGACTCCCAGGCAAAAGTCGAAAACCCCTACTAATGGATTGACTCCGATTAGTGCTTGAAGACTTAAGGCTTCGTTATTGACCATAGGAAGATTGAGCGAATTTGAAAAAGCGCAGATTAAAACAACTGCTGAG
>CAZSHS010000025.1:54097-57143 GCA_964606665.1 uncultured Candidatus Obscuribacterales bacterium | reverse complement strand
AGATATCAAATGCCGGAAAAAATCGCCAGTTCAGCCCTTCGAAACATTACCAAAGATTACAAGAGGCTTAAGGCAAGCTAATCCTCTTCATCGTCTTCAGGAATATCAATGTATTCGCTAAGCAGTGACTTGAGCAGAAGCACCAGTTCGCGATCCATGAAATCATAATCGTCGGGAATATTGAGACAGACAATTCGCCTGCCTTGCATCTCTTGTCTGTATTTATTTCGAAGCAATTTTAGATGCCGCTTCTCCATTACGAAAATCCAGTCTGCCCATCCAATGTGACCAGGCGTGATGCGGATTCGAGCACTTTTATCTGTGCCAGCAGATCGGACGTCATAGTGCTGCACTTTCTCGTAAATCTTTTCGGCAGTGGCGCTTCGCAGCCTGTTTTGACTGCAAACGAAGAGAATTTTAGTTTTAGGCTTGTCCGCTATCACTACTACTATTTAGGCTCATTTCTGAAAGTTCAACTAATTTTATACTGTACTCTTGAGCTACTAATTTCTTGTTCATACTCAGTGCAGCCGGAATTAAGAATAAAAGCGCATGCACTTGTTCTTCTATTTGTCGGGAGTGACGAAGCACTCGTCTGTACTTAAAACAAAAATATTGGAATGCGATAAAGTTAAAAGTCAAAGCTGAAAGTGCCAGACCACCAAAGATCCCAACCAACATAAAGTATGGTTCTTCCGACTCTAGGGAGTTTGATTTTAATTGCTTTTTCTCGACTTCTTTAGCAAAAAGCTTACTTGTGTGCAGTAACGATTTTTCCAATTCACCCTGTCCAAGTAGGTTGGCAACCTCAGCTAAATCTGTAAGAAGACTCACTTTATCTTCGCAAACTGGTAATTGATTGATCGTAGTCAAAAGCTTCAACTCCAGTGCATTAGCTTGGGCATTGTCCCCCTTTTTCGCTAAATAATATGCTTGTGTCGCTAGAGTCGCGATGGTCTCAGTTTTCAAGTTCAATTGATTGTATAGATTCACTGAACGTGCGATGCATACCTCAGCCTCACTATATTGTTTGTTATGAAATAAAGAGACCGCCAAAGACCGCTCAAAATCTGCCGTTTGTTGGCTTTCAGCACCATATACAGTACTTATCGCACGGCGAGCTGAATTAACATCAGGAATGCCCAGTATCCAATTTCGATTTAAGGCGACTGAAGTAGCAGCACGGTTACGAATTTTGCCGCTAAAGTTATTGTCTAATGTATGAATTCGCTCTGCTAGCTCAAATTGCTGATAGGACGCCAATTCCAGTGAGATTGGCAAAACGCAAGTTGTGTAAGACCACTTCAAAGTTAAAGTTATTGCGGCGATTAAGAAAGTTGAGTAAGTATAAAAATGAACGCGTTCAAACCTGGCTAAAGTCGGGCAAATCGCATTCATCTGCTGAAAATAAAGCACGGCCTTCTCTTGCCCGCGCAAAAATCGATAAAATCCAAAACCGATCAGAAAGACCAAAATTGCAGTAATCCCAAATTGATAGCTGTTGTCAGAAAATTTTGCTGTTAAGTACGAAATCCCAATGCAATTGCAAAGCATTAGAAGGAGTTCTAAGTAGACTAGTCTGAAAGCAAAGTATCTAGTCAAAGCTCTATATCCTTTAGATTACATATTCAATTTCAATATTCCCATTTTCGCCTTTAATGTGACGTTGTCGTACAATAGTCAAAAAGGATATAAGGTGACAAGATGCTCGCACTAGATAGCCCTCGCTGGAGAGACTTACGTCAGGCATACGGCAATGCCAAGGAAACTCCGAAGCTAATTAATGATTTAGTTTCCAATCAGTCGCGATGGAGCGATGCCTGGGGATCTCTTTGTCACCAAAATAGTATCTATTCGGCGACTTATGCAGCAGTACCACATTTGGTGTCATTGACAGATAGTGCCGATTTAGAATTTAAAATCCAAACGTTGATTTTATGCGGGACTATTCAAAGCAAAGGAAATCTGGTTGGGGGCACTGTTCCACCTGACCTCATCGAACCATTCGATTCTGCCATGGAAGTAATGCAACAAAAATCGCTTCCAATAATTCGCGAAGCTATCGCACAGAATCTTCTAGATAAATATCCTGCTCAGCATCTAATTGCTGCAGCTCTTTCTTTGCGAGACGGAGCCGCTCCCGAGTGTCCTGAGTGCGATGCCGAATTTGAATTTGATATGGAAGAAGATTTAGATCTGAATAAAAAACGATTGGAAGAATTAGTTTCCAATTCGCAAATAAAGATTACTTGTACGGATTGCGATCATTCATTTAGTTGTTGATTCTTTACGTGTTAATCGCTCGCAAGCGCAGTTTCAAGCCATGCGCTTGATGCGGTCGAAACTTTGCTCAAGCAAATCGATTCAGGGCGAGGATTAGTGGAGTCAAGTCAAACTGCAAAAGCATAATTTTACATTTGCATGCTTGCAGCAAAACAGCGATTTAAACAAGACTAATCAAAAATTGCAACTATTCCACGGTACGCATCAAATTGCTGCTGACCAAATCAAAGCAGAAGGTAGATTCGCCCTTGAAAGAACTCGACTCAGTAATGATTTTGGTCAAGGAATTTATACCACCACTAATTTCAATCAGGTTGAAGTCTGGGCGGAAAAAGCTGCAACAAGAGCCTCTCACGCAAACGGCAATTACGTTAAACCTAGAATACTAGTCGCAGAAATGGATCGAAATAAACTGAGCCAACGGTCTATTCTATTTTTCATACGCTACAGTCCTGACTTTATAGATTTGATTGAACATTGCAGAGCCGGAAATATCCACTCTCCTTCGAATAATAAATATGATGTTATTGCCGGACCTCTTTCAAGACATCCTCGCCGTGGAGTATTTCGCGGGAAGGATCAAATTAGCTTCCACACTCAAAAAGCTTGCGAACTGTTGTTTGATTCTATAAACTGGGAGATATTAGATTGAATCAGAATGAATTTTATTGGTACCTTGTAGTTAGGTCTCTCATCGAGATTTATAAAATCCCTCCCTCTACAGCAAGACGTAAAACGATTGCTTATAGAACTGATTGGGAGG
>CAZSHS010000025.1:44515-54087 GCA_964606665.1 uncultured Candidatus Obscuribacterales bacterium | reverse complement strand
GACCTTTGCAAGAAAAAAAGAATGGAAAATCTTATTTACCACGAAAGTCCTGTTCAGATCGCTTCGGAAATCGCAAAAAAGGAACTTCGTAAAAGTCATCTCATAGCTTACCAAAAGCTAGAAGACAGACCATTACCTAAGGTAACCGTGACTAGACTTTCTAAGAAACGGGTTACAAACGACGCAAAATCTAGACTCAAGCGTGCCTAGTTGCGCTTGTCAAATCAATTTGAATTCAATTTATCTAGCAAATCCTTAGCTTGCTTGTGATGTGGATTTTGCTTCAACACATCGTTTAATATCTCGATTGCTTGCGGCTTCTCATTCATGTCTATAAGACATTTAACGATTGCAATTCTAGCTTCGACCGAGTTTGGATTTTTCTTTAGAAAATCCTCCCAATTATTCTTGGCTCTGGCGCTGCGACTTACTCTTTGTATTTGTATAAGCTTGTCGGTAAAGCGCTCTTTCTGCTCTTTGTTTGATATTTTCAGCAAAGACTTGCAGTCAACTAACGCAAAATCGTAATTGTGATTTGCCACCATCTCATCAATTAACTTTTCGCGATCCGTCACAGACTTGGGGTTGACACCAAGCTTTTCTAAAGCGCTAGAAAACCCGGCTTCAGCTCTGTCATAATCTGGAGCTAAAATCAAACATTGTCGAAAATTTTCAGCCGCGTTTTTTGCGTCGGAGTTGAGATTCTGTTTTGCCAACTGATAGTAACTATCACTCAAGTGATTTTCAGCAAGTGTTCGACCATCCTCAACATCAAGCTTAAGCGCCTCTTGGTATTTATCAATTGCACTCGTGAAATTTTTCTGACGATAAAAGTCTTTTGCTTGATTGAATGTTTTGGCGAATTTGATGTCGGTAGCACTGGGTCGAAGCGGCACGTTTGGCGTTTTGGAATAAACGTTGTAGTCAAACGTAAACTGAACATCCAAATCGACCTTCATGCCAATTGGAATCTCGCGCAACCATTCGACAGTATTAATTGCCTTCAATGCCGCAATGTTATAGTCTTTGCGAAGCGAAGGTTTGTTATTTTTGATATTCTTTATTTTCCCATTCAAATCAACACTGAATGTGGTGACAGTTGAGAGGGACTTCTCAGAAATTGGAACATCCCAAGCGCTTTTGATTCTCGACTGCACATTTTCCATGTAAGAGTCGCAATCTATGAACTCCGGAATTCCTTTGGTTGAAATGTGCACCACGCGATCTGAATTAAGTGAGTCTTCTAAGTCTTTGATTTCTTTGTCAAGTTCCTTAGATGATGCGAGGGTACGCGCCGCTCTAAGCTCTGTCAATGCGGCTCGTTTATTTTTTCGTTGCTTGGCTCGTTCCGCCAGATCCAGACGATCAGAGCGAGACTTGGGATTTAAATTAAGACAATCAATTTGTGCGTTTAATCCATTGACCGCTTTTTTATCTTGCGGATTCCAGAAAACTGCCTCTTCCAATAAATCGAGCATTGCCCAATCTTTATTCTTGTCTTGTAAATCAGCAGCTTTATTGAAAAGCGCAATACCGAGGTTGGCGTAACCCATTTTGTAGTGTGGATAATCTGCGAGCAAACTACGATACAAAGGAATTGCTTGATCGTATTTCCCTTGCATTACCAACTTGGTGGCATAATTGTTGATTCGTGCGGCTTCAGATACGGCATTTTGCGACGAAGTCTTTTTGTCCAAGCCGAAAGCGGGCGTGGCAAAGCTCGCGGTAAGACTAACAATAGTTAGGAATGTGACGGTGCTCAATTTATGCATAGGAAATAATATAACAGACAAGTTCCAGGGCATATCTGAATTAGAGGCTCTTTCGACTTAAAGGAATGAAGCATGATTCAGCACCGGCTTCCAGGCATCTTCGGTTTTGGTCCGTCTCTTATTCTTATACTTGCTGTCAGCTTGCTCGACGGGCATTTAATTGGGCGCAACATTGGAAATTATTTCCAGGACGAACTGGTGAATAATTGTCTATCGAAAGCACCGAAAAACTATAAAAGCGAGCTAACTCCATGCCTGGCGAGCTCCTTTGTATATGACAATGCTTCCACTCTCTTTGACCTTCTGCCACTTTCAGCAGAGCAAAATCACAATACGGCATCTGAGTTTCTGACGAATTCAAGTCTTAATGAGTTCAAGCAGTTCTTCTGGAAAGCCAATCCCGAAAATTGCATCTATTTTACCCCAATAGAAGCAGCAGTAATAGGCGGCTCAGCTAAGTCTGGCTATATTGTTTCACTCAGGGGAAACTATACAAAACAGCCTGCCGAAAACATACCCATTGGCTATTACACTGAGTTTCAACTTACAGTTATTTGGGACAACGGACCCAAAATCACTTCCATTGCACTGCCAAAAGGCGATGCGGCTCAAATCTCCGAATTTCTAAACTAGCACATTTAAAATCTTAGTGGGGTATTGTTTCAATTCCCTGCCGCGCTAACCAGAAACGGCGAAGTGCAATGACTGTCCATGCAATTTCGACGACACCAAATGGCCACGCGCCTTCCAAAAATCCGTATACCGAGCCCATCGCGCATGCAACGGCGAAGCCAAGTACATACCAGTTAGACTTCGGCTCCAGAGCGTAAAACACCAGCCCCAGCGAGACTGCAAAAAGTCCAAATAGAGTTAATGGATCCAACTTCATCGCCTGCCCCCAACCGCCTTGAAGATTATAGGTGAAATCGCTATTGTTGAGCAAACGAGGATTTCACCCCATGAAGATTTGGGTTGACGCGGACGCCTGTCCCGTCGCTGTCAAAGATATTATTTCAAGAGCCGCTCACCGCAAGACAATCGAGACAATTTTTGTGGCAAACAAAATCTTGCCGCTCATGGAGTCGCCTTACATCTCGTTTGTGCAGGTCGATGCCACGCCCGATGCCGCCGACCAGTACATCGGTGAAAATGCTGTTGAGGGCGACCTGGTCGTGACCCAGGACATCCCGCTTGCACATATTCTTGTACCAATGAATGTGGTGGTCCTCAGTCCGCGCGGACTTGTATTTACGCCAGATAACATTGGTGAGCGAATCGCGGTGCGCAATTTGATGCAGGATTTGCGGGATACTGGCGAAACGACCGGCGGACCCAAACCATTTGGCGACAAAGAACGGCGCGAATTCGCATCAGCATTCGACCGTGCCCTGACCAAACTAAGGATATAATTGTCCAATGCGCAAAATAATTTTTATTGCCATTGCTTTTATCGCCCTCTTTGCTTTTGCCATTCCATTTGTCGATGCGCAATACGGACAAGGATTGGACGCAGAAGAACTGCATGGCGTAGCCCTTCGCGCTGGCGACGCAATGAAAGAATGGCACAAAGAGCACGGCTCGTTTCCAAATCTGGATCAAGAAGTGGACGAAGCCTTGAAATTTGTTTTCGAAAAAGTGACTGGCGCGCCAGTCCCAGCAACCACTCAAGTGACCTACACAGGAAGCACGCATTCAATAGAAAATATTCGCATGAGCGTGGATAGATCTATTCGAAATGCATCGATAGAAGAATTGCAAAAGCACCCACCATCAACATGGACTGCGCCCGCGAATTCGACTGTGATTTTGACAGACGGCAAAGACCAATTTTTGATCTGGACCTCGGTAGTAAGCGGAACGCCCATGCGCGACTCGAATGATAAATGCAAGTTTGTGTGCGGCAAGTTGAAGCCCGCGCAGAAAGAAGACGACACCGACGCGGCTGATGAATAGCACTTGCGCTTATCAATTCGTCTAAAGTCTTACGCCAATCGAGCATGTCTTTTTTCGAATTTTTCATCAAGTATTAAAGTTGCGCTACTTTTCTCACGTTTTCGTTAGGAAAAGAATGCGTTTTTACTATTTGCAGAGAAAGTCGCAAAAAGACCCCCCTCAAACGTAGTGGGATTTTCGACACTTTTATTCAACTGTTGTATGCTGCCATTTACGACTGAAGAAGGCACGGCACATGAAAGAGTCCGCTGGCATTTTGCTTTATCGAAAGATCAACGACACAGTCGAAGTGCTGCTCGTTCATCCATCTGGCAATTACAATCGCAGCGCGCCTTGGGGCATACCCAAAGGACTGCCAGAGCCCGGCGAAGATTTGCAAGCGGCTGCGCGAAGAGAGACCTTAGAAGAAACTGGCATTGAGGTAAAAGACGAGCTAGTTTCGCTTGGATTTATCGAATACACTAAAAGTCGCAAGCAGATTCATTGCTTTGCAGTAGAAGCGTCAAAGGAATGCGCGCCTCAAAATTTATCTTGGGAAATCGACAAAGCAGAGTTCTTTACACTGGCAGAAGCTGGCAAAATAATGCATCCCGACCAGTCCGCATTTCTTGAGCGCCTATGCCAAATTATGTAATGCAGTGTATGCTGAAATAAGAGACACGCGCCTGCCGGAGATTCGAGCATGATTCAATTCCGCCATTCAAACGTATTTGGTTTTCCACTTGCGCTCCTTCTCTCTGGTTTTCTTATAAATGGCTATCATTTCGGCAAGTTAATTCACTATTGCAGCATGAGGGCGGACTTGGATAGGTACGCCGACGCACAATTGGTTCATGCAACGCCAGAGGTGCAGGTGCCCACAATTGAAGATGAGACGCCAATCGAGTCGCCTCTTTCACCTGAACTTGCATGCGACTTTGTTAAATGGCACATGAAATCAGCGTTTGATTTTAATCCGATCACTGAAAGCCGCAGCCATATCGAAGCATCTAAATGGATGACACTCTCTTCATACCAAACAATGGAGTCGCTCTTCTGGAAACCCAGCGAGGATGAGGTTGTGACATTTCAACCTTATTCTGTGGAGTGTACTGGTGGAACCGCCAAAACCGGTCTAGAAGTAACACTGCTTGCAAGCTTAGCCAAACAGTTGGACGAACGGCAATTTAAATCAACCGCCGTTGAGATCAAGCTCAAAGTCAAAAAAACGGATAGCGGATTGCGCATAACCGACATCGATATTTCTAATAGCGACAAAGCCTTGTTAATCGAATTGATGGAATAGTTTGAACAAATTGAACTAGCCGAAAAGTTTGAAAAAACCTAGAAACCCTTTAGAGTTTTCAGATACTTTTCTAAGCGAAACAGTTAGTCTTCTTCCGCCTAATTCTTGGCTAGAAAGATTTTCCGCAGCCGCGATTGCCTCTTGCCTTGAAGACATTACAACTACGGCAAAACCCTTTGCACCACCTCGATCATTTCTTACGAGTGTGACTGTTTTTACCTTGCCGTAAGGAGAAAAATGCTCTAACAATTCTTCTTCACTTACTTCAACAGGTAAATTGCCTACCAGAAGGCTAGTACTCATAGAAACACCCTTAAATAGTTGCATACTTGCGCAATTGCGATACAATACAAATATAACACCCGTATCATTTATCGTCAACCCAAACCAAATGCCAAAAAATCCGATTAATCAAAGAGTGAAACTAACAGAGCTCAAGTCTCAATTATTTAGAGCATTGAGCAACCCAGTAAGAATTCGCATTCTTGATGAACTGCGAACGGAAGAAAAGACGGTAACAGAAATAAGAGACAAGCTTGAAATTGAGCTTCCAAATGTCTCTCAGCAATTGGCAGTTCTAAAAGCGAGCAATCTTGTTCTTGCCAGAAAGCAAGGAGTGAATATTTATTATTCCTGCGCTAATCCCAAATTGTTCAAACTCTTGGACGTGGCCAAAGAAATTTTTCAAGCCCAGTTAAATGATCTGCAAGAAGCACTAGGAAAATAGACTTTTCAAAATGAGATTAAGACCTTAAGCACGCCAGGCTCTAGCGCACGATTAAGTGCCTCGACGCCCTGCTCAAGCGGCATTTGTGCGTCGATAAGCGTGCTTGGGTCAAGCAGTCCGCAAGCGATCATTTGAACAGCTTTGTCCATTGGTCCGCAACGTGAGCCGATTACATTTATCTCGTTGACCACGAGCATTGAAGGATTAAACTGAAACGGCGCTGCGTAGGTCGATTTAAGAACTAGGTTCCCTCTAGGTCTCACTAAATCAATTGCTGATTGAAAACCCTGTGGATTTCCTGTTGCTTCAATTACAACTGCGTATGATTTGTTGGTTGCAGCCAACTTGTACGTCCCGTCAAAATTACCAAGGCGTTCCAGGCGCTCAGGATGCCGTCCTACAAGATGGACTTCGTACCCGCTTTGATCGAGCGTCATTGCAATTAGTAAACCGAGCTTGCCATCGCCAATGACACAAATTGGGTTTCGCTTATCGAGCTGAAGTTGCTCTTGTATTTCAAGTGCCGCAGCAACAGGTTCGGCAAATACAATTTTATCCAATGCCAAATCTTGCGGAACTTCGACCAAACTACTAAGAGTGATGCTCAAATATTCAGCAAAAGCACCATCTTTATTGACTATCCCAATAACGCATCGATCAGGGCAATGGTGCATGCCACCACTGTTGCAAATATTACATTTCATGCAAGCTTGATTTATGTCTGCGACTACTCTCTTACCAATGAGTGATTTGTCTTTGGCATCATATACGGTGCCAACAAATTCATGTCCCATTGTGCCCGCGAAATTATGATAGCCTTTTATGATTTCGAGGTCTGTATTGCAGACTCCAGCTTTCTCGATTTTTATAACGGCTTCGTTTTCATTCGCAACTGGAGCGGGAACCTCCTCTAGAGCAACTTTGTCATTCTTTATTCTCAAAGCTTTCACAAAATTCACCGCCATAGTGCTCAAAATACGAAAGTAAATTGAAGCATAGTCAACTGGAAAACGAAAGGTTTCTGAAACTTCTATCCATTAAGGTAAAAGTGGTGAAATGAAATAACGCAGAGGTTTCAAATGCAGATTGTATCTTACCGCGGTCCTACACAACCTGGGGGAGTGTCGAATGCGTTGACTCAAATCGACTATTTGCAGAATCAGCAAAGCAACTGGTTTTACATTGTCGACCACGAACTTTGGATGAAGAATAGAGGTCAGAAACGCCCTATTTACGCCTTCGACAAGATTATTCAGAAAAATCATTACTATTATTGCAACAATTTTCTCTGGCCAATTATGCACGATATGCCTGAGTTAGCGAGATATTCACTGGTTGAGCGACTTCACTACAAAGTCTTCAATTCTTCGCTAGCATTGAACTTAAATCGCCCTGACCACCTTGGAAAGGAAGCGTACTTCGTAAACGACTATCAGCTAGCGTTACTGCCCAAATTTCTGAGCGCAAATCAAAACAAATACATCTTTTGGCATATACCCTGGCCAAAGGATGTATGGCCACAACATGCCGACGCACTAAGCGAAATAGCCGAAGCGCTTCTTTACGCAGATGCTATTGGTTTTCATACCGAAGAATACAAAGATAACTTCGAGTGTTTCGTTCGTCAGTATTTACCCTACGCGCAATCAAACTCAAAACTGATAGTCTCACCTTTAGGAATCGATAACCGTTTCTGGCAGGAAAATGCCACTGAAAATTCTTTACTGCCTGCCACCAACGGGATTCCTTATGTTTTGAGTGTCGATAGAGTCGACTACACTAAAGGCGTGCGCGAGCGCTTACTAGCTATAAATCACTTCTTCAAAACAAATCCAGAATGGCAGGAGAAGGTAGTTTTCGTTCAACAATGCGCTCGGTCAAGACCCGGGCTTAGCGAATTCGACAAATACTGGCATGAGTGCAGAAGCATTTACGAATCAGTCAATTCTATTTATTCAAAAGACGCATGGAAACCGATTTTGTGGACTGACAAACCAACCTCTCCACCAGAATTAGCCAGCAGCTATGCCAATGCATCAATCATGCTTGTTAATCCACTCAAGGATGGATTAAATTTAACCGCCAAAGAGTTCGTGGCCAGTCAACAGTCGAACCCCGGCGTGCTAACTCTATCCAATGGAGCTGGAGTTTGGAGCGAACTTGGAAATCATTGTTTATCTGTTAGACCAAAAGACCTACACGGCTTTGCGCACAAAATCTTATACGGATTGAATATGAGTATTCAAGAAAAGAAGAGGAGACAACGATCACTGCGAAATTGTGTTGCCGCAAACTCGCTTTCGATGTGGTGGCAAAATTTTGTAGAACTGGAAAAAATGTCAGTTCGAAATCGCGAAGAGAAACTAAATCAAACCAAAAGGATGTGTGTCTAATGAATCTTCTAGTACGCTCCGATAACAAAAAAAATCAAAAGGAAATCGATGCTGCGCTTCATGAGCTGGCTTGCAATCTTTATTTCGTACGCGATGATATCAAAATGTTTTCCTTGCTCGAACAACGATATATGAACGCAGTAATCATAACAATCGATGATGAAGATGGTTCGCAGTCACAGAAAATGAAAAAGCTGATTAATACTGGCAACTTCGATATTCCAGTAATCTGCGTTTCGAACAATACCTCCGATTTTCATCGTGCAAGATTCAGACAAAAAATAGAACGTTTATACGCAGGCGATTACAATGGCTCACATTCTGCTAGCTGAAGACGATAAATATTTGAGCGATGGTCTTTCGCGGACCTTACGCTTTAGCGGCCATCGTATTGATATAGCAAAGACTGGTGTGGAAACTGAAGCTGCTGTCTCAGCTTGCGACTATGATTTACTTATTCTAGACATCGGTCTACCTATTAGAAATGGCTTTGAAGTTCTGGCCTGGCTGCGCTCGATTGGAAAGACTCTGCCCATTCTTATATTGACGGCAAGAGATACTCTGTCAGACCGCATACGCGGGTTGGATCTTGGTGCCAACGACTATCTGTGCAAACCATTTGACATGGGTGAGCTGGAAGCAAGAATCCGTGCCCTTTTGCGCAAAGAAAAATGGGACAACCAAACAAAAGTCGTGTCTGGCAATTTGACACTCGACACGCATGCCAACCAGTTTTACATAGATTCTGAAATACTCGAATTGACTTTGCGCGAATTCAAAGTGCTCGAGTATCTATTTCAAAACAAAGGTCGTCTGGTCATGCGAGACCGAATGCTTGATCATCTTTTCAATGTGGAAATGGAAATAACTGGAAATGCGCTGGACATCATAATGTATCGCTTGCGCAAAAAAATGGAAAAATCCACTTGTGTCATTAGAACAGTAAAAGGATTAGGTTTCATAATCGAATAAAATGAAGCGATCAATACGCAAACAACTACTACTCTGGCTGCTCATACCTCTTTTGAGTTTATCTGCATTCAGTAGTGTGGGTGCGTTTTACATAGGCGAAAATTTGGCTCGCAGTATTTATGACCGTGAGCTTGTCAACTCTGCCGACTCGGTGGTGGCACGTGTAAAAAATCAGGACGGCAAAATAACTTTAGACTTACCTGTTGCTGCGCTTTCTATTTTACGTCACAATAATCGCGACGAATTCTATTTTCAAATCTTCTCACCATCTGGTCAACTGCTTGCTGGGCATAACTTTCTTCCACTACCAAATTTCGAGCAGTTAAATTTAAGTCCGCAATTTCGCTTTTTCAAATTAAAAGAGAGGCAACTACGGGCGGTGGCATTCACATTTCCGATACCAAATGATTGCCCTGTTAATATTGGAGATTTTGAAGTTTGCTATAAGCAAACTGCAAAGACTTACCGCT
>CAZSHS010000025.1:0-44505 GCA_964606665.1 uncultured Candidatus Obscuribacterales bacterium | reverse complement strand
CATCTTTTTCGGCATAAATATATGGGAATTTGTCTCCTTCATCACCAGGAATATAATTAAGTTTAAAATTCTTAATGTCTTGGTAATCAAAAACGGGGGGTTGTTTGCCACTGACTATTTGATTATCCAGGTGGCTGAAACCCGCAACACTAGAAAGGAATTAACCCATCAGATAGCATTTACAGTGCTTGTAAGTCAATTAATTCTGATTATCTGTGCGCTGATTGCGGTATGGTTAGGCGTGAGAAGAGGCTTATCGCCACTTGCACGAGTGGAAGCGGCAGTCAATTCGCGCTCACCTGGTGATTTGAGCATGCTCGAAGTTAACGAACCAAGCGAAATCAAATCGCTTGTAAATGCTTTGAACAACTTGCTCAAACAATTGAGCGACGACGTTGAGATGCAAAAGCGATTCATAGCAAATGCCGCGCACCAACTGCGCACCCCAATTGCAGGCTTAGGCACTTACAGCGCCCTTGCACGCAAACTAGCCAAAGACGACGAATCAAAAGAAGTTTTAGCCGAACTTGATGCAGGCATTGCTCGAATGGGAAAAGTTGTCGGCCGACTTTTAATGCTTGCTCGCTCTGAGCCTGGTGCTTCTTCCACACGACAAATGTCTATCGTAGACTTAAACAGCGTCGTTTCTGAAGTGACCGCAACCAAAGTGCCAGACGCCATTCAGCAAAAAATCGAACTAGAATTTCATTCCACAAGCGAACCCGCCTTGATATACGCTGATCCAAGCGGCATCGAAGAGCTAGCCTCAAACCTTATAGAAAACAGCATTCTATACACACCATCTGGCGGAACTGTGATGATTGAAGTTGCAGTGCGAAACGGCTCCACAACACTTAGTGTCGAAGATAATGGTCCCGGAATTCCTCATGATGAAAAAGAAAGGATTTTCGAGCGATTCTACAGAGTGCCAGGTACTGAAAAATCTGGAACAGGACTAGGTCTAGCTATAGTCAAAGAAGTAGTATCTTCACACAAAGCGAAAATTGACGTCTCATCTGGTCCTAGTGGACAGGGAGCCTCATTTAAAGTCAGCTTCGCTACGTTCAAAAGAACCGAGTAATAAAAGCTTGGCTTCTTCGTTTCGGTCTTCTTTATCCATGGCTACTCCAAAGCTTCTTCTTTGCTCAATTCCTTCGCCGAAGTTGTACCAGATGTGGTGGCTAAAAGTAGAAGAAACAATAAGGTAAATTTGGACATAAAAACAGTCTCTATTTGCCCGTTAACTCAGTCAATCGCTCAGAAAAAGCTCCTCGCCCTTCGTTGTACAAGATGTTTCCTTTACCATCCAAGTAGACCAGTCGCGGGTAGCTGCGCACATTGTATTTTGCCTTGAGATCGGTATTTTCTTCAGCATCAACCCGTTGAAAGTCCATCAGTCCTCGGTATTTGTTGGCTGCTGCATCAAACTCAGGAGCGAATTCATGACAATAGTGGCACCATGAGGTTTCAAACATAATCACCTTACAGCGTCCCAATTGGCGGCTAGGCGATTCAGAATTCGAATTTCCTTGCGACTTCACAGGTGCACCGCCGCCAGAGCCTTGAGGCGCTGATAACGCGTTGAGAGCATTTGCTGCGTAAGATTTTAATTTTTGATCCTTCGAATTGCCTGCAACCCACTGAAAATGCTGTCTTGCTAGCCCATTTTGCTTCATCGCCTGATAGCACAAAGCAAGATAATACTGGCCGGATGAATCATAAGGACTCTCCCTAACAAACTTCTGCAAATACGGAAGCGCTTGAGAATACTTGCCCTGATTATAAAGATTCAGTCCTTGCGTGCGGCTTGTGGAATCGGCTAAAGCCGGACCGCAAAGAAATAAGGTGACAATGAAAGCAGTGAGTAATCTCACTAACGCTATTGAACGCATCATACGACTCCAGATATGGTACCAAATGTCCACAGCTACAATTGAAACACGATTGTGGCTATTTTGAAGCAAACCGGAGGTTTTTGCATTAAATCGCTTCCTGCTAATATAGAGAAAAGAAGGTTTTCGCCGCGATGAAAAACACTGACTCAAAAACAAAATCAAAAGAAGATGCAATAGTTGTGGGCGTTGCAGTTTGCTTGATCATTGGAATTATAGGCTCCATCGTCTACTGCAACGAGCCATATATCAGCTTACTCTTCCGCCCCGGGATTCTCTATGCGCTAGCTATTGCATTCGGGCTCTATTTAGGGTTTACCTATCGACCTTAACGTTTAAGTGCAACGGTAACAAAATCTAATACTGAAATGAAGAGGCATCCCGCCACAGCTCCGGGTGCAGCTCCAATAAACCAGCCGGAAAGATACAAACCTATGGCAGAAAAAATGTTGAACTCGGGATGTCCACCGGGACAACCGTAAGTCATTGCTACGCTGAAGAATCCCATGTATGTTGCAGGAATACTCATACAAAGAGCGAACACCCAACCATATTTGGCAAAGTAATCATAAGTCCCGTTTTTACGCATGCCAGGGACATTCCACTTTTGATGCGCCTTGAGCGCAGCCAAACTAATCAGATAATAAACGGCGCTTAGAGCTGCGCAACACAGAAGTATGAATGCAAAGCTACCAACGGATTTGGGATTCGCAAAGATAATAACCGGTGCCCAGAAACCCAGATAAACGGCTGGTCCCATCCCTAAAAATATACTCTCGCCCCATTTGATTTTAGTATTCATGATTGGCATCCCCTTCGATACCCTTACACTAACGGACCATGAAGTCTTTTACGCAAGGCGGGAAACAGTTTGGTAGGTGTTTATTGATCGAATTTAAAATTGACAGATCTTTGGGTGGTGGATCAACTTAGCAGCTTCCCAACGTAAATAAGCAAGCTCCTCGAATAATGCGCTAGCTCCAACATCCCAAACCCATTGCTTTAAAGAAAAATGGAGAGAAGGGCAGAAAGTATTAGAATGACTGATACGTAGATTTCGGGAATTGATTGATTGATGACTGAATACATCCCATTCATAACAATTATATTGGTGGCACTTGTTGCCTTTATCATCACTCAAGCGCATGGTAGTGTGTCCAAGTCAGATGATTCACAAGAACCTTTTAAATACTCTATGTCGTTGGACGCAACAAAGGCTGAGTTAGATCAAATATTATGCGAAGCTATCAATTGTAATGGAATAGAGCGTTACTGGGGTCCGTCGCAAACTATTGCGATGGGAAATGGATTTATAATTCTTCGCTACAAAATAAATTTTGAATTCACTTCATCTCCTGATTCATTTGGGGTCAGTAACCAGATTTTGACTCATATGATTTTAACCGCAAACCTGAAAGAAGCTGATGAGGGAACAAGCCTTGCTCAGTTTATCTTTGAGGATGAGCAACAGGCAGTTTTTGGACAAAGCCCTGAATCGTCATTCTTAAAGAAGTCAACTATGGAACGAATAACTCAACGACTTGCTCAATTAAGTATTCAAAACCAGTCGGCTTAACGATTTTATTCTTCTTCTTCGCTCGGCATCTGACGTCCACCAAAGATTGCCATCTTCAGCGGATAATCGCCTTCTGTGAAGTTGAGTGTTCAATTAGAAAAACAGCGATGCATCGCGTCTCAGGATTTGTCTGATTCGAAAGTAAACTCTTCGCCCCAATCATGTTCGATTTCCTCGATGATTTCCATTACGAGGTCCGCATCGTCTTTTTTCTCCGCACTCAGAAGCTTCTTCTCCTGAGCCTGTGTCAATGCAAAATGTACGCCTAGGCAAGCCATTCAAACTCCCCTCACCCAAAAGTATCTTGTGCTTCAATGTTTCAAAACTATTTACTCTACTAAACGATTTGATGTCTCCTGCCACGTGACTGGTTGATAACCCAAATAACCAAGCTGGCTTCCGTTTAGCTTTAAAGAGAGTCCATAGTTATTGTTTCTTTCTGCCATTGGCCCGCCAGTTGTTGAAATATCACTTAGTAAATTTACTTCCGAGTTTTTAATATCAACAGTGTCAGCTAAAATTGCACCATTAAAAGCTTTGGAGCCATCTACCGTAACTTTAGCTCTTGGAGCATAAATTAGCCCATTAAAAGGCTTCGCATTAGCAGTAATGGTAATGTCCTGAGTACCATCATAATAAAGTTGAAAATCCGCAGATGAACTACTTGAACCATAATTCAACGAACTGGTATCTATTTTTAAGGGCGTAGCAGTATTCGAATCTACAAATATTTTTGTGGGAGAAGAAGGAGAAGAAGGCAAATTCACGGTATTTGAACCATCCAAAACTAGCGAACCGGTTGAGTAGCTACTAGTCTGCAAATTAACTGTGCTGTTTGCAGGGATATCAACAGTTGCACCGACGCTAGTAGTGGGAGAAGGCGAGTAAGATTGATTAGAATAAGTCGAAATATAACTACTGTAATTAAGTTGGGTGGAATCAGGTAAATTTGGAGAAGTAACTGTCCCAGTTACAGTGGGTCTAGTGTCTGCGCCAATAATTTCATTGCTAGAAAGATCTCCGTTTATTGTTGTGTTACTTCCCGAAATGGAAGTTTTGTCATTCGAAAACAAACTGAGATCACCCGAAATAGCTTTTACGTCAAGCTTGCCAGAAGGAGTGAAATTAAGCAGTGAATTAGCGAATAAGGGAGCCGGAAAAAGTGGAGTGCTCGGCGTTGACAAACTTACGTTATTAATATCTGTAGGCGAAGTTGTCTGCGGCTCAAGCATCGCTCTAGCGCTTCTACTAAAAGCGCCTCTCGATGCAGTAATTTCACAGAGATACCAAAAGTTTCGCTTTCCATTAACAGAATATTCATTGACAGGTGGTATCGTATTCAGTGGCGGAGATTGCAATACCGAGAAAGCATTAACAGTGTCCCAATCTACTCCTCCTGCGTAGTCTTTTACAGGAGTAAGTCGAATCTTAACAGCTAATGGTGGATTTAAATTTGGCAAATTCGAAGAAGGTAGATCAAATTGTGATGTAGTAAGACTGTCCGGAGGATTGTTGTTTAAATTACTGATTGCATAATCTAAGCCTGTATCAATCGCAGACAGAAGTAAGTTTTTCTGATTTTGAACTGCTTCAGCTCTCCCTATCGAAAGAAAAACAGATGCTAATGCAAGCAGGGAAACCATTGCGAATGTAGACAGTACTAATACTGAAAGTAATGCGTAACCTTTTCTAGTTCTTGGTTTTAACACGTCCTACGTTACCTTCAAAACCTTCGGATAATTCCCTTGTTAGAACGACAAAAAACCTCAGAATGTAAACCCACTTGCTGATCTCTTGAAGAAATTTGATCACCGCTCTCTGGTTTTTTCATTTCTAAATTGATACCAATACCAATAATCCTGTCTACATTTCCAGGTACATTAAGTTGTGCCGAATCCAAAGTATCTACTAATCCAGCAGAGTTTTTTACGTAATATTGAAACACTACTGGATAACTGTCGCCTGAGCGAGAAAGCGGTCCAATCAGCCCTTTTCCCACTGTTTGTGGCACTAGGTCGATATAACTGTTCTGTCTTGAAGGTTGAATACCATTTGGAAAATTAGATATCGTTGCACCAGGAAATCTCTTCATCACAATCTCCCAGTTTCCAGTTACAGCTGTAGGAACTACGTCGTAAATCACTGTCTCCAAATTTTCAATCTTCCCAGAAGTAAGTGTGGCTGAAATTGGTGCAGATGTGGAGTCACCAGATTTGAATGCAATTGGAAAAATATTGAATTTTTCATCTGCAAAATCACCATTTGGCGCCGTATAAAAGCTAGGCTGTTGAAGGATAAGCGTATGCGAAGATAAACGGTAAGGTGAATTACTTACCGAAATTCCAGATGATCCATAAATTGGATTGCTGGAAGATGGAAACTGATAACGTTCGCTCGGTACTAATGCAAAGGCGTCTCCAAAAGTTCTTGCAGCTCTCACATCACTTGCGATTCTGCTCATAACAACTCTTTCACTATCAATTACACTAGCTTTATTATTAACTCTTCCAGCCAAAAGAGTCATTAGTCCCATGACTTCGCCAAGCACCGCCATGGTTAATCCCATTAGTAGTGATGCTACTAAAAGCTCAGTTAAAGTGGCGCCTGATCGCCTACTGTTCGACCGTCGAATATTTAAAGACAATTGGTTCTTCTTCATTTGGAATAAGCTCCAGAACCATTTTTACAAACTAAAGTTGAAGCTGAAATTTCCTTTCCTGCGCCGAGAGCATTGTCACTGGGACTGAATGCACTACTATCTTGCCAAGCTATCTTAATAGTGACTTTGACTGCATCCGAAGATGGAATTGGCTCAATGATGTAGGTGACCTTTCCTTTCAATGTGCTCTTTTGCGCAAGGTCAGTCCATTTCAAACTAAAGTCATCCAGCATTGCTACGTCTTTTCTGATTCCCGTATCAGAACCGGGTTCATTTAGAGCTGTACGATTAATTGTTATAGAGCTTTCTGCAGGTTGCGTAATTAGGTAACTGTAACCAGCTGCTCTGGACCATTCCAAGAGTTCGGATAACATTAAATTCGCTACTGCACGATTTTGATTGGTAGTCAGCAAACGCATACTTTGAGTTGTGGTATTTAGCAAAGCGTATGCCATCAAGGCTCCGACGGAAATTGCCACCAATACTTCCAACATGTACATGCCACGAGAATTTCGCGAGTTGAATTTCTTCAAGCATTGAAAGTTAGAAGTTCTAGATTTTCGAAAATGAGTATATGGCGAATTTACTGTAGATCTCATGATAGCTTTAAGAATTCGGACGATCTTCCTATTATCTAATTGCCTTCAATTGTCTATTAAATAACCATAGTCTCTATTATTGGACTGCTCGGAATCATTAAGATTTTGGTCTTAAATCCCATAATCATCGCAGTGGACTTCACTTCCCGTTCGTCAAAACCTGAGCATCAATCCTCATTGGACCCTCTTTACCCGTGCCGTCTAAAGTCAAAAGTATCAGTGCCGGGCTTTTAATCTCATCCGGCATTTTAGGCAAATCACTTATATTTTTTGCGGCAAAGATCATACATTCATCACCGGTACTAGTAGGCGCCTTGTACTTACGGGAGACCGCAGGTTTTACAATCTTGATTTGAGATACCTTTCCATTTTCGTCGATGACAAACTGAATTTTGGCAACGCAAAAGCAGTAATCGTATAGAGGAAAGTATGCGCGTCTAAACTGCTTCGAAACCGCCTTCAGATAAGCTTCTTTGGTAATCTTATCTAAAGCGCATGCAAACTGGCTCTGAATGCCGAAAGCACACAGCCCAGCAAACAACAAGGCATTCCGAAACTTCATACCAAAATTGTACCGCAAAATACAGGCACGGGCACTCCAGGGAATCAAGTCGTTGCCATCTTGGTTGCGTAATTGGACTAACGCTTTTTGATTTCTTTAGGCAAGTTAGTTTGATAGACCATCTTTGTCAGAGCAAATAACGCAAACTGATTTAAAGATGTATTCTCAGCTTTTGCAGCTTGCTTTATACCAAGATGAAGCGATTTTGGAATTCGCAACACAATTGTGCCGCCAACATCTGCGGTATCTATCGGACGTGACTCCGGGATTGGAATATCCACGTTAGATTCCAGAGCTGCCAAAAGATATCCTGGCAAAAGATTCGCTACTGTCTCAAGCGCTTTCACTCTCGATTTATCGAATGTCGAACAGTCAGGAAGCTCCGACACCCATGCCCAGTAACCTTTCTCGCCTTCCCAATCAGAGGCTTCCACAGAATAGTGCCAAGGGAGGTTTAAATATTCCTGGACTCTCGCTTTTTTCGTGTTTACTTTAGTCATTGGCGATACCACTTTCCAAAATTCTAATTACTTTATCTACGTCAGATGGATGGCAGTATTTATGTCCTCCATGAGGTTTGACGATGCCGCCTTCCCTTATGCTAGCACATACGCTAGCATCTTGCACCAAACATTTAACTTCCATGTTTGTTGACGACTTAAATTCGAAAAAAGTTCAATAATTTAGAGACAAAGTGACAAGGCCTACTCAGGCTTAAACTTGCTCATTTCCAAAATTACTTTTCTATCGTACTTAAAGGGATAAGACGAGATCCGCATGTAGCCTGTGTATGGATTGCTGAATAACGCAATAAGCAAAACATTTAGCGAAAGCGCCAGTGCCACAAGTCCGGTCATAAGCAACTGTGCATTTACATTTTCAACTTCAAATAGAAACGTAAATACAACAGTGAGTAGTCCTCCGAAAATAACGACTCCCCACATTACTTCGTGCATTCCGGTTTTAGCAATCTGTATACGATATCTGCGTCCATCTGTCATGTCTTGCAAAACCTGAAGCATTTCAGAATACGCCTCAGTACCACGTACGGTGCTAGGCTCATATTCGGTCATGGTCCACCACAACTTTCGAAATGGAACTTTGGCAGATTCGTCCTTGAAACCGTGAGCGTCAATTGAGTCCCATTCTACTTCGTCAACGATTCGTAAATATTCAGCCAGATTCTCATGCATTACTTTTCTAGTCTCGATAGGCATCGTGTATGCCATATGAAACAAATCTAGAGTTGAGTCGGCTTCCTGTTGAGTCATTTGTTTTGCATTTTGATATTTGGTTTGAGTGTCAACAACAATGAGACCAAGTAGCACCGAATATAGTGTGCCAACTATAGAGAGCATGTAGCCTGCCACTTCGTGATGACGCTTGAGCCAACTGCCAGAAACGCGCTTACGAACCAGCAAGACACCCATCGATGCAAAAAGCACCGAGCCGCCGACTACAACAATTCCGAAAATCCAGGCGTCTATCATAAGATCAACTCTTTGCTCCGCTCAACTTCGCCACCATTTTATCAATAAAACCAGAACATAGAAATGCTACTAAAACAGCCGACGAATCTAGCATGACATCTTCAACACAAGCACTTCGACCCGGGACGAAAGACTGATGCCATTCGTCACTAGCAGCATACAAAATAGCAAGAAGAGCTGCTCCATATGTCGCTTTCTTTAATTCAATATGTTTGCGCAGAGCGTATCGAAGCAACAGAAATAGAACGCCGAACTCACTTATGTGTCCCATTTTACGCGCAAAAATATTGAAGCTACCAAAAACAACGGCAGTCTTCTCGCTTGAGTTTGCCTGATGCGAGAAAGCAAAAATAACACTCATCCAGATTATGACCAATAACCAGCGGACGATGGGGGAATTCACGTATTGTCCTTCATGCCAGGTAAAGATATAACTATACTACTGTCTAATCTTGTGTCTAATTCCGCATAGATGTTTCTTTTAAACTTCCTAAATGCCATATAGTGTGGCTTTTAGCGCCCATCTCGGAAACCAAATGCAGAACTTCAGCGCGGAAAACAATCAAAATTATTATCCCGAGGTCCCTACCTCGAACGATTTTGCGTCGCTTAATTTTGGCAGAATCAACCAAGGTCTTCCTCAGGCGTATCAAATGGAGCGTGCGTGGCAACAGCAACCGCACTCGCCATATTTGCCGCAACTAGAAATTCAAAACAACCAGATTCCATGCAGGAATTTGGCGCCACAAGATTATGGCGCATGGTTCAGGAACCCGGTTTATCCCCCGGGCTATTGGGACGCATATTGGCGCAATCATTTCCAGAACTATTATGGCAATATGCGCCAATCTCAATATCCACAACAATATGACCGACCACATCAGCATCAGCATCAGCATCGACATGATGAGCCATTTGAGCGCCCTCAGCCACGGGAGCGTCCTCAACCAATGGAGCGCCCAGAAAGAAATAATAGATCCGATCTGAATTTTTCACTTGCCGGAAAAACAATTGCCCTCGTTCCGGGACACGGAGGACACGATCACGGCAATACCGAAGGGGGCACATCGGAGAAGAAGACAGCACTGGAAATTTCTCTGCGCCTCAAAGCCACGCTTGAAAGTCTCGGCGCTAAAGTAGTTATTTCACGCGAAGAAGACGTACTGGTTGCGCCTGGACAACAAAAAAGTTTCGTTGAAAGACAAAGACCAGATGTTGCCATCGCTATTCATACAGATTCTGCTGGTAGTAAAGCATTTGGTAATATGACTTTGTGGGGATTGCCTATCAGTCGGGAATTCGCTGAAACGATGCAATCGGTTTTGTCTAGGGTTACAGAAAGTAATCGCCCGGTTAAACAACAAACGCGTACATGGCAGGGCGGCAGACTTGCCATTGTGCATGCCGAAAATGTACCGACAATATTGCTTGAGACAGCCAATATGCAAAATAGAGCCGATGCTCAAAGAATCCAAACTGCTGATTATCAACAACGATTGGTGGATGGCATTGCGCGAGGAGTCTTTGAATATTTTTCAAAAAACAATCGCACCAGCCAGAGGTAAGATTTGCGCAATTAGTACCGTATTTAGTACTATTTAGATACGAATCTGTTACCGCGAATGGAAAACCTCCAAAGTTTATCAGTTGCAACTGTAAGTCCGATGCGCGGGGTGATTTCTATTGTCTCATCCGATTTTAGTGAGCCTCGCGAAAGCCACAGAGGCGATTCCAAGTCTAGCAAGTCCAAGCCGTTCATAGATTTGTCTATCTGCCACTGGCGACAGAGCCGACCGGGACCGTTTGCCCCTTCGAATTCGAGCGCTCGAATAAGCACCGCTCCTGCCGTTCCGTCGGCCTCGGTCACGACATTGAGGCAGTGATACATTCCATAAATGAAGTAGACATAGGCAAACCCTGGCGGTCCGTACATGATTTTTGACCTTGGGGTGATGCCTCTATAGGCGTGGCAGGCAGGATCGTCCTGAGTGTATGCTTCGGCTTCGACAATACGACCAGTTAAGATGGTCCCGTCTTCGAGCCTCCGACACAAATTTACACCAAGCAATTGCGGTGCGATTTCAAGAGTCGAATTCCTGAAAAGCCGCCTGGAGATAGGTTTTAATGCGCTTTTTAGTCCTTTTGCCATATAGAAAGTATATAGATTTCCCCAAGCCAAAACTGCCTATAAATATATCTTTTGTAAGATAGTTGAGAAAATACTCATCTGTCTGTTAAACTGAAAATCAGGATCTGAGGCTGTAATAAGCCGTCAGGCGCGAAAGAAAGGTCTCAAGGTTGTGGACAACGAATCGCAAGTACCTCTTACTAATCCAGATAAAGAAGATAGAAAAGACGAATTTCTAGACGCCATTAAGCGCCATATTTGCCAGGTGCTGGGGTTCGACTATGTTTTCATCGACTTTGCCTCGGGCAGCGAAATTCAGAAAATCATGGAATTTTCGGGTAACGAAGCCGATTCTGTCGCGCGCAAATTTGTAGACACTCTATTTGATGAGCAAAAACAACCCATTTCGCAAGCAAACAGTCTAGTTGCGCAAACTGTGCGCACTACCAATACTTCGTGGATTGGCAAAGCATTTACTAAAGACGACCTGGCCAAGCAAGGTCAGGGGGTTCCCTACGCGATGATCCCGGTACTCGATACATTTTCCACAGGCAACAAAGTGCGTGGAATTATTCGAGTTATCTGTTTTGATTCTACTCGCGAGATAGAGCTGCAAGATATTTCAACGCTTAAGCTCTTGGGCGAGCAAATGGCGAGTCGTCCTGGATTCTTTGGAGAAACCCATGGCGAACTTGCTTTATCTGAGACACCAAAGAACGACTCTCTCGATCGCGATGTTATTTTGATTATTCATCCAGACCGTGTGGCAAGACGTAGATTCCAGCGTATTCTAAGCAGCATTTATAGTGTGCACGAGTTGGATGCCACCACCAAAGCGCTTGCAATTTTGAACACCGAGCGTGTCGATTTAGTCTTGCTCGATTCAGGTCCCAAGGGCGATTCGAATTTATCATTTTGTCAGGTTCTCAAAAAGAATGAGAGCTGGGAACATATTCCTGTGATATTAACTAGCAACGACAACAGTCCTACTGCTCGTGTCGAAGGACTCAACGCCGGTGCTGATGATTGCTTGAATGAAGGCTGTCTTGAAAACGAACTTGTCGCTCGCATTAAATCAGCGCTTCGTCATAGAAAAGTAGAGCGCGAATTATCCGTACAACTCAACTTACTCGAAGATTATGCGCAACGTCTAGAGAAAGCCCACGAGCAGCTAGATCGCGACAGACAAACCCAGATTCAAAAATCGCATTTGCTCGAACAACTTATGCGCGAATCTGACGTGTTGCGCCATCAAGATAATTTGCTGCATAGAATCAGTAATAACATAAGACAGAGTTTTGCCATTAGCGATAACTTGTCGCAAATGTTAGAGGACCTGGCAGGATTTTTCAGTCTCGATAACTGTTTTGTGGTACTACCAGCAGAGCACAATGAAGATGAGCAAGAAGAAGACGCCATCCGAGTCGAGACTGTTACGGACAAAGCTTACAAAATAATCGATTATGACAAAGATTTAGAATGCTTCAAAGTATTCAAAGATAAGTTTCCGTCAGACCAACCTATTATTTCAAACGATGTGATGAATGATAGACGCCTTGAGCCTTTCAGAAAGAGTCTTGCCCTCTTTCCTGTGCAGTCACTCTTCTATATTCCAATTACTTACGAAAAGAAATTGCTTGGACTGCTTGTTGGTTATAGATGTGAAACACGAGCTGCCTGGAGTCGAATCAACGAGACTTTCATGAAGTCGGTTGCAGATCAAGTGGCAAACGGTGTTGTTAACGCAAGACTGTATGCCAAGATTCAGCGCCAAGCCACCACAGATGGCTTGACCAGACTGTTTAATCATAGAACCGGACAAGAAAAATTAGCAGAGCAATTAAAAATCGCTGAGCGTTATCAGAGAAATTTATCCATCATCATGCTTGATGTGGATCATTTCAAGTCTATAAACGATCGTTTCGGACATCCAGCCGGTGACACAGTTTTGAAAGCGGTGGCGCATTTAATTCATGCCAACTGTCGCGACGTTGATATTCCGGTTCGTTATGGTGGCGAAGAATTTTTGCTTGTATTACCTGAAGTAAATCAAGATGGTGCCGTAGTGGTGGCAGAGCGTATCAGGAAAGCTCTGGTGGACACTGTTGTGGCGCACGAAAATCTCAAAATTACAATTAGTGGAAGCTTTGGTGTTGCGGCATTTCCAGAAGATGCCGACCAGCAGCAGCAATTATTAGATTTAGCCGACAAGTCGCTTTATTTATCTAAAAGATTAGGCAGAAACCAGGTACACACAGCATCTGATTTGATGTTTGCTCCAGGCGAGGAGAAAGAAGAGCCGTCCACGCGCGAAGTGGCTGATCAAGTAAAAGAACAAAAAGAAGTTGGAGACTTTGTTGCTCCAGCAATCTCGCCTCAAGCAATGACACAAGATGAGCTTGTTCCAGAAGTGGTAGACATGGTCAAAAGCCTTGCCTCAACTCTTTATTCTAAGTCTGAATATAACAAAGTGCACCATTTGGAAGTGGCGCGCATGAGCGAATTGCTCGCCAAAGTAATGGGACTAACTGCACAGCAAGTAGAGCAAATTCGAGTGGCTGGGCTTCTGCACGATGTTGGCTTATTAAAATTAAAGCAAGAAGTCTTAGATAAACCAGGAATTCTTTCTCTTGAAGAACGCGAATTAGTCAATCAACATGCCGTTCTTGGTGCAGATTTGCTAAGACCGGTGCGTGCCTTGCGCGAAATTTGCAACGTAATTGAATCTCACCACGAACGCTGGGATGGTACCGGTTATCCTAAGGGACTGGCTGGAGAGAATATTCCTCTTGCCGCTCGCATTATCTCTATAGTTGATGCCTATCATGCCATGATTTCGGACCGACCTTACAGAGACGCGCTCACTATGGAAGAGGCAATGGAAGCACTCAAGGCTGGTGCCGGAAAACAATGGGATCCATTTTTGCTTGAGATATTCTCTGCCGTGCAAAAAAGCGTGCAAGAAGGCAAAGCGGGCTCCAATCCGACTCCTGTCGTTATGAACGTTTCGCCCGATGCTGAACTCCCCGAGTTGGAATCAGATAATTTGCAAGATTCAATGCAAGATTCAATGCAAGACACTTTGCATGAATCAATGCATGAATCGCACGAAGTATATGGCGATCCGCTGCATGAGCCCTTGCACGATCCATTTGACGACATAGATCAAAATGCTACTATTCCGCCTTCAAGTATTTCAACACCTCGAAATTCGGTCTTGAATTCTGTGCTTGGACCGGCGGCAATCAGGGGACCTGGCTTAGCTCTGCCTGGTGCTAGCAGCTCCAATCAAGCCACCATAAAAACTGGCGAAGTGCCTACGGTCAAAGAAAATATCGAGCAAAGTTTGCCGCCGCGCTCAGTGGAACAGCAGTCGCAACAAACACCAACGTCTGCGCCACCACCACCGGTGTCGGGCTTAGGATTTAGACCAATTCCGTTAGATGATGACGAGTCGCTTTCTTCAGGCAATTGGAACCCAATTGTTATTCCAAGAATTGAAACTCCGCAAATCCAGACGCCCCAATCTGAAGACCAGCCTCAAAACCAAAAACAGCCTGAAGCTCCTAACGCTCACTGGCAGGCACCCACGCACGATTTGAGCGGTGAAGTAAAAGATTTAGAGGACGACGAATCAGAGAACGAAGACGGCTTCTTTTAAGATTTCGTTGTGATTACAAGCTTGAAGCCTGGAGCGGGTGTAAAATATCGCTTCCAGTACGGGAGCTTCTCAAGATGAACATCAAACAATTTGTCGACCTCAATTTCAGACATTTTAATGCCGCTGCGCTGAAAGATGCTGCTGAAGGTTATGTGGAACACATGAATAACGGCGGCAAAATGTTTCTTGCTATGGCTGGCGCCATGAGCACTGCCGAACTTGGCATAACTCTTGCTGAAATGATTCGCGAAGGCAAGATTCACGCCATAAGCACGACCGGCGCTAATCTTGAAGAGGATATCTACAATCTAGTTGCTCACAACGATTATAAGCGCATTCCAAACTACCGAGAGTTGACTCCAATTCAAGAACAAGAATTGCGTGATGCTGGTTGGAACCGCGTTACAGACACATGTATACCCGAAGAAACTGCCATTCGTAAGATGGAGCATCACCTGCTTAAAATATACCAAGACGCAGAGAAAGCAGGTGAGCGCTACTTTCCATACCAGTACATGTACAAACTACTGAAGAGCGGCGTGCTTGAAAAAAGCTATCAAATAGATCCAAAACACTCATGGATGCTTGCTGCAGCCGAGAAAAACATTCCAGTATTTACAGGTGGTTGGGAAGATTCTACCTGCGGAAATATATTTGTATCGCACATCATCAAAAAACAATTGGCATCGCACAACATCATGAAGTCAGGCACAGAGCAGATGCAAGCACTGGTCGATTGGTATCTTGAACAAAAAGAGAAGATTGGATTCTTCCAAATCGGTGGCGGTATTGCTGGAGACTTCCCGATCTGTGTAGTCCCGCTGATTCAGCAAGACTTGCAGAAAGACTGCAATTTCTGGAGCTATTTCTGCCAGATTTCTGACAGCACCACATCATATGGCTCCTATAGCGGCGCTACACCAAACGAAAAAATCACCTGGGGCAAGCTAGAGCCTGATACACCTCGCTATATAGTCGAGTCCGACGCCACTATCGTTGCGCCGTTAATTTTCCAATACGTTTTGGATAGCTTTGCGACAAGCGATAGCAACGAAAAAACTAAAGCAGTTGCAGCAGTTGGATCGAAAAGTTAAAAGAGATCAAAATCTAACCGATCTAACGCAAGATCGGGACCTCTTTTTTCTGACTCTTCATCGTGTATTAAAGATCACGTGCTTTTCTAACGCAGTCGTTAGAAAAAACATGCAAGTTTAATACTTGATGTTAGACTGCTCGGTCGACACATTCAGCTATCATAAGATGTTAGATGCTATGCTAAAAGTTTCGTTGTCAGAATTACTTCTGAGCAGAAACAAGCTGCCCTGGCACTTCTAGCTCTGAATAAAGTGGCGTAGACAAATAGCGCTCGCCGGTGCTTGCTGCAACGGTCACGATTAGCTTGCCTTTGTTTTCTGGACGCTTAGCAATGGCAATTGCAGCAAAGACATTAGCGCCGCTTGAGATACCTGCTAAGACACCTTCTGTTTTAGCCATGGCACGAGCTGTTTCGTAAGCTTGGTCGTTAGTTACTTGAAATACTTCGTCTATAACGTTCAAATCCAATATATCAGGAATGAAACCTGCACCAATACCCTGAATTTTATGGGGACCTGGTTGCAGTGGCTTGCCCTCACGGGTTTGAGTGATAACAGGACTATCTGCTGGTTCGACTGCAACTATTTTGATATTTGGATTTTTTTCTTTCAGGACTTGACCAACACCAGTTATGGTGCCGCCAGTTCCAACCCCTGCCACAAAAATATCAACTTTGCGATCGCTACCTTCCCATATTTCAAGAGCGGTAGTTTCACGGTGAATCTTGGGATTGGCAGGATTTTTAAATTGCTGAAGCATGTAGGCATCGGCATTTTGCTTAGACAGTTCCTCAGCCTTATTAATGGCGCCGCGCATACCTTCTGTTCCTGGAGTCAAAACAAGTTCGGCACCTAGGGCTTGAAGCATTTTTCTGCGTTCGCCACTCATTGTCTCGGGCATGGTTAAAACTAATTTGTAGCCCTTTGCCGCGGCCACAAATGCAAGAGCAATTCCAGTATTACCTGATGTTGGCTCTATAAGAATTGTCTTGCCGGGAGTAATTTTCCCCTCGGCTTCTGCAGCTTTAATCATGGCACTGCCGATGCGGTCTTTGACCGAACCAAGCGGATTCATCGATTCCATTTTTACAACTACAGTGGCTTCTAAGCCTTTGGTCAAATTATTGATTCTGACCAGAGGAGTCTTACCAATGGCTCCGGTCAAATCACTGGTCAAGCTCATTACTGCTGAGCTCCGGTGTTCTTATCGGTTTGAGCCTTTTCAGTATCGGCTGCACCATCTTGAGCTAGCTTTTTGAGCGGGTTGGCAGCTTCGAGATCGGCTAATTGTTTCTCGCCGATTTCTTTGAAAATTTTGCCTTTTTTGTACTCTTTAGAGTCTGGTGATTGACCTTTCATCAGGTTTTCGCCTTTAGAAATGGTCGAGCGAGCATGCTTCATTGAAATGTGATATTTCTTTTGCATGCGTTTTTCGTCGTCGGTCCAGTTGCCTTGTGGTGAAGTGTTTTCGTAGGGGCTGTTAGGTTGGTTCAATTGTCCCGGAGTCAAATTGGTGGCACCATCTGCGGTGGGCAGATTCTGACCAAAAAAATTGTTGACTTGAGCAAAAGCGTCCTGGGCCGAGAACAAAAATCCGGCAACCAGAAAAGCAGACAGAGTTGATTTTGACAAAATTTGCATGAAAAGTACCTGAGTAGACTCGACAATCTTTTAAGACTTCTAGTTTACTAGTTTTAGGGACTTGTCATATGGATTGTAAAATAAAGGATATCTCAGACCAAAGCGGCAAGAAACGGAGAAATGCTCGTTCTAGCCTGTCCGAGCTTTTCAAGAGCAAAAGCAAATCGTAATAGTTCGCTATCGTGAAGCCTGGGAGCCATCAATTGCAGCCCTATTGGCAGCTTATTTTTGTCCAGTCCAAAGGGAACTGAAATGGCAGGTAATCCAGCAAGATTGGCTGGAATAGTGCAAATGTCGCTTAAATACATCTTTAGGGGGTCTTGTGTCTTTTCGCCCAGTTTAAACGCAGTATTTGGACATGTAGGCATAAGCAGGGCATCAAATTTTTGCTCGAAGAATAATTTGTCGTACTCTTCCAATAGCAATCGTCGCACTTGCTGTGCTTTTTTATAATACGCATCGTAATAACCAGTGCTCAATGCGTAAGTTCCAAGCATTATTCGGCGCTTAACTTCATGACCAAAACCTTCTTCTCTAGACAAAGAATAAAGACTATTAAGATCTTTTGGAGCTTTGGCTCTAGCACCATATTTGGCACCATCAAAACGAGCCAGGTTAGCGCTTGCCTCAGAGCTTGAAATCAAATAATAAACAGGTAATACATGTTTATTGTATTCAAGACTCACCTCTTCGATGCGGGCGCCCTCTGCCTCTAAGTGCTTCACGGCTTCTAGAGTTGCTTCCCTTACGCATGAGTCAGCGCCTTCACCGATGGTATCGGCAATAAGTCCAATTTTTTTGCCTTTTAAAATATTTTGGGGCGATTCTTGTTTTAAAGATTGAACGAAGTTCAGGCTCAAATCAGGATAACCAGCTATTTTCGATTGGTCTATCGATGTCGAATCAAATTCGTCTTTACCGTGCATTTGGCTTAGTGCCAAAGCAACATCTTCTACCCTTCGTGCCATGGGACCAATTTGGTCTAAGCTCGATGCAAATGCCACAAGACCAAAGCGTGATACTACCCCATATGACGGCTTCATGCCCACTACACCACAAAACGATGCGGGCAATCTTATTGATCCGCCGGTGTCCGAGCCAAGCGAAATTACGCTGTAGCCACTGGCACAGGCAATGGCGGAGCCTCCTGAACTACCGCCTGGAACATAGTCTAAATTCCAGGGATTTTTGGCATTTGACATTGCCGAGTTTTCATTTGAAGAACCCATTGCAAATTCGTCTAAGTTAGCTTTGCCCACACACAAAGACCCTGCCGCAAAAAGCTTCTTCACTACAGTGGCATCGTATTCGGGTTTGAAATTTAAAAGAAATTTGCTTGCACAAGTAGTCGGATACCCCTGAACGCACAAATTGTCTTTTAGCGCCAGTGGTATTGCAGCCAGTGGCAAGAGCGATTCGCCTTTGGCAAGTTGATTGTCTATTACTTCTGCTTGTTTGATAGCAAGATCGTCTGTATGACAAATAAAAGCATTAGTCTTAATGTCGTTTAATTTGGCATGCTCCAAAAAAGTTTTAGCGACTTCAACCGCTTTTATTTTTTTTGTGCTCAAAAGTTCGTGTATGTCAAAGACTGACTTACCAAGAAGTTCTTTCATATTTTTACTGATATTTTTTAAAAATCAAACTAGCGTTGTGTCCACCAAAACCAAAACTATTAGACATGGCAACATCTATTTTTTGTCCAGTCAAAGCTTTGTTGGGAACACAATTCAAATCGCAAGCCGGATCTTGATCTTCCAAATTTATAGTGGGCGGAACTATGCCCGATTCAATTGCCAAAATTGAAGCGGCTGCTTCAATGGCGCCAGCGGCACCAAGCAAATGTCCAGTCATTGATTTTGTTGAAGAAACAAGCAATTTGTGTGAAGTAGCATGCTCGCCAAATACCGATTTTATTGCCGCGGTTTCAGCTTTGTCACCAACTGGAGTCGATGTGCCATGGGCGTTTACATAATCTACGTCTTCTGGTTTTAGCGAAGCCATTTTAAGCGCCATATTCATTGCACGCGCTGCCCCGTCTCCATCAAGACATGGCGAAACAATGTCAAATGCATCGCCTGTCATGCCGTATCCAACGATTTCGGCATAAATCTTTGCTCCACGCGCTTTTGCATGAGTAAGCGATTCGAGCATCAAAACTGCTCCGCCTTCGCCCATTACAAAACCGTCTCGCGCCTTGTCGAATGGACGGCTGGCACGTTCTGGCTCGTTATTTCTAGTTGAAAGAGTTTTTGCAGAAGCAAATCCTGCCATACACAAAGCGGTTATGGGAGCTTCGCTTCCGCCAGCGAACATAATGTCTGCGTCGCCGCGTTCGATAATTTTAAAACCGTCACCAATGCTGTGTGCGGAAGTGGCACAAGCAGTGACCTGACAAAGATTTGGTCCTTTGGCACCATGTATCATCGAGACCCAGCCGGCTGCCATATTGACAATGAGCATAGGCACCGTAAATGGTGAACATCTATCTGGACCACGAGAGTGAAGAATTTTGTATTGGGCTTCGATAGTTTGAAAGCCGCCAGCAGCAGAGCCAATCACAACTCCGACTCTTGTGGGATCCTCTTTACTGAGATCAAGCTTTGCATCTTCTACAGCCATTTTGCTTGCAGCAATTGCAAATTGAATGAATCGATCTGTGCGTCGCACAGACTTGGGATCCATATAAAGGTTGGGATCAAATTCGGGTATTTCGCCTGCTATTTTGCAAGCAGATTGCAGTTCGACCGGCACCGAAGTTATTTTCTTGATGCCGGACTTGCCGCTAATTGTGTTTTGCCAGAATTGATCCTTGCCAATTCCGTTTGGGGAAATGGCACCAATACCAGTGACAACTACTCTTTGTGTGGTCATTTAGACCGCTATTAGAGATGCGAAGAAATGAACTTAACCGCTTCACCAACGGTGGTAATTTTTTCAGCGTCTTCGTCAGGGATTTCCATTCCGAACTCTTCTTCAAGAGCCATTACCAATTCAACCTGATCAAGAGAATCGGCGCCAAGGTCTTTGGTAAAGCTAGCTTCCATATTAACTTCTTCAGCGTTAACGTTAAGCTGTGAAATGGTTACCTTCTTTACTCGCTCGAAGGCTTCCTTCTCGTCCATGGTTATTTCTCCTGTTCCTGAATCTAATTATTACAAGTCGACATAGCAAAACTTGGCATTTCTTCGTGCCAAGGGCATTTAGGATATCACGATAGTCAGAAATAAATGCCCTTATTTTTTGCGATCTATTACATAGTGAACTATGTGTACAAACCGCCGTTAACTTCGAGCACTTGGCCGGTTACGTAGCTGCCTGCACCAGCAAAAAATAGCACTGCCGCTGCAATATCAGCCGGTGTGCCCATTCTTTTCAGAGGAATTTTTTCCTTAAATTTGTTTATGATTTCTTCGCCCAGTGCTCTTGTCATATCGGTGTCGATGAAGCCAGGAGCAACCACGTTTGCAGTTATTGTGCGCGAAGCGTATTCAAGAGCAACTGTTTTGGTGAAACCAATTAAGCCAGCTTTGGCGGCGGCGTAATTGACCTGACCGAAGTTGCCATGAACACCAGTTGTGCTGGCAATATTGATTATGCGTCCAGAGCGTTGTTTTGACATAACCTTAAGCACCGGTTTTGTCACTTTGAAGGCGCTGGTCAGATTAGTATCGATAACAGCTTGCCACTCTTGCTCGGTCATCTTCATATAAAGATTGTCGCGGGTAATACCTGCGTTATTGACCAGAATGTCGATTTGTCCCCATTTTTCCATTACTTTGGCGACCATGGCTTCGACCGACTCTGACTGAGTGACGTTGCAAACACAACTTAGTGTGCCGCCGCCCAAATCTTTGAGCTCTTGCGCTGTGTTATTGCAAGTTTCTTCGTTAATGTCGCTTATGACGACGCGTGCACCTTGAGCAAGAAGGGCTTCTGCGATGGCTCTGCCAATGCCTCGTCCCGAACCTGTAACAATTGCCACTTTATTTGTTATTTTGGCCTGGCAAGCCTCTTTTTCTTCAGCCACTACATTTGCGCTCATATCTAGACTATTCCTTATTCTTGAACCAAAATCTTAACTAAGGATAAGGGGTAAGACGCCCTAAAGATCGCCTGTCGGCAGAAAAATTGACTCTGCGTTTCAAATGCCCTTTAAGTGTTTATAATGTAAACGTATGAAGAAGACCCGCCCATTACTGCTCAGCGCATCTCTATCTACTTATTTATGTGTGAATTTGCTTGTTTCAACAAGCATTTCTCTGCCTGTAAGTGCTCAGCAGAACATCTATAACAGTCAAAGTGCCGATGGTCAGAATTTTGGTAAAGCGCGCCAAATACTAGAGCGGGCTAAACAGGCTTTCAAAGCGGGCGATTACAACGCCTCGGTTAGTCTTTGTCAGGCGGCGATGCAGTTTAATCGCTCAGACAAAAACATTACCCATTTGCTTGCCATGTCTTATGCCGAATCAGGCGATAACTACAATGCCAATATGTGGTTTCGCTCAACTCTGACTCTTGATTACAATTTTATTGAAGCGCGAAACAACTATGGTCTTTTCTTGCACAAAACTGGCAACCGAAGCGATGCGAAAAAAGAATACAAAACAATCATCAAAATAAATCCAAATTATCCAAACGCTCACTACAATTTGGGCACCATATTGCACGAAGAAGGCGATTTGGACGGCGCTATCGAAGAATATAGAACGGCAACCAGACTGCATCCAAATTACTTTGCCGCTCAACGCGATCTAGGTACAGCGACCTACGAAAAATATGAGCGCGGTGGACTAAAAGACATTCAAGAAGCCCTTGGTCCCTTGCTTGAAGCAGCCAAACTCATTCCTAAAAATCCAATGGTCCATTATCATTTAGGACATATTTATTGTGCCAAAGGCGACCTCGACGAAGGCGAGCGTGAGTATCGCACGTCGCTTCATTGGGAACCACAATTTGCAGCCGGTCATTTTGAACTAGGCAAGATTCGCTATCTTAGGGGCGATGCGTTTAGATGCATTCTGGAAATGAGAGAAGCGCTCAAAGTAAATCCGACTTATACAGAAACAAAAAAATTCCCCGGGCTCGACAGAAAGGAGTTACAGGGTTATCTTGCCAAATCCTATGAAGCAGTCGCGAATTTTCCCCAGGCAGCAAAAGCCTGGACTGAAGTAGCACAACTCACTCACGACAACAAAGCTATTTTGGCTCACATAAAGGCACTTGCCAAGCTCGAAGCGACTAAGGAGAAAAAGAAAAGTAAAGGTCCAATATTCGACGAGCAAGAATATCATGCCATGATTCGCAAAGGTGTCGAGATGATAGACGAAGGCGATTTGTCTGAAGCAAAGTCTGTTTTCAACCGTGTGCTGGAAGTAAATCCCGCCTCTTTTGAAGCCTATCAAAATCTAGGTCAGATTCAAGAAGCCGAGGGCGATTTGAATGGTGCGACCGCTAGTTATCAAAAAGCAATTGAGATGGCGCCTGATTTTCCTGGGCTTTATTACAACATGGGATTTTTGCTTGAAAAAATGCAATTAGCCACAGAAGCTGGCAGAATGTACAAGAAATATCATGACCTGGCAGGCAGATACCCCTACGATCCAAAGCATGTCGTAGAATTGCAGCTAGAAGACGTTCGCAATGTCCAACGCGGAAAAGAGCGCGAGCGACTGGAATTTTAGGAGCAAACCAAATTTAAATGGCTAAGTCCGTATCCACACTTACTCTAAAAAAGTACAAACAAGAAGGCAAAAAAATAGTTTGTCTCACTGCTTACGATTATTCCACTGCAAAAATTTTAGACCAAGCTGGTGTAGATCTTATTCTAGTTGGCGATAGTCTTGCCATGGTGGCACTGGGTCACAAAACTACTCATGCAGTTACCATGGAAGATATGATTCATCACACCAAAGCAGTAACACGAGGCGTAGAGCGCGCCTTAGTAGTTGCTGATTTGCCTTTTATGAGTTATCAGGTAGACGAAACTCAAGCAATATCAAACGCTGGTCGTTTTATCAAAGAAGCACAAGCGCAAGCAGTGAAGCTTGAAGGTGCAACTGAGTTAAACCTGCATGTAATATCGCGCCTGGTATCAATGGGCATTCCTGTAATGGGACATCTTGGTTTTACGCCTCAATCTATAAATGTATTTGGCGGAACACATGTGCAAGGCAAAAGTGCCGATGACGCTATTAAATTGATCGAAGATTCACTTGCTTTAGAGCGAGCTGGTGTTTTTAGTCTGGTACTGGAAATGGTGCCTTATTCTGTATCTAAAATAATTAGCCAGAAATTGCAAATTCCCGCTATTGGTATTGGTGCAGGGGACGGTTGCGATGGACAAATTCTAGTGACCGATGATTTGCTTGGAAAGTACACCGACTTCAAACCACGTTTTGTCAGACGCTATGCCAATTTAGACGAAGTATGTTCTGAAGCTATTAAGAGTTACGCTTCAGATGTGATGACAAGCAAATTTCCTAGCACCACAGAGTCTTTCTTTTTGTCTGAGACAGAAGAAAAATTGTTTCAAGACAAACTTAAAGCTGCGACCAAGAGTTAGACAATCCCAAGCCAAATGATCTTACGCCAGTTACAGGTGTCGACTGAACGGTCTAATCATCGTGTATTAAAGATGCCTGTTTTCTCTAACGTATTCGTAAGAAAAAACATGCAACTTTAATAGTCGATGAACAGTTGAAAAAAAAGAGATGCTCAAGTTGCGTTAGATCGATAAAAGAGAGTCACTTGCGTGACCCTCCTTCATTCAATCGAACGTAAAGACAAAGAGTCTTAGTGATGGTCCCCATCGCTGCACAATTTAGCGCAACTGTTGCACGAATCAACACAGGCTTTTAGTTCTTTATCATTGAGTGCTTCGCAGGATTTAGCGCAGTCGGCACACGCCTTGGCGCACACTTCCATCAATTTGCCGGACAATTTGCTATTGCGCGAACCTAGATCGGCATTAGCGGTGCAAAGTGCGATGCAATCTTTGAGCGTATTTATGTGTTTGGCATCTGCGTGCTTGCCGCCTTTTTTCTGGCAGTAAGCAAGCGCTTTTTTGCATACTTCAGCGCAAGATTTGCAGTCTGTTTTACAGCAATTTTCTGTTTTTGCTGCACTAGATTTTTTGTCCTTGCAGCAACTATCTTTGCTATCAGCAGCAAACGAAGGCATGGCAAATATAAGTAATGCCGCAACTATATACAAGAAATGTTTCATTTCCATTCTCCTAATTAATCAGTAATTTACTTGATGAGGTCGGAGATATTTAGATTAAAAGTGATCTGTATAAAATGAATAATTTGGCTCTGACTGGTTCTGGTTTTACAACCAAGAAATTTCTTTTCGATTCGCTTTGAGCATCTACTGTAGTAGAGCTAGAAGCAGGTGCAAGACCAACAGTGGAGGTAGAAAATTCTCTTCTTAAGTTATAAAAGCTGGCGACTGTTTCGTTTTTTTCAACCGGCGCTTGAGCCGGCTCGCAACAACAAGCTTCAGGCAAACAGCACGTTTTTTTGATTGAGACTTTAGTTGTAGTTTGGACTGGTTCTTTAGCGCAACAATCAGCCAAAGCGGGCGAATAGCCAAATCCCAACCCTACAAAAAGTAGAGTCAGAGCTGTGGTCAATAAAACGTCAATTTTTGGCAAGTTTCGCATTCTTAATTTGTTATATCACAGCTTGCAAGAGTTGAAACATTAGTTTCTAGCTTTTGCTTTGGCAACCAGGCGCTCAATGCGTTTAATTCGCTCTAGTGTGGCCTTTGCTTTGGATGAATTTCCCGAGTTCTCATAGCACTGCTGCAATTGCCTCAAAGTAGAAATTTCAATTTCCTGGTCGATTCCATAATTGGCTTCAAGTGCGCTCAATGACAACAAAAGATTCTGTTGTGCTTTCTGCCAACTTTTCTTTTTCATCAAAATGGAAGAAAGAATATTTCTTGTTCCTACTGCTTGCGATGAGTTTTTGCCATATTTTGCTTCTAAAAAATGAACCGCTTCACTTGCCGTTTTTTCAGCCTTTTCCAAGTCATTTTTTTTCATCAAAACAAGTGCCAACTCGGTTTTCACCAAATTGGCCTCAAGTATTTTCATATTATTGCTTGAGCCAAAGACAGCAATTGCTTGACGCAAATACGATTCGGCTTCGCCAAATTTCAAATTATTGCCTTTGATAGTCCCAAGCGTTTGATACTCGATGCCAAGCTTCATATCGTCTGCGGCAAGCTTTTTTGAATCGATTGATACAAGCTTATCTGCATAAGGTTCGGCTTTGAAATAGTCTTTTAATCTAAAATAGTGCAAAGTGATAGCCCACAAGTTCTTGCTCATCTCAGGATGCTCATCGCCGCTTATTAGCTCACGCAATCTAAGCGCATGTTTCATTGCCTCGACTGTGTCTGCACCTTTGCAGTCGTAATAGCTTTCGGCAAGATCATCCATGGCAGACATAAGTCCATCACTCAAGCCACTGTGTTTTTGCTGAATATTCTTTTTCTTTTTGTTTTGAACTAAAGAAACCAGAGCCAGGTAATAAGTTTCGGCTTCGGGCATTTGTTTTTCCATCACACATGCATTGCAAATGTGCGCCATGGTCTGAAGCCTTTCATTGGAATCGGACCCCAGTTTCACTGCATAAACCAGTGCCTGCTGATAATATTTTTTAGCTTTGACATTATCGAATTTATTCTCAGCTTCTTGCCCTTTATGTTCCATCACTTGCCAGTCTTTATAAGGATTTGAGCCTTGGGCGAAAACATGCGGACAAAAGTTTGGAGTAAAACTTGCTGCCACCAAATAAGAAACCAAAGATATATAGAAGCGGCGCATAAATTCTAAGTGTCTATCTATAACAATTGACTAAAGTAATAATAAAAGGCAGTCATAATGAGTGAATTATAAATGAAATTACCTATTTCCACTGCATTCAAACATACCGACATTGCTCAAGCAACGCAAGTATCAAAGCAGTTGGCAGCATCAAAAAGCAATGGTCAGTTAGACGAAACTCTATTAGACCCAGTCCAGGCTAATTTCACAAGCGAACCTCATCCACTTTTAATTGATCTTAAATTCAAACACGCATTGCGCAAGTATCAAAACGAGATACTAGCTCTGGTGCAAGACAAACTGATAAAACGCAAGCGCGATGTTCACGTGGTGGCACCACCTGGAGCTGGAAAAACTATAATCGGTTTGCAAATAATAGGCACCTTGCAAAGACCCGCACTGATTCTTTGCCCTAACACAACTATTCAGTCGCAATGGGGCGACAAACTCGATTTATTTTTGCCCAAAGGTTCAACCACCAAAGTATCCGATCTTATTGGCACACACGAAGATAAGCCTCTCAAGCCAATTACAGTTCTCACTTATCAGGCTTTATCAATTCCAGGAAAAGAACAAGACTATCTAGAACAGCTCGCTCATAAATCCTGGGTCAAAGAGCTTACCTCTTCCAGACGTTTGAGTTATGGAGAAGCAGAGCTCCGAATACTTGAAATTAAGCAAAATAATGCCACCGCCCACAAGAAAGAAATCGGTCGTCACCTCAGTCGTCTGCGCAAGAATTTGACAGAACACCTAGACTTAAAAGAAGTTCTGCATAAAAACGCTCTTGAGCTAGTGAAAGACTTGCGTCGTCAAGGTGTAGAAGTAGTTATTTTTGATGAGTGCCACCATTTGACCGATTATTGGGCGGCTATCATGCACCACATTTTAAAAGCCTTGGACGAACCAATAGTAGTGGCACTCACAGGCACTCCACCTGATGGCAAATCGGGCAAACAAGAATCTAGATACGCAGCCATTTGCGGTAAAGCTGACTATCAAGTTCCAACTCCGGCTCTTGTGCGCGAAGGCGGGCTATCACCTTTTCAAGATCTGGTTTATTTTGTTGAACCTTCTGCAAATGAGCGAATGCACTTTGAAGTGCAGACCAAGAAATTTTATGAATTTGTAGAAAAAATGCTTAAGAACACCTCTTTCATAAATTGGATGAAAGAAAAAGTTTCCGATTCAAACAAAGAAAATTTTGCTCCCAAAGCCGAAGAGCATGAAGAAGACGACGAAAGAATACAAAAAATAAGCGAGTCCATTTTAAAGTGTGCTGCTGCAAACGTCGATTCTGAGCTTGCAGAATTAGTGCGAAATAAGGTAGGTGCACGCTCGGCACTACCTCAAACTGAAGATTTTTTGCTTGTCTTAGAAGAATATGCCTCTACCATTTTGAAATTGAGTTCGACACCCGAAAAACAAGCAGACTATTTCGAGATAAAACAAGAACTTGGAAAACTGGGTTATGGTGTCACAGAAGGCGGATTGCGCAAACGAGCATCTGTACAAGATCGCATTCTAGCATTTAGCACAAGCAAATTCAGAGCAGCAGAGCGCATCCTCAACGTCGAGTCAGAAGCGCTTGGTGATTATTTGCGCGCCATTGTGGTAACTGACTTTGAGCGAATGTCTGCCACCACTTCTATGACAGAAAATTATCTGGACGAAGAAGTTGGCGGAGCCATCGGTGTATTAAAGCATTTAATCAGCTCGCCCATATCAGAAAAACTCTATCCTTGCATGGTAACTGGCTCTATAGTCTTGATTGACAGCCGAATCTCGGACGAATTTCTCAAACAAGCTAATAAATATATAGAAGAGCAGGGCGGCAAACAGTTAGATATTGAAATCAAAACACTCCCAAGCGGAACCATTTGTCAGGTTACATCAACCAGTGCCTCATGGGAATCGCGCTTATATGTTGGGCTTGCAACTAGAATTTTTGAGCAGGGACTGACAAAATGTTTGATAGGTACACGTGCACTGTTTGGCGAAGGTTGGGACAGTCAGGAATTAAACACTTTAATAGATTTAACTACAACCACTGCTTCTGTCTCAGTTAATCAGCTTCGTGGTCGCAGTATTCGAATCAAAGCCAAATCGATTGATCCTCGTGACAAAACAAAAGTAGCAAACAACTGGGACGTGGTCTGTGTTGCGCCTGAAGTGGAAAAAGGATTAAACGATTATGAGCGCTTTTCTAAAAAGCACACTCAATATTATGGTATCGCCGATGATGGTCAAATCGAAAAGGGAGTCGGACACGTACACCCAGCCCTAAGCGATATTTCAGATACACAACTTTTGACTTCGTATCTTGAGATAAACAGACAAATGCTCATGCGAGCATCTAATCGCGAGAAAGTTTATAAACTATGGCAAGTTGGTGAAGGTTATCAAAACCAGACTGTTTCTTGTCTTGATATTCAAAACTGGAACGATGGCGTTGGAGATACCTTAATTGCCCCCCACTTAAAATTTGACCTGACTTACGGGGAACATCGAAAACAGATACAACGCGAATTACATGGAATGTTTGCAGACGGGCTTTACATGTCAGTCTCGCTCGCCCTACTTACTTATTTTATGCATAACATCTGGATTACACTTGCATTTATTCTGCTCATTGGACTAATAGGTTATGCCACCATCAAGCGATACCAAATACGATATCGCAAGGTAGAAGCTGACACTCTGGTGCATATGAATCCTTTACTGCAATTGGATCAAATATGCAAAACACTATTTTCAAGCTTGAAGCGGATGAAACTAATCAGTGAAAATCTCACTGTAAGTGATATCGTGATGCTTGAGCGAGCCAGTCGCGAACTGCGAGTTTATTTAAAAGGCAGTGAGTCAGATGCGCGCGTTTATGCTCAAGCGCTCAAAGAAATTCTCAGTCCACCCACGGCAAAGTCGCATCTAATGCCGCGCTATCAGTATATGAGCTTGAACAAAAATCCAGCTTCCATTTTTAGAGCTTATACTAGTGGACGCATGGAACTAAATCTAGAAGGCTATTATGCAGTTCCTACAATTCTAGCCAAATCTGCCAAGGGCAAAAAAGCTTTCGAAGAAGCTTGGAATAAACGCGTCAGTCCAGGCTCAGTCGTTGAAGCTGAAAAAACGAGAATAAAAGGTCAGTTCTATTCCAATCACAAAATGAAAGTGTACGAGCGCTGGATCTGGCAATAAAAGCCCGAATCAAATTAGCACTAGTAACCGCGCAACCCTTGCATTCCAAGATTCATTATGGAGTTGCCGACGCCGTAGCCACCGTAAGGCATTCCGCCCATGCCGTAACCACCCATGCCATAACCGCCCATGCCATAACCGCCCATGCCATAACCGCCCATGCCGTAACCGCCCATGCCGTAGCCTGAGCCATAGGGCATGCCATAGGCAGAGCCACCATAAGGCATTCCATAGCCCGTGCCATAACCCTGCTTTTGCATCATTTTATTCATCATATACATGCCCGCAATTGGCGCAGCCACACTGGCTCCAGCACCAACCATTTTGGCAAGGCCGCTCATCGCCCCTTTGATTTTAGGATGTCCGCCACCACTGCCGTTTGAGTCTTGATAGTCATTTGCCGTGGCAGTATTGGCAGTGCTTGTCGCTTGCGAGCTTTGTGCATTTTGCTGACTCAAGTCGACGTATGAGTCGGTCGATTGAGGTGAAGCAGTTGATGAATATTGAGCTTGTCCGTAGTAATTCGGGTCTTGAGACTGTTGATATTGACCAGTCTGTTGATATTGTCCAGCTTGTTGTTGATATTGTTGCGGTTGCTGATATTGGCCGGCTTGTTGATATTGCGGCTGTTGCTGATACTGACCTGTTTGCTGATACTGACCTGTTTGTTGATACTGTGGCTGTTGCTGATACTGTGGCTGTTGCTGATACTGCTGCGGCGCGTAATCTTGAGCCTGGTTTTGATACTGCTGGCCGGTACTAGTGTTAGCTGTGCCGTCCTGGCTTGAATCCCAAGCATTATTCAAATAACTGTCGGTCTGTCCTTGAGCGCAGAGCGGCGCCTGTACCGTAAACCATACGGCAAGAGCAAGCAGAAAATGTCTGTTAGTTTTCACTTGAAAGGCTCGGACTTAGTAATAACCATAAGAATAGTTATACATTATGCGGTTGTCAATAGCAAAAGTCTCGAATTAACTACTGATTCAAGCCTTCCGGGAATTCAGCCGAGCCTGTGGCAGTAAATGTCATCGGTGCGGGTGGTCCAAGACCGGGAATGCTGCCAATCCAGGGAAGCGGACTGCAATTAATAAACGGTCCTATGTTGTAACTGGCTTGCACTTTGTACTCATAAGTATTGGAGTCTGGAGTGGCCGCTGTGGCCAGCTTGGTGTTGACCGCATTGGTGCTAGCAGTGCCCCCGCCATAAGGTGTGGACACAATTGTCAGGTTAATGCCGCTGCCTCCTATTCCGCCTATCGGAACCATTTTGGCAAATCGACCCAATCCCGAGTTGACGAAAGTAGCAGACTCAGTCTGCACCACTGCAAGGGCATCGGTAAATGTCGATTGAGTCGAGGCTCTAGTCGCGCATTGTTTTGCAGCCATATAAGCAGTAGCCGATCCCATGGCAAATCCCAGAAAATTTATCAAGGGAAACAAAGTCACCAGGAAAAATATAATCATCGCTGGCCCGAATTCAGCCATATTGGACCCGCCAATCTGGTTGCGCCGCGGCCTTTTGTGTAAGATTTTCATTTGTACGTATTGCCCTCTTATTTGCTTTATACCCACAAGCCTTTTCATTATTTATGCAAAAAAAATATCGAGCCATTGAATTTTTTTCTGGCATAGGTGCCTTCAGTCAAGTCGGACACGAATTTGGTGCGCAGACTGTTAAAGCGTTTGACCAGGGTGAAGATGCCAACTGCGTTTACAGACTCAACTATGCTCTTGAACCTTGCACGAGCAATCTAGACTCGATTAAATTTGACCAGATTGAAAAATCAGATTTATGGTGGATGAGCCCGCCCTGTCTACCCTACACCCGTAAAGGCAATGGCTGCGACATTGAAGATGCCCGTGCCCACTCGTTTTTGAACTTACTGAAATTAATTCCGCAAATATTGCCGGATCGAATTTTGATCGAAAATGTGCCTGAATTTCAAAATTCCAAAGCAATGCATCTGCTCAGCAAAACACTTGAGCAAAACTCGTATCATTTCAAAAAATTCGATTTATGCTCCAGTCAACTAAAAACACCAATGTTGCGCCGTCGCTTTTTTGTTGTAGCCAGTCGAATCTGTCCAATTGAAGATATCGAGCTCTCAAAATTAGACCCAGAGCCATTGTCATTGTTTTTGCAAGACGAAGCAGATGTAGACCAATCGCTTTACTTAAATGGCGATATGCTTAATCAAGCAAGCACAATGGAAGCCTTTGATATTGTGGATCTAGAGACAAAACGGTTGACCTGTTTTACTAGCAGCTACGGGCGACAGCACAAAGCAAGCGGTTCACTTCTAAAAGACAATAGTAATAGAATCAGGTACTTTGCAGCAGAAGAAATTCTTGCATTACTTGGTTTTTCTAAAGACTTCAAATTCCCTCCGCATTTAACCAATCGAGCCAAATGGCGCCTGGCAGGCAACTCCGTGGACACACGCATAATCTTGTTATTGCTCAAAGCATCGGGACTGTAAAATCGGGAATAAAATAGTAATCTATGACCCAATTTCGCTTTCAAGATCAAAATGAAGAAGCAGATTCAATGCAAGATTCAAATGCTTGCACAAAAGCATTGCGTCTCGAATTTGAGCGAAATCAAGAGCGATCGGGCTTATCTCTCAGCTCTATTAATGCTATAGCCAAATCCGCAGATGCAAGAGATGATGCCAATCGCCAGTTGGAAGCAAAGCGTCAATTTTCTAGCACCAATAATGATACCAGATACGCACTTGGTGTAGATTTTGTAATTACTGCACTACTTGCGGTGGCGGGCATAACTAGAGTCAGACAAGATATGCAAAAGGAGATTGAGATTGACAAAGACAAAATAGAGCAGCAAGAACCAAATTTTCAATACTCGATGACCTCTTCCAGTGGTTACTGGCCAAATCACGAACAGAAAAGAGCAACTATTATTATTGGCATAAGTGATTGTCTCAACAAAATCGCCCAAACCTTATATCAGGATCCAAATCTGGGATGGCTCATTGCTGATTTGAATAAGCATCGCATGAGCGAGCGTATTGATGGCAAACTAAGAGTGGTATCTATTGCCGCATTGCAAATACTCGACATGCCACTACAAGAAGAAATCATTCACTTTCAAAAAACAAGGACAAACGATATTTGTGCTGAAAATTTAGTCACAATCGTTTTGCAAAACACCATAGACAAAAACAAACTTGAAGAGACTCTCGCTCCTGTGGTGCCAAAGCTTATTCAAGATTGAACATCATATTCTTCATCAACCCAGTCAAGCGCTTCTTCATCTAGTAAACCAAGTTCATCTGGATCTACTAGTCCTCTTTGCAATGCATGTAAAACTATTCGAGTGCGCGGATTGAATATTTCCATACCGGCAGACTCTTTCAAATGAAATTCTTCCTCTTTCACAAGTTTATTTAAAAGCATTGAAAGTCTGTTCTGCACTCCCCTTACACTGATATGCCTGCGCGCAGCAATGGCTCTATCAGTCAATCCCACCGTAATATCGAGTAATGTCTCGTATTCGCTATCGGTTAAGGTTTGATCTTTGGATTTTAATCTAGTTTGTACTTTTTGCACTACAGGATCGATATATGGATCTTGATCATCGACTATTTTTTTCACGGCCTCTGCCAATTTCTCAGACGATTCACTTTTGAGTAGATATCCATGAATAGCCTCATCTGGCACGATTTTTCCAAGACTGCGCACATAAGTTTCGCGATGATATTGCGACCAGAACAAAATAGATGCAGACTTGTCGTTTTCCCAAATTTGTTCTGCGGCTTTGATACCATTCATCTCAGGCATCGAAATATCCATCACAACAAGATCTGGAGATAAAGACAAAGCCATCTTCAATCCCTCAGCACCATTTTCAGCTAGGTGAATATCTGGATCTTTGTAGATACTTGCAAGCACCGCTTTAGCATGCTCCCTAAGAGCTGGAACATCTTCGATAATCAAGAATCTTTTTCTAGTCATTATTTTTTCTCTGGAAGGAATATTTCAACAACACACCCCTTATTGTCTATGCCCGGTCGCCAGTGCACACTGGCTCCTATGATGCTTGCTCTTTGCTTCATATAAAGCAATCCCCGCGAAGTGTTATTTTCTGAACTGTCACCACTTTTGATACCAATGCCATCATCTTCGATAATAATTTTTATTTGCGCATTTTCTTCACGAGCAGAAATTCGCACCTTAGAAGCTTTAGCATGACGACAAATATTGTTTTTGACTTCTTGCACAATTCTATAAATCAAGGTCTGCTCTATAAGTGAATATTTGTCAAAAGCGCTTTTATCTACGAGAAACTTAACTCTCAATTTATATTGAGTCTCTTCTGCTCCTTTTCGCAGACAATCTTCAATAGATGCAAGAAGTCCTAAGCTTTCGAGTACAGTTGGACTAAGGCTATCCATTACCTCGCGAATATTGCGCGATGCAAGATCTATCTTTTCGGTCAAAAAAGACTCTGGTACTTTGCCCAGATTATCTTTGATATCTTTTAAGTCATTCAAAATTTGGTCGTGTAAATCGCCTGCCAGAGCGCGTCTTTCCAATTCATCATGTTTTATGATATTGAGCTGAAAATCGTGTAATTGCTCAGTTTTACTTCTCAATTGTTCTTTTTGTATAAAAATCGTCTCTTTTAGTAATTTAAGTTCATATCGAAAACGACCGACTAGCGCACCAAGAGAGCCACCAAATATTATCGCTAATATTTCTGCAAACAAAGCATCAGAACTAGCTTTTCCAGCTTGAAACAAAATCAATGCAATAAATACCGCGCTTATTTGCAAAAACAAGAAAATTTTATTGCGACTGACAAGTAAAAAACCAACAATAGCAAAGATGAGCAGGAAGACAACAGCCAACCCGCTTGCGCTACTCATCTTATGTTTAAAAGATCACGACATGAGATGAGCGCCATACGCAAAGCTTCAATAGTTGGAAATCTATCGGCAGGATTTTTTTCTAGGGATTTGAATATAACCTCTTCCACTTGTGGTGGAATATTTAAATCTGGTCTAGCTATTGCGATGGCGTCGGCTTTGACGTTTACGTGCTTAAAAATAGTTTTGACTACGTTTTCGTCTGCCAGTGGAGGTCTGCCAACAAGCGATTCATACATAACACAGCCAAGAGAATAAATATCGGTTCTATTATCAAGCGCATCGCCCACGCACTGCTCTGGACTCATATAAAGCGGACTACCAATGATGTCGCCAGTTTGAGTCAATTCTTGCGTTTCGTGGTCTGTTGCTGAAATTACTTTGGCAATACCAAAATCTACTACCTTTACTATATCTTTGCTTGTGTCAGTGTCCATCAAAAGGATGTTGCTTGGCTTTACGTCACGATGAATAACCCCGCGCTTATGCGCATGCTCTAGTGCTTCGCACACTTGAATAAAGATTTTGAAAAAACGACTCGGAGGTAGACTCTTGCACTTTAGAATTTCATCTTTAAGAGTATGACCTTCAATTAATTCCATCACCATATACGGTACTTCACCTGCTGTCAGTCCGTAGTCATGCACCACGATGATATTCGGGTGTTTAAGAGCTGATGCCGCTTTTGCTTCAACTTCAAAACGTTGTTTGCTATTTTGTTTTTGAGCAATGTGCGGATGCAATACCTTAATGGCTAATATTGCATTTGTCTTTCGATGTCTGGCTTTATAAATAGCACCCATGCCACCAACACTCAAGCGTGAAATTAATTGATACTGCTCGGGCAGTTTGATGTCCAGAGATAAAAATGGATTTTCCTGGTCTTCTTCATTCGAGACTTTAGCCGACAACTGCATTGTGCCTTCGCCTTTGTCGTAGATAGCTTCGAAAACCCTGCCCATTTTGGGAGAGCTATTATAATTTATGAGCGTCTGAGCCAGGATGGCCACTGTCATGTTGGCATTGATACTATCTGGAAGTAAAAAGCATTTGAAACTGGCAAAGGAAAAGCGACGCATATCAAGCATGAAGTCCCAGAAATTGCCCACTGGATTTCCCGAACTAGATTTTTTCAGCATCATAAATTCAGATGACTGGGGACTGAATCTCACTAAAATGTAAACATCAACCAAAACAGCGATGGAAAGACAAACGATAAGCAAATAGGAACTTGCGTATCCGTTCATTGTAAGCAATGTCAGGGACTTCGTCATCCCTTCAGCCGTGGGTGTAAAAATGTTGCCAGTGAGCTGATCCAGAATACTCCAGGCAAGGCCAATTAAACTTACACCTAGTGCAATCCACCGGCTATTCAAAAAGAAAAAAGCAAGTCCGATGCCACTCGCAGTGATACCAGCCCATACGGCATGTCCGACAACAAGATACTGTTTGTCTTTAAGATCTGCTGTTGGAAGCCATTGAATCGAATGCTCCCATGTTTGTTGACTATGAATGAAAGAGTCATTAACAACAGCAAAGCCAGCTCCGATCATGACTCCCATGACAAGCAAATCTGTCATACCAAAAGTCCAGAAAGAAAACTTACGCACGTAAATCAAATATGCCAGAATGACAAAATAAAAACTACATTGCTCTATAAATGGAACAATATATCCCCGCGCACTGGAATCTGGAGCAAGCGTAGTTACTAATTCTAACAAAAGTACCACAGCAGGCATGGTGGCACCGACAAAAAACATAAGAGCCGCAGTGCGCAATGTAATGCTGCGAGTCAACGATGATAATAAAAGAACTGCTATAACGACCGAGATATTGAAAGAAAAGGCAGTGATACCATTTACGCCGGTATAAATTAAAATGGTTCCCATCCACAGCGCAAAGCCGAGCCATAAAACAACCCAGCGCAACGGTACCGTGGAACTGCCCAGTTGGACTGTGCCCCAACTGTTGCCTGAGCTTAAAGGTTTTGCACCATCTGCTTTCAACCTTTCCCCTTAGTTCCTGAGTCCTCTTGGTGGTTCTTTGCTTGCACTTCTTTCCAGACAAGAGCCAATGCCTTTCGATACGCTTCCTTTGCAGTTTGCCAACTGGTATTGGATGCGGTGAATTTCTCTTCGGGAGATCTGAATAATACAGTCAAAGCCATATCGTATTTATTTCTATTGCACGTGTAGCCATCAACAAAACGATCTTTCATGTCGTCTAGCTTAGATTTTTCACGAGCGGCCTGAGCACTAGGAGTGGCAGAACTGGTAAGCATAGTGGCTTCAAGGTTGGCCTTCTTACCTTTTACTTTAACGCCCGATTCATCAAGCTTTTCGGGCGCTCGATCTCCAAGCTCGACTATTAGCGCGCTGAAAGACAGCGCTGCAAAAAAACTGGTGAGAAACGAGACATTGCCTACGGTAAAGCCGACGTCCATTCTACTTTCCTTGCACTATACTACTCAGCTTTTGACAAAATTCTCCAGGAGGAGAATAGCCATTGATTTGCCCTTTCAGTTTCCCATCTGGTGACAAAATCAACGTGCATGGAAATCCTCTCACTCCGAATTTTTGCGCCACCATCTGACCATCGCCTTTCTCTGCATTAGCTTTCATACAAACAAAGGATGTATTAATGAATTTGGCGGCCTTGGGCTCGGCATAGACGTCAGCATCGAGCCTCTTGCACCAGTGACACCAATCAGTGTAAACATCGACCAGAACCCACTTCTTTTTGCTTGCCGCATATTTGAGTGTCTGAGAATAATTGTTTGTCCAGGTTATTTGGGAAGAAACCGCCTCTCCTTTGGCCACAGCTAGGGGCATGCTCTTCGGCAGCATCTGTCCAGCTAACGCCGCCAGAACCGAAAGACAAAGAATCGTTGGTCTTTTCAAGTACTTCGAAGCCTCCAAACATATAAATAACAAGCTGTCTCTATTGTGCCCAGCTACTCATTCAGATCTTGCTTGTATTTAAAATAGAAAAAATCTTTTGGTTTGATTTTGTACTTATAGAATGTGGGGTATGTTTTAAAGGTGTTTAGATTAGGGGCGAGAATTCATGAGGCGACTTAAAGCCAAAGCTATTAGTACCGCAATGACGTTTTTCTGGGCAGTACAGGCCTTTGCCGTAGAGCCTAAAACCGAAAAAATCGAGGTCAAGCTCGATATCTCTGCCAATCCTTTTTTAGACCAAGTATGCGTAGTTGCCAATTATTTGACCATCGCAGCCATCATTAGCTCTATCGTCTTTGGCGGCATCTGGCTGATGCAAAAGAAAGATTCTACCGAAGAAGAGGACGAAGAAGACGACGACGACGAGGTTAGCGCTCCAGTCGGGACCATGGCCAAGGTTGTGGACGAGACGCCTGAAATAGTAAAGGAAGAGAAACTGGCTGAAGAGCCAAAAGTCGAAGAGCCTCCTTTAGTCGAAACTGCAGTTGAAGAAACAAAAGTTGAAGAATCAAAAGCTGAAGAATCAAAAGCTGAAGAACCTCCAAAAGAACTAACTAAATCGGAAGAAACTACAGCCGCAGAAGTAACGCCCGCAGAAGAGGCTCCGGCCGCCAGTAAAACTAAAAAGGCGGAGAACAATGGGACTGCCAAAAAACCAAGAAAGTCTAAGAAGAAAGAGTAAGATCTTCTTTTTGATTGGCAATTTATTGTGGGCAGGTCCACTTCTTTTTACTTTGTCATCTTGTAATTTTCTCGACAATCAAATTTCAGCCTCGGATCCAAGTCATCTTTCGGATCAATGGAAAGCCCACAATCAATGGTGGGAAAGCATTGAAGACGGTGATTTTGCTTTGTATGTTAGACAACCAGAAAAATCGATTCAGTATTTTGAGAAAGCAATAAAACAAGCAAATACTTTTGGTCAAGCCGATCCGCGCCGCGCAAAATCTTATGTGTCACTCGGTCGCGCGTATATGGAAAAATCTGATTTTCAAAAAGCGCATGATGCATTAACCAAGGGTCTTGAACTCAAAGAAAAATTGCATGGTAAAGATAGTAATGAATTATCCGGCACGCTAACCGATTTGGCACTAGTCCAGTTCAATTTACACAAACTAGAAGAAGCGAAAGCGCTTAGCGATCGCTCTATTGAACTAAAAAAAGTAGCAAAAGATTCTTCTGGTTCAGGCGAAATGAAATATGTGCGTGGCTTGATTTTAAGCCAGTCTAAAGATGTTAATAATGAAATTGTATCGGAAAATTTTGAGTCGGCAATCAAAGATTTTTCAGTCGATTTTGAAAACAAGAAATTGTTGCTCGACACGGTTGGACTGAAAAACTACGCCAATTGTTTGGACAGTTATTCAATCTGGTTAAGCGTACAGAAACAACCAGCTAAAATTGACGCAATCAAAAAGAAGCTTGAATCAGTCAAACGTTACTTGAATGAATTCGAAACTAAATCTTGAATTAATTTCGCTTGATTGAAATAGCGATCATCTCGCCTTGCTCTTGCGGAATTGTGGTTATTCGAATTTCGGCATTACCAAACTCGGGAGACGAAATACGCTTGTCCTGAGGACGAGTGGTAACACTTTGATCCATGCCAGCCAAATGTTTATAGCACGCAATCATCATGGCTGTAAGCTCGGCTGGAAACGCAACGTCTGCAAGAGTATCGCCATCTAGCATATAACGCAGAGTCAATCCGTTTGCATCGGGCTCCAGATGTATGTCGGAACAATTTAACTCGATTGCCTTTTTCAATATATCCTGAGACAAAGCAAGAATTGTGGGCTCAAGCACGATGGGTTCGGCAGCGGTTACTGGTTCTGGTTCTGGTTCTGGCTCTGGCTCTGGCTCTGGCTCTGGCTCTGGCTCTGGCTCTGGCATCACTGGCGATACCGGCTCTGGTTCGCTATCTTCAGATAACAAGTTAATTACTTGCTCTCTTGCACTGATATGTTCACCAGATGAAATAACTTCAATTTCTTGAGTCAATTCTGCCGGATTGGTGAAGGAAAGCTCAGACTCAACAATTTCTTCAAGAAAGGATACTTCAGGTTTGCGCTCAATGATTTGAGACAGTTCGGAAGAATCAAAAATTTCTTGAGTAACGTTTGCCACCACTTCTTCTAGATTGATTGGTGCTTCCATTTCACCAAACACAAAATCAGCAGGGTTTGTAGAATGAAGAGGCGTATCTTCTTCATTGCTAATAGAACTCACTGTTTCAGGAACAACTGCTGTAGACGGCTCTGGCATTTTCAGCTCATCTTCGATTTCAACATTAGCGCTGGCGTTGTCCCCAAACAGGTAATCAACAGGATTAAACTGTTTACTTGAAGATCGTAATTTCGGTGCTGGCGTTGATTCTGGTTCTAGTGGCACCGCGGGTGGTTCTTCTGAAACCAACTCAGGTTCAGGTGCTTGTTGTACTAGTACCGGTTCAGGATCTTGAACTACCAAATCAGATTCAGGTTCTTGCTCAACAAGCTTAGGTTCTGGATCCTGTTCGAGGAGATCAGGTTCTGGATCTTGGTGAACCAATTGAGAAACTGGTTCTGGTTCTGGTTCTGGTTCTGGTTCTGGTTCTGGTTCTGGTTCTGGCTCTGGCTCAGGCTCAGGCTCTGGCTCTGGTTCTGGTTCTTCAGTTTCGTCTTCGTCCTCGTCTTCGTCGTCAAAAAGAGAACGACCTGATTTCGCTTTCACAGGAACTGACTCTTGAACAGTTTGTGTAGAACTTTTTTGACGAAAAATGCTGTCTAAATCGTTTTGCGCAAGCTCATCGCTTGCTGGTTCATCAACTACTGGTTCTGGCGTTGACTCTTCGATGGATGGAGCTTCATTAATTTCGTTCAGTGGCTCAGGTTGCTGAACAGGTAAAACTTCATCGACTTCCGATTTGTCTTCGTCTTCAACGCCATTGTCATCATCATCTTCTTCTTCATCTTCTTCGTCGTCATCACCAAATAGTGACTTAACGCCGCCTTTCTTGCTTTTGGCTTTAGACGTTTTAGCAGATGTACCATTTTGGGTTTCTTTTTCAGGCTCAGGTTCTAATGCTTCGCCATTTGCGTTAGATTCATCAAGCGGTGGTGCGTATAGCTGCTGCAAGCAAAAATCGAAATCGTCAGCCGTACAAACCAATTTTTTAAAATTTCCGCTCTTAAGATAACTGCGAACGGCGTCTGCAGCAATCAAATCGTCTGGATCTACCATCGCAACAGATGACTGAGTGCCTGTGCTGATAGGAATAAAACGGTGTTTGCGCATTACTTCTTCAGGAATGCTTTTGACCAACTCTTCGTTCAAATTTGTGCGAGCCAGAGTTATAAAATTGACGCCGTATTGCAGCTCAAGCGCGTCTTTAAGCTGTCTTTCATTGACCAGCCCCATATTGGAAAGCACAAGCGTCAGGCGTTCGCCGCTTTCTTCCTGAGTTCTCACTGCATCTGATAATTCTTCGGGCGTAACCAGGCCTAAATCAATAAGCAATTCACCTAGTTCGTTCCCTTGCACAGGCATTTAGTCTAAAACCGCCTAAAAATACTCGCCCACCCTAGCTTGAAGGTAAATATACCCTCCTTGAGAGCTAATATGCTCTTATTATTACTAATTTCTCGAAAGTTTAGTTTTACTAGCTCTCTTGGTAATCGAAAGGCAAGCGCAAGGCTTGCCTTTCCGGCTTCATTATTTTTTCTGGCTATTACTGGACGTCAAGAAGTTCGACGTCAAATACCAGAGTGGCGTTTGGTGGAATTGCTCCTGCAGCTCCACGTGCGCCATAGCCAAGCTCAGAGGGAATGGTCAGCTTTCTTTTGCCGCCCACTTTCATTCCGGAGACGCCTTCGTCCCAGCCTTTGATTACTTCGCCAGCACCAAGATTGAATTTGAACGGTTGACCGCGGTCGACCGAGCTATCGAATTTGGTACCATCGGTGAGCCATCCAGTGTAGTGAACTGTCACTCTCTGTCCCGGTTGAGCTACATTGCCGTTGCCTACAACTTCCTCAACGTATTGAAGACCTGTGGGTGTGGTTACTTGGTTCATTGGTTCCCCTTCTTGTTTTTTTGAAATCGCAAATTGGGCCTGATTTTCAGTACTCGCCGAAGTTTGAGTTTGATTTTGCGTTTCTTTTTGTTCGCAACCGGACAATGTTAGTACCACCGTCAGTGGTATCATTGCCAATTTCATAAGGTTAGTATTATTGATGGTGCTCACCTCTAATCAAATCTTGTACTTCGTTATCTTCAGGAAAGCGTCCCAGAGAGTGTTTCGAAAACAATAACTTGTTTTTAAATTCAATCTCGAAAACACCGCCGGAAGATTGTACCAGTTCGGAGTTAAGTCCGAATTTTGACCTCAAGTCCGCCGCCAAACTGACGGCTCTGTTCTTGTAGCCTCAAGCTCCGCAATAAGTGATTTTTACGTTTTGCATTTTCGTTCCTTACTTATTTGTATGCCGGTGTGCCATGTCTTAGATACATGTGCAAGCTCTCGTAGTGAGTCGCTTCTTCCAAAATGATGTTTTCATACATCAGTTTCAAAATAAGATCTTTGGAAAATTCTTCCAAATGCTCTTCGTACATCTCGATATGGCTTGCCTCCATAGCGATATTTTCTTGAAGCATTTCTTCAAGGGTTTGGTCTCCGGGCTCTTCCACTTTTTCTACTTTGACTGACGGATGACCATCAAGAGCAACGATTTTTTCGCCCAATTGAATGGCATGATTCATCGAGTCAGTAGCAAGCCCTCTAAAAAGCTCTACCAACGGACCGCGACCAGGACCAATCACTATGAATGAATGGTGCAAATAGCGGACCATTGCGGCGAGTTCTTTCTCAAGAGCCATGTTTAGGCACTCTACCACTCTTTTCTTATCTACTTTAGTGTGCATTTTGTTTTCTCCAAGCAAACTCCGAATGCGTATTTTACAGTATGGACCTTGAATCTTGTGGCTGTTCAACCAACAGGCTTAATGTTTGCGCCATTTTCCTACAAATATGGGCATAGATATTTCGAGGACTGAACCTTGACAAACGAACGTTTCAAAGTAATCTCATTTTTCCTGCCGTTTTTTCTCGGGGGCGCTTACTTCGCGATGGTTGCAGTTACGCAATTGCGTCAATTGCCAAGTGAAATTTGCGGATCGCTTGATTATTTGTACGCTATTACCCTGGCATTCCAGGATATGGGATTAGCTTGCGGCATCGGTGGGCTTCTAGTTATGTCGATTTGCGAGAAACTAGCTCCTGCATTTGCCAAGGTTAGAGGCAAAGCTAAAAGGGAATAGTCCCCAGTAGATGAAAAATACGAGGATATTTAATGAAATCACCTATTCAAGTCGTATTTAGGAATGTCGGAAAAAGCGACAGAGTTGAAGAAGCAATTAGAGAAAAAGCGGAGAAACTAGAAAAGATTCACGACCGCATTACAGCATGCCGCGTCACAATTGAGATGCCGCACAAACATCATACAAAAGGTAATACATTTGAAGTAAGTTTGAATTTAAGTGTTCCTGAAAAAGATATTGTAGTAAAACGCACATCATCAGAGGCACAAACCAATGGTGACGAAGGAATTATGAGCACCGTCCGTGATGCCTTCGATGCTGCCAAACGTCAGCTAGAAGAACACACACGCAAACGCAGAGGCGAAATGAAGCTTCACGAAGCACCGCCTTCGGCGCGGATTACACAGTTATTTCAAGAGCAAGGTTATGGTTTTCTTGAAACAGTGGACGGGAGAGAAATTTATTTCCATTCAAATGCTCTTGTTGATCACAACTTTGACAATTTGCGCTTAGGTTCTGAAGTCGTCTTCACCGAACAACAAGGTGTGGACGGACCTCAAGCTAGCACAGTTCGTTTAAGAGAATAGAACTTACTGACTAAAAAAAATCAATTCAAAATGCTGTCGGGGTTGGGAACTACTCCGGCAGCTATTTTTTTGACGTGATCAAGTACTTCTTCTTCATGACGAAAAGCCATTTGACGTCCGGCACCGTATAAAAAATAAATTACACCAAGAGCGCCCAACACGTAGATCCACTTGGTTGCATCAACGACAAAATTCAGAAACATCATTACTAGAACAAAACTGCAAATTCCTACGCCAACGTAAATCGCATATTTTCCGACTAGAACACCGGGATTATCTATAAATCGCAATTCGACAATAGTTCGCGACTTATTTCCAGTCTTAATCTCGCTTACTTTGCCTTGCAGTTCACGCACATACTGACCGGGCATGCCAAATATTTTTTTCTTTAAAGAAAAGTACTCGCCTATCACAAACCCTTTGAAAAGTTTTCCGCCTGGCGTCTCTCCAGGCTCAAGAACAGTTGAGGGGAGATCGGCTGTTTGTTTTATTTGCTCAAGAAAATCTTTTGCCGACATACACGACTCTATACTATAGGTGTATTTTGCACCCAGATAATCGAGCATTATGACTGTATTCGGGTTGGTGTTTGCATCAGGCATTCAAAAAGAATACCCCTTTTGCTAACTCTTCAAACCATTTCTCTGGATTTACGACCGCACGCCATGTCAAGCAAAAACTGCTCAATTTGCGCTTCTTGTCTCTTTCCTTCAGCGAGCAAAAGCTGCGCGACATAAAGACTGAACATTACGATCAGGAATATCATCACGAAATCATCATAGCCACCAGGGGCAATACCATGCATTAATGCTGCGCCAACTTTTGAAATAAATAAAGCCATGACTGCAATGAACCAGACACAAAAAATCATTCGTGCCATGCCGCTCATTTCCATTCTGTATTGAATGAGACAACCACCGTCCATAGCAATAACGCGACCGTGCATTGTTCGCACAAATGGATTGAGCAGACTTGTGTAAGTAAGCTTGAAATTTCCGTGACTTACTTTTCCTTTGAATCTTTTACAAGTCATAGAAGAATTTGAGCGTAACTCCGCTGCTTCTGTAACTCGCGAGAGCATTGCTAAAACTTCCCATGCCACTTTCTGCGATTTAAGCTGCACCAAATCGGCGGCGCCATGAGATAACTCATGCGAGACGTCAGTTGACGGACGACGAGAAGTCAGTGTTGACATGGATTCCCAGACTCCAATAGCTACCACTTGACAATCTAGCATCTAAATGTAGATATTCAAGCCTTTACTAAGTAATTCTAATGAAATTGAGACCTGCTTGAATTCAAAAGAACAATTTCAGTTATTTTAAAGCTAGAGTGCTTTTGAGACCCAAGTCGTCGTTTACATTTTGCCCGTCGGCAAAATACTTATCCCACCAGCACTGGAACATGAGCATGGTCCAGAGATCTTTGCGGC
>CAZSHS010000024.1:0-57210 GCA_964606665.1 uncultured Candidatus Obscuribacterales bacterium | reverse complement strand
CAAAAACTTTCATCAATTCGCTGACGTCAAGCAAATGCGCATCAGAGCGCGCCACAATATGGACTCGATTTTTCATATGCACAAGACAAAAGGACGCATCTGCTGATTGAACATCCATCAACGTTCGAGCCATATGAGCAACGCCGTCAATATAAGCTTCAGTCCTGCTATGAGACATCACTATTTTGGTGGCATGAATATCGATTGTTTTGCAATTAGCAAGCAAATCATTGAGCAAGGCACTTTGCTCATCGCTCCACTTTGGCTTGATCAAAGAGGTGATTTGATTTAAATCGACGCCAAAAGCCATAAGATAAGCAAGCGCTTGTGCGTCGGTTTCGCTAGTTTGCGAAAATGTCAAAGAACCGGTATCTTCATGAATACCAAGGGCTAGTAGAGTGGCTTCAAACTGATTTAGTACCATTTTTGCCTGACGCATCTTATCGACCAAAATAGCGGTGGCAGAACCTATTTGGGACACCATAGAATCTTCGTGCGCGTGCTTTATAAGTCCGCCTGAGTCGATGTGGTGATGATCGAAAATTGTGATTTTTACCTTTCTGGTTTTGGCAACCAATTCTTTTGCAATGAATTTTGAAATCGGCTCTGGAAGTCTATCTACATGCTGGCAGTCGACTATATAAATTGCGGTCACCTGATCTAAATCTAGATACTTCGACTCTATAACTGGAAGCGAGCTTCTGTTCAAACTCAGATACTCGCGCGTACTGCCCACAATTGGCTGATTAATGACCATTTTTGTGCCTGGATATAATTTAGTCACTGCAAACTGCGACGCCAAGGCGTCAAAATCGGTATTGTTATGCGTGACTACTATTTCCATAGTTAATCTGATTCGCTTGGATAATCCCTGGGTAATCTTATAGATTATGCCACTATTCGAATTTGCCCAAGTTTATGTAATAGCCTTCTTCATCGGAAGCGGCTTTATCATTTTGAGTTTTTTCCTGGGACACATGCACGATGGCGACCCAGGACACGGTGATGGCGGACATTCTGGTCATCTAGATTTGCATGGGCACGATGTTCATGCCGGTCACAGCGGTCATTTACACGACTCTCACACAGTTCATGACAGTCACGGCGCTCACGACAGCCATGATTCTACACAAGCACATTCCGACCAATCAGATACAACGTCTCCCTCACGCATCCATCAATCAAATACCCTCAGCCATCAAAACCAGGGTGATGTTCTTTCAAGCGTTGGCCAGCTTGCGTTTTCGCTGTTAAGTCCGATGACCATGTCACTTTTCTTGATGTTTTTTGGAGTGGTCGGATATTTCAGTCTCAAGCTTTTTCCTGCAATCGGACTTATAACTCTCATTCCAGCCCTCCTTGCCGGGATTTTGGCGGTCAAGGTATTTAAACGGCTGATAAGCCTGATGATGAGTAAATTGTCTGGTGCAACTCAAATAAGCGAGTGGGCGGCCGTCGGGCAGGAAGCTGAAGTCTTATCGACCATTAAAAACGGAAACGTAGGTGAAATTTCATATATTGTTGGCAACAAATTACACAACGGCATCGCACGATGCTCGGATAAAAAGATACAAATCGAAAAAGGTTCAAAAGTCATAATTACTGACCTTGACGGATCTACTGCAATAGTGGAGCCTCAAAAGGACTTTTCGGTCAAATAAGACTTTTTGACAAGGCTTTTTGCTGGCTGGTCCTCCAGAAATAAACCGATATCGGTTTATTTTCAGGCACTGATGGGCGATTGCAGCTCAAGCGACGATCACTAGTGGTCTTTACTTCCAACGCCAAATCAGACGACTTCAAGTCAACCGAATTTCGATTCATCACTTGTCAAAAAGGGAATTTAAAACTAGACCCGCCCAAATCTACAGGAGTAATTTTTTATGGATCTTATGTCGATGACTATTATTGGCGTCGGTATTGCAGCTTTTATGATCATTTTATTCATGCTCCCGTCCCTTTACCAAAAATGCGGACCTAACGAAGCAATGATTATTTCTGGAGGCGGCAGCCAACCTCGAATCATCGTCGGAGGAGGAACGTTTCTCATTCCTTTGTTCAACCAGAAAAATTTACTCAGCCTTGAAATTATGCCAATTGAAGTGCGTTCGCACGCACCAATGATTACAAGAAACGGCATTCCAATTTTTGTGGAAGGCGTCGCCCAAATCAAAGTAAAAAGCGATGAATCGTCTATCCATACTGCTGCAGAGCAATTTCTGGGAAAAGACCTAGATGAAATTCAAATGGTGGCACATGAGACCTTAATGGGTCACTTGAGAGCCATTTTAGGCACAATGACTGTTGAAGAATTAATCGGAAATTTTGACGAATTTGCCCAAAGAGTTGCATCTGTATCAATTTCAGATTTAGCAAAAATGGGACTGACAGTCGTTTCTTTTACGATTAAAGAAATCAGAGACGAAGTTGGCTATCTTGAAGCATTAGGTAAAAAACAAACTGCCGACGTTAAGAGAACGGCAGCAATTGGTGAAGCAGAAGCTCTCAAAGAAACTCAAATTGCGCAAGCTAACTCGCAGCGAGATGCACAAATTGCTCAAGCGCAAGCCACAGAAGAAGGAGCGAAAGCCAAGCTCCAAGCCGATACACGCGTAGCTGAAGCTTCGAAAAATTTCCAGGTTAGCCAGGCTAAATACGCGCAAGAAGTAGCAGAGATGAAAGCGGCAAGTGACATGGTTTATGACATCACCAAAGCTAAATCACAACAAAAACTGATTTTGGAACAACAACAAATCAAAATTGTGGAAGCCCAAAAAGAAGTCGAACTACAACAGGTCGAAGTGCTTAAACGCGAAGTGGCGCTGGCTGCTGAAATAACAAAACCCGCTGAAGCGGAACAATCAAGAATCAGACTTATGGCTGTTGCCGAACAAGAAAAACGACGTATATTAGCTGAAGGCGACGCACAAGCTACAGAAGCGAAAGCCAAAGGTGATGCTGAATCTGTTCGCTTGCGCGCCACAGCCGAAGCTGACGCTACAAGACAAATTGGTCTTGCAAATGCAGAAGCCGAGCGAGCCAAAGGTTTAGCCGAAGCCACTGTTGTAGCCGCAAAGGGACAAGCTGAAGCCGAAGCGATGGCTAAAAAAGCAGAAGCATTTAAGCAATATAACGACGCGGCGATGGCTTCGATGGTGATTGACAAGTTACCTGAACTGGTTCAAGCTGCAGCTCAACCATTATCTAAAATCGGCAATGTCACCTTGCTTTCAACTGGTGGAGACACGACAGGCTTGGGGAAGATAACATCTGATGTTTTGAGTGTTGCTGCTCAGGGTGTGACGATGGTGAAAGGGCTCACAGGCATCGATCTTATTGATACCATGTCGCGCAACCACTCTGTACCTCCTAAGAATCAACAGACTCATATTCAGCCACCAGCACCAAGCCAAAATCAACAACAGAATCAACAGCAAAAGCAGCCCCCCGTGGCAGCAAGCACAAACCCTCCGTTAAAAGGTTAGTTGAGCTAGTTGAGTTAGTTGAGTTAGTTGAGTTAGTTGAGTTGAGGCTTGAGACCAATTGAGGCAAATCAATAACTGATGCCGCGCATTCTGGTAACCGGCTCGGGTTCTGTAGGCAAAACCACTTTGGTTAATAGCCTTGCACCCGAGCTTTCTCTTCATGCCATTGACGAAACGGCTCGAGCATTGTGCGCGCGCCTTGGATATGCTCAAATGGGCGACATTGCCGAAAACGAGCAAGAGCATTTTAAAATAAAAGTATTAAGCGAACAGATTGCACGCGAAGAGGAACTAGAAAATTTCATCACAGATCGCGGAGCGCTTGATTGTTGGGTGCTATGGCAGCGTTGGCAACTTTGCAAGGCAATGACTTTCACAAGCGAAGCTTACTATAAAATGGCGCTTGCTCAAAGTAACAAATACACTCACGTAATTTTCGTACCACCACTATTTACTCCTGTTGACGACGGTTTTCGCTGGATCGATAAAGACTATCTCAATCAAATTGATCGCATGACACAACTTGCTATTTACGATTTTGGTTTGCAAAACAAATCGTACACAATTCAAGAATCGAGTCTTGAAGGACGTCTTTGGGAGATTAAAAATTGGCTTTCGAAAAATTAGCTTGCCATGGACGCGTGATTGGCAACGCATTAAGCCTTTTATTTTTCTTGTGCCTAAGTCTCTTATCACCTTATTGCGCCTGGTCTGGGACCAAAAGCCTAAAAATTGTTTCTTTAGCTCCTTCCAACACAGAGCTTATTTATTCACTTGGCGGACAGGGCAAACTTTATGGTGTTTCTTCTTTTTGTCAGGTCTCAAAACCAGTTGTAGGAAGCTTTGTTAGCGCAAGCTACGAAAAATTGGCAGCTATAAAACCAGACGTCATTTTGCTTGTGCAAGGACAGGAAGCATTAGCTTTTCAGTTAAAGCATCGGCATTATAACGTGCAAATTTTGCCCAATGAGAAAATTCAAGACATCTCAGACAATCTAAAAAAAATTGGTCGACTTTTGAGTCTCGAAAATGATGCAATAATTTTGAGCAAACGCTTTGACGCTCAAATAGACAATTTAAAGCAAATCACAAAAACAAAAACGCCTTGCAAAACTCTCGTTTGCGTCTGGGCTGAACCGATAATATGCGTGGGAAAAAAATCTTTCATCAACGATTTAGTCACTGCCTGCGGTGGCACCAATGTTTTATCGGGAAAAGAATTAGGCTATTCGCGCATATCGCAAGAAACACTTCTTTCTAGCCGTCCCAATCTAATTATTATGCCAAACGAAGCGATGGGTTCAAAAACGATGGAAAAACTACCCTGGAACAAACTTTGTCACAAGCCAGGAGTTACCACCTTTTATTTGCCTAAGAACAAAGCAGACTTTCTTTCACGCCCGTCGCTCCAGGTAGTCGATGGTCTTGCTTGGCTTGCCGCAAAACAGCACCCGGAGGAGAAGGTACGGATAAATCAATGGTTAGATACGACTAAACTTATTTTGTTTAAGAAGAATATCAAGCTTGAATAGGGCTAGACGTGAGGCTTTAGCCTGTTTATAACAATCTTCCAACTTAAGTATCTTGTCCAGACTCGATTCTTAGGCTTCAACCCCGATATAATTTGAAAACTTACTCTTTAATGAGTCATTTAAATGAGTCATCTCATAGTCTGCGGCGTCAATTTTCACTTTCACCCTCTTGCCATTCGGGAGCATCTTGTCATTCCCGATTCTTGCCTGAAACACGGCTTAAGGGCTTTGGCTCAGTTTCCCCATTTGAGCGAAAGCGTCATCTTGTCAACCTGCAACCGGACCGAGGTTTATGCAGTAGTTTCGGACATTTCCAAAGGATTTGCCGAAATCGAAAGTTTTTTCCGCTCAGTTCAGCAGGTGACCGATCACACAGACTTGAGCCCCAACTACAAATTGATGGGAGATGATGTCGCCTTGCACCTGATGCGAGTCGCGTCTGGACTTGACAGTATGGTTTTGGGCGAAGGACAAATTATGTCCCAGGTAAAATTTGCCCACCAGTGCGCGCTTGAAGCGAAAACGGCAGGCGTATTGATGGATAATTTATTCAAGCAGGCTTTGAACTGCGGTAAAAGAGTCCGCTCTCAAACCTCACTTGGCAAAAGAGCTGTCTCAATTAGCTCAGCAGCAGTAGAAATTGCCAAAGACTATTTCAAAGAACGCAATGTAGATTTTGAAAATCTAAAAGTGACAATTCTTGGCGCCGGAAAAATGGCCAAAATTTGTTTAAAGCACATGCTTAGCTCTAAAAAAGCACCAAAACAAATTCGAGTGGTTAATAGAACAAAACGCGACTTGAAAGACTGTTTCCAAAATCTCAAGCGCTCTGACATTCATGCGATCGAAGTAAACGAGACGTTCAATTTCGAACAGCGTCATGAAGCTGTCGCACAATCTGATCTAGTTTTTGTAGCAACTTCTGCTCACCGTCATCTTCTGACTAGCGGCGAAGCAGAAAAAGCGTTTGCATTAGCATCTAACTACAATGAAACAAAATGTCTCATTGTAGATATCTCGGTTCCCCGCAATGTCGATCCCGAGCTAGCCACTATAGACGGTGTCACTCTCAAGCATACCGACGATCTGGCAGGACTGGTGAATAAAAATCTAGAAGAGCGTCGCAAAGTGGCTTTGGAAGCTGACGAAATCATTTTCGATTGTCTGGATGAATTTGCATCGTGGCAAAAAGCACGCTCAGTTGTGCCCACAATCACTGAGTTAAAGGAAAAAGTAGAAACCATCAGACAAGCTCAACTTCAAGGAGCAGGCTCGGTAGAGTTCAAAGCATTAAGTCGCGAAGAAATTGCTCGTCTTGAAGAAATCAGTCAAGCAATCGTCAATCAGATTCTACACATTCCAATGGTTAACCTGAAAGCAGCGGCCTCCTCTTCTGACCTGCAAGCCTTAGCGCGTCAGGCAGAAACTCTGCGCAACTTGTTTAATCTTGACCCGCTGGCAAAAAAATGCAGCCACGCTCAGTCCAATCAAAGCATTCAAACAGTTCATCAAAACCATCCGGTTCACCCCGGTAACCAATAGGATATTGAAGCGTGAGGGTTGGCACTCGATCGAGCAAGCTAGCTCTTTATCAAACAAATCATGTGGTTGCACTGCTCAAAAATTTGCATCCGCAAATAGAATGCGAAGTTATAGCTATCACCACATCTGGTGATGCACAAAGAAGTGTTCCTATAGCTGAAATAGGCACCCGGGGAGTCTTCGTCAAAGAACTTGAAGAAGCACTTTTAGGCAATAAAGTAGATTTCGTCGTACATAGCTTGAAAGACATGCCGGTGGAAATACCAGATGGACTGGCATTAGTTGCCACTTTATCGCGAGAAGACTCGCGCGACGTGCTGGTATCACGCCACAATAAAACTATTGATCAATTGCCTCAAAATGCAGTAATAGCAACATCGAGTCGCCGTCGCATTGCTCAATTCAAAAAATTGCATCCCTCATTTGAATTTGTTGATATCAGGGGTAATATCACGACTCGCTTACGCAAGATGGATGAAGGCGAGTGCGATGCCATGATACTAGCGGCTGCCGGTCTTCACCGACTAGAATTGCAAGAGCGAATAGTCAGATATTTATCAATAGAGGAATCGACTCCTGCTGCAGGACAAGGAGCTTTAGCCATTGAATGCCGCAAAGACGACAGCAAAACTTTTGAGTTGCTTACACAACTAGATCACTTCCAAACGCGAATAGAAATCAGCGCTGAGCGTGCTTTTCTTGCTGCTTTGGGTGGTGGATGTTCAGTTCCAATCGGAGTCTCAGCTTCATTCGACTCAGCTACAGAGTTGATGAGCTTGACCGGTTCAATTGCTTCAATCGACGGAAAATCTCTACATCGAAGTTCGATTGTAGAAAAATTCGATTCAAGCATTTCTGGTGCAAACGACTTGGGTTTAATGCTTGCCAAGTCTATGCAAACTAGAGAAGTTGCGCTCATTTTAGAAGAATTGAAAAAAGAGGAAAGCCGAATATCGGCTCCATAGAGATGATGGAGCATCTATCTCCACTAGCAGGCAAACGAGTGCTGGTCACAAGAGCCTCCAAACTAATTCAATCTAAAAATGAACTATCCAATAGTCTTTGTGCTTTGGGCGCAATCGTGATAGAAAAACCATTGCTGAGTATCGCACCACCTTCTAGTTATGAAGATTTAGATCGAGCACTGAATCAAATAGATACTTTTGATTGGATTGTTTTTGCCAGTCCCAGAGCAGTTTCCAGCACGCTGGAGCGACTAAATTTTTTATCGCTCGCTATCAAGAAGGCGAAAATCGCTGCGGTAGGTAAATCGACAGCAAATTTCCTCAAAGAGCAGGGCATCAAAGTCGATTTTTATCCAAGCACTTTTTGCGCTGAAGGGCTGGTGGCAGAGTTTCCTGACAAGGATCTTGATGGAATACGTATTTTTTGGCCTCGCACACTTATGGGTGAAACCACTATTCATGACGGATTCACGGCTCTGGGAGCTCAAGTTACCATGGCTGAATCTTACTCTTCTCTTATGCCATCCACAAACGAAAACCTAGCGTTGGAACTGGATCGCCTGATGAGCACCGAACTTGACGTTGTTACTTTCACAAGCTCACAAACAGTCCGCAACTTCGTATCGGTGCTTGAATCGCAAAAAATCGACCAAAAATTATCCGATCGTTACCCCCAGGTAATAGTGGCTGTAATTGGTCCCAAAACGGCACAAACAGCAATTGCTATTTATGGCAGAGCAGATGTGGTGGCCGGGGAATATACTATTGAAGGGCTAGTTTCGTCCCTCAAGCGCCATTTCGAACACGGATGAAATGAACCAGGAAGACCAGCTAAATATACTTGACACCTGCATTGACAGAATCTCTGACATGGATGGTCATGTAGTTCGCTTCGCCCAAAGTCCTTGGGATACTGATAATTTGAAGCGGCTGGCTGAACATTTTTCTGTACTTGCTGAAATATCTAAGACTAAAGAACAGATGCGCCTGTCCGAAATCTATGATATGGCTTGCTCTGGACAAAATTTGTGCACCACCATCATTACGCGTCAACCTGACGACGTAATTGTTTACTGGCGCAGCTTCAAAGAGATGCTAAGCCAGATTCGCTCTTGCGTAGAAAAAGAAAAAGAACGTGTAATGACCATGCCCGATGAAAGAAGACCGCGCAGTAATCAAAAGGCCTATGATCCTTCGCAAGATTTTGGCTCATACGGTGGTTCCGGTGCTCAGACAGCGCCAGGGGCATTTCGAGCTTCGGGAGCATCTGGTGCTTATGGCTCGTCTGGAGCATCTGACTCTTATAGTTCTTTTGGCGGCTCTCCACCGCCTTCAAATAGCAGTCAACCATCACAATCAAGTTCGCTGCCGCCATCTTCGAACCTACCACCCTCCGCTTCTCATTCGTCTCTACGGTCACAACACCCCCCTTCAAGCCAATATCAAGCTCACACTTCTCCCTCGCCACCCGTACCGGCACCAACGTCGTCGATGCCGAATAAAATTAACTCTGCCAGTTCAGCCCCTAGTTCTATTGCCAGTTCAGCCCCTAGCTCGGTTCAACATAACAACTATTCAGCCGCTCAAACTCCTTATCCATTTGCAACGCCTGCACAACCGCAAGTACAAGCCCCACAGCCCGAGCCGGCACCACCCATAGTGCCCACTCACGATGTAGTGGTGGTGAGCAGCAACATGGAAAAATTGCGTGCATTGTCCACCGCTCTTTCGCATCAAGCGATATCTGTTCGTCCTTGCAGCGACCTTAATCAAGCCTGGGAAACAACACTCAACCACATGCCCAACGGGCTTCTGGTCTGCGTTCCAGTTCAAGCAGGTAATGCTTATCAATTCATCAGTCAGGTGCGTGCACTGCCTGGTGCGGAGAATATTGCCATTATTGTTCTTGGTGAAGAGCACGCATTTCTTGAATCTATAAACACTGTAAAAGCTAGAGCAGATGCCTTTCTTGCTTTACCTGTGGAAGTGGATGCAATTCTTGAAAAGTTCAAATACTTTTTTGGCCGTGGCAAACCGCAGCTTTATAGAATCTTATGCATGGAACAAGATCCACTCGAGGCCCAGTCGGTAGTCGAAACACTCGAACAAGCGGGTTATAACGTTCTCTGGCAAAGCGATCCATTTGCTTTTGAAGAGTCTCTATTGGCATTCAGCCCTGATCTAATTTTGCTCGATGCCGCTTCCAATCAAATCGATGGATTTGAGCTTTCACGCTATGTCAGACAAAGTGAGCGTTTTGCTACTGTACCGGTTTTGTTTCTCACTGGCGAGAATAATTTAGAGGCGCATATGGAAGGCGCCCGCTCTCTTGCAGATGATTACTTGGTCAAACCTGTTATTCCAGAATTACTTGTGGCAACAGTTTCCGGAAAGCTAGAGAGATTTCGCATTTTCAAAAAGCTTTTGAAAAACGACCCTCTTACCCAGATTTTGAACTATGACCATTTTGTAGATTTGGCTCAACGCTCGCTTAAAGCCCGAGCAAATCTACCTGGGGCTTCGCGCGCGATTCTAACTGTAATTGACATAGACAATCTCAAAAGTCTCAACAACACTTTTGGATTTGCAGTAGGCGACCGCACATTACTTGCTCTGGTCCAAATTATTCGCAAAGTTTTTCGCCATACCGACTTAATTGGACGCGTGGGTGGCGATCGCATTGCTATTCTCGATTATGGTCTGCCTCTGCGCGAAACGATGGAAACGGTTGACGATCTGCTTTTAAACTTTGCTCAGGTGCCACACAAATCTAAGGGCAATATTTTCAAAGTTACCGCCAGTGCCGGAATTTCAGCCGCAATGGAACAGGAGCGCTTAGCCGACTTGCTTGAGCGTAGCTTAAGGGCTGTTCAAAATGCAAAGTCACAAGGTAAAGGGCGTATTTGTCAGGGCTAAGCAAAACATATATACTGCTATTTCATTTCAAAGGAGAATCCGACTGAAGATGACAAATCTAGTCACGCAGTCCGCTGCATCGCGGCTAAACAATAGCGACTTTCAGTTTGATTCTATTTATCGTCCGCGTCGTTTGCGGTCCACCCAAGCTCTTAGAGCAATGGTCCGCGAAACAAAGGTCGATCTAAACAAACTAATTCATCCGCTTTTCTTAATTGAAGGCAGCGGAAAAGATAAGAAAAATCCCATAAACTCAATGCCAGGCTTCTGCCAGCAGAGTATCGACTCCGCTTTGTTTGAACTAGAAAATGTTCAAAAGCTCGGACTTGGCTCAGTAATTTTGTTTGGTATTCCAGATGAAAAAGACCCAGAAGCGAGCCAATCCTTTGAAGAGACCGGCATCATTCAAAAAGCCATTCGCGCCTTCAAGAAAGAATTTCCAGAACTGGTAGTAATTGCAGACACATGCTTGTGTGAATACATGAGTCATGGACATTGCGGCATTGTTTGCGACGGTCAAATAGTCAACGACGCAAGTTTGAGCGTACTGGCAAAAGCCGCTTTAGCTCAGGCTCAAGCAGGTGCCGACATTATTGCCCCCTCAGATATGATGGATGGAAGAGTGGCTGCAATACGTCAAACACTAGACGACAATGGATTTAACAACACGCCAATAATGGCTTACAGCGCCAAATTTGCCTCTGCCTTTTATGGTCCGTTTCGAGAAGCAGCTCAATCGGCACCACAATTCGGCGATCGCAAAAGCTATCAAATGGACCCAGCCAATGGACGCGAAGCCTTGCGCGAAGTGGAATTGGATATCATAGAAGGTGCCGATATAGTGATGGTTAAGCCGGCCTTGCCCTACCTTGATGTTATTCATGCTACGCGTCAATTAACCAATCTTCCAGTGGCGGCTTACAACGTTTCTGGTGAATATTCCATGGTGAAAGCGGCTGCACAAAATGGCTGGATCGACGAAAAGAAAGTAGTAGAAGAAGTGCTAACTTCAATCACTAGAGCCGGAGCCGACTTGATAATCACTTATCACGCAAGAGACTTTGCCAACTGGACCAAAGCTCAAGCATGACCCTTTAGATGGGTATAACATTGTAGGTTAGAGGAAACAAGGGAATGAAAACCAGCACGGCTTACCAAATCAGCTTCGCCAATCCTTTTGCCGATCTTTATCTCGACAAAGAAAATGGTGAGTTTGCGCTTGATTTTCGCCGCCAAGAAATCACCATTTATCTGAATCACACCCAGTATCAAGCTCTTGTTTTACTTATTCAGCAAAGTATGGAAGACACAAACTTTTTAGAACTTCTAAACTGGCAACAAGACCCTCTGCAAAGCGAAGAAAATCTCTTAATTGAAGTATGTGGGCTCGAACACATCGTTTGCATGTCTTGTACTCCAGCCTGTGAGCGGGTGAAACTAACGTTCGATATCGGTGTGGCAGTGGATCTTTCTTTTGCTGATTATCAAGGACTTTCTCAACTGATAAAAGAGGCTCAAGCCGATCTCGAGTGGCGACGTGAATTATTGAAGTGGAACATCTCAGATAACGGCAACGATTTTGCTATGGGTGCTCAAGACTAGCCCACAGTATTTTTCAGTTCGCCAGTCAAAAAATAAACCGATATCGGTTTATTTTTCGGACGGGCTTCGCCTCTGGCAGCAAAGCTGGATAATGCTATATTTGTTTATATCTACATTGACATCCGCGTCCCAGTTTTAGCGCATTTCGTCTATAATTAGACAGATCGTTGGGTGCGGCGAGATCCGATGAACCTGGTCAGGGGGGAAACCCAGCAGCCATAAGTTGAGTATTTCGGGTGTATCCAACGATCTTTAAATAAACAGGGTGACAGGCGAGAATAATGACCAATAAAGATTCTAAAGCTAATTCAAGTACCAAAGATTCAGGCAACGGCAGCATTGAGACCGAATCTGGGGAACCTAGATATCTCCTTGGACAAATACTTGTCGACCTGGGATACATAACTGTTTATCAGCTAGACGAAGCTCTTAGCATCCAAAAAAATGACGCAAACGCTGGCAAAGACAATAAGCCATTAGGACAAATCCTGCTGGAATTAGGATATTGCGGTCCTAACCAATTGATTAGAGCTATTCAAGTACAAGTCGAACTAAGAAAAAAGGCTGAGAGCAAATAAAAAAAGGAGCTAAACTTCTTAATATAGAGGTGGCTTCTACTTGGGAATAACTTCGAAACTTTTTTTCTATTTTGTCATTGTGATTATTGTCATGATGACCGGGTGGACATGCAGTTCCACCTTGAATGAATTTGTTCAAACACGCCTAACAGCCGATCGAAAAGTGGGCGTGGCAGCGAAGAGAATGGCTGAAGATTTTCAAGTAGTTATAGCCATGTGTCGTCGCCTGGCAGGGCAACTTTCAACTTCAGAATTTAAAAGCGCAGCTCTCAAAAAAAATTCAAGCTCTATCGGCGAAGAAATGAATAAATTATTTTCGCAAGAGCGCTTCACTGGTGTTGGTTGCTTGTTCGATAAAAGCGGAAAAGTAATTTACAGCACAGAGCCACCAAGCGCCGGATTCAACGCTCAAGCATTCGAATCGTTTCGAAATGTGGTTCGAGACGGCGAAACTTTCTGCAACTTTTCAGAATTAAACTTATCACCGGGTTTAAGCATATCTTGCCTTGTTCCAATCACAGATCCCTCAGGAAATTTATCTTGTGTTCTTGCCATTATCCAACCGCTGAATATGGAATTCTTGACCGGCGAAATGACTAAATTAGGCCTTGATGAAGCCGACCCGATAAGCAACATGGACATTCTGCTTATTTCAAGTAAATCCAATAGAATCGTCAGCATCACACCAAGCCTGATGAGAAGCGGCGGCAGCTTTATCGCCGACTTGAGTAAAAATGGAGTGAAAGCAATTCCCGCTTCACCGTACGGCTTGATGGCTCCTTTAGTAAAGCCATTCTTCCCTGTTGATCTCAAGCGCGCTGACAAAAGTTTTGAAAAGGACAACCGCTGGTGGTATCAGGTTCCGTTTATAAATCCCGGCGACAAAAGAGAATATGCCCGAATTATTCTCTCCACTCCGCTCAGCGACTCTCCATCCAAATTCATTGGCTCACTCGTTGCGGCCCTTGGATTTGGAATTTTTGCACTAGTCTTGAGCATTATTTTTTCTGTGGCAGCTAACGCCCAAGTTCAAAAACCACTGCGCTTTCTAATATCCCGCACTAAAGATATAGCCAACAAGAAAGCTATTATCCAATCTCTGGACAAATTAAATGGAGAGTGGATGGAACTTGGCGAATTGATTGACACTGCGGTTTCGACCATGCGCTCTTCGACCCAAAACTTAAAGTCCAAAATGCACGATCAAAAAGAGGAACTTGCCGAGAAGAGCAAACAAGCAGAAGATGCAACTCTTAAATTAGAGGCTCTCAGTAAGCAAATTAGCACTCAAACAAGACAAATTTCCGAAGTCTCAAAGCAAATAAACCAAGCAAACAGACAAGCCGTAATTTTGCAGCATAAACTTGATGCAGTTCTTCAATCTTCTACAGAAGGTTTTTTGATTATCGATCAATTCGGTAATGTTCTTTCGGCAAATCCGGTGTTTCTAAACTGGATTGGGCTATCAGAAGGACAAACTTCAGGCAAGCTCTGCTTCGACTTAGTTAGGCGACCGGATGCAGGCAGAGCTAGTATGGCAAGCGTTAACTTTGCTCGTTCGACCGATCCAAATATAGTGATAAATAACTTCCATCCAGAAGGTGTAGTTTTTCATGCCAACCAAGATCAAAAAGTAGAGGTTTTAGCACATCTACAACCAATTACTGGAGAAGATAACCAGATTCAAGGTTATGTTATGGTTCTGCGCGATAAATCATTGCGCAGCGAAAATGCGCAACTTCGTCAGGAACTGGTTGTAATGCTCAAAGATGCTATCCGGTCTCCACTTGCGATAAGCGAGTCTCGGTGGGCAGCTATCATGGCGCAAGCCACGAATAACATGCATCCGCAAGTGGCGCAAGCGTTAGCCGAACTACATTCCAATTATCAAAACTTACTTGGAGTGGTTGATAGCTATCTTATGATGTACGGCGGAATTGTGCCTGAGCCTGTTGCTCCGCGCGATTCTATAATCATTTCGCGCCTCGTTTCTGATTGTCTTGAAGAAGTAGGTCCGGTGGCACAGCAACGTCAACTTATGTTGGACTACAAAGCTGCTACTGGTCTGCCTCAAGTAAGCACGAATAAAGAGGCGGTCAAAAGCATTCTCACTAATTCGTTAAATAGATTAATTGATGCCACCGCTCCCGGTGGTCGTGTGAGAGTAGAAAGCTCAATTCGCAACAAAGAAATGAGGCTGAGCGTTACAAGCTCCGGTCCTGGCTTGCCCGAGGAAGAGATTACCGACATGTTTGCTGGTTTTATCGAAGGAAAACATACCGAAAACACCTACAGCCAGCGCCTCTCGATGTACCTGGCTCGCAACAACGTAGAGCGATTGGGCGGCAAAATTTGGGCTGAATCGGAGGCGGGACGAGGTATAGGCATTTACTTCACACTGCCTGTCCACACGTCGAATTAATTTAATGCTTAGAAGAATTGTGTAATAAATCAACTGACTGATAGAATGAAATTAGCGTGCACTAAGATCAAAATTTTTATCAGCTTGCTCGAATTCGAATATTTGTGGCAACTCAGTTCTAGTCACAAAAACTTACTATTTTTTCGGTTCATTATTAAAAGTCAGACCGTCCAGGTTCCATTTCGTCCCAATTTGCTTTACCGTAAAAGAAGAATCTGCACGAACCACCGCTATAAAAAACGAACCGATATCGGTTTATTTTTAAAATTATGACAAAGCTAAGAATCAAAATCAGAAAATTCATTCAAAAAGAAGATGGCCAGGGCATTTCCGAATATGGAGCCCTTTTAGCCTTCATTTCGATATTGGTAGTTCTTGTTTTTGCCTTTGCTCCAGATAAACTTGGCCCGGCGGTCTCCGCAGCATTTTCTTCCGTAGCGCAAGAGTTGAATGATGAAGCGGCAGCAGCAAGTGCAGCAAGTGGCTCCTGAATCAAACAAGCAAAAATCTTCATCATTTCTGCCTGACGTTGGAGACATCTTATACATCTGCATAATGCAGATACTTCTCTTTGGGCGTCCTTCCTACCTTTTTCAGGATTGCTCAATAGGCTGGCACCTAGCTGCCGGTCAGTACATTCTTGACCACGGACAAATTCCTCGAACCGATATCGCTTCATTTTCTTTTCCAGATAAACCTTGGGTTCCTTATGAGTGGTTTTTTGATTTGGTAGCGGCCGTTTTGACGAATTTAGGTAGCTTCAATCTATTAGCCGTTTGCTGTGCATCGCTCATAGCCTATGTATTTGTCAAAACTTATGACTGGCAACGAGCCCGTGGAGCTGATATTGCATCAGCAACCGCAATCAGCATTATCGGTATATTTGCATCAGCTATACATTGGCTTGCCAGACCGCACATCGTCACATTCTTGTGCTTTTCGATTTATCTGGCAGTTTTGCAAAAGTTCGAAAATGGAAAAATAACTGGCCGCAGTTTGCTCATTTTTCTTTGCCTTACGATGCTCCTTTGGGTGAATACGCACCCGGCTTTTCCGCTAGGATTGATACTCATAGGAATTCATCTATTGTGCGCTTTTATAAATCGTGCAGGAAACGAGCAAATTAAATATTTGATGATTGCGCTTGCCACCGCCAGTGCGACTACACTTATTAATCCAAATTTTTTCGAATTGCATCTTTACATTCTCAATTACCTAAGAGGTACGGGCATTCTAGCCAATACAGACGAATATCTTTCACCCATTTTCCATGGAAATATACATGCATTTTGTTTGGAGGTATTGATCTTCATTCTCATTTTTGCCTTGTCCAAGTACAAAGGCCAGGAAAAAATTTCTCTCAGCTTGCTTTTAACTACTCTTTTCACACTTCATCTAGCTCTTTCTGCAGTTCGCAACATCCCCATTTTCGTGTTGAGCGCGACGCCATTAATTGGATTTCTACTTCAAAAAAACAATCTTTCATCTCCGAAAGATATTGAAACCACAGACGAATCCAAAGGAATTTATGCTAGATTCAAGCGTAGTCTAGTTAAATTTGAGCAGCAAGAAAAGCAAAGTAAAAGCCGCATTTTGTCAATTATTTATACTATTGCAATTCTAGTCTTAGCATTTACTCCAATAATGAAAACTGGCTTCGATTCTCAATCTACGCCTACCAAAACTTTGGATTATATAGATAAAAATCTACGTCCTGAACAAGTCGGTAACTGTGGCCTCAACCTGGATAACTGGGGCGGCTTGTTACTATACAAACTGAAAATGAAAGTATTCATCGATGATAGAGCGGATTTTTATGGTCAAGATTATTACAGTAAATACGGCACCATAGTCCAGACTGATCCGGGATGGCAATTGCTTTTAGACCATTACCAAATCAAATGGGTCTTGATGCCTCTAAACGCAAAGCTCGCAGCAGCTTTGTCTAAAGACCCTGAGTGGAGAGTAGTAGAAAAAGATGATGCGTCAATCATTTACCGTCGGCAGAAACAAAACTGACTTCAATCGGTGTTTCGTACATCAATATTTGATGTTGAGAGATCTCCCCGGATTGACTACACGCCTCAAAAAGCTTGTTGCGTCCCCAGGTCTTTTGGTCATGCATACACCAAAATATTGCTAAATAGTTCTGCAGATATTTACGACTGATACCGTCAAATTTTTCTCTTATAAATGTTTTGCAATCGGCAATGCGCTTTTTCATTTTTTTAGAATATTGCTCACCACCTGCATTTTCACTGTTTTTTGAATAATCTATTTCTTTCACTATGTAGTAATCAGCTGGTAGTCTTTCTACAAGTCCCATATTTTCCAGATCGTAAAGTGGCGAAGCCAGTTCGCTATACGATAAATTCAATCCATAAAGGATATGATCTAAGTGAATCTTATCCTTACTTATTAGATCGTAAATTTTTCTTTCAAACTCGCTCAATTTCTCAATTTTCTGCAAATTCGGAATTGAATTTTCTAAATTGAATTGAGCTTTTTTTGCTTCCTGTACTTTTAAATTTGCAATTCGCTGCTCTGCCTGAGGATGTTCATTTGCCGGAGTTAGACGACTTCTTTTTTTGAAGAGCGATAAAAATGCCACTGAGTCAACCTTCTTTCCAATAGTCCCCATCCTATTTTGTATTACCATGGACAATTTTTTTAGAATGGCCAAACAAGTCGAATAGGCAATTCCCAGATGTTTGTGTATTTGAAAACAGTTGAAAGTAAATCCCCTCTCTAAGAGCCAAATTAGCTTCAAGTGCGGACCAGCCTTTCTTACTCCCGCAAATGCAGTGCCTGCTGTTAGTGAAGAAATATCGCCACAATTGTTGCAGCAGTAATCTCTCGCTCTAGAAATGCGTCTCAAATTATTACCTGTGCAGGCTTTGCATTTGGAACTTTTTAAAAGTCGGCTCAAAAGTAATTCCATACAAGCTTCCTCAGTCGAGAATTTCTTTTCAAACTCACGCAAAGCAAGAATGGCTTCCTCTGCAATTTCAGACACATCAGACTCCAGACGTTTCTTTTTCATACGCCTCACCTCCATCTTATATGTAAGACGCAAAAACGATGAAAAGAGTTCAACCAAATTCAACGAACAAATGGCATTCAAAAAATAAACCGATATCGGCTTATTTTTGAACAGCTACGGTCAAAATCAAGCTAGAAGCAGAAAACGCGGTCGCCACCACGCTCGATGGCGTGATCCAGTGATTCTAGTGCTTTTGCCAATAGATCTTCGTAAGAGCCGCCATGACGGGGATGGCTAGCAATTCCAAAACTAGCAGTAATAGAAAAGCTTTCCCAATTATAAGAAATAACCTGAGCTCCAATCTTCTTACGAATTCTTTCTGCCACTAAAGCCGCTTGAGCTTGCTGCGTCTGAGCAAAAATAATGGCGAATTGTACGGGGCTATAAACCGCGCAGATATCTACTTCTCGAGTAGATGTTCTAATCACATTTGCAATAACTTTGGAAATAGCGTCTCTTGTCAGAGGTCCATATTTATCGTAAATTTCGTCAATTCTATCTACACTGAAAAGACAAATGCACATTTCCTGAGAATAGCGGCTAGCCCGCATCAATTCAGCTTGCATCTCTTTTACAAAAGCTTGATGATTGGGAAGCTCAGTCAATGCATCTAAATGAGCCAATCTCTCAATTTCAATACCTTTTGTTTTGAGCGCCGCCAGTTCCTTTTCTCTTTCTTTGGAGAAACTTTCTAATTGCCTAACTTTCTCTAAGGAGTCAGCCTTTGCCTGCATGATTTCCTTCAGTTGAGGGCGTCTTTGTTCAACGTCTTCTCTAACTTGCTCAAAGGTCAACTCTTTGAAATCAATGGTACTTTTGGAAGTTGCGATTTTATCTTCAGTCATAGAGATTTAGAGTAGGCTATCGTTTTTTCTTATGCATTAAATTGAGCTTCCCTTCCGGAGAGCTGCCATCAACGTGACATCGAATGATTTCCAGACAGTCATCTTTGGTGACCTTTAAATAACTATGCCCATCTGGCTTAAATTTGACCACTGGTCCGTGTTCACAAAGACCGAAACAATCAGATTTTTTCAATTGGAAAAACTCATCGAGTTCGCACTCTTCAATGAGCATTTTTAACTGCTTAAATACCGAAGGACTATTGCGACTATTACAGTGCTTCCCTTTTACGCAGACGAGCAATTTACTCATTAACCCCAAATCTGCAGCCCTCAAAGATCCCGCTTGACAAATACCTATAATAAAGACTATTTGGACTCCTGTGGTTTAATTTCTGTAAAGTTGTAACCTAGTTCTCGAGATTTAGCTTTGTCAGAGGCTGATAGCTTCTCTTTTCCCATCTCTCTAAAACATTGACTACGCACAAAATAGAATTGAGCTGCGTCTTTGTCTTTTAGCTTCTGTATTGCAATAGTTAAGTCGCGAACTGCCTCTTTGTATTCACCCAGGTAAAAAAGTGCCACCCCACGGTTACCAAAAGCAGAATAAAAGGTAGGATCCTTCTCAATTGCCTTGCTACAGTCAACCATGGCAGACTGGTACTGTTTCAAATTTATTAGCGCACAGGCTCGATTAACATAGCCAAAGACGTTATCTTTGTTCAGCTTAAGGGCTTCTGTAGCATTGGCTAGTGCTTGTTCATTTTCATTTTTCTGTAAATGCAGATTGGACTTGAAGACATAAGCATTATCATTGCGGGGGTCCAACTCAAGTGCTCGTTGAAACATTTGAGCTGCTTCGTCATATTTTCGCTCAGATAATAGTTTGCTGCCTTTTTCAACCATCGATTGGGCAGTCTCTTTCAAAGCCTTGACGTGGCTTTCCCCTCTATATGAGCACGAGCACAAGGGCGCGCAAATAAGTAAAGCTAAGCATATAAAGGTAAAGAATAATTTGGGCATTAAAGCAAGCCAGAACGACTGTCTAATCTTAACAGGTCAGAACTACCTTAGAGTAAATGACTTATGCCCCGAAATTAACCGATATCGGTTCAATTTTTTCTTGTAAATTCAGTCCGAAAATGAGCGAATAGAAATAAAGCTCGCCTTCTAGAGTTCGCTTAATATTTTCAGCTTTTCGAAATCCGTGCTGTTCGCCTTCGTATGCCAAATAGGCAACAGTCAATTTCTTTCGGCACAGGGCATCGACCATTTGCTCAGCTTGTGAAGCAGGAACCACTTTGTCTTCCAATCCTTGAAAGAAAATGACCGGACAGCTCAATTTATCGGTGAAATTTATCGGAGAGCGCTCATAATAAAGCTCTGCGCATTCAGGATAAGGTCCAATCAAACTATCCAGATATCTCGATTCAAATTTATGGGTATCATTCATCAACGCCTTCAAATCACCAATGCCATAATAACTGCAACCAGCGCTAAACGTATTTGTAAAAGTGAGGGCGCATAAAGTGGTATAGCCACCGGCACTTCCACCGGCAATGATTAAGCGCTCAGAATCGGCAAGCCCCTTGTCACTTAAATATTGAGCAGCGGCGCTGCAGTCAAGCATATCGACCACACCCCAGTTTTCGAGCAATCGATTTCGATAATTGCGCCCATATCCTGTACTTCCGCCATAATTGACGTCAACAACTCCAAATCCACGACTGGTCCAAAATTGATAAGTTAGATTCAAAACCGCATCAGACGCCGAGGTCGGTCCACCGTGACTGCGCACAATCAAGGGCGGTTTGTCAGAATTTCTTGCTATGTCGAAATCTTTATTGCGGGGTGGATAAAAGAAGGCATGCGCTAACTCATTGTTGGCACCTTCGAATTCAATGGATTGCGGAACAGAAATATAGCCTTCGTCTATCTGCAGCTCAGAGCCAGCACGCAGAATATCGTAGGTATTTTTAACCGTATCAAATTTAACAACAGATCGCACCATATTTGGTGCACCCGCTATCATCACTACATCCGATTTGCACGAAGAAAGATAGTCCATATCGGTAAAAGGCGTTTCAATTTTGCGCAAAGAGTAATCGTTTTTCTCTGAGTTGAATTCAAGCAAAGCCAGATACCATAAGCCTTTCTCACAATAAGCACTATAAAGACTTTTGCCATCATCGGCTAAAGCAAAAACAGGATCAGCAAAGACCCAGAGCGGAAGCCCAAACTCAGCAGATTTTAAAATGACCGGTTTTTTCGTCACCACAGTGTCTGAAATCGAAGCAGCATTAGAAGTCAGTGCAACAGCAGGATTTGCAATTCGATAAATGTTCCACCAGCCTGACTCTTCATCCACGAAAAATAAGGTTCCATCTGGAGCAAATAATGGCTGATAGACTGAATTATTAGCTCCACCAGCAATAACAACTGGTTCACATTTTTCATTGCTCAAATCAGCTAAATAGAGCCGACTTTCATCCCATGGCATTTTTGGATGTTCCCAAGCGATGAAAGCCAGAAGCGCATCATCGGCACTCAGGCGAGGGAAAGCAAAAAAATCATGACCTTGATATAAGATTTCAGGCTTGTTGCAGGCCGCTGCACTATCCAGATTTAACGAAATCGAGGCAAGAACGTTTTGCGGTTCGCCTCCGTGCTCTGAAAGTATTTCCATCACACAAATTATGCGATTTCGTTTTCGATCATGCACCAAATCCGCATAACGCCAAGGACCTTCAGCAGTCAAAACACGAGGCTCACTGCCTTGCGCCGACAAATAAATTCTCTGATCTTTGTAATTAACAAAAGCTATTATTTCTTCGGCAAAATCAGCTTGATTAGCAAGAACGACATAAGAGCCACCGCCATATTCATGAACAAGAGAACGTGCATTAAATGTGGCGGGAATCATGTCTTTTGCCAATTTATCTCGATGACGAACAACCACATTGCGCCCGCCTTCAAGGGGTCGCGTTTCTATCCAATAAATACTTTCACTATCGCCATGCTCACAACCAAAACGTGATTCGGATAATTTAATGCTGCCACTGACGATATCTTCTGCCCCTATGGGACTAGTCCAGATATCTCTTTGCTCAAAAGATTCAGTCTGATTCATTTTCGATTTGATTTTTTCGCATAGCAAAGTTGATAAGCGCTTGTTCGAGAGTCAATTTACCCCGCTGCAATAATTCATGAATGGCAAGTCCTGATTCTATAACTTGCTCTTCTTTTGGCTTCAAGTGCCGCAAAATATTGGCGAGCATCGAAGCATCACGAAAACTTTGTTTAATCGCTTCCTTCAAATAACCAGATGACAGCTCTTCTGTGCGTTGGGCATTTTTCATAATCAATGAAATCAAATCAGGATTAGCCATAATTTCGCTAATAACATTCTTGGTTGATTCGCGGCTCAAATAGCCACTTAAGCGCAGAAAATCAAGAAACAACAAATTGCGCTGAACATCATTTGGAATTAAATTTGTATCTTTCACAGCCTGTTCTAGACTGATATTTGTCTTATGAATGACATTAAGCAAGTCAGCCGCTTTCGCCGAAGATAATTGACTCTTCCAGATCATCTCTTGCAATTTAAGTGTTGCAGTAAGCAAATCTTCAGACAACCAGCCCATCTCGATCAAAACTTCGCCTATCATCTTGTCGTTGGCCTGAGCCATTTCCACTGCTGACATCACTTCTGTGGGGGTAAGCAAACGAGCCAGTACAAGCATTTCGCCTAATTTGATCTTTTGCCCACTCAAACTTGAATCGCCGGTAGCTGCAGGCGGGATAAGTTCCTTTTCCAACTTATTTTGCGCTTGCTCTAGGTCTAAACGCCCTAGGCGAACCTCTTTCTGCAAACTAAGAGCCAATTCAAGCGATGGAGAAGAAATTCTATTAAGCAAAAGAAGTACTCGCCCAAGTGGCAATCCAGAGGTATCACTCACTCGCAAGGACATGTCTAGTTGCTCATCGTTAATGCATCGAGCAGCAGAAAGCAATTCTCCCAGTCGCGTACCTTTGGAAGCATAAGCCTCAACGCCCAAGCCAATTAAGGCATCAGATAGCATCCACTTTTTGCGATAAACCATTCCCATCGCTTCACGAGCATCGTATAACTCAAGTAGACCATCCTTAATCATTGACTGAGCTTCAATGGCAGCTCGAACAGTAGCCGGATTAAGCAAATCTAGCATTGACAGGCACTTGCCAAGCGGCAATCCGGTTTGTTGAGATAGAGCCAAGCCCCTTGTCACGTCCTGATCCGTGATCAGTCCAAAATAATTGAGCAGATTGCCGAGCTTTAATTCCTCCGGCTCTCCGGACATGCTTGGGACCCCTTCAGTTATCGAAAATTGCAAAACTTCATTCCATAGTAATTTGCCCTTATATTATGACTACTTATCGTGGAAGAATCACTATTTTTGTGGGACAATAATTATTTTCCGGCAATGATATGTCTGCCCAGGCGCCTATTAAACAAATCAAGGTCAGATATTTCGCCCTCTTACGTGAGGAGCGCGGGTTGGACCTTGAAGAAATTGACACGACCGCTCACACGCTCGAGCAACTCTACAAAGAATTAGCGAACCGATATCGGTTTAGTTTAGAAGCCAATAGCTTGGCGGTATCACAAAATGACAATTTCGCAGCTTGGACAGACCCAGTTAAAGACGGATCTACTATAGTTTTTATCCCTCCAGTTGCTGGAGGTTAGAGCGAATATGAGCGACTCAACTTTCAATTTTGAAATCAGAAAATCAAGAATTGATGCCCAATTGCTTTCTGAAGATCTACGTACAGACAAGAGCCTTGGCGGAATCGTGATTTTCGAGGGAAGAGTGCGAAATCAAAGCGAAGGAAAAGAGGTCCTAAAGCTCGAGTATGAAAGTTACAAGGAGCTTGCAGAGAATGAAGGCACAAAGATTTTGCAAGAGGCACTAACAAAATATTCTCAGGTAAAGAATGTCATTTGTGTTCATGGCGAGGGCGAAATGTCGCCTGGAGATTTGGCCGTATGGGTAGGGGCAGCATCTCCACATCGAGACGAAGCCTTTCAAGCTTGCCGATATGTAATTGAAGCAGTAAAACACAGACTTCCTATCTGGAAAAAAGAGACTTTCAAAACAGGTGAAGCGCACTGGGTGAACTGTCGCGAGCATCACGCCATTCCATGCAATTAGTCGATAGCTACAATCGCAAACACTCGTATCTGCGCATTTCGGTTACTGACAGATGCAACCTGCGTTGTTTTTATTGCCTGCCATCAAACGATGAGGAGATTGCCTGGAAGCCGAAAAACAAGCTTTTGACTTTCGAAGAGATGGAGACTTTGTCTTCAATTTTCATCGGACTTGGAGTAGACAAAATTCGCATCACGGGCGGCGAACCATTGGTTCGAAACAATCTACCTGAATTTCTAGAACGACTAGGCAAGCTAAAATCGATCGGATTAAAAACTCTAGCCATGACCACAAATGGCTTGCTGCTTGCCAAACATGCAGAATCACTTCGTAAATCTGGACTTACTCACTTAAATATAAGTATCGACAGTTTGCAAGCAGAAAGATTTGAAAAAATAACTGGTAGAAATCATCTGCCCGATGTTTTACAAGGCATTGAGGCGGCTATCGAGTGCGGTTTTCCGTCAATCAAATTGAACGTCGTCGTCATCGCAGGAGTAAATGACGACGAAGTCTTGGACATAATTGATTATGCACGTAAAGCACAAAGAGCAAATTCGATAAATGTTCGATTCATTGAATTTATGCCATTTGTGGGCAATGGATGGAATATTGAAAAGGTAATCCCTTACACGCAAATTTTGAAAGAAGTGGAATCAATATATAAATTAACACCACTTCTTGCAGAACCATCAGCGGTGGCAAAGGATTTTGCTATAAACGGCTCCAACACGAGCGTGTCATTTATTACGTCTATGACTGAAAGCTTCTGTAATACGTGCAACAGATTGCGACTCACTGCCGATGGCTCCATAAAACCATGCTTATTTGATCCTAGCGAAATAAGTTTGCGTGACTTGCTACGAAGCGGTGCGAGCATAGATGTACTCAAAAAAACAATTTTGGATGCGCTCAAACTCAAACCCGAAGCACACGACCCCGCAGAAGAACTGGCAGCCGATCACAAAAATCGTTCCATGATCCAGATTGGAGGATGAACAAAATATGAAAGATGTTTCGGACAAAATTTCAACACAGCGAGTTGCCGAAGCCAAAGCAACTTTACGATTGAGCCCTTCAACCGTTGAAAAAATAAAGAATCAAACTCTGCCAAAAGGCAATGCACTGGAAGTAGCTCGAGTGGCAGCTATTCAGGCCGCTAAAAATACTCACCAAATAATTCCTTTTTGCCATCCGATTCCTGTCGATTTTGTCTGTGTCGAATACGATATCGATGAAGATTGTGTTTGTGTGCGAACCAAAGTTAAAGCCATTTACAAAACCGGTGTAGAAATGGAAGCGCTGACAAGCGCTTCTGTTGCTGTTCTTACCATCTATGACATGGTAAAAATGTTTGATGAATTAGCCGAGATTGAAGGCGTTACACTCTTGAGCAAGAGCGGCGGTAAGTCTGATTTTTACAAAAGAAACAAATGCACAAATTTGACAGCTTGTGTAATCGTTCTGTCTGACAGTCTGAGCGAACTTCCTATCGATCAAAGGGTCGCACAAGACAAGTCTGGAAAAGCAATTGTTGATCATCTATTGAGTATAGGATTTAGCAAAGAAAACATCGATTTTCAAATCATTCCTGATGACCCAAGTAAGCTAACTTCGCTGATAATAGCAGCAACCGATCAAAATTCTTGCGATCTGGTTGTAACTACTGGCGGCACCGGAGTTAGTCACCATGACAAAACATTCGAGTGTTTACAATCACTCATTGAAAAGCCGTTACCAGGCGTAGTTGAGGCAATCAGAACATATGGTCAAAAACGCAACCCACTGGCTATGCTTTCAAGACAAACCGCTGGAGGGCGTGGAAAATCTTTGATAGTCAGCTTACCAGGATCGACCTCTGGAGTTAAAGACGCAATGGTTGCTGCTTTTCCTCACGTACTGCATAGCTTGGAGATGCTACAAGGTCAAAAACACATTAGTGAAAACAAAGAACGCTCTTCAACTAGCGCAGCACACAAATAGCCATGCTTTCTTATGCTGAGGCACACAAATTAATAGTTAATTCAATTCAACCACTGGAGGCTGTGAATTTGCCTCTGTCTGAGATTTTGAATCATGTGCTTTCTGACTCTCTAATCGCCCCTTTTGAATCACCTCAATTCGACAACTCCGCTGTAGATGGATTTGGCGTCCTAATCGAAGATTTAAAAAGTGCCGATTCTACGCATACCGTGGAGCTAAAATTAGTCGGCTCTCTTGCAGCAGGCACCCCAGCATACGGAAATAAGTGTCCTATAAATCGAGGCGAATGCATTAAGATCCTGACTGGAGCGCCCGTTCCCGCCGGGGTCGAAGCGGTGATTATGAAAGAGTACACCAGTTTCGAAAAACGAACCGATATCGGTTTATTTTCTAAATCGGTAGTGGCGGGTGAAAACATTCGAAGGCGAGGAGAAGAGTTAAAAGAGGGTGATTGCGTTGTAAGAGCAAACACAATCGTCAATCCCCCCATTGTGGGAATAATTGCAAGTTTGGGATATGAAAAATTCAACGTATACCGACAACCTCGGATTGCCATTCTTACTACTGGAGATGAGTTAGTCCAACCCGGCAAAACACTCGCTCAAAACCAGATTTACAATTCAAATTCTTTCGCTATAGAAGCAGCCTGCCAATCCCTGGGACTGAAAGAAACGAAAAGGCTTCACTGTAATGACACCAGAGAAGATACCATTGAAAAATTAGAGCAAGCTATAAAGTTCGCCGACGTAATCATTTGCACTGGCGGTGTTTCAGTCGGTGACAGAGACTTAGTCAAACCAGTCTTAGAAGAAGATTTCAAAGTCGATACAATTTTATGGAGAATTGCTATCAAGCCCGGCAAGCCAGTTTACTTTGGGCGAAAAGAAAAGAAGTATTTTTTTGGACTGCCTGGAAATCCCGTAAGCGCGCTTGTAACATTCCATCTTTTTGTAAAGCCAGCACTTTCTAAATTGCAAGGTTTGTCCCCGCTTGGACCCTCTTTACATAAGGCTAGTCTGGAAAGAAAAATCAAAAAGAAAGCCGGCAGAATGGAATTTGTCAGAGGTATTCAAAAAAGTACTAAAGATGATACCCTGAAGGTTGAGCCAACCCGTGGTCAAGAATCCCATATGCTTAGCGGTCTGGCGTTTGCAAATTGTCTAATTCATTTCGACATTGAAGAAGAAACTCTGGAAGAAAATTCGCAAGTGGAAATTCAAAATTTGAATTGGCAAAGTTACTAGAGGAGAGGCGTCTTATCTATGTCCGAAATGATCACTACCCATGTTTCCGACGGTTATTTCGACGGCTATCTTGCAGTTCCTAAGAGCGGTGAAGGCCCCGGTGTGCTGCTTATTCAAGAGATTTTCGGCGTCAATTCACATATTAAGAAATTTGCTGACAAACTTGCCGACGAAGGATTTGTAGTGCTTGCGCCTGATTTGTTTTGGCGTTTGCAGCCTCAAGCCAACTTTGGATACGAAGGAGCGGATAAAGAAAAAGCATTTTCACTGATGCAAAAGTTCGACGAACAGCAAGGCTTGCACGATTTGAAAGCCGCAAGTGGAGTGCTCAGATATCATCCAGCTTGCACAGGTCGTATGGCTTCGCTTGGTTTTTGTCTGGGTGGAAAACTTTCATTCAGATTAGCTGCGCATACTAATTTGAACTGCGCCGTATGCTATTACCCAGGCGGTATCGACTCAGTTTTAGACGAGGCTAGCAATATCAAATGCAAAACAGTTTTGCATTTTGGCAAAGAAGACCAACTGATTCCAGCAAGCGTACGCGAAAAAACAACAGACGAACTTGAAAAATATAAAAACTTCACCATATACGAGTATGAGAAAGTCGGTCACGGATTTAATTGTGATGAACGTGAATCTTACAACAAAGAGGCCTCAGAACTTGCATACCAACGCAGTATCGAAGTTCTGAAAAGCGAACTGGGGCTTTGATAAACTTTTCAGCCGCCACCAAGGAGCACCACTATCAGTACCAGTAATATTTTGTATGTAAGCAAAAACCAGGAGAATATTTCTCTGGTCAAAGATTTGTTCGACCCATCGAAATGTCAATTTATTCCAGCTTCCAGTATGTCACTTGGACTTTTTTTGGCTCAAAAAAATTTCCCCGATTTGATATTGTGCGAAGCAAGCTTGCTCGAAGGCGATGGCTATGCTTTGTTAGAAACAATAAAATCTGACGAGGAACTGGCATCAATTCCAGTCGTTTTCGTTATCGCTGACTCAGATAAGTTGGCCTCAGAACAGATACAGGGCGCCTCTTTTTTGCTTAAATTACCCTTTGAAGAGCCAATTGCCACCTTAAGAAGCAAACTAGAAGGACTTATTCAATCTCGCTTGCTCAATAAGAAAGACCGCCCTATTTACTCTCCGGAATAACAAAAACTTCCGGCTCTAACTCTTGGGTCTTGTAATCAAATCCCCGTCCGAGTATTACCAGGACGTGATTAGAATCTATTTTTAAACTATCGTGCTGCTTGCGCGGGACAGCCAAATGACCGACCATTCGGCTTCGACTAAGATTCAAATCAAAAACTTCTACTTCGTCTTGATCTCCATTTTTGGTTGCACCACCGGTAATGGCAATGACACCAGGAGAAAGTTCCACCATCGAATGCTCATAACGAGCAAAAATCAGCTTGCCGATTGAAACCATCGAATTCGCTTTTGGATCCATCATTTGCACTAACTCGATCTCTAAAGGTCTTGGCGTCGATCCACCACTCACTAAAACTCTTCCATCTGCAAGAAGTAGGGTCGCATGCTTGATACTTTCCTTGGGTAATGCCGGTCCCTTACTTAATTGTTTAGTTTTAGAATCGAAAAACCAAGTATTGCGACTAAAGGTGTTACTGGAACCCACACCACCCGACAACCAAATTCGCCCATCTTTTAGCCTTGTGATTTCTGGAACAAGCACGCCATCGGGAAGTTTGGGATAAAAACCGGCCGCTTCGAGCTCTTTTTGAGCATTCATACGAACCGAGTCGGGCAACACTCCAATTAATTTGCCGCTATAACTAACCTGATTGCCTTGTATGGTGACTAAGCTTGGGTTTTGCTTAGGTGAAATGCCTTGATCCCAGCAAGCTTGCAGAATAAAAAGGGCGAATCCCAATTCAACCACTGCAACTACTACTGCAACAACAACTTTTAGTTTCAAAATCCTTATCAAACTCTCTTCTAAATTACTTCCTCTTTTAATTCACAACAGAATAGCAAATCTCCAATTCAGCCTAATTGAATCTTTTATCTGGGTATAGTGAATCTAGATGCTTATTAGGGGACAGTCATGAGCCTGCCAAGCCAGATTGACAAGATTGAACTAATTGACGAGGGCTTGGCTAATGACCTGGCAGCATACGGCAAGCGTTACAGAGAGCGAACATTAAAAATCGCCATCTGGTTTGTCATCCTGGGTTCAATAACAGGCGGGCTGTTAAGCTCGCTAATTCCCATTAAGCTCTTTGTCACCCTGATATTAGGCAACCTGCTTGTTGGTTGGGCTTATTGCCACTATCTGACCATAATGCTTGAAAAACAGTTCCAAACTCGAAATTTCAACAGACTGTCTTCGAATCTGGATCGAGCCATTTTATGGTCAAGTGTTTTTTATCCCATTACCTTTTTCGAGTTAAGTTCTTGCTACTTGCTCCAAATCAAGTTGCTGCTCACTCAGGGGCGTTGCGTCGAACTTGAAGCTCTTGCTCGAATGGCATGGGCGTCCCACCAAAATGAAGCGATATCGGTTGGAGTTCCAAAAAACAGTTTGCTTGCAAATGCCCTGGCTTGCTCCTATTTGGGACAACGTCGCGACCGCCAAGCGGTTTCAATTTTAGAGAATATGTTACGCGTAGAAAAACGCAAAGAAATCATCAGAGTCCTTTCAGTTAATCTTGCTTTGTGCCACATACGCTTAAAAGAATTCGATAACGCAACCAAAGTCCTAGAAAAGCATGAAAAATCTTTGGATAAGAGCCCAGACATGGTTCAGGCGAGGCTTGATTTGATTCAGGCCTGCATTAATACTCAAAAAGAAAAATACGATCTGGCTACCGAGCAAATTAAGCAAGCCCTTGTTGAAGGTAAAAATGCCAAAGAGACTATCGAGTTTATGGCACAGTGCCAGGCGGTACTTGGTCGAATTCGATTTGGTCAAGGGCGCGTTGAAGAGGGCGAACTTCATTTTAAAACTGCAGTCGACATGATTCGAACCAATGCCAATCCTGATTTTTTAACCCTAGCGCAAATACTAGAAGAGCACGCAGAGTGCATGGAAAAAAGTGGACGCAATGACGAAAGCGAAGCATTGAAAGCAGAATCGCACCATTGCGAGTCTTTGTATCTTGAGCGCGAGCTTTCCAAAATTGATTCTATCCGCTCTCGAATAGCGCAAAAAAATCCAACTTTAATGCTTACCCATATCATAAATAAAAGCTAGGCTGGCAGTTTGGCACCTTCTTTCAAAAATAAACCGATATCGGTTGGAGGAAAAAATAGAAAGCAAAAGCTTACAAAAATTGGAAAAACTCGAATTGGTCGATGCCCAATTTGCTTATGATTTGGCGGTTTTTGGCAAATCGCAAAGTTCAGGTCAGATAAGCTCTGGCATTCTGGCTTTTGGTTCGGGCGGAGTAATTGGCTTTTTCTTTGCCATTTTTGACCAAAATATGTTGCTCTTCAATTTGAGCATTTTTTTCGTTCTTTTAAGCATCGCCTACACTACCAATTTATCAATGTCTCTTGTTAAAACATTTAGCTTGCACGACTATGATCAGATTTGGAGAGATTTTAACAAGACCCTTTTCTGGTGCAAATCATGGGCGCCGTTTAGTCATATTCAATTACACCTGGTCACAATCGTTCAAAACGAGACACTTATCAATCAAGGCAGATACGCAGAATTAGAAGCGGTAACAAGAGTGCAATGGGCGCATGATGAGCGCGACTCTGTTTATAGCGGAGTGCCAAAGAAAACAGAAACTGCCTATATCTTAGCCATTTCGCTCATAGGACAAAAAAAATTCGATCAAGCAGTAGATATTTTAGAAAATCTGAGCAAAGGGACCAGAAAACATTACTTGCATAGAGGAATTTTGCACAATCTGGCTTATTGCTACATCGAGCGAGGCGATTTTGAGAAAGCAAACAAATTGCTCGACGACAACGAAGAAATAATGGATGCAAAACCAGCATGGGGATTGGCTCTTGATCAGGATCTGGTGCGAGTCAGATTAGAATTGAACAGAAAAAATCTTGAAATTGCCGCAGAAAGAATGACTGCATTAAGCACCTATTCTCGCAATTCGAAAATATCTCCAGAATTTAGAGCACATTATTTCAGAACACTTGCTCGATTGCGTGAATCACAAGACCGCCTTGAAGAGGCCGAACTACATCTTCAAACCGCCATCGACATCATAAGAAGTGCGCCTTCACTCAATTCGCTTTCGTTATCACAGACTTATTTTGAGTATTGCAAATTCTTAGAGCGCAGTGGAAAAATCGACCAGGCACTTTGTATGGCTCGCCAAAGCGAAGATTTCGAAAATGACTACTTGCAAAAGCAGTTGGCAAGGTTGGATGATATTCGACGTCTTATTGCCCGTAAATCCAGATATCCGGTCAGCATAATGCGGTTACTTTGCGAGTCAGCATAAATGTCGCACCAAACAATTGGAAATTTAGCTGCAGACACTCGCATTAATATCGAGGAGTCTCTTAATGCAATTGTCGAAAATGTAGAAGCAGTTCTCTTAATTGTTCCTGAGACCCAAGTTGCAGAAATTTGGAAAGTGCGGGTGGAACAAGAATTTGCCATTGTGCGCGATGCGCTTGAATCAATTATGGACAATGTCAGAGTCATGGATCAATATTTCATGGATTTCCTCAACTTCGAAGACCCCTGTGTGGCGCGTGACTTGATCCAGTTATCGGTACAAATCAACACCGAACTGCGTCAGGAGCTCACTCGTCTTACTTATTTAGTAGACGCTTTATCTGTGCTTCCCGAAGAAGAATCGACTCTGCCACTGGTTGTAACAAACGCCTCCAACAAAATCTTAATGGCCGAAGAGCGCTTCAATCAAGCGTTGAGCGATATGTCTAATCTTGTCACTGAGTTTTTCAAATTAACTCAGCCCGATGGCATCGACCAAGAATAAATTTTAGAGCGAGCTGGACAGAAAAACGGCCACTTCATCACTGCATTCGCCTTCTGTACCGGCATACAAACTTGTATCTAGCCCGCACAAATTGAACCCTAACTTTTGATACATCTGAATTGCCGGATAATTAAGGTTATTTGTCTCAACCCAAATACTTTTGGCGCCAATAATTTGTCCAGTCCTTTTCAAATGGTCTACAAGAATTGTACCGACGCCCATTTTTCTATGCTCTGGGGCGACATAAAAGTGCCAAATGCAAAGTCGCTTATTCCAATTTTTGTACGAATAGGCAAGGTAACCACACAAATCATTGCCAGATTTAGCTAAAAGAATTCGATCCCACTCTTTTTCACTCGAGTCTAGATCCAACTCGTATTTTTTTATCAGGGGCGTTTCTAGAACGCGCAGCACCAACTTAAACGAATTGGAAAGACATTCGACCTCATAAACCATGTCGGTCGTGAAACTTGTATCCAGACGCAAAAGCACCTCCCTTAACTGGGTAAGGTCAAAAGGAGCTTTTAACTCGCTGATTTCAATTTTGGTTGTTTGCATCGTGCAATTATATATAAACCGATATCGGTTCGGTATAATCACTGAACCCTTTTTTCGAGGCAATATTTTCCAGCCATGCCCAAAATAGTTCGTTTTCATGAATTTGGCGATGCGTCAGTTTTGAAGCTTGACGAAATGCCCATGCCCGAACCCAAGAATGATGAAGTAAGAATCAAAGTGAAAGCAATCGGTCTCAACAGAGCCGAGGTAGTTTTTAGAGAAGGCATGTATTTGGAGCGCCCTAAAGACTTGCCAAGCCTCATAGGATATGAAGCTTCTGGACTAGTCGATGCAATTGGTCAAGGGGTAAGTGGATTCAAAGTCAGTGACAAAGTAAGCACGATTCCGGCATTTTCAATGAACCAATACGGAGTTTATGGCGAGTACGCCATTGTTCCAGCTCGAGCTCTTTCTCATTATCCAGAGCACTTGTCTTTTGAGCAGGCCACATCAGTCTGGATGCAGTATATGACAGCATATGGCGCACTTGTAGACATTGCCAATATAAAAGAAGGCGACTATGTTTTAATCAGTGCGGCTAGCTCAAGTGTAGGTCTTGCTGCAATTGAAATTTGTTTGCACCACAAGGCCGTTCCTATCGCCACAACCAGAACGAGCGCAAAGAAATCTCAGCTTTTGGAGGCGGGGGCGCACGCTGTAATAATCACAGACGAGCAAGATCTGGCAGAAGAAGTGAACAAAATTACAAATGGCAAAGGGGTCAATATCGTATTCGATCCAGTTGCAGGTAAATTTTTAAAAGAGTGCGCTAAAGCCACCGCACATGGTGGCATCATTTTTGAATACGGCGTGCTCAGCAGACAACCTTGCCTTTTTCCATTATTTGAGGCCTTGCAGAAGGGCTTGACGGTCAGGGGATACACTCTATTTGAAATCACTTCAGATCCTAATAGAATGGAGCGGGGTAAAAAATATGTCTTTGATCGTCTGCAAGACAAAACATTTAACCCCAAAATAGATAAGACCTTTTCACTTTCAAATATTCAAGAAGCGCATAAACACATGGAATCTAATACTCAAACTGGAAAGATCGTGGTCACAGTATAACTGCACAGTATATTTGCACGGTAAATTTGAATGAGCGATAAAAAAGCGGTTATTCTAGTGGTCGAAGATTATTCTGTCGAACAACGCCTGCTCGAGATTTTAATAGAAGAAATTGGTCTGGAAGCAAAAGTAGTCGAAAGCGGCAAAGCCGCGCTCGCGGCTCTTGATGCTGGTCCTGACCAATATTCTTTGATTTTAATGGACGTTGCAATGGCTGGAATGAATGGACTTGAGTGCACCAAGACTATTCGAGAGCGAGAGCGAGAACGAGAGCGAGAACGTGAACGCGAACATGAGCATGAGGAAAACCAAACTCGTCGCATTCCCATTATCGGCGTCACTGCTTGCGTGCTTGAAGGCGACCAACAAGCCTGTCTTGATGCGGGTATGGACGATTATTTGAGCAAGCCATTTAAACTGGAACAGTTCAGCGCCATCATCAACAAATGGATGGTCACACATCAATAAGCAGGCAATGAGAGGAAAATATGCAAAGCACCGCAACCAAATTGAAGACAGAAAATCTCGATTACAAATTAGGTAATGACACTTTTGAAGGTTTTGTTGCCTATGACGAAAGCAAGACTGAAAAACGTGCAAGCGTTGTCGTCTGTCATGCCTGGGCAGGACAAATGGACGCAGAGCGCGAGATTACTCAAAAATTAGCCGAACTCGGTTACTTAGGCTTTGCTGCTGACGTTTATGGAAAAGGTGTTCGCGGAGACATCCAGGGAGATAATTCAAACCTGATGATGCCACTTTTGCAAGATCGAACTTTACTCAAAAACAGATTACTAGCATCAGTCGAGGCGGCATCTAAACATCCACTTAGTGAATCGAATAAAGTAGCAGTTATTGGTTATTGTTTTGGAGGTTTGTGCGTCCTGGATTTAGCCCGCGCCAACGCTCCTGTACAAGGCGTAGTAAGCTTCCACGGACTCTTTTCTCCACCCGATTGGAAAATTGAAAAACAAATCAAACCCAAAATTCTTATTCTGCACGGATGGGATGACCCAATGGCCACACCACAAAACGTGCTTGAAATATCGAGCGAATTAACAGGAGCAAACGCTGATTGGCAGCTTCATGGATATGGTGGCACCATGCATGCATTTACAAATCCTGCGGCTAACAATATAGAGCGCGGAACGGTCTACAACGAAGCTGCAGCTAAGCGTTCATGGCAATCGATGCAAAATTTCTTGAACGAAATTTTCGCCTAAGAGAATTTAAAACACTAGCAAACTAAACCGGCTGCATATCCAGATGCCCATGCCCATTGGAAGTTATAACCTCCAAGCCAGCCCGTGACATCTACCACTTCACCAATAAAATAAAGTCCAGACACTTTTTTGGCTTCCATAGTCTTGGAAGAAAGCTCGTTTGTGTCAACGCCTCCGCGAGTAACTTCGGCTTTTTTATAACCAACAGTACTTGAAGGAAAAATTTTCCAGTGATTTAAAACATCGCCTAGCTTTTTCAATTGCGGCTCGTTGAGCGTGTTAATTGGTCCAGATATATTATTCACCTGGGCAAACTTATCGGCGAAACGTTTAGTTAGCTTAGTTGCCAAAACATTTTTGATGTCTACTTTTGAGCCTTCTTTTTTTACAGAAAGCAGAAACTCATAAGCATCTAAATCAGGCAACAAATCTAGAGTAATAGGCATTCCCGCTTGCCAATAAAGTGAAGTTTGCAAACTGGCGGGACCAGATAATCCGTTGTGAGTAAAAAGAAGATTCTCCCTGAAAGTACCGTCTGCGCAAGTAGCGCTCACATCAAGCGATGCACCCGAAAGCTCTCCCCAGACAGACAAATCCGACTTGGACAAATTAAAACCATCAAGCGCCGGGTCGGTTTTAACTAGTTTTAAATCAAACTGCTTAGCAAGTTCGTAACCAAATCCGGTGGCACCTATTTGTGGAATAGAAAGACCGCCGGTTGCGATTACAAGCGACTCTGCACCAAAATCACCACGATTTGTTTTGATTTGAAAACTGTCTTTTTTGCCAACAGATAAAATGGAGCAATTCAAAAAACATTCGACTTGTGCTTTTCTACATTCGTCAACGAGCATAGTCACTATGTTTTGAGCCGAGCCATCACAAAATAATTGACCTAACTTTTTTTCGTGGTATGAAATACGGTGGCGCTCTACCATCTCAATAAAATCATCGGGCGTAAACCGGGATAAGGCAGACTTGGCGAAATGCGAGTTTTGCGAAACATAGTTTGATGGTCCAGCATTTACATTAGTAAAGTTACAACGCCCGCCACCTGAGATCAAAATTTTGCGCCCAATTTTTTGACTATGGTCGAGCATGGCGACACGCCGTCCCCGCCTGGCGGCATGAATAGCGCACATCATGCCTGCTCCACCAGCGCCGATTATGATTACGTCAAAATTTTGCAAAGACAATTAAGACCGTTTCTAAAAATCGCGCTCGTAAGGACCGGTTCTGTCTTTCCAGCCAAGCACTTTGCGAGTCCAGAACAAATAGACTTTCTTGCCTGTCGCCATCCAGATTCTGGTCGGCAGACTTTTCTTGTTCAAAATTTTGCGCTCTGAGGCAGAAACAGGATAATAATCGCGCTTATGCTTCAAAATATGACGCAGGTCTTCGCGACACAAAGTCAAAAACAATTTGCTGTGAATATCCTTGAAACACAAAGCAAGTTGAAAATCGACCAAAACAGGTTTTCCATCAGATGTGCGAACAAGCCAGTTTGCTTGCTTAGCCAGATCGTTATTACAAACACCATAACGACGCATTTTGCGAATCAGCTCCATGCCGTCCTGATAGAACTGGCGTGGCATTGCTTGCTTGTCCATGCGATAAAGCACTTCAGCTTCAATAAAGCTGCGAATATGAAAATCGGGGTCGACTGCAAGCAGTTGCGGCACTTGACCAGCAGTAGCGAGGGCTCCCAGTTTGCGCAGGGCGCGCTTCTCATTATTGGCTAAAATCAATGCTATTGGGCGTAACCAGGCAACCTTGGTATATTTGCGCCGAATTGCTGGCGTATTTCCTTGAGCATTGACCCAGTGACCAATTTCGATACAACCAAAAGCGTCGCTTTTGAGCTGCTTTTCCACTTCGAATTTGCCGAAGGAATTGGCTTGGGGCTTGGCTTTGTAGCAAGCTGAACGCATAAATAAGACCCTGTTAACCTAAGTAGTCATGCGCTGCAAGTATACACCCATTCGCTCATTCTGGTTTTTCGGCTGAAGCAGGTCTAAGCTTCGCCACCTTAAAATTAAGCCATGGATAACTATACGAAAAGCGATCACGGTACTATCGGTGATACCATAATACTCAATCTCTATTTTCATTTGCCGCGTGCTTTGTTCAATTGCTTGAGAATTTCTGGCGTCTCTTCCTCAACTTCAAAATAGGATTCGCGATTAGTCAGTTTGATGATAGTGCCAGATTCTCTGGGTCCCAGAGTGAGAATATGGGCTGAGTTGAGCCAGAATTCCTTCCCTTCGGTATTTGTTAGTTTAATAAACATATTTTTCGACGTCCTCATCAAGAAATGAAAATAGTAGCGTCGCCACAACGTAGAAATAATTATATCCGTCTTTCGATAAAGGCTAGCGATTCACCTGGCTTAGCTCTATCCCACGCAAGGCTTAAAATCCACCATCTTTCAGAATCAAAAATGAGCTGTAGCGCATTCACTCCACGTGCAAGCGGAACATCTGAGCCGCCAAGCATAAAGTAATAACTGCTAAGCACATGCGCCACCCTGCCAAAAGAGTTTGTAACTCGCTCAATCTCTTCTTCCGTGCCCCCTGAGGCAATTAGCTTCTCATCGCGAAGAGTGGCTTTAAACGAATCGATAAAATCACTAACACACATAGGCTTGAGCACGTCAGAAGTGTCTTCCACCGGCTGGATAACGCGTGCTCCTTCATGAAAAAGCAATTCCAGTAATCGATAATCAGGCTCGCCACCCTTTTCAAACGATACAGCCTGGTAAAGAGCGCTTATCACGCCGTCTATGGTTGTTAAATCTGGAGCCAAGATTTTGCCCGTGTAAACCGATTTCATTATGGATACCAAACCAGTTTTGTCAACCTGGTAAAATCGCCTAATGGAAAGAAAACAAATCCTGGAACAGTCAAAACGCGTGGTGGTCAAACTTGGCACCGCAGTTTTAATGGCAGATGAAGGCGGGCTTGCCATGAGCCGCTTCTATTCTTTTGTTGAGGGACTTGCAAGACTTAAAAAAAGTGGACGTGATGTTCTTCTTGTCACCTCAGGCGCAATTGGTTTGGGCAAACAGAAGCTTGGACTAACCGGTACGCCTAAGTTATTGCCTCAAAAGCAAGCATGCGCAGCCGTAGGACAAGGTCGCTTGATGGCGCTTTACTCTGAGGCATTCGAGCGACAGGGTCTTGTTGCAGCCCAAATTCTACTTACAGAAGAAGACATTTCCAGTCGCAAGCGATATCTAAATTTGCGCAGCACCATCTTCGAGCTTTTATCCATGGGCGTCATCCCGGTTATAAACGAAAATGACACTGTGTCTACAGCAGAGTTAGAGCCTATAAAAGATGGTGCTGAAATAAAAGTCAATTTCGGCGATAACGACAAGCTATCTGCACTTGTGGCAAGCAAAATCGATGCTGATTTACTCATGATCCTAACAGACGTAGAGGGTCTCTACACTGCCGATCCCAGCATTAATAAAGATGCAAAACTAATTAGTTTAGTCGAAAAATTCACTGCCGAAATTGACGAATTAGCCGATGAAAAGCCAAATTCTAATAAGTCTCCATCCAAACCAGGACGTGGTGGAATTAAAAGCAAACTGGCGGCAGCAAAAATTGCTACTCAATCGGGATGCAATGTCATTATTGCCGGAGGCAAAGTGCCGGATGTAATAGACCAGATATTTCAGAATAAAGACTTGGGCACAATGTTTTTGTCTGGAGTAGATGGCAATCAAAAGCACAAATCCAAATCCAAATCACGCTGGATTGCCTTTGCCACAACAGTAAAGGCATCTCTAGTAGTCAATCAGGGCGCTAAAGAGGCACTGCAAAAGCGCAAAGCAAGCTTACTTCCAGCCGGCTTAATAAACGTAGTCGGCTCATTCGAGCGCGGCGATGTGGTCAGCATCACAGATGAAACAGGAGCTGAATTTGCGCGCGGAATGGTAAATTACTCAAGTGCCGAGACTCAAAAGATAGTCGGTATGCACTCAGATAAAATTGATGCCGTAATTGAAAATCGCAATTACGATGCTCTAATAACTAGAGACAATCTGGCTTTACTAGATAATTGAATTAGAAACGAGGTCCTATGCCCGTCAAAGAAATCGCCGAAATAGCAAGAAAAGCCAAGCTGGCATCAATTCAAATTGCTGATCTCGACAACGAAACTCGCAGCCGTGCTTTGATTGCATATGGCGAGGAAATAGAAAGAAACCAAGAACGTATTCTTGCTGCAAACAAAAAAGATCTAGACAATGCCACCGCGCAGTCCATCTCCAAAGCGCTTCTTGACCGACTCAAGCTCGACTCTTCAAAACTTGCCTCGGTCGTATTGGGCATCAATCAAATAGCTAAAATGCAAGATCCACTTGGAAAAATTGATCTCGCTCGCGAATTAGATCATGGGCTAGAACTATTCAGAATTAGCTGTCCCATTGGACTTATCGGTGTTGTATTCGAATCACGTCCCGATGCACTGCCGCAAATTGCATCTTTGTGCCTCAAAAGCGGAAACGCAATTATTTTAAAGGGCGGATCAGAAGCCGAACATTCAAACAAAATATTATTTGATTGCCTTATAAAGGCTTGCCAGAAGTCAGAAATTCCAACCAATGCCTTTGCATTGCTTGAATCACGCTCTGAATTTGGCGAATTACTCAAAGCCGACGAATATGTAGACCTCATCATTCCGCGCGGCTCAAACGAGCTTGTTCGCTCGATTCAAGAAAATACCAATATTAAAGTGCTGGGACATGCAGACGGTGTGTGTCACATTTATATAGATTCATCGGCTGATTGGGACAAAGTCGCGCCCATTGTTATAGACGCCAAGATTCAGTATCCAGCAGCCTGCAACGCGGTAGAAACCGTTTTAATGCATAAAGACATTTCACCACAAATGGTGACAGGACTGTGTCATGCACTCATACAACGCAATGTCAAAATCAAATGCGATAAAAAAGTAAAAAACTTGCTACCAGCCGAGTTTGACGCTCAAATAGCAGACCAATGGCACACCGAATATGGTGACTTGACTGTTGCAGTAAAAATAGTGGATAGTATCGACGAAGCAATCGAACACATAAACAAATTTGGCTCTGGGCACACAGAATGCATGATTGGTGAAGATCGCGATTTATTCGAAAAATTCTTCACTCAAATAAATTCAGCCGGAATTTATCTAAATGCCTCTACTCGATTTGCAGATGGTTATCGATATGGCTTTGGAGCGGAAGTCGGCATCAGCACTTCGAACATGCACCCACGCGGTCCTGTTGGCATAGATGGACTTGTGACATACAAATACAAATTAATTGGAAATGGACAAATCGTGTCTGATTATGTGGGGAAAGAGGCAAGGTCGTTCACCCACAAAGATCTAACAAACAGTTGATGAGGCGCATGTCTTGAAGATCTGCTTTGCCTTGTTTTCCTTAATATGGGTTCTCTTTTTTAATTCTCAGGACCTTCTGGCAAATTCAGATACTCAAAATCCAGAGCGAAAACCATTTTCAGCATACTGGCAGGACATTGCAAGCTCTAATCTAATAATCAGGGGTCGGTTTACTCAAAGTCATTCAAAACATTTAAACGATAAATCGCAAAAATCTCTAACTATAATTCCCCTGGAAACACTGAAGGGAATGGAAGAAAAACAAATTGAGATTGAACAAACTTTAGAATTAAACGGCATTAGTGAGCGATTTGGAAATATGGAAGTCATAGCCTTTTTGGTTCATATCCAAAATGAGCGTACAAACGGATTCTATTTAATCGACTCGTCACCTACTTCGGTAATGCCATTGAATGAGCTTCAACTGAATCTTGTGCGCAAAGAAATTTTGAATCAAAAACTTATAAATGAAAGCTATCCCAATTTATCAATCTCGAAGCCTGACAAGTTGGATATCACAGTTAAACAGCTTCTTAATGGACTCACAAACTGTGATACACAAGAAGACTGCTGGATGAAATTACTAAACATGGACTCCAAAGCAATTCCAGCCTTAATCAGGGCAATGGATGATAAACGTGCGCTTGCACCCGGACATTACATTTACTTTGCAGACGGTAATCACTTCAATTACGGACCTATAATTATCCAGGACGCTGTATCTATAATATTGAATAAATTAACTCGAATATCATTTCATACCACTATGAATGGTGGCACAGCAAAAGAACGAAAACTCGATTTGTCTGGCTGGAGAGTGTGGCTGTACTACAACAAACAATATGACTAGTCTTGCAAATATAGATCCAACCTACCAAGAACTCCTCAGGAAGCTTATTCTCAGCGGGACTCTGAATGTTGTGGAGCGCAAAAGCTTAGGCAGTTTCGGCAAATTGCCCGTTCCTAAAGCTGACGTTACTGAAATAATTAAAGAGACACTAGAAGAACATGGTATTTTTCCAGCAATAGCAAAAGAGGGTTCAGACGGCGCAATCTACGAAGGATTTCAGCTTGAAATCATTGCTCAAAATCGTATAAGACTGCAAGTGCAACGTTCTTCTATATTCAATCCATCAGAAATGGCTCAAAAGAAGGATTTGGAATTTAATGAAATAAAAGCAGGCATACAAAAATTCATCGAATTGGAATGGCCTAACGGAATAGATGGCATTCCACTCAAATAAAGCTTACACTCATTATTTCTTGCGCTTATAAGTAGTCGACATAAACTGAACCCACTCGCCAGTTTCTGCTTGAAATTGTGATCTCAAAATACGTTCGTCATCATTTACAATTTCAATAATATCCTGATATTTAGCCGACTTTTGAGGGTCTGTGAAGGACGGACCTTCTGCATTCAAAGTCAAAATCTTATCTGACTTGTCCATTTCCCCGTCGTAAACCCACATATGAGTCATCATCGACCCTATCCATGTGCCCGGATAGCGCTCAGTCTTTGGGTTATAGCCAAGCGTCATCAAAGTTTTGCCTTCTTCGCCGTCTGGCATTTTGCCTATGCCTTCTGCGATAATCCAGAGCCCTCCAAGCGATCGGATTGTTTCACTGCCCGATGACTTCATTTTGGGCTTGTCGGGCCCCATATCGGCTTCGCCTTCATAAGTCCAATTGCCTAGTAGCTTTTCAAGCCATTTGTGCTCTTTGACTGGCTTGGCATTACAAAGGTCTTCTATTTCTGTAGACATTACAGGCTCCAATAAAGTGGGGTGGGTGGAAAAGACTAGCGCTATTTAAGACAAAAATCTATCGAACTTTTACTGACAAATTTAGTTAAACAGCCAGACTCCAGCTAATCTATTCCGATACTGCCTGTGCCGTATTCTTTGGCGGTTCGAAGAGCATCATTGGCTGATTTAATCCAATCTTCTAACGTCACATTCTCTTTATTGCGAGAGATACCACATGTGATGGCAGCACTGAAAGTTCCAGACTGAGAGGTAAATTGTTTTTTGGCGAATTCGGCGCATAAAAATCCGGCTAAATCTAACACTTCTTTATCGCTCAAAGTATCTGTAATGACGCCAAACTCGTCGCCTGCAATGCGTCCAAGCGTTCCTAAGCTACGCAAGATTTGTTTGAGTAAATCTGATAAGGCAACAATAACCTTTTCACCTGACGCATAACCATGTTCGTGATTAATCAGTGCCAGTTTATTTATGTCTATAACTAATGCACAAGCCTTAGCTCCGCTCTTGTTGCGCATTTCATTTGCTGCATTCATAAACTCGGCGTGATTAAGTGTGCCGGTTAAAGCATCTTTTCCGATTTGATCGGCAAGAATTTTATAGCGCTCTAGACGGCCTGCAATAGTAGCAATCAAAAGCTCTGGTGGAGCTGGTTTGATGAGATAGTCATCACCAAGGCGTGCACCTTCTATGTGATACCGTAATTGGTTCTGAGTGGTAAGAAAAATAATTGGCGTAGTGGTGAACTTTTCGTTTTGCCTGACATATTTTGCAAGCTCGAATCCTGTGACCTGGCCAAGCATCACGTCGAGCAAAATAATATCGGGTTTGAAAGATAGAAGTGCTTCTTCAAACTGACTGGGATCGATAATTACATGCGGTTCGTAACCGCCACTGGCAAGAAAAGTGTTCATAATAGAGGCTTGAACAGTGTCATCTTCGACTAAAAGCACTCTATAAGTTTTCGGTTCTACTTTAGCGAAAACGCGTTTGATACGCTCGGCTAATTTCTTGCCTTTCAAATTAGAGGCTATAAAAGCATCGCATCCAGCTTTGATGGCTTTGATTTTATTTTGGAAATTTTCTTCTTCGCCGAAAAATACAATTGGTATAGAAGACCCTTCCACTTTTGATCTTGCTGCATTAGCTATTTCAAGAGCTGAGCCACCCACTACAGGCGTCTGCACCACAATACCTTTGGGAGTTTTATTAGCCAAAAAAGCCATTGCCTCTTCCCAGGTTTTAGCGAAATGCACTTCAAAACCCATCGGAGTAAGGTGACTTTTAAATTCTAGTGCTACATTTTGCACGTTAGAAACAATCAAGATCAGGTTCTGGACAGTAAGAGCGAAATTTCCAGATATCGCTTGCTTGATTTTTTCCTGACTAGTATTGGTATCATTTATGGTGCCGGCTTCGACCTGGATAATATGTCGCAAAAGGTCGATGAAATCTATCAGTTGCTCGCAGTTCGAAGTAAATTCAGGACCCCTAACTTGCTTTAGTTTGATGGCAAGATCTTCGCAAGTAATAGTCAAATTAGAAAAGTCAGTCATTTCATAAAGCCCGCTGGCTCCTGCCAGTTGGTGCAAAATGTGGCAGACACTATTGACCTTGTCTATGTCTACGTCCTGGTTAGAGCCGCGCAACAACTGATTTACGAAGCTACGTGCATTTTCAACTCTTTCATTAGAAACCGAAAGAAACCGGCGCTTAGACTCTTCTAGAGCCTGTCTTACGCTTTTTGCCGCCGGTTGATTAACCATTTTTAGACCCTTTTACTAAGGACAAACTTTTGCCATCATACTCATCAAATCGTTTGCCTTGAATGGTTTTGGCAGGAAATCATCAGCCCCAGCTTGCATCACTTCGTCACGCTTGTCGCGCATTCCTGTCAGCATGACCACTTTTGCAGTGCCGTTCAAGGCTCTATATTTAGAAAGAATATCGAGACCTTGCATGTCTGGAAGTTGCCAATCAAGAAAGATTAGGTCGTAACCACCAGCTTGCATTTTCTCAAGGGCGTCTTTGCCGTTACCTACTAAAGTGACAGTATGATCCATCGTGCTCAAGCAGGTTTCCACCAGCTCCGCCAGAAATTCATCGTCGTCCACGACCAGAACATTTGCCATGTTCGATAATCTAACCTCAAATCAATTCGCCCGCGCCATTTCAGAGGTTATACCCTGGCACATTCACCCTTTAAACAGGCAACAACTGCGCCTCTTTTATGATTGCAGCGCAAAAGGCAGGCAAATCAGCAGGTGTGCGCGATGTAATTAAACCGCGGTCTACCACCACTTCTTCGTCCACCCAGTTTGCTCCTGCGTTAATCAGATCTAGCTTGATATTGGCATAGCTTGTCAGTTTGCGTCCTTTGCACACTTCTGCGTCAACCAGAACCCAGGGACCATGACAGATGGCAGCCACAACACGGCCACCTTTAAGTGTATCTGAAACAATTTTGCACGCCGATTGGTCGGCTCTTATTTTGTCTGGTGCAAATCCGCCAGGCACAATGACAATGTCCCACTTGTCGCCTGTAAGGTCTTTGCTTTGAGCGTCTACTTCGATTGGAACGCCATACTTACCTGTATATTTCTTTTCACCTATGCCTGCCACAGTGACTTTAGCTTGGGCTTCTAGAAAGCGATAGTACGGATAGAATAGTTCACGATCTTCGTACATGGGACCTGCAAATATCAGTACTTTTTTACCAGCTAAATCCATGGCGAACCTCCTAAGTCGATTTGCGCTCGAATTGCTTCCATTTGTAGTACGCGACAACAGCCATTACCGAAGCCAAATTCATGGTAATGAAATCAGAGGCAGGGGCTTTGATGCGAAAACCCACGCAGAGCGCAAAATGCTGATACATGTAATTTTCAAAAGCACCAATAGCCAGTGCTAGTGCCACCATTGCAAAATAAATGCGTACCCGTTTACCAAACGGGAAACTGCCAAAAAAGAATCTGGTAGCAATAAATGGCAGCGCAAACTGCACCAAAGTGAAATAATAGACCGTCACTTCCAGCGCCCTGTAATGCAGATAGTCTGGATTTACAATTATGGAAATCAAAGCCACAAAGACAATAAAAGAAGCTACAAAGATCGGGGGGATTTTAGCCCAAATTCTTTGTGGAGTTTTGATTTCGTCTACTTCTACTAATTGTTTTTCCAGTCCATAAATTGGCAAGGTGGAAATAACTGCAGCAGCGTTTGCTGCAAGCACACTTACAGGATTGAAGCTAATCACACCACCTGGCAAGAGCAAAAAACTTGAATACAAAATATTGTTGCAAAGCAAAACCGCAAAAGTAACTGTCAAAATGAACAGTCCAGTTCGAATCTGCTCACGCAAATTGAGCCCGTCGTAGAAATAGCCAGTTGCGGCGAATGTGAGAATTAGTTGGAAAGGAATCATAAAAACAAGTGTCACTTCAAAGCAACGCGTGCAAAAAGTCGGTATCCACACTCCCATTGCAAAAACAGCCAGGAACACCGGAATTGCGGTTTTCAAATTGCCTGGCTTGAGAGAGTAAACGGTCTGTGTTGCCATCGTTGCCGAATTCACCATTAATTATTCTGAGGATATACCCACTCCCGGTTGAACTAGCTGCAATCAAGCGTCTTAAAGGAGTAGAATAACGCCTCTTGCCAGTTAAATTCAACCGGAGGACAATTGTGGGCTCAAATTTACTACCGCCGATAAATTTCATGCAATGGATTGAAGATAATCGTCATTTGCTCAAGCCGCCAGTGGGAAACAAAGTAATTTGGGAAGATGGCGAATTTATCGTTATGGTCATAGGCGGTCCCAATGCGCGAACCGATTTTCATGTCAACGAAGGGGCTGAATTTTTCTATCAAGTCGAAGGTGACGTGGTTCTAAAAGTCGTTGAAGAAGGCAAGATTCGCGATATGCCAATTAAGCAAGGTGAAATTTTTCTTTTACCTGGAAATACTCCGCACAGCCCTTGTCGTCCAGCAAACACAATTGGTCTTGTGATTGAGCACAAAAGACGCGAAGGCGAAAAGGACGGCTTCATGTGGTTTTGCGACAATTGTCAAAGCAAATTGTACGAAGAGTTTTTTGTTTTAACCGATATCGGTTCGCAGTTTCCACCCATTTTCGAACGCTTCTACAGCAATACTGAAAATTCCACCTGCAAAAAATGTGGAACACGCAAAGAAAAACCAGCGAGGTAATTTTATGTCCAGTAAATCAGGTTCAGATCACTATCCTGAAAGTGTCGAAATTGCAGTAGTGGGAGCCGGTCTTGTAGGATCACTTGCAGCAATTTACTTGGCCAAAAAAGGATTTGAAGTTGACGTCTTCGAGCGCCGTCCAGATATGCGTAATCAAGAAATTGAGGCTGGTCGCTCAATTAACTTAAATATTTCCTGTCGCGGGATCGAGGCACTCAAGCGAGTCGGCATCCAAGAAAATATCATGCGCGAAGTAATACCGATGAAAGGTCGTATGATGCATTCGCGCGAAGGCACGCTTACATACCAGCCTTACGGTAAAGACGATAGCGAGTTTGGGAATTCCATATCGCGCGCCGGACTGAACAAATTGTTGATGAGCGAAGCTGAAGCCACAGGTAAAGTGCGTTTTCATTTTAACTTGAAAGCAATTCTTGCAGATTTCGAAAATAATATCGTTGTGTTTGAACAGGGCCAAACCAAAGAAAAAATTAGTGTTCAATCCAAGTTGGTTATTGGCAGCGACGGCTCCGCATCCGCCATTCGCAATGCCATGAGCGTACTGGACGATTTTTCCTGCGATATCGAACCTCTTACTTATGGATACAAGGAATTGATCATTCCCGCCACCGCCAGTGGTGACTTCCAAATCGATAAAAATGTTTTGCATATTTGGCCGCGCGGAAATTACATGTTAATTGCACTGCCCAATTTCGATGGAAGCTTCACTTGCACACTGTTTATGCCTTACGAAGGCGATATTAGTTTCGAGACTTTGACTGAAAAGCCAGCAGTCGAGTCTTTCTTCAAAGAACATTTTGCTGATTTGGTTTCGTTAATTCCAAATATCGCTGACGTCTACTTCGCCAACCCCACAGGACACATGGATACAGTGCGTTGCTATCCATGGAACGTAGGCGGACGCAGTCTGTTAATTGGCGATGCCTCACACGGAGTAGTTCCCTTTTTTGGACAAGGAATGAACTGTGGGTTTGAGGATCTGACTATTTTTGATCAGTGCTTTGAAGAACATCTGGCGGCAGGTGCCCGTCTAGACTCGCTTGAGGCGGAAGATGATTGGAGGCTATTGTTTGAAGATTTAGGTGCGCGCCGCAAACCTAATTGCGATTCGATAGCTCAAATGGCTCAAGAAAACTTTGTTGAAATGCGCGACAAAGTTGCAGACCCCAAATTCTTGTTGGCAAAAGCTGTTGAAAAAATTCTGGAGAAAAAATTCCCCGGGGCTTATATTTCTCGCTATTCTCTTGTGACTTTCAGCAACGTGCCATACAAGACGGCTCAAGAAGCTGGCATTATTTGCGACGAAATTCTCGAGGATCTCTGCTTTGGACTTCAATCGGCTGAGGACGTGGACTTAGAAAGAGCCGAGATTTTGATAACGAGCAAATTAGCTCCTGTACTGCAGAAAGAGCCTGCTTTAAGTTCAAAATAGCGGTCAATTTCAAAAGATTCTTCATTGTAGTCCTCATTTCAGCCCGCGTTGAATGCGTTCGTTGCTGTCCAAATTAGTTCCCGGCAAAATAATTCCTGGAAACGCGGAATTGTTCATCTTGACTCTTTCGTTATTCCCCATATTACTCAAATTACCACTTTTACCTAAACTACTTAACGGATCTTTTCCTGACAGGATCAAAGCTTGACAGTAATCCAGCTCGACCTTGGTTCCTCCTGCAGTTGGCGCATACTTGATTGTGACTTCACGCTTATCCTTTTCGTGAATCGCCACCAATTTCTGGTTATTGCATTTTGAAGTATTAAATTTCCAGCCGTGCGCCGGTAAATCTTTGGCATAAAAGCTATAAACCTGCCTTGGCGCATCTCTGGTCACAAACAGCATCTTGGCTAGAGATCCATAAAAGTTTCCCGTTGAAGAGGACGTAGACACATATTCAGGATTGCCAGGATATTTGGATATTTGAGGAATCGCAATGGCATCGAATTTTAGCGAAGCATGACTGTTGCCAGTCAAGTGACTTGTTGTATCTAGTTTTGGATATTTGGGTGCGGTTGAAGACGAAGTGCTGAAGCTGCTTGTTGATCCACTCCTAGCTTCTTCCATTCTTTTGCGTACCGCATCCATTCTAGAGTGCACGTCATTTTGAATTTCTTGAGAGCGCCAATGTTGTCGCTGTTGTGCATAACGCATTTGTTCGCTCGTACTTTGAGCTCGAACAGAAATTTGTTGAGCGCCGGAAAGCAAAAACAATCCCAAAACCAGAATGCGCAAATTCATCATTAATTCCTCAGCAAAGTATGACTGAAGGTTTCCTATTGGTCCAATGTGAAAAATTCCACGCTGAGATAATGGCGAAACATCTGTGGTCAAACACATATGCTGCAGTCTTCATACTACGGCAAATAGTAAACAAAGTCCCAAAAACAAGAGGAGGGAGCGTTTTAAAACGCCCCACTCCTCCAGTTAAATTCAGTTCTATTCAACCAATTCGTTATTCGCTCACCTTTTTGGGCGGCGCGTTTAGAACGGTAAGTTCGTTGAGGTAGAGTTCAATTGCTTCCATACCAGCTTGAAGTCGAAGCTCCGGAGTCGCCTCCTGCTGCTCTGGCTTCAAGCGATGAAGCGTGATATTTGTGAGGCGCTCGATTCTGGAAATCAGATTGCCGCACTCGTAAATATTGAAGGTGCCTTGGTCGGCCTCCTTCAATACCTTCTTCACCTGGTCTTTGTCTTCAGCGTAATGCTTGGGTGAAGTGAGGTGAAGAATGGAGTGGGCATTGGTTACGTCAGACCGCACCTCGCGCACATGGCCCAATTCATAGTTGAGCACTTGCAGCTTGTCATAGACGGACGAAAATTCGCCGATCAGCTTTTTGAGCTTGATCCGCTCCGGCTCAGTTGCACTGGGCTTGATCTTGATGTACTCGTTTTCGATGGCGGCGAGCTGCAAGAAATAGTTGTTCAACGCTTTGATGACCGCAGCGTTTCCTTCCTGGGCAAGGACAGCCTTATAGGCCGAGACCTTATCCAGAAAAACTTGCTTGTAGACGCCATATTCTTTTGCTCGCTCTTGCGGCTGATCGTCTTGCTTCACACCAGCATTCGTCATGACCAAGAGGCCAGACACGTTCCAGTGCTGAATGCGAGAAGTGACGTAAAAGCCACCAAGAAGAGCTAGTGTCGCCAAAGCGAAATAGGTAAGGTTCGAAATGCGAGATTTCGGCACTTTTTCAGACATGTTTTGTCCTTTCATTTCTAGATGTCAGCAGTGTTTACTCGAAGAAAGTCTTTCGAAAAATGAACCGATATCGGTTTATTTTCAAAACGAACCAGTACTGAGTCTTAACGTCTAAAACGCTCTAAAATTCACTGGTTTGTTTTGGAAAAGATTCGGTTTGTTTGTTTTAAGACCACTTCGAAAGAGCAAGATAGATAATTTGAGCCTAATTAAATTGGTTATCTAAAACACTCAAATTTCACTTAATCCAACTAACCTATAGTCACTGTACTTTAATGCTCAAAACCCATATCTAGTCTCACCTTTGAACTTTTTTGGTGAATAGACAAGCCCCTAGCTTAAAGGCATTTAAGCCTATCTCAAGCGTGTTCAGCTACGCCAGCTTAGCTAGCTTTTGTGAGCTATATAGAAAGCAGTTGGCGCTAAGGATGCTCAAAATATCCCCCGTTGCCAATGATGTAAAATGACAGCTTCACCCGGTTTGGTCATGCGCCGATATCGGTCATGTAAAGGAGATAGTTCTTAATGGAAAAGCGCCAGTTTGGTAAAACCGATATGCAAGTGAGCGTACTTGGATTTGGTGGCGCTGAAATAGGATTCGAAAAAGCTTCGGTAGAGCATGTGCGTGAGCTATTAGCTGCGGCGCTCGACCAGGGCTTAAATGTGATCGACACGGCAGAATGCTACGAAGGAAGCGAAGCTTTAATCGGCGATGCGGTCGCAAGCCGCCGCAAAGACTTTTATCTGTTTACAAAGTGTGGACACGGCAAGTCCTACATGGATGACGCCTGGGGTATAGACGACATAGAAGCGAGCATTGAGCGTAGCTTAAAGCGTCTTAAAACAGATTACGTTGACTTGCTACAACTGCATAGTTGTACCGAAGAATTATTGCGCGAAGGCGACGTGATTGATGTCCTCAAAAAAATCAAAAAAGAAGGTAAAGCTCGATACATTGGATATTCCGGCGATGGTGGAGCGGCTGTTTATGCCATTAAATGCGGTGCGTTCGATGCGCTTCAAACATCGGTAAATATAGTCGATCAGGAAGCAATTACACTGACACTGCCCCTTGCTGCAGCCAACAAACTTGGCGTCATTGCCAAGCGTCCAGTGGCAAACGCAGCCTGGCGACACAAAACCAAACCAGAAAATCCGTATATTCATCCTTACTGGGACAGACTGCAAAAATTGCATTTTGACTTTGCTAACGGCGACATAAATAAAAGTGCTGAAATGGCATTGCGATTCACTTTAAGCATTCAAGAAGTTTCAACCATGATTGTAGGAACAACCAAAGCCGGTCGCTGGAAAGAGAACGCCGACACAATCGCTAAAGGTGCTCTCAGTGCCGACGAGTTTCAGCATATCCGCCGAACCTGGGAATCTGTGGCAGAGGAAAACTGGGTCGGTCAGGCTTAGTGCACCGCCATATTCTCGCTTTATCTCTAACAGTCTTGTTGGCAAGTACAAACTGGCTACCTGTTTTTGCTGACGAACTAAATCCAGTACCAGAGCAAGAGTTCAGCATCAAGGCGGCAATAACTGATCATCCGCGTCAAGTTATTAAAAATGGAAAATATTTTGCCATCCTAAGCGAAACCGGCGCACTGCCTCCATCTAGTCCTTACGGCAACGGACTATACAAAGATGACACACGCTATCTGAGTTGCTGGGATATCAGTCTAAACGGTCAGGATACAGTACTTTTGCTGGGTGATTGTCAAAAAGGCTATGCCGGGACTTTCAATTATGCAAATAAATCATTTGAGCAAGATGGACAAACTGTGCCTGAACAGAGTATTTTGCTCAAACGTGAAATTGTCATTACAGATGCTCTTCGCGAAAAATTCACACTCACTAATTATCACCGAACACCCTTAAAAATAGAGCTTTCTATTAAATTCGACGCAGACTACGCTGACATGTTCGAAGTTAGAGGACAAAAACGAATAAAACGCGGAAAGCGTATGGCAACAAAGTTTTCCAAAAATCGCGACCACGTTATTTTGTCATATAAAGGTCTCGACGACAAAATCATGAGCACCAAAATAGGCATGCGTTCTTTCTCTGCAAAAGCAAATGAGCTAACAGCGCAAGCAGGAAAATTCACTTTCGAGCTTGCTCCTCATCAAACTGCTTGGCTGCAAACCACTGTCGAAGCCATTTTCGATATCGAAGAGCCTATACGGACTTTTGAATCTGGCTTTGCCACCGAGCTAGACAAGGCCGATCAAGCATACAAAAACTGGCTCTCTAGCGTCGCTTGCATAAAAACAAACGATGCCGATACCAACAAAATAATCGAAAGGTCATATCGAGACCTCTACATGCTTCGCCTTCCAACTGCGCATGGGATGGCTGTAGCTGCTGGAATTCCATGGTATGCGGTTGCGTTTGGAAGAGATCAAATCATTACGGCATGGAAAATGTTGCCCCTTATGCCTGACATGGCACGCGATGTCATCTCGCTTTTAGCCTATCACATGGGCACCACAACCGATACCAGTCGCGAAGAAGAGCCCGGTCGAATTATGCACGAACTTCGCGCCGGAGAAATGGCTCGCCTCAAAGAAATCCCCTTCGTTCCTTATTTTGGAACAGTTGATGCCACGCCTTTGTTTGTAATTTTATTGACCGATTATTGCAAGCAAACAAATGATTTAAATTTTGTCAAAGAGCACTGGGACAAGGTTAAACGAGCCCTTGCTTATCTAGATTCTGAATCGGATTTTGGAAAAAGATATTTAGTCTACGGCAAAGTGGCTAACCAAGCTCTTTCCAATCAAGGATGGAAAGATTCAGGCGACAGCATTACCAATAAAGACGGATCGCTTGGGCGCCCACCCATAGCCGTCTGCGAAGTACAAGGATATTTATATAAAGCCTGGCTCAATGTTGCCGACCTAGCAGAAGCTTTACAGGAAAAGGAAGAAGCAGCTCGTTATCGCAAGCAAGCAGCCCTTTTAAAAGATAGATTCAACAAAGATTTTTGGGACAACGACCTGAAAATGCCTGCTATCGCTTTAAATGGCGACGGCTCGCGATGTAGTGTTGTTTCATCCAACGCCGGACATCTTCTGTTTACGGGCATTTTGAGCCCTGAGCGCAACAAAATAGTTAGCGCTCGCTTACAAGAGCCCGACATGTTTTCTGGATTCGGCATAAGAACCCTTTCTATGACAGCTAAAGCGTATAACCCAATGAGTTATCACAACGGAACAGTTTGGCCGCACGACAATTGTATGGTCTCAAAAGGACTGATTAAGACAAGTGAGAAGACCGATGTTTTAAACGCCTTGCTTGCTGCAGCAAATACTCAAGATCAAGGCCGGCTGCCCGAATTATATTGCGGCTTCTCTAAAGAAGAAGCAAAAATTCCACTTAGATATCCTGTTTCTTGCGCACCGCAAGCCTGGGCCGCAGCCACTATTCCTAATCTAATTTTCGAAAATCTGGGATTGAATTATATTGCCAATAAAAACGAAATGCATGTAATCAAGCCGCACTTGCCCCAAAATGTAGACTGGCTAGAAATTGAAAATTTACAAGTTGGAGATAAAAAGTTAGCTTTGCGCTTCGCCAAAGAAGCAGGCAAAATCAAAGTCTTGAATCTCAATTCTAATATCGATCTAAAAATAATTCAAAACTAGGGAACCGGCAAAGACAATTTGCGTCTCCTCTTGCGAACAAAATTAAGTGAAAGGAGACATAAATATGTCGAAGAAGGACAAAGCCGCATCAGGCAACGATGAAAAAGAATTGAAAGATAAAGAGGGTATGCAGCCAGACATACAGCCAGAGCCAAAACCCGCACCTGATAACGGGGCTTCTAAGAAGACCGAAGATGAAAGTGAGTCTGAAAGAGAAAAAGACTTAGACGAGAATGAAAATGACGAAGAGGAAGACAAAGAAGCGACTGCTTGCTGAAAATGATCTTTTTTATTTAACTCGCCCTAACGCAAAATCCAGAACCAGTGCCTACCCTAGCCTCAGCCAGTTCTGGATTTTGCTTTAGCTTCTATTTATTATTCAAGTCACTTCTTACGCTAGCGAAGCTGACATAGCTTACATTTTGCTTTGAAATACACCTAAAACTAAGTTTGTTAGGTTTTCAGACGCACGTTCTATTCATAATCGCAACAATAGCTTTAACGAATCGATGCTTTTCTCATAGGCTTCAGACCTCTTTCCCTCTCCTTTCAAGAAGCTCATAACCTCAAGTACAACAATTCGGCTCAAACAATCTCAAACTTAAATCCCGACAAAGTTGTCTTGTCTTTGAGCTTCGCTTGGCTTAGTGCACACATTTTTTCCTCTCTACTCTGTCAACAAAGACGAAAGGAAATGCAACTATGACCACTCTTTCCAAAACCAACCCCTCTCTCGCTTTCGGACTGAGCTTGCTGAAGCAGGAAGTCGCGGCCGCCACCGACAAGACCAAGAGCGTTCTTCTGTCGCCCGCTTCGGTCGCCATCGCGCTCGCCATGACCATGAACGGCGCCCGTGACACCACTCTTGCCGGCATGAAGACCACCCTGGGCTACGACCCGGCCGAGAGCATCGATGTCATCAATGCCTCGCTCAAGTCGCTGCTGAACACGCTCACCGCGCAGGACTCCGGCGTCGAGCTCAATGTCGCCAACGCCGTCTGGGCCGAGCAGACCATGCCGTTCAAGGCCGACTTCATCCAGACCGTCGCCCAGAACTTCGACGCGCAGGTGACGACCTCCGACTTCGCCGACCCCGCTACCAAGGACGCCATCAACGCCTGGGCGAGCGACAAGACCAAGGGCAAGATTCCGACCATCATCGAGGACATTTCGCCCGACATGGTGATGTTCCTGCTCAACGCGATCTACTTCAAGGGCCCCTGGTCGAGCAAGTTCGACAAGAGCAAGACCTACGACCGCACCTTCACCAACTTCGCCGGCGCCGCCTCGTCTGTTCCTTTCATGAACGACGAGAAGAGCGTCCGCTACGTCGAAGACCCCGCCTACACCGCCGTTTCGCTGCCTTTCGGCAAGGACGGCAAGGTCAGTCTCTACCTCCTGCTCCCCGCCGACGGCACCGACATCGACACGTTCGTCGCCGGTCTTTCGAGCGAGCAGCTCCTTGCGGTCAAGACCGGCTACAAGGAGGAGGTCATCCTCAGCATTCCGCGCTTCGAGGTCGACTACGACACCGACCTGGTCGAGACGCTCAAGAATCTCGGCATGGAGGAAGCCTGCAGCGCCGGCGCCAACCTCACCGGGATGGCCGACGCTTCCATGTACATCCACATGGTGAAGCACAAGACCTACGCCAAGTTCGACGAGGAAGGCGGCGAGGCAGCGGCTGTCACCGCAGTCGGCGTCGGTCTCGAGTCGGTGTCGTTCACGCCGATGTTCACCGCCGATCGTCCGTTCGTCGCCGCGATCGTTGCCGAGGACACCGACACGGTGCTCTTCCTGGGCAAGATCACCGAGGTGAAGTAACACCTTCGCTTCGGCTGACCAGTAAGTAAGGGGAGGAACTCTGCTCAATGCAGGGTTCCTTCTTTTATACGCCATCAATACTACTTATTATAGTAATACTGCTTTTGTTCTCAAGGCAGCCTCATTGCGTTAGCTCCGAAGCATCGTTAGGTGGGTTTTTGTGAGCTGGTATCCCAAATATGCTGCTCAGTTCAAAAAAAAGGCTCAAAAATATGAACTCAGTGGCATATTTTGAAGAAACTGAGGTAAAGCTTGCAAATGGGTGAAGTTCGTCTTTAACTACTTCTTATAATAGAAAACACGAATGCAAAAACTTTCGCAGACACAGATTAAAGGTGATGAGGCTATTTTTAAAGAACACGGTGATTGGAAGACCATTCCAATCACCGCCAGAACGAATTATCGAATTATTGTGACCAGTCGCCTTCAGGTAGCTCGATATTCGGAAGCACCGGACATTCCAGTTTCGGACGTCTAGTCAGACTAGAACTGAAACCATTGGATCTAGGCTTTAGAACCCGGTCTTTATAGTTACGCTCGCTAACGACTTTTTCATCGTCTTTGAACGATTGACGAAGAGACGCATAACCAGAAGGATACAAAATGTAGTCTACGCCTTCGGTTTCGCTTTCTTTATTAAAGACGCGCAGCTTAGCTACTTTATCGCCTTCAGGCGTCATCACGAATCGCTTTTCACGAATAATATCGCCGTTTGCACTTTGCTTAGCAAATAAATCGACTCGACTGAGCACATACTCGCCGGAACAGTCGAAAGAGCCGTTAACATGCCTCCAAGACTGCTCCCAGACCGGATTTGAAGTTGCAGGATTGAAAGCGAGAATTTGCATTTCTTTCTCGCTTTTGCGAAATCGAACTTCAAAAGTCTGACGCTTGCTTGAATCGAAATAGTCTAAAACAGTCTCCTCTTGGTACAGACCAAAATTGACTTTGACTGTTTTTCCATCAGAGCGAAAAATTTCGCCAGTCGGGGCGAACCATTTTTGGCTTGGAATTTTGTATGACATCAACAGTTTTCCAGATTGATCATAACTGTCAACGAACACCTCGCGCTCCAGCGTAGACCTGGTCGATTGGCTCAATGAGCCATTCTGGCGATACACTCGTTCTGAAATTTTAAATTGATCCGACGCAAAGATCTGTTCAGACTTTAATGTCTGACCGTCATCAAAAAAAGTCAAAGTTCTATAAGTGAAATCTGGCAGACGTTCTCCAGTCTTTATCAGAGTACCATTTTCAAGAAAAGCACGATGTTTTTTGAAGTTAGCACTTTGAGGCATATAGAAAACCTCAGTTTTCATCTGCCTTTCAGCGCCTCTGCTTTTGGTTGGATAGAATTCAACCAATTTCTCTGCAAAGTCATTTACTCCAAAATAGATAAAAGTACTTGTACCATCGCGATATTCGATGCGTTCCAATTGTTTGGAAGCACCATCGTCGCTATAGACTATCCAGTGTTCATCAACATTTGCATCGTTTGAATCGATGACAACCCTGTTCGATGCTTTGGATGGCAAGTCGAAAATCTTGCCTGCGGGCTCACTCTCGCTACAACTACTAAGCAACGCAGCTGAAAGCAACAATGCTACCCACGCCTGAAAAGTCGCTCTCTTAAACACAGGGGAGAAGAAAACTCAGGCTGTGCGCAAAGAAACGCTTCATGCAGTCTCCTTTCGTAATTCTATTTTCTGTACTTAGATTTGCACCAAAAGGCGCTTAGTCAAAGTTTGCCTGTCGAAACAAGCAGACGCGATTAGTATCAAAAGAGATTAGTACAGAAGTAAAAACTAGTTCCAGATAAAAACAATAGATATAAGTCCAGCATGAAAGAAAGTGGTAAGCAATTACATCTAAAATATATTTATTCAATTTAACCAATAGACAAGAGCGTATTGAGCACAATCTGCAATGGTCCATCAAATTTGCTTTCCCGCTAAAAATTAGCCACTGCTAACGCAATTTAGTTTGTTAGCGCGGTTGGCGCAGCACC
>CAZSHS010000023.1:0-58625 GCA_964606665.1 uncultured Candidatus Obscuribacterales bacterium | reverse complement strand
CAACTTACAAATTGAAATTCGGACATCGTGGTGGCAACCAACCAGTCAAAAATTTACAGACTGGAAAAGTGGAAGTTACCTGTCAGAATCACGGTTTTGCCGTTGATGCAAATTCAATGCCTGAAGATCTCGAAATTACACATATTAGTTTAAACGACGATAGTGTAGAGGGATTCAAGCACAAAACAAAACCGATTTTTGCGGTGCAATATCACCCGGAATCTTGTCCGGGACCGCATGATTCGAAGTATCTCTTTGAAGATTTTCTTTCTCTAGTCGAATCCCACTAAAGTGGGAGGAGGTCGCATCATTGTATAAACTAGCAATTTTTGACTTTGACGGAACCCTTGTGGATTCCGCCCCCGGCATCATTGAAATAATGAAAAAGGTCGGGATTGAATATAACTTAAATAATCACATAATCGAACATTGGTCCACGCTCATAGGTGTGCCACTGGATCACCAGGCGCGTTTGATTTTGCCAGGTGAACATCCGGCTATGCATGCGCAATTGGTCGATCGCTATCGTGTTTTGTATAACTTGCAAAACATCGAGCTTTGTCCGCCATTTCCAGGCTTGCTTGGAATGCTCAAAACATTGCGCGAGCACGGCGTGATCTCTACTATTGCTTCTTCGAAGCGCAAAGAGATTATTCAACCAGTTCTGGATCACCACAACCTAAACGAATACTTTGAAATGGTACTGGGTGCAGGTGAGGTGAGCCAGCACAAACCGAGTCCTGAAGCGGTTCATCATACTTTGAAAAAACACGGTATGCAAACGCATGAAGCAGTTGTGATAGGTGATAGTCGATTCGATTTAGAAATGGCGCGCAACGCCGGAGTCGATTCGATTGGTGTCACCACTGGTGTGCACAAAGAGCACGAATTAATGGAAGCTAATCCGGTTTCGGTTGTGGGTAGTCTGGATGACGTACTTAAAATTGTCTTGACCGGACGTAAGCAGCCAATTGTCACAGATGTGAGAGAAGCTAGGGAAGCTTCTTAAACAAGACGATATAATCGGCACATGCAATATTTCTTGTGCCTTATTTTTTGCTGTCTGATTTTAACTCCTGCGGCTCTTTGCGCGCCAATTGAGCTTGGTACCGATACTGAAGATATCAAAATTACAAGTGACATAGCGCTTGCGCGTGAACAGGTTGTGCAATATCCTGCCAGCGCCGAAGCGCATTTTGTTTTGGCCGTGGCTCTCACTCGCACAAGCAAAGTCGAAGAGGCGATGTCTGAAATCAACTCAGCCCGCAGACTTTCGCAGATGCAGGGCGGGGCTAAATATTTTCAAGACATGATTAACGAATACGAAAAGATGCTCGAACGTACCCCTGAAGACAACCGAATACGGTATCAAGTGGCATGGGCTTACTACATGAAAGCATATCTTTTGACCGAATATTCAAAATCCAAATATGGATGGCAGCCCGATTGGGTGAAGCAAGTTATACAAGAGGAAGGAGATAAATCCGATTCTATTGCTGATGGTGAGGTGGGCGAAGAAAAATCAGAAACTAAAAATATCAGCGTTCTTAAGCCCATGGAGCGGGTTACCCTCAAGGCGGCCCCTGAGGCACTGCCTGTGATCAAGCTTTATTATAAAAAGGCACTCGGTAAGTTAAATGAAATCTTAGCCTCTGACCCTAATGATATTTGGACACAAATTCACCGGGCCCATCTCCTGGCAGAATATACTGGGGACCTTGATTCTGCCATGTTTGTGTGGCAAAGCTGTAGTGAAAAAGATCCTAATAATCCAGCGCCCTATTTTTTTCTGGGTGAAGGGTATCTGAAAAAAGGCAATCTCAAAGAGAGTTTGCGCCTTATTTCAAAAGCAACAGCCTTGCGAGCCCTGGGAAACTGATGCTCAATAAATTAAAACCATTTCTCAAAATGTTGCTGGCACTCGGCATTCCATGCGGCATTGTTGGCTCGATTTATTACGCTCAAATTCACGCTGACTCTGAAATGAAAAAATTTCAGGAGTCGTCCAAGAGTACGGATCCTGAAGACACAATCACAATAGATAATTACGAGCTTAAAGAAGTAGACGATACCAATGCACTTAAGTGGATTTTGACTGCAAAGAAGGCAATACTTGAGCCTGCCACTCGATTGGTTGATTTAACAGAGATAGAAGTCAAGTACTATTCTGGACCCAATATTTCGCTTCGATTGCAGGCCCCTATTGGTAAAGCGAACGAGGCAACCAAAGTCGTTACACTTAAAGCCAACGATAAAGCCAAAGTTATCGGCATTGGCGAAGAAAATAAGACAAGATTAGAAACTAAAGATATGGAATTAAGGAAAAAAAATGAGTTTGTATGCACTGGCGGTGTTAACATCGATTGGCCAGGGGTAGCCAAGGTGACAGGCAACACAGCTCAAGGCACCATTTCCAGCTCAAAAATGCAGAATATGCTGATCAAAGGTAACACTCACTCTATATTGAATTAGGAAAAGATGCGGCTAGTCCAGAATAAATTGAATATGTTGTTAGCTCTGGTCCTTTGGACCGGATACACAATGCCATCAGTTCAAGCTCAAGGCAATAACATTGATATTAAAGCCGATGAGCAAGAGTTTGCCGATGATCGCATGATTGCTCGCGGTAAAGTTGTCGTAGTTAAGGGCGATACTGTTGTGTACGCGCCTGTAGCGACACTCTACAAAGATGCAGCAGGTCAGCCTGAAAAAGCGGTTTTCACCGGACATCCGCGTTTGTCTCAAGGACAGAACAAAATTCACGCAGACACTCTTACTTTTCAAATCAAAACTTCAGTAATTATTGCCGATGGTCACGCCCACTCCGAAGTTATAAGCACTTCTGAAGAAAAAGAAAAAGATTCAGAAGATGGCACCGAAGGCAAAATTAAGAAAACTACTCGCACAATTGTGACCGACTCCAACAGACAAGAGTACGAACAGCAATCGGGTCGTTTTGAAGCGGATGGAAATGTGCGGGTCGTTACTCAAGATACCGTAGTCAACTCGGACCATATGAAGTTGGTTTATGGCAACGATCGCAAAGCAGAAGCTGCATGTTTTACAGGTAAAGTGAAAGCTCGACAGAACAAAAACCTAACTGAAGCAGACACTATGACTTATTTCTTTAACACTCAGCGTTTGCAAGCCAGTGGGCATGTGCGCTCTCGTGTAGTGGAAGAAGGCAGCAAAGATACTTCTATGTTTCCTGAATCCAAAACACCAGTGGCCCAAAAGCCTCGTTTGGTTGGTACCGCTGGTGGTGCTATAGCTTCAAGTTCCAAGTCGAACCTGTACAACACTTTCACTGAAGCCGAAGACAAAGAGCCGCCAATCATAATTCATTCAGACTCGCAAGACTACAACAAAGAAACTGGACGCATGGACGCTGTAGGCAATGTCAAAGTTCTTTATAAGGATACACGCGGTTCTGGCTCCCATGTAGTTATGGTCAAAAACATGGACGGCGAGACAGAAAAAGTTGTATTTCTGGGACGATCACAAATTATTCAACCAGGCAGGCGCTGGATTGGTGATCGAATCACATTGGTGATGAAAGATCGCAGAGTTATTGCCGAGGGCAATACCAGAGCATATATCATTCAAAACAATTCTGCATCTGCTACCAAGCTTGCTAATTTCGGACCTAATCTTAAGCCCGATGCGCCAGCTCAAGTTCGCACCAGTCCTAACAAACAGGCAAGACCCACTAAAAACGTGACTCAATTTGCTGAGGACGAGAAGAAGCGGGAGAAGATAAATTGATCCCGCAAGCAAATCCTTACGCAGCAAACAGTCAAAATTCGTCCTCTCAAACAACAACGCTAATTATTGAAGGCTTGCAAAAAACCTACGGCGGTAGACGCGTTGTAGATGGTGTAAGCTTCACAGTTTCGCGTGGTGAAGTTGTTGGTCTTTTGGGCAGAAACGGTGCGGGAAAAACAACTTCGTTCGATATGGTGCTTGGTCTTGTGAAACCAGAAAAAGGCACTATCACACTTAACGGCAAAGATTTGTCGCGCATGGCTATTCACCACCGAAGCCGCATGGGTGTTGGTTATTTGCCTCAAGAAAACTCTACTTTCAGAAAACTTACCGTGCAAGAAAACATGATGATGATTCTTGAGCTGCGCAATATTCCAAAGCGTGAACAAAAAGAAAAATCTGAATATTTGCTTGGACAATTTGGTCTCAGCCACTTACAAGACATAGCCGCGGTACAGTTGTCTGGTGGTGAGCGTCGCCGTTTAGAAATCGCTCGCTGTCTTGCTTCAGAGCCACACTTTATTTTGCTCGATGAACCTTTCACAGGTATCGACCCTATTTCAATTTCGGATATTCAATCACTTATTCGTCGCTTGCGCGATGAGTGGAACCTGGGTGTGCTCCTCACAGACCATAACCCCAGAGCTACTTTGAGAATTACAGACCGCGCGTATCTCATTGATCAAGGTAAGATTTTGGTGGCAGGTACTTCGCAAGAAGTAGCCGAAAGTCCAGTTGCTCGCAAGCACTACCTGGGCGAGGACTTTACTCTATGATTCAGCCAAAATTACTCGATCGTTATATTGCAAACGAGTTCTGGCAGCCACTTCTGTTTGGTGTAGGCATCGTAACTGGTGTGTGGTTTGGGGCTGATCAACTCAAATTGGTTTTCAGTTTGATCATGCGCTCTGGCGTACCAATGGACATGGCGCTTAGCATTATCGGTTTGCACTTGCCTGCCGTTATCGTTATGACTATTCCAATTGGTGTGTTGCTTGGAACCTTGCTTGTTTTCAACCGACTTTCTGGAGATTCAGAGATTATCGCGTTGCGCACAAGTGGTGTTAGCTTTTATCGCATCATGGTGGCACCACTTTTGTTTGGTGTGTTTACCAGTTTAGTGAGCTTTGGAATCAACGAAGCGATTGTGCCTGTTGCTAACCGCGCTGCCAAAAAGCTTGAATTTCTGGCTTTGTACAAAGCGGAAATGCCTGCTGGTCAAACCAATTTTACTTACATGGAACGTGATGCGAATATGCGACTGCAACGCATATATTTCGTTGATCAATATTTGGGCGAGAAATTGACCAATGTCATTATTATGGACTTTACTCGCAGCCAGTTGGTGCAAATAATCGCCGCCGCTCAAGGATGGTTTCGTCATGGCGAATGGATTTTGGAAAATGGCAGAACTTATGTAATTAGCGGAACCAGCGATATCACGCGTATATTGCAGTTCGATAAGCTTCGCATTCCCGGTATCAAGAATGCGCAGAAAGTGCTTGATTCAGGCAATATTTTGCCTACCGAAATGAACATTTTCGAATTGCACAAATATATCGAAAATCTCAAAGCCTCTCATTCTCTGTCAAACGATATTTTGGTCCGTTACTATCAAAAGATTTCTCAACCGCTTGCCTGTCTTGTTGTAGCTCTTGCTGGAGCGCCTTTAGGACTGTTGGGCAGGCGATCTCGAAGTAATATGGGTTTGATTTATTCAGCCGTGATTGTATTTCTCTACTACGTTTTGCAGTCGTCTTCAGGGGCGCTTGGTGAGGCAGGGCGCATCGATCCGCTTGTAGCTGCCTGGATGCCAAACATTATTCTTGGCTCTTTAGGCGTGTTCATCCTTTATTTCAAAGCGAAGTAAATCTAATCATAAAAAGATTGACTTATTTTCGTGTGAACATATCATCTATATATGGGTTGGCGTACGACTTAAGTCGTGGGTTGAGGCGTTGGTAAGCAGTAGTCAAATCTGCCGATCTGTGTCGGCAAAAAGAAGCGCGAAGAAACGTTTGTGGATTGTTGCCGCCGCTGCAATAGCCCTTGTAACTCTGCCTGTCATACCTTTTACCTTTTTTGCAAAGAAGAGTAATGTCGTCCTCAAACAAGTAAGTGACAAGAAGGCTAAGCCGAAAGAACAGTTGTCCTCTGATGGTGAGCTTGGTCTTTTGGAAAACTCGCTCAAAACTCTTTTGAAACAAGTGGGCACTAATCCTCATGATGCTGGTCTGCACAACAGAATCGGCATGATTTATTTGGAGATGTCAGAAATAACCCCTGCCATCAATCATTTTGAAGAAGCCATAGCAGCTAGTCGCTCAGCGCGAAAACAGTTACATCGCGAAGCCGCCAAGGCAAATCTTTCTGGCGATCGCGAGCTTGCCTCTCAAAAAATAATTGAAATCACTCGCAACAATGTTCATCTGGCAGCGGCTCACAGCAGTCTTGCCAGGCTCTATGACAAACAAGGGCGTTCCGACAAAGTACTTGCTCATCTAAGCGAGTTAGATAGCGACATCGGCTTTTCAATGCTTGAAGCAAACAAAGACAAGACTGCATCGAGTGCTGGCAAATCGCGCTTTGAGCAATTGTTTAGTCAGACCAATGCTTCTAATAATCAAAATATTGACCCTCAAACCGCTGCACTGCTTGCGCGTGCAACGGGTCTTTATCAATCTGGTCGCTTCATGGAAGCGATTGAGGATTATAAGCGCTTGGTCAATATTTTGCCCAATAATGCCTCTATTCACAGAGAGCTTGGATTAAGCGCGCTAGCCGTGCACAATTTCCATCTAGCCGAAGACGAGCTTGCTCGCTCTATCGCGCTTGGTGGTAACGATGCTGAAGCTCATAACGCCCTTGGTTCGATTTATTTGAACTCAGGTAGAACTGAGCTTGCTAAAAACGAGCTGGAGCGTGCACTTGCACTTAATCCAAATCTCGGCGCTGCCTCATACAACTTGGGCAATATTTTAGCTGGTATGGGCAAATATCCTGAGGCTATTCAGGCTTTTCATAGAGTAATAATGGTCGAGCCGAGATCGGCTGCTGCTCATAATAATTTGGCAACAATGTTGTCTCTTGTGGGAAATTATGATGAGGCTATTCACGAGTTCAAACAATCAGTAGTATTGGCACCAAATATGGCATCAGCTCATTATGGTTTGGGACTTGCTCTGATGAACACCAAGCGATACCACGAATCAATACCTCCATTTAGAAAGGCTCTAGCTCTTAACCCGGGGCTAGTAGATATTCACAATAAAATCGAGTTGGCCCAGCGCAGAAGTAGTGGAAATAGTTCTGCGATGCAATCTGCATATAAGTACAATTGAGCCAGGTTTTAATTTTAATTGGAATGCCAGGTTCGGGTAAAACCACTGTTGGACAGGATTTTGCTCGTGATAGAAAATATCTTTTTATTGATACTGATCAATTTATCGAGCAAGAATTAGCCAAGAAAACTATAGAGCAAATTTTTGAACAAGATGGAGAAGAGGCATTCAGATGCTTTGAAAAAGCAGCTCTGGAGCACATTTCAGCCTTGGCATCAAACGGACAAAATTTAGTGGTGGCAACTGGGGGCGGATTACCTTTGTATCAAGATAATTTTGTGAAATTGGACGCCATCGGTACCACAATTTATTTGGATTGCCATCGCCAAACTTTAGCGACAAGATTAATTGAGCAGTATGAAAGTCGACATGTTGAGCGACCTCTTCTTGACTTGGCATCGGCTAAAAATGACCCAGATAATCTAAATAAAAAGCTTCTTGAATTACTGCAAATTCGAGAGATAATTTATGAAAAAGCCCACCACCGCATCGATACAACCAATTTAAGTGCAAAAGAAGTTGTTGAGCGGCTGAAAGCATTTTAGTAAGTCGTGGTAAGTTGTTGAGAGTATAAAATCTTCTAGTATTTGTTTTTGTTTCTGGAGAATTTAAATTGGTAACGCAAGACGAATTGATGTATCTGCAGTCGCAGCTCGAGGGTCTTGAGTCTATTTTTCTAGAGCTTATGCCTGCAGGCGTGGAGTTGAAACGCCAACAGGTTCAGGATTTCTATGATAAACGTCTGGATGCAGCGCGCGACCCTGTGACCTCAGTCGCTCCTACAGAGCTTCGTCGTCAATTTAATACAAAGGCTAATCAGGTGCGTAACTTGGTGGACAGCGCTGAGTCTTTGGGAGACGCAAGTAACAAGATTAATCTAATTCGTGCAGCCTCGTCACTTCCAGAAGAGCGCAGCCGCGGTGTTATGGAAATAGTGATGCAGTTCTGCAAAGAGCTTATTTATGAAAATCACGCCAATGCAAACCTCATGGACAGCATTTTGCAAAGTGGCGAAATACGCCCAGTTGAAGCGCGTATGCTCCTTGCTGCTTCAATGTTTGTCATAGTTTATGAAGTTGAATCGGAAGGTCAGAAAATTCCCTTAAAAGACGTTTTAGCCCAATACATAGGGCTTGTTAAAGCCGAGCGTCTGCTTGCCAGAAACGATCCATTTTTGCTTGAAGCTCAGTGTGCGCTTGAAGCTCTCGACCTTGAAGAAGCGGAAATGCAAATTTGAAGATACTGCTCGTTCACGGTCCCAATTTAAATCTTTTAGGCGAGCGAGAGTCGAAGCATTACGGTACTGCCACGCTTGAGCAAATTAACCAGGAATTGAGCGATATTGCCACAAAGCAAGGACATACGCTCGAAAACTATCAGTCCAATATTGAAGGCGAGCTAGTAAACAAAATTCAAGAAGCCCGAAAGCAGAGCGTTGACGGCATTTTGATCAATCCTGCCGCTTACGGGCACACTTCAGTTGCCATCAGAGACGCACTGCTTGCGACAAAAATTCCATTTGTTGAGGTTCATCTTTCTAATCTAGCCGCAAGAGAAGAGTTCAGGCATAAAAGCTTGATTTCTGACATCGCTCAGGGCGTGATTTTTGGTTTTGGACCTGATAGTTATAAACTCGGTCTTGCCGGCTTGATGAGCTTATTGCAAGGAATGAAGAACGACTGAGATCTATAATGTCTCCTATGAACATGATAAGGACTTATGCATACATCTGGCTAGTTGCCCTTTTACTATTCTCTAGTCTGGGTCCAGGCGGACTTGGGGCATTTTGTCAGGAGGAAAAAGAGGCTGAATCAACAGCTCCTTCCGCTACAGATACTAAAGCGACTGAACCTGAAGGTAAGCCTGCGGAGAACAAGCCCTATTCTAAAGAAGCGATTCAGTTCTTCAACGAAGGGGTTGAGCTGCATAAATCAGGTTATTTGAACAAAGCTGTTACTTCGTACAAAGCTGCCATCAAAGCCGACGATCGCATCGAGCAGGCATGGAGCAATCTAGCGCTTTTATACACTGCGCAGAAAAACTGGACTAAGGCACTTGAAGCTTTTGACAAAGCGCTTGAGTTAAAACCTAAAAGCACTACTAGTCTAAATGGTCTTGGTACCGTACTCTTTGCTATGAAAAAGAACAAAGAGGCGATGGAAAAGTGGCAAAAGGTAGTTGAGTTAGACCCAAATTTTGCATCTGCATTTTACAATATGGGCTATGCCATGGAGATGGAAGGCAAACGTCCTGAAGCTCTCAAAGCCTATCTCAAAGCGCTCGATATTAGTCCTGAGATGTCTGATGCTTATTACCGCATGGGACTGATTTTGCAAAACACTAATCATCCAGCTCAAGCAAAATTGTTTTTGGCAAAAGCCGTAAATATGGACCCTGAAGGTGCGTTCATCAGAGACGCTCAGAAACAGCTCAGCACCATTGCTCATGATTTAGATAAAAATAGAACGGTTTCTAACTCTAGCTCAGGAGCTGCTACTACATCTGGTGACAAAATTCCAAATGATACCAAATCCGAAGCTGCTCCCAAAGAAAGAGGCGGTTTGATTTCATCATTTACATCTAAGCTCAATCGCAATAATAATGCTGATTCTAAGAATAAAAAACAAGTTGATATGTTCGTTCAACCTCCGCAAGGCGAAACAGATTTGAAGCCTAAGTCGGAAGAAGGAAAAAGCGATTTTTGATTTCACTAAATAAAAGCAAGGTTCAGGTAATTAGCGAAGCCTTAGGGGCTGAACCTGAAAAGAACACTGGTTTTAACGACCTTGTTTTAAAAGGAAAACGCGGTGAGTACGACATTACTCTCACTGTGTTCAAGCCTTTCTTTCCGTTTGGCGTGGGCTATATGATCAGTTTTGGCAATGAAGAAATTCAAGAAACAGATCCAGGCTCTGATACTTCTCAAACGTTGAAAATGACAGTCATACCTCGTTTTGCCAAAGGGCTAATGTCCATTTTTGGTCGCCTTTTTCTTTTTGAATCTAAAGGGTTGTCCGTGCAGGACGGAAAATTCGAAAGTAGATTTATTACTACATATAACGAAAAAGAGTTGATGCAAGCCTATTTCAATGCGCCTGGAGTGAAAAAAACAATCTGGGATTTGTCTATGCAACAAGAATTCAATGAGCTTGTTATTAATTCGGAAATGGGAATTTATCTCTACCAGCCGCAATCGTTCAATTATCTTGCCGTAGAGAAGTGCAAGCAGACTTTTGATGCGATGCAAATACTTTGTGATTCGCTTCAAGAGGTCTTTTATGAGTGACTACATAAAAGGTCTATTCAAGCGCTATCTAATCACTTTTCCTCACGAGCGCCAGCGCCTTGAGTCACTAAAAACACAAATCGAAAAAAGGGGACAAGACCTCTATTCGCGCGCCAACATGCAAGGACATTTAACTGCCAGTGCTCTTCTTATTGACGATGACGAGCGGGCACTTTTAATACATCACAAATTTCTAGACATATGGATTCAACCAGGCGGACATCTTGATAAGGACGAATGGCCTTATAAAGGAGCACTCAGAGAGTTTCAAGAAGAAACTGGCTTTGAGGGTGTATCTATGTGGGACTGGCACGAAGCTCACGCCAATATACCAATAGATTTAGATACTCACGCCATTCCTTTTAATGAGGACAAAGGCGAAGGAGAGCATTTTCACCACGATTTTTTGTATGTTTTGCGACTGAGCGCGCCAGATATGGTCGAAATGCCAATGAGTATAGATCTGAACGAAGTCAAAGGCAGTAGCTGGGTACCGCTTACCGAACTTATGTCAGGCAAATACGAGGAAAAGTTACGTCGAGTTGCAAAGAAATTCTTATCTTTTAATAGCAGTCAAGGGAATTCACTAGACCCTGTGCTAGAGTAATTACAGGCAATTTTTAAGGAATTATGTCATGGCAGATACAGCAGTAAATACCGAAACACAAATCGTTTCTATCACCGAGACGGCAGCTTCCGAAGTGAAAAAACTGCTGGCTCAAGAACCGGACAAAGAAGGTCTGCGTCTTGAAATTCGCGGCGGCGGATGCTCAGGCATGTCTTATGGCATGAGCTTCGACAAATCGAAAGAGCAAGACCATATTATCGAAGAGCACGGAGTCAAAGTTCTAATTGACCCAAAAAGCGCAATCTACCTCAAAGGTACCCAACTAGATTTTGAAGGTGGACTGCAAGGCAAAGGATTCATGATTAAGAATCCTCAGGCCAAAGGCTCTTGCGGTTGTGGTAACTCGTTTTCAGTCTAGTTCGTAAAATTGAGTAGACTCGAAGAAATAGATACCAAAAATATTAGAGAAGGCGGCGGTTTATTACCAACCACCGCCTTTTCGCTTATTGAAGTTAAAGGTCCCGACGCCATGCGCTTTTTGCAGGCTCAGACCACAAATGATGTGAATTTGCTTCAAGATGGGCAGATGCAAAAATCTGCTGTGCTTGATAGAAAAGCAAAGCTTGTCGGCAATTTCAACTTATATAGAATAGATCAAGAACACTTTAAAATCGTCTCTGACAGTACGCTGCAGAAGCCGATTCTTGAACACTTGGAAAAATTTTGTTTTGCAGATAAGGTCGAATTTGTTTGTGTTGAAAAACAGAAGCTTGGCTATTTATACGGATTGCACAGTCGCTTACTTTTAAGCTCGAAGCAAACACAAGAACCTAGCTTGTTTGAATCCGATTGCGGAAGAATTGCTTTTGCAGGTAACGACACTGAATATTTCAAATTCACTTTGACAGGCGAAGAAGGATTCTTACTTCATATGAATCTTCCTGATTCAGAAGACGAACAAGAAGAAAATGAGGACTATCACAAAGAAATTGCTGAGCGAGAAGAGACTATCAATGTCGCGCGCATCGAAGCTGGCATCGGCAAATTTGGTGTTGATTTTGACAATGACAATCTTATTTTTGAAACAGGACTTGATCAATCAAGTGTCAGCTATACAAAAGGATGTTTTCAGGGACAAGAAGTTTTAGCCAGAGTGAAAGCGCAAGGCGCACCAACTCGGGCTCTTGCCGGTTTGAGAATCAAGGGAAACATTGGTGAGTTAGAAGACAAAGCAATATTAAAAGATGGAGAGGTAGTTGGAAACATTACTTCTATCGCCAATTCAAAGATGGCTGGCGGCATAATTGCTTTAGCCAGTATGAAGCGCGACTACCGAGCACCAGGCAAGACCTTTGCTGCAAGCCTTGATGGCAATGACGTCACTATCACCATCGCTAGTTTGCCATTTGTGCCAATTGCATCGCCTAAAGAATTTGCAAGTCAAATGCTCGAACAGGGAATGAGCCTTTTTACCGCAGAGCCACTCACGCTTGAAGCGAAAGATTCAAAATCTGTGTTTTTCTTGCGCATTGCACTTTTATACAATCCCTTGTCCTTAGACGCTTATGAAGCGCTAGGAGTTGTATTAAGCAAGAAAGGTGAGCTAGACGAAGCGATTGGAATCATGGAAGAAATGGCCAGACTCAATCCAGATTCGGTGATGGCGCATGCAAATTTGTCTGCTTTTTATGTAGAAAAGGGATGGATCGAAAAGGCGGAAGAAGAAAAAGCAATTTCGATGTCTTTGCGCATGAAAGAAATAATGCTTGAATCAAAGCAAAAAGAAGAAGCTGAGAAGAAAAAACAACACGACCAGGGCGAAACACAAAAGCGCCTAGAAATGTTTAAACAGGTTCTTGCCATCGACGCCGATGATTTGCTTGCTAATTATGGAACAGGCTCATGTCTGGTTGAGCTGGGACAGTTTGAAGACAGCCTGGCTTATCTGAATAAGGCGATTGAAGTAAAAGCCGACTACACAAATGCTTACTTATATTTGGGCAAAGCTCATCTTGGCTTGAGAGATTCCAAACAAGCTTCTTCTGCCCTTGTCAAAGGTATAGAAGTGGCGGCGAAACGTGGCGACGGTGAGCCTTTGAAGGCTATGCAAATCATGTTGAATCAGCTTGAAGCCACTGCCATTTAATCTAGATGATTAAGGAAAGATATGATTTTGCCAATCTGTCCTTCAGGTTGAATAAAGTGGAATATGTATGCCCGTGTAATTTTGAACGCAGGGAGATGGTTTTAATATGGGAAAATCGGTAGGAATTGACCTTGGTACGACTAACTCGGTAGTCGCAGTTATGGAAGGCGGTCAGCCAGTCGTTATAGCTAACACCGAAGGTGGACGCACTACACCGTCTGTAGTGGCATTCTCCAAGACCGGCGAAAGACTGGTCGGTCAACTGGCTCGCCGTCAGGCTGTAGTCAATCCGCAGAATACCGTTTATTCAATTAAACGTTTTGTCGGTCGCCGTTTTGACGAAGTAGAATCCGAAAAGGGTAAAGTGAGTTATCGCGTCATTGCCGGTCCAGACGGCGGATGCAAAGTTACAATTGGCGACAAAAACTATTCGCCTGAAGAAATTTCTGCGATGGTTTTGCGCAAATTAAAGGAAGACGCAGAAAAATATCTAGGCGAGAAAGTCACAAGCGCCGTTATTACAGTTCCTGCCTACTTCAACGACTCGCAAAGACAAGCTACCAAAAACGCCGGTGCCATTGCCGGTCTAGATGTTCTGCGTATTATCAACGAGCCGACAGCAGCAGCTCTTGCTTATGGTCTAGATAAGAAAGCGGAAGAAACAATTCTTGTATTCGACCTTGGTGGCGGTACATTCGACGTATCTATCCTTGAAGTTGGCGAAGGCGTTTTCGAAGTTAAATCTACATCTGGTGACACACACCTGGGTGGTGACGATTTCGACTATTGCATCGTGCAGTGGATCGCAGACGAGTTTCAAAAAACAGAAGGCATCGATTTACGCAAAGACCCACAAGCTCTGCAACGTCTCACTGAAGCTGCTGAGAAAGCCAAAATCGAATTGTCATCTGTGACTGAAACAACTATCTCGTTGCCATTCGTCACCGCTAACGAAACCGGACCCAAACATTTAGATATGCGTTTGACCCGCGCTCGTTTCGATGAGTTGACCCGCACTCTGGTAGAGCGTTGCCGCCCTCCAGTGGAAGCAGCTTTGTTCGATGCTAAATTGACTTACAACAATATTGATGAAGTAGTGTTGGTTGGAGGTTCGACAAGAATCCCAGCAGTTCAGAATCTGGTCAAAAGTTTGACTGGTGGCAAAGAACCTAACCAGGGCGTCAACCCTGACGAAGTCGTAGCGATCGGTGCTGCAATTCAAGCAGGCGTCTTGGCTGGTGAAGTGAGAGAAGTAGTCCTTCTTGATGTGACCCCACTTTCGCTTGGAATTGAAACCATGGGTGGTGTTTTCACCAAACTGGTAGAGCGTAACACCACAATTCCTTGTCACAAATCAGAGACATTTTCAACAGCCGAAGACAATCAGCCTGGTGTAGACGTTTACGTCTTCCAGGGCGAGCGTCCAATGGCAAAAGACAACAAGATGCTTGGTAATTTCAGATTGGACGGTATCGCACCGGCACCTCGCGGAATGCCAAGAGTCGAAGTGTCTTTTGATATCGACGCAAACGGAATTTTGTCTGTTAGTGCCAAGGATCAAAACACTGGTAAAGAGCAGAAAATTACAATTACTGCTTCGACCAACCTCTCTAAAGACGATGTTAGTCGCCTGGTGCGCGAAGCTGAATCGCACGCTTCCGAAGACAAAGGCAGACGCGAAAAGGCAGATCTCAGAAACGAAGCCGATTCTCTCAGCTACTCAATCGAGCACCAACTGCGCGAGTTGGGCGAGAACGCAACTCAAGGCAGCAAAGAACGTGCCGAGAAGCTTATCGCTGAGTTAAGACAGAAAGTTGAATCTGATGCTAGTGTTGATGACATCAAAACCATCATGAACGAATTGCGTGGTTTGCAGGTTACTCTTGCTCAAGACGCAAATGCAAGACAACAAGCCACCTCTGGTGGTGACGGTCATGCAGGCGGAAATGGCTCAAATGGTGCCTCAGGCTCAGAGCAAAAATCCGGTTCTGGTTCGGATGACATAATTGATGCAGAAATAACTCAATAGAGTAAATGCATCGGTTAGCTCTACTTTGCACAGTATGGATCCTGACCCTGTTTGTGGGCGGGATCCATCCGTGTCATGCAGAGAATAAATATTGGTCTGGTGCTGGCACCATGGAATACAAAACCATGATGCATGAAGATGTAAATCGAGAGTTTTATTATTATAGACCAGCAGGTGCAGACGCAAATGACAAGCTACCCTTGGTGTTTGCTTTTCATGCTGGAAAGGCGACTGCAAAAGGAATTGATCGCACCTGCGGTAATATCACAAAGCTTGCCGATCAGAAAAAATTTGCTGTTGTTTTTGCTCAGGGTATGGAACAACACTGGAACGATAGTAGACCCGACATGGTCAAGCGCAATTATGACGATGTAGGCTTGGTAAAAAAAATAATTGACTTATTAGTGTCTGCCCAAGAGGTAGACCCTAAGCGAGTTTATGCAATTGGTATGTCTAATGGTGGATTTTTTAGTCAATATTTGGGAATCAAAATTCCAGACAAGATTGCAGCCGTTGCATCTGTGGTGGCATCAGTTCCAGAATCTTTTCTAAAACTTACTATCAACAAGACTTTTCCCATTATGATGATTTTGGGATCGGCCGATACTCTGGTTCCATTTAAAGGTGGAAACATTGGTGGCAAGCTTTTCCCTCACAAAAGAGGCAAATGTCTTCCTGCCCAAGAGGCAGTCGATTTCTGGCTTAAGAAGAATGTCGTTACTGCAAAACCGGTGATAAAAGATCTGCCGGATAAAGACAAGAATGACGGGTGCCATGTCAAAGTTACAACGTATGGCGATTCTGATGACGAAAATCAATTTGTATATGTCGAAATTGAAGGTGGCGGTCACACTTATCCCTCTGGAATGCAGTGGCTACCAAAGCACTTTATAGGTCCCGTGTGCAGAGACTTTAATGCTAACGAATTGGCATGGGAATTTTTTTGTAAGCATAAATTGAAGTAGTTCTTAGTCGTTTGAAGTAGGAGATTAGCTCTATGGCAATTGAAACAGCAACGTTTGCAGCAGGTTGCTTCTGGGGAGTAGAAGCCGCTTTTAGAGAAATGAAAGGTGTAGTCGATGCCACCGTTGGTTATACCGGTGGCCACACAGATGAGCCTACATATAAGGACGTCTGCACCGGAAACACTGGTCATGCTGAAGCCTGCGAAGTGAAATTCGATAACGATGTTATAACTTTCGACCAGCTTTTAGATGCATTTTGGAAAATGCATGATCCCACTCAGTTAAACAGGCAAGGTCCTGATATTGGCTCTCAGTATAGGTCGGCTGTGTTTTTTCATTCGCCTGAGCAAGAAGAAAAAACTAAAGCGTCCATGAAAGAGTTGTTTGAATCTAAAAAAACTCGCGGACCGATTTGTACACAAGTGGTGCCAGCTCAGACTTTTTGGGCTGCTGAAGAATACCATCAGAACTATTGCGCAAAGACCGGACGCGGCTTCTGTCACATGTAGTGCTAAAAAGAACGAAGTTGAACTAAAATCTCACAACAGATTGAATGTGTCTTTTAGAAAAAAGGCCAGACTGCCAAGTCCGGTTATCTGACATCGTACAAAAAAATAACACCTCATGACACGAGGTCGGTGATTTTGCGCATCAGAGGAATTAGATTTTCTGCGTCTTTGAATTCGGTCACGGACACAAGTAAACCTCCACCAAAATCTGCTACAACAACATAACCGCGCGGTGTTCGGTTGACTATTTGATGAACACGCTCGTGTCCCAATTTTTTCATGACGTGTTGGGTGTTCATGTATTCACCAAGAGACCACACGCCGATTGACTCGGCATCAACTTCTTCAGGCATGGTGTTTGCAATGAGTAAACCATCATGACCGACTACCAAGCAACCGATTACGCCATAAGCAGAGCCTATTTCAAGTAATATTGTTTGCAAGTCTTCTGAGGCTTCTATAGTAGCCATTCTTTCTTGAAGTTCAGAACGATTGCTTATGTTTTGCAAATTTTTGATGTCTTGTGGAGTGAGACGAAACTTTTTATCTGCTAAGGGCAGATTCCCAGCCATAGTATCAAAGGCTTTTTCAAAAATGTTCAATTGCTTTTGCCTAGAACTTGGAGGACCTAACATCACGATCCAATACTCTCCACACTCGAACGCGGTAATTAGAGCAAGTTTTGTTTGAAAATTGATGCACTCAAGTTTGCCTTGATTCAGCTCGCTAAGAGTGTTTGTACAGTTTTTTGCTAAACCTAAAAATCGTAATGAAATAAGTTCCGCATCAATGTCTGCCGGTACGTCTGCCAGAACAACTCCGCCTGATTGGTTGATTACCATGAATCCAGTCAAAGACGTTTCGGCATTAAGACTGTCCAAGAGCTTTTCCAGCCGCTGTCTTGCTACGTCGTCATCCTGTGAACTCAAGTTCGAATTAAGAGACGAGGTCAGTGATTTTGCGCATCAATGGAATTAGAGTATCTGTGTCAGTGCCATCAGTGATGGTGACAAGTAGACCGCCACCAAAGTCGGCGATTACAACAAATCCACGAGGTGTGCGCGATACAATTTGGTGTACTCGCTCGTGACCCATTTTCTTCATAACGTGTTCGGTGTTCATGTATACACCAAGTGACCACACGCCAATTGATTCTGCATCAACTTCTTCTGGCATGGTGTTGGCGATGAGTAAACCATCGTGACCGACAATTACAGAACCGATCACTCTTTGTTGAGTTCCGATTTCTCTGAGCAATGTTTGCAAGTCTTCTGAAGCTTCAAGAGTCAAAACACGCATCTTGAGTTCGGACTGTTCGGAGCCTGTTATTTTGCCAAGCTTTTCCATGTCGCTCTGGTCGAGCAAGAATTTACCGATTGCTGCAATACGTCCAGAACCTGTTTCTTGTTTTTCCGGACCCGCATCTAACTTCCCGATACCTTCGATTTTCGGTGGTGGCAATCCGGGTGAAATGGCTTGAGCTGCCGGTTCAGGAGCTTGAGGGGTAGGCATCGCATCGTGTGAGTTGAACTGAATAGGCATTGGACCTGTTTGGGACATGTCGAAATTTTGTCCAGGCATAGGCATTTCTGCTGATCCGAATGCAGAAGGCATTGCTGCTGATCCGAATGCTGGCGGTGCTGGAATTGATGGAATTTCTGGCATTGGAATCGGGGGTGGAGGTGGCAGCTCTGGCATTGGAACTGGAGCTGGAGCCGGAGCTGGAGCTGGAACTGGAGCTGGAGCCGGAGCTGGAGCTGATTGCTCACCTTCTGGAGTGTTTTTGATCAACAATTTGTCGAAAATGCGATCAAGTTCAGCATCATTAACACTAAATAGTTTTGACGGATCCATTGCCGGTGCAGGCGTTGCTGGGGCTTGAGCTTGAGCAACTGGCTCTGGAGGAGGTGGAGGGACTGGAATCGCTGCAGGCGGAGCCGTCTCTGGAGCTGGAAGTGGAGTGTATCCATCAGGCATTGCGATAGGTGGCAAGGCAGGCGGTGCTGCAGGAGGGGAGAAGCCAAAAGAAGGAGGTGGCGGCGCATCACCAAATGCCGGTGGCTGACTGAAATCGAAGGCTGGCGGAGCTGCTGGAGCTGCCGGAGCAGGAGCTGTTACTGGCACTGGGGCGGGAACAGGCGCGCCAGCATTGACTGCGCCTTGGTCTTCGGGAGCGCCCATTTTTCTATAGATTTCGTTGACCATCTGATCATCTACTTTCATAATACCGTTGTTAGGCACTGCTGGTGGTGCAGTACCAAAATCGGGGGCTGGCATTGGAGCTGGTATAGGCGCTGGAACAGGTTCTGGTGTAGGAGCTGGGGCTGGAGCACCCCAGGTAGGAGCTGGAGCTGGAGCCGGAGCCGGAGCACCCCAGGTAGGCGGAGCCGGTTGAGCTGGCAGATTGCCTGCAGTCTGATTGGCTATTCGTTGTTCTTTAGTCGGAATGGGTTTGATGCGAGGAATAGACGGATCGACTGGTGGTTCTGGCTCGACAGGAGCACCCCATGCCGATGTCACCGGCGGTGCAGATGGCGACAAGGGTGTTGAATCGATTGGAGCCATTGGAGCAACGTTTGGAATGTTTGCCATAGCAGCCGGCACCGGTGGTGGTGGCGGAGTCGCAGGTGGATCAAAAACAGATGGAGCGGTCATAGGTGCAGGCTCAGGCATGGAAACTGGTGCTGGAGCTTCGGGTGTTTGTCCTGCTCCTGGGTTGACCATAGCGCCTGTGCGCATTAGATCATCTTGGACACCAAGATTTTCTTTGAAGACTTTTTCTATCGCTTGGTCATCAATTTTCTTACCAAATAAATTGTTGCTCGCTACTTCAGGTACTGGAGCGGGGGCTGGAGCTGGAGCGGGAGGCGCTGCAGGAACCGAGGGAATACCTTGCGAAAATCCGGCAGGTGGATTATTCGGATCGAATTGAGGAATAGCTGCTGTGGGCAACGATCCAAAATTTGGCTGTTCCACTGCTGGTACCGGAGGTGGTGCAGCCGGAGCGGCATTACCCCAAGGACTTGATGCCGACGAGTCTCCACCGCCCCAAGGGTTTGCCGGAGCAGGAGAAGGAGAAGGTGCTGGCGCAGGAGCAGGAGCAGGAGCAGTTGCAGGAGCCGGAGCCGGAGCCGGGTCGCCCCAGGGATTAGACGTTGCGGGTGCGGGTGCAGGAGCTGGAGCAGGAGCTTGCGCTTGCGGTGGAAGAGGTGCTGAGCCGGTAAGACCTTCGCCTGTGAATTGAAATGCTTTGAACGAACCTGTTTCCATTTGTTCGCTTTGAAGTTGCCAGCTTTCTCTGGCACCCACCGCCTTGTTAGGAGCGGGAGTTTCTTGTCCTTGCGCCGCTCCACCCCATGGGTTGGGAGGTGCGGATTTGGATCCCCAACCGCCAGCGCCCGATGGATCACCGCCACCAAAGTCGGGTGCAGGTGTTGGTGCTGGAACTGGAACTGGAGCAGGTTCTGGTGTTTGGGCTGGAGCAGTCATACCCCACCCACCTGAACTTGCATTGTCTGCAAAAGCTGGAGCTGGTGGTGGCGCCGGTGGTGCTGGTTCAATTGGAGCTTGTGATGGCGCTCCCCAGCCGCCGGTGGATGAATTGTCTGCGAAAGCAGGAATTGGTGCCGGTGGTGTTGGTGTTGGTGTCGCCTCAAACGGAGCTTGCGAAACAGCCGGTGCTGAAGGAGTCGGTATTCCCCATCCACTGGTCATGTCGGGCGCTGGTCCCTGAGCGGGTGGAGATGTAGCGGGTTGTGCAGACCATGCTGTACCTGATGAGGTTTGAGCGCCCCACTGATTATCCTGTTTACCCCAAGAGTTTGGTACCGGTTCCTCTATAGCTGGTGCAGGTGCAACTGGAGCTGCAGCACTCCAGCTTCCACTTGTGCTTGGCGCAGGCGCAGGGGCTTGTAACGGCTCTGGTGCTCCCCAGGCGGCAGCGCCTGTCTCGGTAGGCTGTGATAGGGTGGATTGACCCCACTCGCCAGTGGTGAATCCTGAGCTTGCGTCGCTTTGTGCTTTTGGAAGACCCCATCCACCTGTGCTTCCTACTTGCTCGGATGGAGCTGCAGAAGCGGCAGGTTCGGTTTTCATTTCTTGAACGGCATTAGATTGCCACGAACCACCAAGACCTGGCGGTGTTGCCCAAGTTCCAGAACTGGTTGCGGAGAAAGCACCGCCGCCGGTGCCTGCTTGAGGCGATGGAGTGGCTGTGGGAGCCCATTCACCAGAGGTCACAGCTTCATTGGTTACACTCCAACTGGAGCCAGAAGATTGAGAATCTGCAGGGGCACCGCCCCACGAATTAGATCCAAAACTAGCTGTTGAGCCACTTGGAGCTAGTCCGCCCCAGGACGCAGAAGGGTCTGGTGCTGCTGCTGGAGGTGCAGGTGGCGGTGCGCCCCATGAGCTAGAAGCATCAGGCAATGCTGGAGCCGCGCCCCATGAGTTGGCTGTTGGTGCGGGTTCTTGAGCTGGTGCTGCAGACCATCCACCCGATGTTGAGGGAGAGGGATTCGGAGCTGGTGGTGCTGGTGGTGGCGCTCCCCAGGAGCCGCCGCCTGAAAGTCCAGGACCGGGCATTGGGTTCCAGCCGCTATCTGAAGAGGTTTGAGATTGACCTGCCGTCGGTGCAGGAGCTGGCGATGGTGTAGGCATCGCATTGGCAGGTGCTAAGCCGATTGGTGAGCTTGTAACTCCACCAAAGCCTGAGCCTTGAGATTGTAGCGGTTGAAATCCTGAATCTTGAGATGGGTTTGGTCCGCCAAAAGAACTTTGTCCCCAGCTATTAGATGGTGGAGCACCGAATTGATTGCTTGAAGGAATTTGGGCAGGAGTGTGTCCTTGACTTGCATCTTCTTCCCATGAACCACCAGCAGGTGGTGGACCCCATTCAGAGTTGTCGTCTACTGCATCATGGCCTTTGGGAGGTGCGCCTTGCCAGGCTGGAGCACCTTGCGCTTGTGGAGCCAGTCCTATGCTCGCGCCAGCACCGCCACCCGGTGCCATTGCAATACCTGAACCACCTGGCGGCGGAGCAAGACCTATCGAGCTGCCTGGATGCAGAGTATCAAATTGAGACTGCGGCAATGGCGTTGGGGCTTGGTTCCAGTCGCCACCGCCACCAACTGCAGATGGGTCAGGATTGCCAAAGGAATTTGGGGCGCGTCCTTGCGACCAATCAGCCGGAGGTCCGCCTTCAGTGCCTGATTGTGCGTTCCATTTGTCGCTGGATGCTTGATCTTCGGTACCTTCAGGAACTTTGTTCGACTCGGTAATTTTTCGACGAATAGTTTCAGCCAGAGTGAGAGGTGCTTCGTCGGTTAGAGATTCTGTTCCAGTTTCAAAACCAAATTTGCGACCAAGCGATCCTGTGGTCGACTGTTGCTCTCTGCTGTCTCGCATCTCCGTTTGTGCCGAGGTTCGTCCCATCGACTTCAGTCGTTTGGTGACACCGTCGTCATCGTCCATTGAAGGGTAGCTGCCTTTTTTGCCCTTCTTGTCTTTTTTATCTTTAGGTTCAGCGCCGCTTTTGTGAGGAAAGGATGAGGTTTGCGACTTTTGCTGTGCTTTAGAGCCACCACCGCTGCCACCACCAAACATAGAAGTAATGGCGCCAAAGATATTGGTTTTTTGCTGCGGCAGTTGTTGTTGCACTTGCTTAGTGAGCGATTCGGGATTAGGCGGCATGTACTCGTCGGGCAGAGGCGCCTCTTCTGCTCCTTCAATCATTTGCACCATCTGGTGATCGAAACGAGCACAAGATTCGCAAGCTTCAAGGTGCGAATCGAGCGAGCTGGACTGCTGGCGGCTCAAGTCCTCGTCAAATCTTTTTTGAATTAAGTGTCTAAAATCGGCGCAGTTCATAGTTCTTTGATGAGAGCCGAGGCTACTCGCTTATCTTCCTTTAAAAAGCCTTCTATTATAGATCTTATCCTTTCCCCAGACATTTAATAATGGACACTCGTGCACGGTATAGGGCTGCCATGCTCATTTCAACTGATTGATTCATAACTGCTGCTATTTGCTCATAATTTAGATCGAGCGAATGGCGCAGGTGGAAAGTTTTTTGTTGTTCGGGCGGAAGCGAACTCATGCAACGCTTGATTCGCTGAACCCCAAGCAGGACTGTGGTTTCCCAATCCATGCTGGCGGATCCGTCTTGTCCCGGGTCGATGTTTGGATTGTCTTCCGGGATGCCAGAGTTTTGGGCGTGATATTCGACACACGCATCTACCACAAAGTCTGCAAGCCATTGCCAGATTGTGATTCCACTATCCTTCTTAGGGATACTATCTTGTAAAGAGGAGAGAGCGTTGCGAAATGCCTCGATTGTCAATTCCTGAGCGTGTTCTTGATTGTCAGAGGCGATATAGGCAATCGCATAAACTCTCTCAAGGTTCAGATAGACGAACTCGTTTCGCTTTTCATCCCCACCCTTTTTGATTTCATTCAAAATAGAAGTAGCGGATGTATTAATGTTCTTGCTTGATGGTAAAAGAGCCATTTATTTTCTAGTTTCCGGCTTTTTATTTAATCCCTTGATGTTGAAGTACCCAAAAAAACGTCCAATGGATACAATTCATGCCTGAGACTGACAGGCATTAGGCACGGATTAACTACCCTTGCCTGATTAGATGATTCAAAACAGATTTATCCCAAGTCGCCAAATGTCTTATAACTAGTTGTTGGGCAGACCCAATAAGGTTAGCTAGCCCAAACCCCCTCCTTTTTAAGATGTACCACAATTATTAAACTTATACTCTAAACGTAATTCTCTCCTTTAGTTATTAGACAAAGATGGCAACCCAAAATATCTCCAAATTTAGAATCGAAAGTCTCGAGGCGACCAGTTTTAGCCTGTTTAACGTTACAACAGATCCGCGTGCTTTTGCGCCGGACGACATCAAAGCTGCTTGTAACAATCTGGTAATCACACAATCAACTGATTCTCCTACTAGATTGAGCAGCCCAAGCCGATTCTTCCTTCATTTCCTATTTTCAGAGTTTTTTCAAAAGGCGCACCAATCAGGCTTATACAATCGCCAGCGAGAGTTGTTCGAAGCCATTGGCAGAGTGGACAACGGCGAGAGTGAATCGGTTAGTTATGGAATGTTTTTCAACAAATCACAATGGCCCTGCAAGGACATTACTCTATTCGACAAAGAGCGAAATCCACTTATAGTGGCAAGGGTAGTTGACGCCAGAGAAGAGCACACGGATAAGAGCAACGCGATGGACTGGTTGCGCAATTTTATAGACAAGTTAAATAAATTGCAGACTCGAAAAAATTGTGTAGCAGGAGCGTTTTTTGTATATGTAGGAGACTTTCCAAAAGAACTAAAAGAGCGCGTAGAGAATTTGATTGGCAGTGGCGACCCTATCGCCAAATATGACTGTAAGTTGCCTCCGCCTGCAATGCTTTCACTAAACCTGGTGGAATTGCATCATACTAGTGATATCGAAAGTGATACTACAGGTGATGACGATGCACTTGAGTATGATTTTCGAGGCGTACTAGTTTTGCCGCAGCTTAAGAACTAGAGTTTTATAAATCTAGAGTGGAATATTTCCGTGTTTGCGTGCTGGGCGCTCGACTCTTTTGTTTTTCTGCATATCGAGGGCACGAATCAAATGATCGCGTGTTTGCTCAGGCAAAATAACATCGTCTACATAGCCTAACTGGGCTGCAATGTATGGATTGGCGAATTTGTCTTTGTATTCTGAAACGCGCTCGCTAAGGTATTCTTTGACCTGGTTTTTCACTTCTTTTCTATAAAGTAAATTTACTGCTGCTTGAGCACCGACCACAGCAATCTCTGCTGTGGGCCAGGCAAAATTGTAGTCACCACCGACATTTTTTGAACCCATCACATCGAATGCACCGCCATACGCTTTGCGAGTGATGACAGTTAGTTTAGGCACCGTAGCTTCGCAGTAAGCATAAAGCAATTTTGCACCATGGCGAATAATGCCATCGAATTCTTGATTGGTGCCAGGCAAATAACCAGGAACGTCTACAAATGTTATAAGTGGAATATTGAAGGCGTCGCAGAAACGCACAAAGCGAGCTGCTTTTGTCGAAGCGTTGATGTCTAGACAGCCGGCTAGCCATTTTGGTTGGTTTGCTACAACAGCTATTGCCGTTCCATTTAAGCGAGCAAATCCAGTGATAATATTTGCAGCATACAAAGGAGACAGTTCGAAAAAGCTTTCTTCATCGAATATTCGAGTAAGGACGTCAATCATATTATATGGTTTGGTGGGATCGACTGGGACTACTTGACGTAGTTCGCCAGCGCCTTTTGGCGGTACGACCTCTTCGCTTGAAAGCGGAGTCAGTTCCATATTGTTGCTTGGTAAATAAGAAAGCAGACGGCGAGCCATTGCAAAAGAGCTGGCTTCATCTTGAGCCATTAGTTGAGCTACACCAGATTTGGTGTTATGCACTCTTGCTCCACCTAAATCTTCTAGAGTAACTTCCTCACCAGTAACTGTTTTTACGATTTCTGGTCCAGTTACAAACATGAAACTTTTGTCTTTGACCATGATGGTGAAATCTGTTACGGCTGGACTGTAAACTGCGCCACCAGCACAAGCGCCGTACACAATTGAGATTTGCGGAATGACACCTGAGCATTGCACGTTGCGATAAAAAATGTCAGCGTAACCGGCAAGGGATTTGACGCCTTCCTGGATGCGGGCTCCGCCACTTTCATTAAGACCAATAACGGGACAACCGGCATTTTTGGCAAGATCCATTACTTTGCAGACTTTGCGTGCGAACACTTCACCAAGTGCGCCACCGACAAAGGTGGCATCATGAGCAAATAAATACACAGGACGTCCGTCAATTTTGGCTTGTCCAGTGATTACACCGTCTCCAAAAGCCTTGCGCTCCTCCATACCAAAATCACCGCATTCGTGCAGAGCGTATCTGTCGATTTCTAAAAAGGAATCGGGGTCCACCAATTGTTCAATACGTTCGCGAGCGTGTAGGTATCCAGCTTTATGCCTTTTTTCCACAGTTTTTTGATCCACCAGACCTGCTTCTTTTTTCTTTTGCTCCAGTTCGCTATAGGGATCTTTTTGTGTTTTGGTGTTCATGGCGTTCATGGCGTCTCCCATTTTGTGTTCAGACTATGTGCGATAAGAAATGGTGAACAATGGTCAGATAAATGGTCATTGTAGATACATCGAGCAAACTTGTTATGAATGGACCGCTTGCGTGTGCTGGGTCGATTCCGATTTTTTTAAATACCATTGGCATAGCGGTTCCCACTGTCACTCCAAAAGTCATTGTAATGACAAGAGAACAGGCAACCACCAAACCTAATTCGTGATGCGAGTTGCTTACAAGCAAGCTAACTATGAAGGTAAATACGCCACAGCAAATAGCAAGCAGCAAGCCTACTCTAACTTCGTGCCAAATATATCGTGCCACCATTTTAGCGGTCAATGTATCGCGAGCACCAGAGCTTCGAATGACAATACATGTGCTTTGTGTGGCAACCGAGCCGGTCACACCGGATAAAAGCGGCATGAATGAAGCAGCGGCAACGGTCTGTTGAATAATTGCATCAAAGTGAGTAATGACAGTACAGGAGCCGGTTTCAATTCCAAGCGTGATTAAAAGCCAGGGCAGTCTTGCGGCAAATGCTTTGCGTACATTTGAGCCAAGCTCTTCTCCGTCTTCGGTGGCGTTGATACCAGACGATTGATAAATATCTTCTGTCGCCTCTTCGCGCAACACATCCATGATGTCATCACTTGTGATTACACCACAGAGTTTGCCTTGGGTATCAACAACAGGCAATGAGTGCAAGTCGTAACGCTCGACCTTTTTCGCGGCTTCTTCCTGGTCGTCAAAGGTAGTTACTTTGACCAGGTCTTTATCCATCACTGTTTCAATAGTGGTGCCAGCATCGGTGGTGATAAGTTCTCTGACTTTGACCACGCCCACAAGAAAATTCGATTCATCTACAACATAAACATCATAGATGTCCTCTTCTAAATCTTCGTATTGCTCGCGTAAATAGTCGAGTGCTTCGCCTACAGTCATGCGCGAATACAAAGATAGATAGTCGGTCGACATGATGCCGCCTGCTGTATCATCGTCGAAAGAAAGAAGCTGTTTGATGTCAGCTTTAGTTTCTATGTCTGGGATTTGCTCGATGATTTCGGCCGCTTTTTCTTCAGATAATTCTGACAAAATATCGGCAGCATCGTCTGGAGACATGTTAGAGATGAGTGGAACTACACCCAAATTGCCTAGGTCTTTTAAGAGATTTCTTTGATTTTGTGGCTCAAGTTCGGTCAAGACGGCGCTTGCATTATCTAGATCAAGCAAGCGGAAACAAGAAAGCCTGTGTTGCGGCTCCATCTCTTGAAAATATTCAGCCAGGTCGTAGGGATTGATGTCGTTAATAAGAATGCGCAAGCGTTGACGCTCGCCGCTTTCAGCCAGCGAGACCAATTCGTCCAAAGCTATTGCCAATCGCTCCGTCATGGCCCGGTCCAATATTGTGAAGCAAGCGATCAAGCCCGTTGTGCTTAAATCCGCAGGCTATAACCCTAGCAAGGTATAAAGCCCAGGAGTTGGAAATTTATCTAATTGCAAAGAAGAAATTTAGTCGTCAAGATAACCGACGAGTTTATTAGACCATGATGGCTGTCTTAATTTTCTGAAGGCTTTGTGCTCAATTTGTCTCACGCGCTCGCGTGTAATATTGAAAAGCCTGCCCACTTCTTCAAGGGTTCGCTGTCTACCATCTTCCAGTCCGTAGCGTAAGTGCATTATGTCTCGCTCGCGGGGAGTAAGCTGACTGAGCATTCTGCCTATGTCTTGACGTAAAAGTTCATCTTCGGTCATGTTGTCAGGACGATTGGCATCTGAGTCTTCAATCAGATCTCCAAGATAAGTCTCTTCATCTCGATTGAGTGGCATTTCCATTGAGACTGGCTCGCGGTCTGCAGTTAGGATTTCTTGGATTTTGCTCACAGGTATACTCATTGCCTGAGCAAGCTCTTCGTCTGTAGCGCGGCGGCCAAGATCTTGTGACAGTTTTGCGCTCATTTTTTTGAGCTTATTCATCGATTCGACCATATGTACAGGCACACGAATAGTGCGCGACTTGTCAGCAAGACCGCGGCTGATGGCTTGTCTAATCCACCAGGTGGCATAAGTTGAAAACTTAAATCCTTTTGTATGGTCAAATTTTTCAGCGGCTCGAATCAAACCTAGATTTCCTTCCTGAATCAAATCCTGGAAGGGCAAACCTCTGTTTACATATTTTTTGGCTATAGAAATTACCAGACGCAAATTAGCCTGGATCAATTTTTGTTTGGCAGCAGCATCGCCTTCCGAAATGCGCCTGGCAAGGTCAATTTCTTCATCAGGCTTGACCATGCGCACACGGCCTATTTCTCGCAGGTAAAGTCGCACTGAATCTTCAGTAAATCCATCACCACGTTTGGGAATCGGAATTTCCTCAATCTCGACTTCGTCTTCGACCTCGGGCTCGAGATCGCTTTCTGCGTCTAAATCGGTCCAGTCTTCCGCCAAATCATCGGAGACCCGCGATTTTGCTTTTGGTTTAGCTCCCACTTTTTTACCACTCAAAAGATTCATGCCACTTATCTACCCAATAAGTCATAGTCTGTAGCGTTCCGACTTCGAATTAACTTTTGTAAATATGCCCAGGCGCAAGCGAGAGTAGACATCCAATAATGGGCGACCTGAAATTATGCTCAAGTAGTATTATTGTTCGTCTGTGCAAGAGGGTACCTGTCAGTGTTGGAAGGTAGCTTATCGGACGCAAGCGTAGCTGGACTTCTGCAGCTGCTTTGCCACGAAACCAATAAATCTTTTTCCATTCAGATAAGAAGGATGGGACAGGTCTGCAATGTTTTCGTTTCTAAAGGCGAAGTCGCATCTGTTTCATTTGGCATCCTAGAGGGGGTTGAAGCACTTTCAGAGGTGCTCTTTTGGGACGAAGGTGAATTCTGGGTGGAGAGACTTGATACAGCCGGTGAGACTGCTCTGTTTGAAAAAGAGCGCAACTTGAATATCAAATTTGATAGTCCAACCAGTCTTGCTTACTATTGTTCTTTTCTCAAACAAAACAATGTGGGCTTGCACACCGAAATCGTTCCTTCAGCCAATTTTGGAACGCAAGAATGGCAAGTGATGCTTACGCGCGAGCCACTTTTGAAAGATGACTTTACGGTCATTGGTTGGATCACCGATGGTCGCACTATGCGTCAGGCAATGGTCGAATTGAATCTTGATTTGAAGTCGGCTTTAAGCAGTCTTTATCGATTGCTTGTAACACGCTCTGTAGATGTAGTAAGACCGCTAATTACTAATGCTCAAGTAGCCGAAGATATAAAAAATTCAAGCGATAATTTGCCTGTTCAAAGACGAGTGCGCAAGACACAGGATGTCGAATTGAAAAAGGGAGCAGGCTCCATGATTGGCGTCGATACCCAGGAAATTCCAGCTCTTCCAAATGAAGATGGCGACAATTCTAGGAGTCAAAAGACTACGCATGAAGAAATCAAAAAAGAAGGTGCCAAGAAATTAGCGGAATTGGCAGTAAAAACACAAGCACCAGATACGGTGTCAGGACTGACCCGTGACGAAGTTAAAAGACCTGTGCTCTCTTCTTCTTCTCCTGCCAGTAATAGTGAAGATGAAAAATTGGTGGACGAAAATGGCGAAGAGTTCGATCCTCGACTGACAGATCTTCTTCCTATTGTCTCAATTGATATAGAACGACTTTTGAATAGTAATTTCACTGTCACCAAAGAGGGCAAAGAACGCCTTGAAGACGACGAGTTGCACGAATTAGTCCGTCAGGTTTTGATTGATACTGCCAATGGCAAAACCCTCGTTTCGGTTTTGACTGATTCAAGTCTCACTGCAGCAAGTGTGCTTGCCACTTATAGATATTGCCAGGAAGAAAAGCTAATTGCGCATTATGACCCGGTAATATCACTTACCATCGAACTTGTGATGGCGAAAATGGAGCTTGAGCAATATCTGCTTCAGAGGCGACGAATTACAGGCGACCAATTGCAAGATTTGATTACAATTGCCGGTCGTCAAGGTATTGGGCTGGATAAGCTATTGGTGGGAGCTGGCTATCTTTTGCCGGTTGATATGGACCGCCTTAAACAAGAACAAGATCGCTTCTCTAGCAAGTAAGAGAGCCACCAGGGGCACTTTGTGATATAGTTTGCAATCTTATATTTTTTGTCGTAGAGGAAAAAATGACTCACAAATACAACGCCAGAGAAAAGCGTGCTCGTAGAAAAGCTAAAGTTGGTCGCAAACTCGAAGCCACCCGCCAAGCAATCGCTGCTGCAGGCAAAAACAAACCGAAATCTGAGACACAAAGTTAGTCAGATTGAGCGAATCTGCCGTCAAAAACAATAAACGAATAATGTCCGGTATGCGTCCTACCGGACGCTTGCATTTGGGGCATTATTTTGGCGTACTAGTCAACTGGGTGGAATTTCAGAGTCAGTATGACTCATATTTTTCAATTGTTGATTGGCACGCTCTTACAACCAAGTACGAGAATTCAGAAGAAATCAATCGCAACGTTCTAGAAGTGGCACTTGATTGGTTGGGAGCTGGTATCGACCCGGAGCAGTGCACTTTATATGTGCAGTCGGGAGTGCCTGAAATTGCTGAATTGCATTTGCTTTTGTCAATGCTAACCAAACAAAACTGGGTTGAGCGTGAGCCTACGCTCAAAGACATGGTCAAAATGCTTGCGGCTAACGAAGAAGAAGCTCACGATAAGCTGACTTATGGCATGCTTGGTTATCCGGTGCTTATGGCTGCCGATATATTATCTTTTAAAGGTGAGCTTGTACCAGTGGGCAAAGACCAGGAATCGCATCTTGAGTTTGCACGCAATTTAGCTCGAAAATTCAATTCACTTTACGGACAGGGCAAAGAAATTTTTCCCGAGCCTAAGCCACGTTTCACCGAAACACCGCTTTTAAAAGGCATTGATGGTCAGAAAATGGGCAAGTCATTCAACAATGATATAAAACTGGCTGATACCGCCGAAGATACCGCAGCCAAAGTCAAGAAAATGATTACCGACCGTACTAGAATTGCAAAATCGGATCCCGGTCATACCGATTTATGTGAAGTGCCTTGGCCTTTCTATAACATATTTTTGCCCAAAGAATCCGATGCCTGGCTCAAAGTCAAAACAGAATGCGAGACCGCACAAATAGGTTGCGTCGATTGTAAGAAAAATCTTGCTGTATTAATCAACGAATATTTTGCACCAATAAGAGAGCGACGCGAAAAATTAGTGAAAGACGAAGCACAGCTTTATAAAATTCTTGAGCACGGTAATAAGAAAGCGCGCAAAGTGGCACAGGCTACTCTCAAGCAAGTGTACGAAGTAATGAAAATGAAAAACTGGTCTTTAAATAGCTGATGATTGCTTGCCAGCGTTATCTACTCTGGGCTTACAGTGTTTGTGTCTTCCTTCCCATAACGATACCGTGGGTGGTGCTAGGGTTGGGTATAGCGCTTTCTTTGGTAATGATTGCCAAAGAGCGCAAATATACGCCTCCGCCTTTGTCTGGCTCGCTTCTTGCGCTTGCTGTGTGTGTATTCTTATCGGGTATGGTCGGGCACACTTTCACGGACGGTATCGATGCTTTAATCAGTCTCAAAGCTCTGCTTGTTTATTTTTGGGCTCATTATGCCTTGAGTAGAATGCCCGAAGAACGACTGAGGGTCTTATTGATACTTTTGTGCGCCGGTGGCATAGATGGTATCTGGGGCATGATTCAACAACTGTTCAATTTTCATCCCGGCGAGAAATATCAGTATTTGCAGGCTACTGGATTTGTCAAAAATCCAATGGCATTTGCCGGCGAAATGCAAGTAACTGCTTGTATGAGTCTGGCTCTTTGTCTTGGCTTGAAGCAAGCAAATTTGCCTATACCTAGATATGTCCTGTTAATACTGACGCTTGCGAATTTTCTTGGTGTCATTTTTGCAAGCGAACGCAGTGCCTGGCTTGGCATTGCTGTGGCGGTGCTTGTGATGGCATTTTTTGTATCGAGAAAACTATTTGGTTTAACTTTGCTTTCTGGTATTGCACTTGTTTGTTTGCTCTGGTTCACTGTGCCTGTGGTGAAGACTCGTCTTGAGCCGCTTTTGACCAATGCCCAGAATGACACGAGCACACAAGTGCGACTTTCGATTTGGCAAGAAAGTTATGGAATGTGGTATCAAGGGCCGATATTAGGGCGAGGGATAAACAATTTCCCCAAGCTCAACTATAAAGAAGCAATCGTTCCGGGTGTTTCGGAACATCTTACCCATGCTCATTCCAACTATCTGCATCTACTAGTATGTCTTGGTCTGCCAGGACTTGGCATATATTTGATTTTGCTTGCAATGACTTTTTATCTGGGCATGTCCAACTGGTTCATTGGTACAAATGGTCTCGACAAAGCGCTTGGGCTTGGCGTAATTGGTGCCTTGGTTTCGCTAAGCGTCGCTGGTATTTTCGAATACAATTTTGGAGCTGGGCATGTAAGGCTCATCTCCTGGTTCGTATTTGCATTTTTGTTGAACTTATACCCTCTGACGAGTCCAGGTCAAAGACTTGAAGCGCATAGCAGTGAAGATGCCTGACATAACTACAGATAGTGTCATCGCAAGCCATGCACCGCTTGGTCCCATATCGAGTCCTAGTACAAGCCAGTAAGCAAGCGGTAATCTGATAAGCCAATTGCAAATAATAGTAATCCACATTGGAGATTTGGTGTCGCCAGCACCTTGAAGTGCACCAGATAAGATCATGGCTAATGCAAGAAAAGGCTCACAGAAAGCGGCTATACGCAAATAGCTTGCAATATGCGGAACAGTAACTTGGTCTTGACTGATCCAAGAAGCGATGTTGTCTGCAAGCAAGAACATTATTGCGCCAAGCACAGTCAGGCTCCAGAAGCCCACCGTAGCCATCTTCACTCCAGCTTGATAAGCGCGTTTTACTTTCTTTGCGCCAAGATTCTGTCCCACTATGGAAGATACAGCCATGTTGAGTGCCATGATTGGCATGAAAAGTAAAGCTTCGATGCGCATGCCGACTGCAAGAGCAGCAAGAGCTGGTGTGGGCGAATCGCATTTTGACAAAATAAAATAGAGCACGAACAAACTGGTTGCCCAACCAAGTCTTTGAAGTGCTGAGGGCACACCAATTTTAACCACGCGTCTGATGCGATCAATTTCAAGTGGCATAAAGTGGTGAAATGAGGGCGCCAGTTTCGAGCGCTGTAAAAGCACTATGCCTACAAGAGATGAGGTAAAAGAGGCAAACACAGCCGAGATTGCAATGCCCTGTATGCCTAGATTGGGAATTGGCCACTGCAAAACTACTGTCAAAAAATCGCCAAGAACTGTAAGAGACGTAAAACAGGCAACCAAAACCAAAGGAGTTTTTGCATCTCCGCTTGCGCGAAGTGCAGAATTCATCACCGAAACAATACTAAATGGAATGATATAAAAACTATAGATACATAAATATTGTCTGGCTAATGTTTGAACTTCAAGCGAGTTTGAAAACATCGAAAGTGACATGATGCCAAATACAAGCAGAGCCACAGATAAAACAATGCCGAACAAAAATGAAAATAGAATGGAGTGGGCGGTGAACCGCACTCCTTCTTCGTAATTTTTTTCGCCCCAAAATCGAGAAACGATGGCTGTCGTTCCCATGCTAACGCCCATAATGAGGAGCATGGCAAAAAAGGCTATGTGCTCAGAGATTCCCACAGCGGCTTGACTTGAAGTGCCTAAAAATCCAGCGACATAAAGATCGCATATACCGACAAGCGAGTTTGCAATCGTGGCAATCAAAAGTGGCCAGGCCATAACCCAGCATGCACGCCACAGATTGCCTGTGACTAGTGTGTCGTCAAACTTAGGTTTGTCAGCTTCTGGAAGGCTTTGGGGCGCTACAGGGCGTTTGTCTAGGGTCGTATTCAATGTTGCAACTTTTTTAGATGAAACATAAGTTTAAACTTGTAGATGGTATAAATACAAGTTGATTCATTTTTAGAGGAAAGGCGTCGTGAAGCTGCATAGTAGAATTTTTGGTTGGAAACAGGTTTGGTTTGAATTTTCTGAGGAATTTAACGCTCAGATTGATGATCCCAATCCAGATTCGAGCACTTCAAAACTGACCATGTCTATGCCTGTAGATGGCACTGATTGGGAACTGCTCTACACCATGGTTCCAGGCGACGATAAGCTTAAATCTGACCAGCACACAACAGTCGAAACCAGTATCATTGGCACCGACGATTTTAAATTCGCTCTTTATCCAGAATCCTGGTATCACGGCTTAACCAAGCTTTTGGGTGTTCAGGACATTGTGGTCGGACATGAAGACTTCGATAAAGCATTCATGATCAAAGGTTCTGACGAAGCAAAAGTAAAAGCACTCTTTGATGATGCGGTTTTAAGAAAACTGTTTCTTGAAGAACCGCAGATGCAATATTGGGTTTCAGTCGAACACCAAGAAGCGATGCCCACAAGAAAAGCGCTGCGAGAAGGACAAAACAAATTGCTTAGTCTGCGCGTGAAAGGTGCAGTCGATGATTTTGAGCGTTTGAAAACCTTTTATAAATTGAAGCATCGCATTCTCGCCCAGCTTACTCGTCTGGGTGTTTGTCAGGCTACAACTAAATCCTAAGTCTCAAAAACAACTAAGAGCTTGAGCCACTAGATTCTGCACCAGTTGTAGGCTTGGCTTTGGGCGCATCTTCTATCGAGTAAAAAACTGCTTCGCCATTTTGAGTCGACAACTCTTTCAGGCGCGAAAGAAGCTCATCGCCACTTAGTTTGAGTGTGTGTTCAAGCGGTTCAATTGCAGCCCAATCGGCCGCATTAATCAGTCTGTCGCGCAATAGTTTTCCCTGCTCATTGTCTACAATAGCTGCTGAAACCATTCTTCCAGGAGTGGCGTCTACTCTAAGAGCGTATTCGCATTTTGAAGATTTTATGGTACTGATTTCCATTGGCTCGTGAGAGCCTGGAGTGTGCTTATGCGTCATGCGTGAGGGATAAATTGCCATCACTTTGTCATCATGACTGATGTAGAACAAGTAGACAAAAGACTTTTGCTTGGGAACTAGAGTAATAGTAAATTGGTCGCCATATTTGTATTGATGAGTAGGCTTGTTCCAAATAGTGTCTACAAGCCGCTCTCTTTCAGCTTTGCGCGTTTTGAATAATTGACCGCTATCGCAATTTTGATATGTCGCATTCTGGCGCAATGAGCTTTTAGCCGAGGTTGCATTTGATGCAAGCGAGAGCGAAAAAGCGGACAATAAGACTAGCGTGTGTCTTGAATTCACGTACATGGTCTTTTCTTGGTCTTTTCTAGTCTAATTACTCTGACGCGATACTACGGATGATGACTGTACTTTCGCTTTGTGTGAAGCATATGAAAGTATGGCTTCAACTTGTCCAAGATAATTGGCAATGTATTGAGCCCTGTAACCTCGTTGAATAAAGGCTTCCAGCCTGAGCCATTCTTTTACCGTGTTGTGCAAACGCTCAATATCTTTGTTGACTGAATCAATTTCGGACGCACTTGAGCTGTTTTTTAGGGCGTGCATCGTTTTTTGAATCACTTCAATTTGAGACAAAACGTCGTTTGTGCTGGCAGTATCCGAGAGGATATGCCCACGTGGATCCTGCAAATAACGATTGAGCATTGCTACAAAATCGTCGAATAAAAATCGACTGGCTCGAAGTGGTTCCGATTGTGGCGTCAATAAAGTTTGACGACGATAAGGACCCATCTTCAATACATTCAATTTTTTGTCATCTAGGTGAGCTACTGCAAACATGGTGGTACCAAGAGTTCCGGTTGCTCGCGCCGAGTCTAACTGTTCAATTAAACCCGCCGTGTCTATACGCATAATAGCTAATCCTGGATATACAAGCGCTTTATCGGACGTACTTTCGCGGCAGTAGTCTGCCATCACAGTCAAGTTTTGGGCAGTGGATGCATACGTCATTGGATTGAGCGTATCAATCCAGCCGTTTGCTACCCAAGTTTCCCACTCTTGTTGTATGGCACCAATGCGCATTCGTCTTGGAAAGGCGTAGACAGCGGCTGATATTCGAAGCCCTGGTCTGAGCGAATTGCAAAGCTCTCTAGATTCTTTGACGAAGCTGCTTACTTGATGCACTTTCCATGCCATGAAAACTTCTCTGGTATTTTCGTCGAATCGATCTAAATTGAGACCGGTCTCTTGCTCGAATTTCTGGCGAGACAGCCAGTTGAAGCCCATTTCAGCGCCTTTGTTGTTAAAAGGGTAACGAATGTAATCGAGCTGAATTCCGTCTATTGGATATTTGGTTACAACTTCGCTAATTAGATCTTTGACGTACTGGCGACATTCCTTATTAGAAGGATCGATCCAGAATTCTGTTTGTTTGGGTGGAACTAGAGCACCATTACTGTATGCCATTGCCCATGATATCGGTTTGCGTGAGAGCACTGGACCTGGATAATCGGCTTCTTTGCCAATGATTGGGTTGTGTCTCATATTGCCTACGTTGAAAATCCAGAGCCAGGCATGAATTTCCATGCCATGTTTTTTTGCTTCTTTACACGCTGTACCAAGTGGATCCCAGCTTAAAGTCTCAGGATTTTGATCGGTCAATTTGCTTGGATACATTGTGAAGCCGGCATTGTTAGTTTCAAAATAAATGATATTGATGCCCGACTGTTTTAAGCGCGCAATTAAATCTGCCATGCCTTTGGCATTTTTTGTTGCTACTATAGTCCCGCGATCAAGCCATACAGAGCGGGCTTCGACCGGACGCACAGGCATTGCCTGACCAAAAGAAAGTGCGTACAATTCGCGAGCTTTGCCTAAATGCTCGTCGGCTTCTTGAAAGCGACGCTCTTTGTAAGCCGAATGAAATGATTTTGCTTGCTCTTGTGCTTTACTGAAACTTTCTTCAATCTGGCTAATAGGTACAGCAAACTCGGCTTGTTTAGCGGTTTTTATTGCTTCGTCAGTTCTGTTAAACAAGAAAGTAAGTTCTTCGCCGATAGTTTGATACTCAGCAAAACTTATTTGTACAGCCGCTTCTTGAGTAATTCCTGGTGACAGTTCGTCTAAAGTCATAGCCAGAAATCGAGCGTTTGCTGTGATGTCACCCTGTACACCAAGGACCCAACCCATGTAGGCTGCCTGTGACTTTTTGACTATCGCAGCGCCTGTGTCTTGAGACTTTTCGTCCGCTCCACGCCATACTGCTAATTTTTTTGTGTCTGGTGTCAAAACCAGATTTGCCACCATGGTGCCAACAGCAAACTCTTCTTGCATTGGAAGTGGAGTATCAGTCCAGACCAGTTTATTTCTGTTTTTAAATACTTGCTGTTGATTGACAGAGACACCGGCAAGGGCTGAAAGTGCCTGAGCGCGCTGTGATTGCACACCGCCTCCGTCCATCACGATGAGCTTTCCGCCAAAGCGACAATATTCAACTAATCCGTTTTGTGTTTCAGGTGATACATCTACACATAGAGGAATAATAATGGCTCTATATTTTCCAAGCGATGCTTTTCCGCCTGAAGCGTCATTTTCGGTTATTTCATCAAAATGGAGGTTGGCATTGTTGAGGACGTTTTTAAATAGATTATAGTCGTCGTCATATGTGCCAAGATGCTGATCTTGATACGAATTGACATTAGTGGTGCTCTTAAGAACGGCTAGAGGAGTGGCATTTTTAGCCAGACAACTCAATTGCGTAAATGAAAGGCTGAATATGAGCAAGCAAATTGTTGCTAACACACGCCATAAATCTTTCACTCGATTGCCTCTCCTATCTTCTAGATTTAGCCAGTCTATCCAATTCGCGTTTAGTATCGCGTTTGGCAATGGTTTCACGTTTGTCATATAAATGCTTGCCCTTGCCTAGAGCTAAGTCTACTTTGACCCAGTTCCTCTTGAAATAGAGCTTAAGCGGAACTAGGGTTAATCCTTTTTCCTTAGACTGGGCCTTAAGTTTTAAAATTTGCTTTTTTTGCAAGAGCAGGCGGCGTTTGCGCAAAGGCTCATGATTGAAGCGGTTGCCGAATTCATATACAGCAATATTGCAGTTGTATAGATAAACCTCTCCTCCCTCAATTCGAGCAAAAGCATCCTGCAAGCTTGCTTTGCCTTGACGAATCGATTTGACTTCAGTGCCGACAAGTTCAATACCCGTTTCCATCGAGTCAATAATGGTGTACTCATGGCGTGCTCGACGATTTTGAGCCACGACTTTGAATTCGGACTCAGATTTGTCTTTGTCAGTTTTTTTCTTGTCAGGTTTCTTAGAGGCAGGCATCTATCTACTTTACGGTATTGACTGCTCGTTCTAATACACAACCGCACTTATTGACAGACCATGTTAAGATCTTTTCAAGAGGCTTGTTGAAAAAGTGATCAAAATCGTTCCATTTTTTCCAAATGACGCCGCGCAGGTGCGCGCACTTTTGCGTTATCAGGAAGAGCCGGTTCCTTTCGATGCTTTTATTTCAGAAGAAAAGGTCAATGAAGCCAAAATGAGTTTTTGGCAGCACTGGGTGCCTATTGCATTTCATCGTACATCCTCTGTATATCTTGCCAAAGAAGATAACACTGTGCTTGGCATCATTGCTCTTGATTCGCTTGGAAAATCGAACCATACCTGGCAGGTCAATCAATTAGTAGTGCATCCAAGACACAGAGGTCGTGGTATTGCTGAAGAACTATTGCGTTATGCCCTTGCCTTATTCGGCGGTCAGGGGATAAGTCATTTTTTGTGCGAAGTGTCCAATCAAAACTCTTCAGCCATATCCCTTTTAGTTTCGTGCGGGTTTAGACGATGCAGTCGAGTCAGTTATTACCAGGTGCCAATCGATTACACACCCCCGGAGGTAAGTTATGGCGATGTTGACTTTAGCGCTTTTCGCTTTGCCCAACCGGCAGACAGCCACAAAATCTTTGAATTGCACCAAGAAATCATTCCACCAGAAGAACGTCGCGTCTTCAATTTTGTGCCGGAAGATTATCGTATAAATGATGTAAAAATGGACAAGTCCCGCTTCAAGTTGGCCCAAAATGACCTATTTTGGGTGACTGAAGAGACTGACAGGCAGGTCATTCCGTGTGCTGCCAGAGTGAAGACCTCTAAAAATGGTGACCACCTGCTTGAATTCTATGTGAATTCAGGTTGGTCGCATCTGGCTTGTGACCTTGTTAACTTTGTGGTTGGAACTACAATCAAAGCTCAGATGCAAGGAATGGTCGTTATCAAGGTTTTTGATTTTCAAGACAATGTGATTACCGCGCTGAAAGAGCTTGGCTTAGAGCCAAGTACCACTTGTTATCTAATGGCTAAAGAGCAATGGTTGCGAGCCAAGAAGAAAAAACGTCTCAGGCTCGATCCGACCGTCACACTGCCAAGCATGGGCAAACCGGCAATCAACATTCCATATATAACGGATTCTAACTGATTCTTAATTTAAGCGATTTGTAAAGCATATAGAAATATTCGAGGCTTCAATTCCCAAATGGGTGCAGAATCTGGTACTCTAAGCCTGATTTGCTATGAGCCCGTTGCCTTACAAATCAGAGCCGCGAGGCTATGTACCGGGCGCACTTTAGAATTCAGGAGATCGTGGTGCCTACCATTAATCAGCTTATCCGCCGTGAGAGACAAAAGGTCACATTCAAGACTAAGTCACCGGCACTCAAATCTTGCCCCCAGCGTCGTGGCGTCTGCACACAAGTGAAGACAACCACACCTAAAAAACCTAATTCGGCTCTGAGAAAAATTGCCAGAGTCCGTTTGACCAATGGGATGGAAATCACAGCCTATATTCCAGGTGTCGGACACAACCTCCAGGAGCACAGTGTCGTGCTTGTAAGAGGCGGAAGAGTGAAAGATTTGCCGGGTGTTCGTTATCACATCGTGCGTGGTGCACTTGATACCGCTGGTGTCAAAGACCGCGCTCAAGGCAGATCCAAATATGGCACCAAACGTCCTAAACCAGGTGCTGCTCCTGCTGCTACTGGCAAAAAGAAGTAAATAATTAGATAGAGAATTGGAGAAATAAGTTCATGTCCAGACGTTCAGCTGCTATCAAAAGAGTGCCACCACAAGATCCTGTTTATGACAGCCAGCTTGTGTCACGCTTTGTCAATCGTATGATGCAGCGCGGTAAAAAGAGCACAGCTCAAAATCTGTTCTACTCCGCTCTCAACTTAATTCAAGAAAAAACAGCACAAGAGCCGCTTGATATTTTCAACAAAGCTGTGAAAAACGTCACACCTTTAGTTGAAGTCAAAGCTCGTCGTGTTGGCGGTTCTACTTATCAGGTCCCTGTAGAAGTAAAATCGTCTAGAGGCGTTGCACTTGCGACCCAATGGATCATCACCAACAGCCGCAAGCGCGGTGGTAGATCCTTTTCAGAGCGTCTTTCTGCTGAGCTTATCGATGCTTCAAACGGAGCTGGCGCCTCAGTTAAAAAGCGTGACGACACACACAAAATGGCTGAAGCCAACAAAGCTTTTGCGCACTACCGTTATTAATAAGTAGAGCAAAAAAATTAGTTTTGAAAAAATCGTAGTGAGCAGAGCTTAAGCTTTGCTCATTGCACTTTTTACGTGGTGTTTCTTTGTAAAGAAAAGCACAATCATTTCTAAACGAAATATGCAGAATCTTAGTTCTAACCTAGTTCTTGTGATATTTTCAAGAGGTGGTTGTTTTGGTATAAAGGAAAGCCAGCATGGAAGTATCTAGCGAAAGGAAGGGTTCAGTGTCGAAAACAGATCTAACTCAAATCAGGAATATGGGCATTGCCGCTCACATTGATGCAGGCAAAACCACAACCACTGAACGTATTCTTTTTTACTCTGGTCTCATTCACAGAATGGGCGAAGTGCATGAAGGCACATCAGTCACCGACTGGATGGATCAAGAGCGTGAACGCGGTATCACTATCACCGCTGCTGCTATTTCCAGCAAGTGGAAAGACAAACATATCAACTTAATTGACACCCCCGGGCACGTTGACTTCACAGTTGAAGTTGAGCGCTCCATGCGCGTTCTCGATGGCGTTATCATCGTTCTTTGCGCTGTTGGCGGTGTACAACCTCAAACACAAACAGTTTGGAAACAAGCTAATCGTTACTCTGTGCCCCGTATGGTTCTGGTCAACAAAATGGACAGAAACGGTGCAGACTTCTTCAAAGTTGTAAAACAAGTCAAAGAAAATCTTCCTGGTATGCACTCTACCTGGGCTAATGCACACCCAATTCAAATTCCAATTGGTGCAGAAGGTCAGTTCATGGGTCTTGTGGATTTAGTTGAAATGAAAGCTGTCTTCTATGAAGAAGATGACCCATTGGGCAAAAAGATTACCGAAGGTCCGATTCCTGCCGATTATCTTGAAGAAGCCAAAAAATATCGCCATCAATTAGAAGAAGCCATAATCGAAACCGATGATGCTTTGATGAACAAATATCTCGAAGGACAGTCAGTCTCTAACGAAGAAATCAAAGCTGCGCTTCGCAAAGCTGTTTGCGACAACAAAATTATTCCAATGCTTTGCGGCTCTGCTTTCAAAAACAAAGGTGTTCAAGCCTTGCTTGATGCTGTTGTTGACTACTTGCCCTCACCAATCGACGTTGCATCCATCGCTGGATTTAATCCAGATGGCGTGGAAGAAACACGTAAGTTCGATCCTAAAGAACCGCTATCTGCCCTTGCATTCAAAGTCATGAACGACCCCTTCGTTGGTAAACTGACCTTTATTCGCGTTTATAGCGGAACTCTGACTGCGGGCTCATATGTCTACAACTCAACTAAAGGTAAGCGCGAGCGCATCAGCCGTCTGGTTCAACTTCAAGCTGACCAGAGAACAGATGTGCAAGAAGCTCTTGCTGGTGACATCGTAGCTGCTGTTGGTTTGAAAGACACCACCACCGGTGACACACTTTGCGCTGAATCGCACCCGATTATTCTTGAATCGATGAACTTCCCAGAGCCTGTAATCTCGGTTGCCATCGAACCTAAGACCAAAGGCGATGCCGACAAATTGGGTATTGCACTTGGACGACTGGCTGAAGAAGATCCAACCTTCAAGGTGTCAGTTGACCATGAAACAGGTCAAACCATCATTGCCGGTATGGGCGAACTTCACCTGGAAATTATCGTCGACCGTCTGCTTCGCGAATTCAAAGTTGAAGCAAACGTAGGCAAACCACAAGTTGCTTACCGAGAAACCATCAAAAACAAAGTCAAATGCGAAGGGAAATTCATCCGTCAATCGGGTGGTCGCGGTCAGTACGGACATTGCGTACTCGAGCTGGAACCACTTGAAAATGGAACTGGATTTATTTTCGAAAATAAAGTTGTTGGCGGTTCTATTCCAAAAGAATACATTCCAGCAGTTGAAATCGGTGTCAAAGAAGCAATGGCTGGCGGAATACTGGCTGGATATCCAGTTATTGACGTCAAGGTTAGATTGGTCGAAGGTTCGTACCACGAAGTTGACTCTAATGAAATGGCGTTTCGAACCGCTGGTAGTATCGGCTTTAAAGACGGTTTCATGAAAGCCAAGCCAATTTTGCTTGAGCCAATGATGAAAGTAGAAGTCGAAGTACCCGAAGAATTCATGGGCGACGTTATAGGAGACCTATCCTCACGACGTGGTCGTATCGAAGGTATGGACACTGTAGAGAATCTTTCCAAAGTGAGAGCGACAGTTCCACTTTCTGAAATGTTCGGTTATGCCACCAACGTGAGAAACAAGACCAAAGGTCAAGGTACATTCACGATGGAATTCTATCGCTACGAAGAAGTACCTCAAGCCATCTCGACTACAATCATGGCTTCGGGCAAAACATCTAGCAGATAGTTCTTTGCAATTTAGGAAATAACCTTCACTGACTTCCTCACTTAATTGGACTAGACCCATTCAATGGGTTAACATTCTAGTCCTGATTAAAAGAGGAAGTCATGAAGTATCTGCACAGCGGTTATATTCTATTTTGCCAAAACGCCGAACATGGCGACGATGGCAGGCTTGACCTAAACGGCTTGATTGACGTCTTCGCCCTTGAAGAGTTACCAGTCGAGATGAAATGTGCTTGTGTCATTGGCTTTGGTACCCCTTTTGAGCGCCGTCAGTATAAGGGCTTTGTGAATATAGTCGACCCGACCGGTCGCGAAGTGCTCTCACGCGAATTTTCAGCCAATAATCCCGATGATGTTTATAAAGGTCACTATGTTTTCAGTCCAGAAATGAAACTGGACAAAGAGGGGGCCTGGACAGTAAAAGTTCTTTTGAAAAACTGGAAGAACGAAAATATGTGGGACTTCGAGCGTAAATTCTGGTGCATGAAACATTCAAATTTGGATGGTCCGCCAGATCCATAAAAGAGACCAGATTTTTAAGTCATTAACTTTTCGATTTCACAATAAACTTCTCTGAGATCAGTAACAAACTCGTTTTCGTGATTGGTGTAGTCACCATATATGCCACCACGCACATTTTCTCCAACAAGAAAAGCTAGATTGCTATGCCCGTGGTCTGTGCCTTTGTCGCTATTTTCTTTGAGGCTGCGACCCATTTCAGAATAAATAAAGCAAAGTCCTTTCTTGTCTAATTGGCCAATTTTTTTGTCCAAATTAAGCAAGGCCTTGCCATGTTTTTCCACTTGATCGATGTGCGTATCAAAATCGTAAACCGATATCGGTTTAAGTTTTAAATTGAGACGTTTGTGCGCCCAAAAATCGTCGCTAATTTGCTCAGGCTCACCCGTTTGCCAAACTTGCCTGGCTCTATGGTGGGAGAAGCTTACATTTGGATAGCCAATTCCAAGATAAATGGCCACATGACCTTGATTGAATCTTTTGTGCAAATGTTTGAGGGCAGGATTCAGCCCATATGACTTTGAAGTAGATTTAGAACTGGACAAAGAGAGTAGCGAGCCAGGCGCAAGGGCAAGGCTTGGACGTTGCCTATAGTACTCAGCCATATCGATAGGAACGACAGTGTTATAAGCGTCGTTTCCGCCGTCTAAATGGATAATTGAGAAGGGTTGTTTAAGCGAATTGTTTTGGTAACTTTGGTTAACAAAAGCAGGACCAAAAAGCGACAATGACCGACCAAGCCCGCTTGCCAAGCACAGTTTTAGAAATTCTCGACGTTTCATCATAAAAATTTGGACAGTACTGGATTCGAACCAGTGACCCCCACTATGTCAAAGTGATGCGCTACCAACTGCGCCAACTGTCCTTAGTTTTGGTATTTTATCATGAAATAAGGGTGAAAATAAGGCGGCACCCAGATTTGAACTGGGGGATAAAGGTTTTGCAGACCTCTGCCTTACCACTTGGCTATGCCGCCGCCAAATTTATTTTACCCTAGTTACACCAACCTTGGTCAAGCTAAGGTTGGCATGTATACACAGAGCTTGATAGACTTTTGACAGACGCTGGCGATAAAATTATGTCTTGGCATCATCAGATGTCGCTTGCTGAACTTACAGGTTTTTAAATTGCAAAAACACTACTTCAAATCGTTGGTATTAAATATGGTGCCGCTTGCGGTGCTTGGGTCTCTGCTCATTCTTTCTAGTTGTGGCAATGATAAAAAAGTTACTTACGATTCTTCCGGTATGACCACCACTTTTAGTGAAGACAAGAATGGTGTGCCAGGCGAATTAAAACCATTCGTTTATCCAGAGTCGAAAATGGCAGGCATGTCGAGCGCATCTGACAAAGAAGGCGAAGAAGCTAAGTATCTGTCTATGACTAGTACAGACTCAATGCAAAAAGTGACAGAGTGGTATACAACTGCACTTAAATCAAATGGCTATACAGTAGACGACGATGACGAACAGCCGCGCTCAGTCAATATCTCGGGTCACAAAGACAAGCTCGAAATAAACATAACAATGGCTGAGGAAGGCGATAAAACTACAATCAGCGTATCTCAAGGCAGATCGGTAGACGACCCAGCCGACGAGCACGAAATGGAAAACTTTACTCCCAATGAAGACCAACCGACTCCAACCGACTGAGGAATTAAAACCAGTCGCCGAGGTCATTAACTCGTCAATCACCGAATTTAAGGCTGAATGTCTTGGCGGTGGCGGACTCGATTTTCCAGTCAAGCCACGCTTTGGCAGTTTTTTGAAAGTGGGCGAACCAGACGCACCACTTCATATTTTTGCAGTGACATTCAATGTACTTACTGGACCTTTAGATAATGTGCATAAGCCTTCAGCCCTTGGACTTACGCGCGCTCAATTACAAATAGAGCAGCCGCAAGTTTTTTCACTATTAAAAACAGAAGTGAGTGCAGCCATTGTCGGTCACAGTCGAAATGGAAAAATCTTCACTCATTTACCTCCTCAACCGCCTGATGTGCACGATTTTGTTTTTGAGGCAAAGGGTGATGAAGTGGCACTTCTAACTAAAGATTTTGAATTTTTACGTCATTTGGCACAAGTCACACAAGTTCCAGATGACGAACTTTTGTCCGCCACCATTCGCGAAGCCTGCTCTCTTGCATATGGTCAAGATAGGCTTTTACAGCGCGATTTTTTGGTTGGTGCTGGTCGTTTTTTGTCTAATTCTTTTAGAGCCGATTATGACAAACTTTTATCTGTTTTAAAAAAAATAAGACCCAATTATCAGGATTAAAATTGAGATGAAAGTAATTTTTCTTGGCACTCCCGAAATTGCAGTTCCCACACTGGAAGCTCTTTTCGCCGACAAGTTTTTCGAAATAGTCGGTGTATTATGCCAGCCTGATAGACCAAAAGGCAGAGGCAATAAGCTTTCTGCACCTGCGGTGAAAGAAGCTTTAAAGCGCTTTGACCCAGAAGGCAAAATCACTTTGTGGCAACCTGAAAAATTATCAAAATCACCTGAAATAGTCGAGCAAATGAGAGCAAAGAATGCCGACGCTATGGTGATGGTGGCTTTTGGACAAATTCTAAAAAAAGACGTTTTGGAAATGACGCCACATGGTGTCATAAATTTTCACGGCTCGCTTTTACCCAAATATAGAGGCGCTGCTCCAATAAACTGGGTTATTATTAACGGCGAAAAAACAACTGGTGTAACCACTATGCGTGCCAATGCCGGCGTTGACACAGGCGATATGTTAGAGCGATGCGAGTTTGAAATACAACCAGAATGGACAGCAGTTGATTTAGCCGAGCACATGTCTAAAGCTGGTGCGCCACTAATTATTTCTACTCTCAAAGGTCTAGCTGATGGGTCAGTCAAACCAGTTGTTCAAGACGATAGCGAAGCTACTTATGCACCTATGCTTGACAAAGAAATGGCAAACATTGATTGGACCTGGGCGGCGCGAACTATTCACAACACAGTGCGCGGTTTAGTTCCCTGGCCTGGCACTGTATGCCAGTTTCGCGGGGCACCACTAAAAGTGTGGGAGACTAAAATAGTTAAAGAAAATATTGATATAGATACAGACAAGAAAACACCAGGAACAATTATCAGTTTCAATCACAAAATTTATGCAGTGTGTGGCAATAACGGATCTGAATTAATTGAACTTTGTCAGGTACAGCCGCCAGGCAAGCCTAAAATGAAAGCTCAAGATTGGGCTAATGGCGTGCATCTTGCCTCAAACGATTGTTTAGTCAAAGCATAGATGAAAAATCGCGAACACAAAGCTAAAGGTGTCGAATCGCGAAAACTGGCGCTTGAAGTTTTGCTGCGCACAAACGAAGAAAAGAGCTATGTTCAAAGTGTGCTTGCGGCCTCTTTAAGAGAAAGCAAAATGTCTTCGCGTGATAAGGCGTTCGTCACCTACCTGGTGCAAGGCGTATTGCGCAATTTGAGTGTTTTAGACAAGACTATCAAAGCACATTCGCACCGTCCGCTTGAAAAAATGACATCTGTACTTTTAAATGTATTGCGCCTTGGAACTTATCAGTTATTATTCATGGAAGAGATGCCAGCATCCGCCGTACTTAGCACTTCTACGTCTGTTGCAAGAATGTGTGGTCACAGTGGACTATCAAGTTTTACTCAGGCAGTCTTGCGCAATATTTTGCGAAACGTAGACAAAGTAAGAGACGAGCACGGCATCAAAGACGATACCGCTGACACTTCTTTTGTAAGTAAAGATCCTGAAGCTTTGTCCGAGCATTATTCGATGCCACTGTGGATAGTGCAGCGCTGGATCGATGCTTATGGACTGGAAATAACAATTTCATTGCTTGCTTACAGCCAGTCTAGTCCCAAGCAGTGTTTGCGTGTCAATGAAAATGCAGTTGAAGTAAAAGCAGTTCTAACAATTTTGCAACAAGCAGGCTTAGTGGTCGAAGCATCAAATGTGGTGCCATCGTGTGTTCGTATTTTATCCAAAGGCAAATTTCGCGGACCGCTTGAGAAATTGCCTGGTTTTGCAGAAGGCTTATTTAGCATTCAAGACGAAGCCTCTCAGCTCGTTTCATACGCAGTCGGTGCTAAAGCTGGCGATTTAGTAATAGATTTATGTGCAGCGCCAGGCGGCAAAACTTTGCACATGAGCGAGATGATGCAAAACAAAGGCAAAATTCTTGCAGTCGATAAGTCTGAGCAAAGACTAAGCGTACTTAAAACTAACAGACAACGTCTGTCTATTACAAATGTCGAAGTGATAGAAGGAGATGGACGCAATCTCAAGCTGGATACCAAAGCAGACAAAGTACTTGTTGATGCACCTTGTTCTGGTACTGGCGTTTTGAATCGACGAAGCGACTTGCGTTATCACAGACGCGAAGAAGACATAAAAAGCCTTTCTGATTTACAGATGGAGCTGCTTAATAACGCTGCCGACTTAGTAAAACCTGGTGGGATACTTGTCTATTCTACTTGTTCGGTGGAAAAAGAAGAAAACGAGCAAATTATAGATAAATTCATGGCCAATAATTCTAACTTCGAATTTGAACCGTTAACCGATATCGTTTCGGCTTTTAAAAGTGCTCCTTTCGATCTCGACTTGAATTCTGGCAAAATTCAGCTATTGCCTACTATGCAAGGCTTCTCAGGGTTTTTCCTGGCTCGTCTCAAGCGCAAATCATAGGTTTCAAGCCCCTAATATATTGGTATTAAAGGCCAAGGTTAAGTTGTGATTTGATCAACTGGTCTTTAGTCTTTAACAAGGAAAATGAGATGGACTTTTTCACCATTGGCGTCGGGTTAATCGGGCTCTTTATGCTTTCTGGTATCCGCCTGGTCAAGGAGTATGACCGCCTGGTCATTTTTACTCTGGGTAAGGCTACAGACGTCAAAGGTCCAGGTCCTGTTTATCTCTGGCCCGTTGTCCAGAGCGAAAAGAAAGTGGACTTGCGCGTCGTGACCATGGCAATTCCTATGCAAGAAGTGATCACCAAAGACAATATTTCTTGTAAAACTGCCGCTGTATGTTTCTTCATGGTCGTTGACCCCCTGAAGGCCGTCACTAAGGTAGAAGATTGGTACACAGCAACAAACCAGATTGCACAAACTACACTTAGAAGTGTTCTTGGTCAGCACGAACTAGACGATCTGTTGTCTGAGCGCGATGTGATAAACGCCAAATTGAGTTCTATTATCGACAGACAAACTGAAGGCTGGGGCATTCAAGTCACCGCTGTAGAAGTGAAAGACGTCGAATTGCCAGAGTCTATGCAAAGAGCCATGGCCAGACAAGCTGAAGCTGAGCGCGAGCGACGAGCTAAAATCACTGCTGCTGAAGGCGAATTGCAAGCGGCAGAAAAATTGGCTCAAGCTGCAACCTTGATTGCGTCTGCTCCGGGTGCCATGCAATTACGACAGCTTCAAACCATGGTCGAAGTTGCAGGCGATGCCAAAGCAACAGTCATTTTGCCCATTCCAATTGAAATGATGGAAGGCTTCAATAGAGGCGGTCAGACTATTAAATTGAAAGCGCAAGAAAAAGAGAAATTACCGACCTAGACTGGCTAGATACTCGGGCAAAGTTTTGTCTCTAGGCTTTTGTAAAATCCAAGTGCAAGCTTCTGCCACGGCGTCGGCAAGCTCATTGTGCGGGTCTGTATCGACTTCTGCTTCATAAATAAGTCTGTATGCGGCAATGTTTTCGCCATACCAGAGAAAGACACGCAGTGAATCGCCCACGCCAAAATTTATCATTAAATGATCCAGTTCTTGGGGTGGTGTTACGTCAAACTTGCGCGAATATTCATTTATAGAATCGGCGCCAAGTGGAATATCGAGTCCTGCTTTGTGTTTGCCAAAGAGTCCTGAGCCTTTGAATGCGCGCCCACGCAGTACAATAATTTGCTCTGGTTTGCGATAATAACAAATCCAACCTTTCCAATCTTGAGGCACAGGATCGGCTAGTTTTACGCCAATTTGCTGTGCTACAGATTCAAGCAAATGATGGCACATAGGAGTAAAATGCTCAACTCCACGGTGAGTGGCTTCTTTTGCAAGTAGCTCTGATTCAAGTTCTAATAAGCGAGCGTGAAAGTCTGTCACTGATTTAATATCTTTGCTAACTTTGATGATTATGCCCGAAAATCTGATGCCTAAATGGGGTATGTTTTTAGCAACAGACTTTTTTTGGAAATTATGAAAGCAGAAACCAATTCAAAATCGGCAATTGAGACGCTCAAAGAAAAGATCCAAGCGATGCCTGAGGGCAAAGATTTCTTAAAACAATTGTCAACGTTAGTTTCAGAACAGTCACTTGAGTATGACTATCTTTGCCAGATTCAGCGTTTTGCGCGCTTGAGTGAAAGCGAAATTAGCAAAATGCTCGAGAGTTTGACAAAGTCAGAAAATGAAGCTAAACGAATTCGCAAGAAGTTGACCGAAGCGCATTTGGCGCATGTAGTTTGGCTTGCTAAAGATTATTATCACGAAGATATTCCGTTTTGGGACATCATTAACGAAGGAACTCTGGCGCTTGTCGATGCTGTACAAAAATTCGATCCTGAAATTGATTCTGACTTTAGCGACTTTATAATGGTGCGCGCTCAGCGCGGAATTGCCCAGTTCGTCAAAGAAGAGACTACTCTTAAAGAATTGCCAAACACACTTATCGAAAAAATAAGTTCGATTAAACATGTAGTGCGCGCATTAACCGAAAAGCTCGGGGCTGAGCCAACGCGCGAGCAAATTGCCAAAGAATTGAAAATTACAGAAGAGGAGCTTGAGCGGCTCATTGCTCTGGCAAAAGCCAAAGAAGAAACTGAAGGCGCGCAAGACGAACAGGGCCAACAAGTAGAAGAAGTCCAGCGTCAAATGGGCTATGACGGATTAGAAATACACCCCGATTTTATTGAGCCTGAGTACTATGAAGGATCATTTGAAGGCGACGACGACGAGGAATGAGCGGTCGCGATTAAATCGCTCTCGTCTTATGTCCGCCGATCGTAAGTTCGCTCAAGTAATAACTAGTCTGGACCCGACTGCGCGTTTGATTGACACACGTAAGCTTTCAGGCGGCATTTCGGCTGAAATGACTGCCATTAGATATGGTGACAATCAATCTGAATCTACTATTGTTGTTCGTCGTCATAGCGAAAAATCTTTTGCAGAAAATCCAAACATTGCCGAATTTGAATTTAGAGTTTTACAATTTATGCAACAAGCTGGGCTTCCAGTTCCACATCCACATCATCTGGATATGACTGGTCAAATATTCAAACGTCCATATGCAGTATTGAGTCTGCTCGATGGTGATGCCATATACGCACCAGAAGATAAAAATCTATTTGCCCAAAAATTGGCTGAAATGTTGCTTGTTATTCATGGTGTAGAAGGCGATGCAGATTTGCTCCCGGAGCAGAAGAAGCGGCTTGACAAAGATTTAGCGAAAATGAAAGAGAAGTGGGATGAGTCGATTGACGAAGAAACTATTCGAAGCAAACTGAAAGAAATCTGGCCAACTGTTAAACCTAACGCAAGCAAAGTTTTGCACGGCGATTTTTGGCCAGGCAATGTACTCTGGCGTGATGGTGAAATTTCAGGCGTGCTCGATTGGGAAGAAAGCGAGCTTGGCGACCCCCTGCTTGAAATTGCAATCACAAGATTTGATCTGTTGTGTATTTGCGGACATGAATGCATGGAGTCTTTTACAAAGACATATCTGAACCAGTCCCAAATAGATGCATCCAATTTGCCAGTCTATGATTTATTTGCCGCCTTAAGACCGGCAGGCAGGCTTGGCGAATGGGCGCGAGGCTGGCGTGAATTGGGGCGCCAGGACATTTGTGAGCAAGACCTGCTAGACTGCCATAAGATATTTCGCGACCAAGCTTTTAAATCTCTGTCTTATACGTAGTTTTCCCATTTACCTTAAGACAACTGGGGCGCACAATATGGGTATTGCTGAACCCACTGATTTTCATTCCCCGGTGAACCAAATGCTTCAGAAACTACTTTATACAAACTTACTCTATCTGGCTCTAGTTCTTTGTGTTGCAAGCTATCTGATGCTGCGAGCGGTCGGACCGGCAAATCCAATGTCTTTAATAGTGTCGGCATGTGCACTGGTTGCAGTGATACTTGTATGTTCGGTCAATAGCACAGGCGAATCAGTCAAACTATCTTAGTTACAAATTTTTGAATGGATGCGCGTCTTCGCTCCACAATGGCTCGAAATAAGTATCGACGAGTCCTTTTGATACTTGCTCAAGCTTCACCGGCTTCCAGCGCGGATTTTTATCTTTGTCTACGAGCAATGCTCTTACACCCTCTACAAAATCGGGACGCAGTGTGCATCTTAAAGACAGATTCAATTCGCTTTTGAAAACGTCTTTCAAGCTGAGTTTAAACCCGCGTTTAAGCTGCTCCATGATGATGTGAGCAGAGGTGGGCGAGCCAGTTTTAAATATATTCAAACCAGTCTCTAGCCAGTCGTCATTCTTTCTATTTGAGAAAAGCAATTCTCTAAATTCAAAAGCGTCTTTGACATTATTGAACTTGCGCAGATAGTCTTCATGCTCCTGCACTTTAGAGTGGAGCGAGCATTTAGTCGAACTCAGTTCGTTTATAGAGCTTGTGACGAGCGCCTTATTCTTCTCAATATCACTGGACCATTTAAGTCCAACCAACATGTCTATCAGTTTTTGTTTATAGTCAGATGGAAGAAAGTGATCGGCCATTTTCAAATAAAGCGCATCTGCTGCATTTATCCTGTTTGCAGTCATACCAAGATAAGTGCCGATGCCTTGAGGCATTTTATTTAAAAAATAAGTGGCGCCAACGTCAGGGTACAAGCCAATTGTAATCTCTGGCATGGCAAGCACACTGTGCTCTGTCACTACTCTATTTGATGCACCATTGGTTGCGCCGATGCCACCACCCATAGTGATGCCATCTGCCCAGACTACAAATGGTTTAGGGAACATGTGCACTTCATAATCGAGCGAATACTCTTGGGTGAAAAAGTGCACGCACGGATCGTTTAGTTCGCCTGGTTTTTTGTGTTGAACCAAATCATCGTGCATGCGCCGCACGTCACCACCTGCACACAGAGCCTTTCCGCCTGCACCCTGAATGTGCATACAATGAATATTTGGGTCCGATTTCCACTTACTTAAAATATCTCGATACTCGACGATCATTTGAGCCGAAAGCGAGTTTAGTGACTTGGGTGAATTTAGAGTGAGAAAACCAACACCGTTCTTTTCTTCAGTTTGAATGTAAGTATAAGTCACCTTATTTGCTCCCAAATTCAATTACGTCTTTCATACGTTTTTCCGTTGCGGCTGCGTCTTTTGGCTTATTCAACTTGCGCTGAAATTTTGCCTTCATTTTGTACCATTCTGCAATGTCTGGATCTTTGGCAATCAAAAAATCAACGTCTTTAAGAGCTTGATCGTACTTTTGCATTTTCTCCAGAATCTCAATTCTCGCCTGACGCGCACCAGGATTTTCTGGAATAGCAAGTATCATTTTACTAATATCTAAAAGCGCCTGGTCAGACTTTCCGCACTCACTGAGCATCTGGCAGCGAGCAAGCCATATTTCAAAATATCGCCGCCTCATATGAATACTAAAATGTTTAATATCTTTCGAGAATTGATTCACAGGCGTGTTGGGCAACAAGCATACAAGTGCTTGAGCGTAATCGTCTGCGGCTTTATCGAATTGCTTGAAATAGCGATAAGCATCGGCTCGCTTAGTCCATGAGTCTTCGTCTATTATTTCGTGTCTGTCTGGCGTCAAAACTGGCTTTGAAAAGGCTATGAGTTCTTTGTATCGACCAAGGTTATGCAACATCTCAATCATGTGCATTTGTGCTCGTCGAAAGTTTGGATTTATTTTGAGTGCAATTTTGCCTTCTTCAATTCCTTTATCTTTTTCTCTAATTTCAAAATAAAAGCGCGACATATGGTGATGCGCCATCGCATCTTGCGGATAGGACTGCACCCAGCGTTTAAGCGCCTGTGCGTACTCTTTTTCGTTGACTAGTTTTTTATAGACAAGACTTGCAAAATAATTTACGTCAGGATCTTTTGAATCGAGCTTGATTGCATTTTTGATTTCTTCTTCGGCGAATGCATTATTAGCACCAGAATTGGAAATGAGATAGGCTTGCACAGCGTGAGCACGAGCATCTTTTGGTGAGCGCTTTAGAACTTTGTCTATAATCTCTTGCGCTTCTTCGCGCTTATTTATTTCTGCTAGTGTCATCGCCCAGGTGATCATGTAATGATCGTTTGTGGGCTCAAGCATCGCTGCTTGGCGTGCTGGGTAAAATGAGAAAACTACGTCACGCCGGGCATTGCGCAAGTTATATCGGGCTTGTACTTCGCTCCAATAAGCTTTATCTTTTCCAGTTTTTAATTTCTTTTCAATTAATGGAATTAGTTTGTCTGAGTTTTGATAAAACAATTTATTCGATTCTGCAATTTCGCTACTGCTTGGAGCGCAAATTGCAGTCTGTGATTGAAGCGCTAAAATACTCGCTAAGAGAATTGCAGACGCTTTATTTGACATGCTTCTCAAGCCACGAGCAAAGTGTGTCTAGGGTCAAATTGGACTGCGTGTTGCTCTCGAAAATAAGGTGCTCGGCAGTGCCATCTATTAACATGGTCTTGTCAATGGAAGAAATAGAGTCAAACATTTTGTAGGTGCCTTCTGGCTTGACTAGACGGTCTTTGAGACCCTGCACCAATAGAGCTGGAGTATTTTTAATTTGTTCACAGTGACGAACTGTGGTGCGCATGAAAACGGCAAATTTAATAAGCTCTTTTGGCGACATTTTCATTTTCGCCTTTGAACTCATAGTCCAGTCTTTAAGCACTTCTTCATTGGTTGTTGCGCGCTCAGCCACGGTGTCTCCTATATTGAAAGGGCGACTAGGACCATCTAGAAAATGAGCCGCAACAGTAAAGCCAAATCGTTTTGCCTGAAAACGTTCTGCTGAGGGAACAGATGCGATGACACCATTAATGGTATCGCCAAATTCTGCAGCGGCACGCAAAGCAATTCCGCCTCCCATTGACTCGCCTAGCAAGAATATCGGCTTATTGGGATTGAGCACTTTGAGGTGGTCAATAACCGCGCTTAAGTCTGTTATAGCGGCATTGAATCCAACAGTTTCTTCGCCTTGTATTGACTGCCACGAACCAAATCCGCGGACATCTATAGCAAAAACAGAAAATCCACGTTTACTCATTTCTTTGCCGAAAGTGCCAAAAGATGTGTTGTTCAAACCCAAACCATGAATGCATAAAAGCACTGCTTTAGGCTCGCCTTCTTTGACTTGCCATCCAATGAGCGGAAGTGATAGAGGTTTGAATTCGCTTGCAAGCCAAAAATATTCAGCCAGAGTTTGAGGTTTATTTTGCGCCACATACTCACCTAGAAATATTTTTTCGATTTCTTTTAAGCTAGATGTATCGTCGCCTGTTGTTTCTGTAACTTTTGCGCGGGCTTCCATTAGCGAGAGCATAATCTCGCGAACCTTTGCTTGTTGAGTGGCTCGCTCCGCTTCTTTGTGTTCGTTTCTATAGATAGTGCCAAGCTGCAAGTAAGCCCACAAAACAGAAACTTTATCTGAAATGCCGCCTTTAGCTGCGCGAGTAGAGGCAATTTCCACAAGCGTTTTAGCGTCAGCCTCGGCTTTGGCATATTGTTTCAAAACTAATTCGACACCAACTTTGCTTTCATAAAGTTTGAGCCTCAATGGATCGTCTTTCTCTAGTTTTGAAGAAGCGTCGACTGCGGCATCGTAGAATTTGAGTGCATTTTCAAAATTGCGCATTTCGTAGTGGCAGTCTGCAATGCGTTTAATTACATAGACTCTTTGTCTTGAATCTGGGGTGTTTTTCAGAACTATCTGTAGATTAGCTTCTGCACTTTGAAAATCTTCGTTCTTCCATTGCAATGCGGAAAGTAAATAAAGAAGTTCAAAGTCCTGAGAGGTCTTGTTCGCTTTGAAATAGTCCTCTAAGAGTTTTTGCGCTTCTTGTGTTTGGTCCGTGCGCAGTAGTTTGAGCGCATTAGACTGTGTTGGGCTCAATTTGAGAGTTTTGATTTCGTCCTTTACGAGTGCCGTTTCTTCCGCCCATGCCGCATTTACCGACGTACTGGCACCGGTAATAATTATTGACAACGCTAGAAATAGCTTTCTAAAGACCGAATTGCGCATAAACACCCCATGGAAATCCAGAGGGTATTATCTCGCTTTTGGAAGTGTTATACGTTTATATTCGTTTAGATGTTTGATGTCGATTTCAAATTGTCAGAAAGTTTGTCTTAATCGTTAACTTCAAACAACCTTTGACCAAAGAAGTCTAAACGTATAAAGTGAGGCAAGTAAAAATTCTTTTCTCCGTTTTCATACAGAATTTTTCCACCAGTTGCAAGAAATTCGTCAAGTTTGTTTTGAATGAAACACAAAGCTGATAGTAGAGAGTGTAGCGAACTATCTCCGGCGACCATGCTGTGTCCAGTCAATCCCTTCAGGTATATGTAACAGTACCAGGATTCAGGATACTTTTCATCACCTTCGTAAAAAACTGGCACACCTAGAAAAATATTTCCAGGTCGCTTTTCTCCCAAAGAATCTAGAAGAGTTATCCGTTCTTCAGCAAAGGTTTCTAAATTTTCAATTTCTTGAGTCATTGAATGCCAGTGTTTATGCGTATTTTGTGTAGTAAGTAAAACTCTTCTTCGCCGTTTTCATCTAGGATTTTTCCTCCAGATTCCATAAATTCGTCAAGTTTGTTTTGAATGAATTTCCATGCCAAAAGCAAAGAGTGTAGAGAGCTCGTTCCGGCTGTTAAACCTGTGCCTGTTAAACCATCCAAACGGAAGTGGCAATGCCAGCATCTAGGCCAACGTTCATCGCCCTCGCAAAAAACTGGTGCTCCTAACACTATTTTCCCTGGTCTTTTTGCACCGGCAGAATCTTGAAGCACTATGGTTTCATCAACCACAAATAAAAAGTCTTCAATTTTTGGAGGCATAGAGAAATTCCAATTTTTTAGATAGATAGCTGCGGTGAATCATAGTTTAGTGCCAGATTGAAATCAAGCGAACTGAGTCAAAGATATTCGGCGGTCAGGTCAAACAAGATTCTCAATAATCAACGCAACTATTAACAGCACGCCCAAAAGGAATTTAATTCCTTTCTTTCAAAAGATCCCTGCGGGTCAGAAACGTCCTAAGATTTTGCCTTTCAATGGCGCTAGAACATAGCCTTTTGAATCCTAATGTACCAGCTTAATGAGAGCAGAAATTACTGGGAATAATGCCAATACCCATGGAAGAAGAAATAAACAAACTGGAAACACCGGAGTCGCTTAAATCTAACGACAGGGTTTCTCATAGAGAAACCATATCTTCAATCGAACAAAACAAAGAACATATTCAAGCTCTTGCATCCAATCCAGATCAATTCCCGTCTATAGCCAATCTGCAAATACCAAACAGGGACCTGATAGAACCGTTTCAAATCGTCGATGGCGAAAAACAAATAGCATCAAGCAGAACTATTAAATCAGAACAAGCAGGCTCTATCACTTTTCACGACGGACTAAAAGCCCTTGGTCCAGATGCAACCGATGAAGATAAGGCTCAATACCAGATAGAATACATCGAGCGTAAAGCCGGAACTAATGACTCGTCATTACTTATCAAAACCGGCATCACACAGAATCAAGAATTAGGCTGGTATGAAGCAGGTCAAGCTATCGCTCAGCTTCCATTTAATCTCCAGCTTTCAATCATCGGCAACGTATTGATGTCGGGAGCGAATCAAATCGCTTACGAACAACACGAAAGATCAGCCGGTAGCATTATTGGAACAGTACAAGGAATTGGAAGCGTAGCCTTCAATCTAGCCTCGATTGCAGACTTTTCTGCATATTGCATACTTGGCGATGAAAGAGCCTTAGAAATGGGAGATAAGTTTGGCGAAGCTTTAGGAAAGACTCTTGTGAGTGGCATCAGACTCTTTCAAGCAGCTGACAAATATCTGTATGACATAGGTTTCAATCAAGACTATTCCAAACCCTTTATTGACGTGATCTCTGTTGGCATGGCATTAAATGAAAGCTGGAGTCAACTGCCGCCTAGAGAACAAGAAAGACTAAAATCCGAACTGATAGCACAGATGGTGGCAGACGGTTTCATCGGCCACACTGGCACTCAAACCCTTACCAAAGCCAAATCTTACCTGGAATTTCTAGATGCCATAGCCTTAAAAGCCGTCGAAAACTCAGGTTGCTCTCTTGGCAATATTCAAAAAACTATCGACACTGTAAAAGTTCAAATAACCTCCCTGCTCTCACCACAACTGGAACTAGCCGGTGCCGGCAAAATAAAAATGCGAGACCTAGAACAGATCAAAGAAGATCTCGCTCTCAAGATGGCAGGTAAACAATCAAGCAAAGCATATCGAGGCGACAGTGACTTCCATGCCAAATTTGATAAAAACGGACTTCTAAAATCTCATATCAATGAAGCAGGAGATTTGGTACCGGCCGACATAAAAGGGCTTTTTAATGGAAAACCAGTTGATATTATGGAACATATTTGTGACTTTCACTTTCAAGAACAGAAAGCCCATAGTCCATTCATAAGCCTAAGCACAGTGGGCGAGTTAACATCTAGATTTGGAAATCAAAAATTGAAGGTAGACTTGACTGCTCTAAGAGCAGCTATTAAGGACGGTTCGCTAACTGGAACAGAGCTCATTGAACATCCAGATTTATTGAGGCTAATTGATAATTCATCCTTTGATCTTAATTTCAAGAAAATGGCTAAGATGTTCGTACAAGGTGACAAAGAAATGCTAGCAAAAGGTCCTATTCCAGCTCGCTTTCTGGAGATTCTCGAATGATGAAACTAATACACAAATCACAACTCATTGGCACTATAGAAAATGCATCACTTGAAGGCATGGCTATGTACGGAGATATTAAACTCACAGCCGCTGCAGATAAATACCTAGATATGTTCTCTTACTTTGAAGGCCAGTTTGATCCTCACATTGCACCGCCATATCCTGAATCAGATCTCTGGGGATGGACAATAGAATTGGATGATGGAACCTTTCGTGAAGTCATTGGCTGGCCAGCAGTTTCCAATCACGGTACGAGTATAGCTTGGAGATGGGGCAAACAACAAATGGAGTGACCCTTCTCCAATTTAACGGACAGTAATTTTTACAGAGTCGCTCCAATGGCTTAAAATGTCAACAGGAGATAGACAATGACCAAAAGAAAAACAACCAATCCGCAATTCAACCGGGAATTTCGAGAAACCGCAGTTAAGTTAGCATTGGCTGGAGACAAGCCTGTAAATTTGCGAATTAAATTGCTGACTTTTTGGCGAGCTATTTGGCAATTTTTGCCAAACAATTCGCCAAGTCACACCCCCTGATGTCGCATACAGGAGCGATAAAAACTTGCAATCAAAGATCGATGATTGGGGCAGACCGAAATCTCATAT
>CAZSHS010000022.1:0-60665 GCA_964606665.1 uncultured Candidatus Obscuribacterales bacterium | reverse complement strand
AGAGGACTAAATCTACCTAAATATATGAGCAAATTGTCCAAGCTCGTTTTATAAAAGAAGCTTGGATAATCGCCAGGGAGTACTTAAATGATCACCGAATTTCAAAATGAGCCATTCACAGACTTTTCAGTGAAAGCAAACGAAGATGCCATGAACGCGGCATTGAAATTAGTGCGATCTAAACTGGGTCAAAATTATCCTCTACATATAGATGGCAAAGCTGTGGAGACAGAAAAAAAATTGTCTTCCACCAATCCAAGTAACCCAAGTGAAATTGTAGGCAACTTTTCGCAAGCATCTGTTAAGGAAGCAGACGATGCTATGAATGCTGCAGTTACAGCGTTTGAAACATGGAAAACCGTCTGTCCTCAAAAACGTGCTCGTCACTTATTTAAAGCAGCAGCAATTATGCGCAGACGCAAATTTGAATTTGCTGCCTGGCTTGTAGTCGAAATCGGCAAGAACTGGGCTGAAGCCGACGGTGACGTAGCTGAAGCAATTGATTTTTGCGAGTTCTATGCAAGAGAAATGATCCGCTTAAGCGGACCTCAACCTCTAACACCTTCTTTGGGTGAAGAAAACGAATTGCAATACATTCCACTTGGCGTTGGTCTTGTAGTGCCTCCATGGAATTTCCCGCTTGCCATTCTAGTTGGCATGACCACCGCTGCAATTGTGTCCGGCAACACTGTCATTCTAAAACCGTCTAGCGAAACTCCCGCAATTGCATACCAGTTCTACAAAGTAATGGAAGAAACTGGCTTACCCAAAGGCGTTTTAAACTTTTTGCCTGGACCAGGATCAAGCGTTGGTGATCATCTGGTCGCACATGCCAAAACAAGATTTATTGCTTTCACAGGATCAAAAGAAGTTGGTCTGCGCATAAACGAGCTTGCTGCCAAACCACAAAAAGGTCAATTGTGGATTAAGCGTGTAATTGCTGAAATGGGTGGAAAAGATTCTATCGTGGTAGATGATTCTGCCGATATCGAAAGCGCCGTTGATGGTATCGTATCTAGTGCGTTTGGTTTTCAAGGTCAAAAATGTAGCGCTTGCTCTAGAGCCATTATTCATGCCAAAGTCTATGACGAAGTATTGAAGAAAGTGGTTGAAAAAACCAAGAAATTACAACTTGGCTCACCCGAGAAAAAAGAAACAAATATGGGACCAGTTGCATCTAAATCGCAGTACGCAAGCGTAAAAGAATATATTGAAATCGGCTCCAAAGAAGGCAAACTTGAAACGGGTGGAGGAGCAGGCAGTTTTGCTGCAGATGGAAAAGATGGCTTCTATATCGAGCCTACAATTATTTCGGGCATCGACCCAATGGCTCGCATTTCGCAAGAAGAAATATTTGGACCAGTGCTTGCATTTATCAAAGCAAAAGACTGGAGTGATGCACTAAATATTGCAAACAACACCGAATTTGGTTTGACCGGTGCAGTTTATTCTGGCAATCGCGCTAATTTAGAACAAGCAAGACGCGAATTTCATGTAGGTAACCTATATATAAATCGCAAATGTACAGGCGCGCTCGTAGGCGTCCATCCTTTTGGCGGATTCAATATGTCTGGAACTGACTCTAAAGCTGGCGGCAGGGATTACTTGCTACTATTTACTCAGGCTAAATCAATTGCCGAAAAATATTAAGGGGATTCTTTAGCATGGCCAATTCCAATTCCATAAGACTAATTCGGATGATTCCGGTGCGAGCAATCGTAACCGAGAACTTCAAGAATCAGGTAGGTGGAGAAATTCAACGCAATTTGCAACAGATTGAAGCCGAGATTCAACAACTCGATTTTAAGGGCAAACGTGCCATTGCAGATTTGGAGCGCCAAACTATGGGTGCACTATCTACAGACGCTCGAATTCAAATTGAATCGATTCGCCAGCAAGTAGACATGGAAAAATTGCGCTTATTGCAAATGCAAGAAGAAATGCTTGCTCAAAGTCAGGCTTTGTCAGATTTGCCTTTAGGAAGCGTAGTGACCCAATTCACTGTGGAAAATCCAGTAGAAGTGAGACTGGGAGAAAATATTTTTCAACGTCTTGAAGGCGGTGAGATATTAGTAAAAGACGGCATCATCCAGGAAATCCGGGACTGATACCGTCTTTATTTTTCTTGCAATCTTAAGAAGAAAGATAATCTTTCAATTCTTCGCCTTCTTTAGATTGTTTGAGAAAACGTAGAGCTTTAATTTCGATTTGTCTGGTCCGCTCACGAGTGATGCCGACCATTTTACCGACTTGCTCCAGCGTTCTTGGCTTGTCGTCGTTGAGACCAAAGCGCAATACAAGCACTTCGCGCTCACGAGGAGTGAGAACTGCAAGCACCCTGCGTACATCTTCTGCCAACAATCTTGTGGCGGTCGATATTTCAGGTGTGCGCGATCTTTCATCTTCGACAAGCTCAGCCAGGGTGTTGTCTTCATCTTCACCGTATTGAGTATCAAGAGATAACAATGACCGGTTAGCTTGAAGAATCATCCTGATCTTTTTGAGCGACAAACCAACTTCGCGCGCCAGTTCTTCTAGAGTGGGCTTGCGATCAAGCTTTAGCGAAAGCTTTGACGTTGCTCTGCGCAAATTGTTTATGTTTTCGACCATGTGCACAGGCACACGAATGGTACGTGATTTATCTGCTAGAGCTCGTGTGATGCCCTGGCGAATCCACCAAGTCGCATAAGTAGAAAACTTGTATCCACGCTCAGGGTCGAACTTTTCGACCGCTTTTATGAGCCCCACGTTACCTTCTTGAATCAAGTCGAGCAAAGGCATTCCTTTGTTTTGGTAACGTTTGGCGACGCTCACAACTAGACGCAAGTTGGCTTGAATCAAGCGTTTGCGAGCAAATTCATCACCTTTAAGCGCTCGGCGAGCCAACTCGATTTCTTCTGCAGAACCAAGCAGTTTCACTCTGCCAATGGAGCGCAAGTAGAGTTGAATAGGGTCTTCTTTTGGCGCAGTCGGACGTCCGACAGAACGTACTTCGTCTGCACCGAATTCTGCTTCAATTGCTTCAGTGGGATTGAAATTGAACTCGCCGCTTGTGTAAGGACTTGTGTAAGGTCCTGTGTAAGGTCCTGTGTGAGGTCCTGTATAGGACTCCTCCACGTCTGAATAAGCAAAATTAGTGTTCACTTTTCTCATAGTATTTTTGTTGCCTTAGCGAAGTAAAAACGCCGCCTTGTGGGCGTTGAATTTGTAGTGTCTGGTTATGTCGTGCCTTCTTTGAATTGAGACGACTCTAACTATTAAAAGTTCCAAAGGTAATGTTAATAACGGGATAAACCCTAGTCTTTAGACCCGCATATACCTATATATAACTTACCAGATCGATATCGAAGCGCTATTTAAGCTGCCCGTAACTGTGTAGCCCACCAAAACCTAAAGTATTAAATCCCAAGTAAGTGAGTAGAGTTAGCAACAAACCGATACAAGACACAACCGCTAATTTGTCTTGAGCAATTTCTTTGTGGATGCGCAAATGTATGTAAGCAGCGTAACTGAGCCAGGTCACAAGCGCCATTGACTCTTTTGGATCCCAGGACCAATAACTACCCCAAGCATGATTGGCCCACAGACCGCCAGTAATTATCCCGATAGTTAACAGCGGAAACCCAATTGAGATACATCTATATGAAATGTCGTCGTATAACCCTTCACGCTCGGCATTTATAGATTGTGTTTTCACTTTCTTGAGATTGAGCCAACTGAAAATGACCCCCAAAATGCTTCCGCCTACAAATAAAGCCTGCAGATAGTAGACAGCAATTTCGCTGAAAGTACCAAGGGCAATGGCAGAACAGGCTAAAACAATGGTGACGATAAGCCCGTAGACAGACACTCTACGACCGGCCCACCATAACTGCACAAGCCCACTTAAGCCCGACAAGAAAAACATTGCGTACGAAACTATTAGCGGCGGAACGTGAATCTGGCGCCAGTAACTGACGAGGGCAGGCACTAGCGGTTGAATATCGTGCTGACTTTGAGGCAACCAGCTTCCATATAAGAAGAAGGATGCTGCAGTCAAACTGGCAAGCCAGCCCAAATGCCACACCCCTGCATGATTTAGCGTTGCAGCCAGCCACAAATAAGCGCCCATAATTGCCCAGGCAAACCAGAGTAGGCTTTCATACAAATTTGAAAGTGGAAATCTTTGTGCTTCAATACCGCGTGCAACTATGGCGCATGTAAGAGCAATAAATCCGATAAGCAGAACAAAGAAAGCAGAGCTAAGTATTTTTGGCTTCCAATTTTTGAATGCGTTAGACGCAACAAAAATCCAAAATGAAATGATGGACGTTATGCCCGCTGTATTGGTTAGTGCTACTTGGAGGTCTGACATACTTCTTCTCTTATTTGATCATCTTTTTCTAGGTCGAAAACTTTTTCAGTTTCTCGCTTTGCTTGTAATTTAGTTTGCTGCACTTCGTATGGTTCTAATATTTTTTGTATCATCCGCTCGAATGCAATTTTTGCTTTTGGGGACCGTCCGCCAATAGCTAGATATTTGCGCTCGCCATCGGTCTCTTCACAGACCCAAACATGTCTGTGCGGAATAAATGCAAGCATGACACCAAGCATGATAAAACCAAAGGCGGTATAGACTACAAAAATGCCGGGGTCTCTTTTATATTGCAAACCGGTACGCGGAACAATGCCTTCATAAGTAAGCGTGACACCACCTAAAGAGGCTTGGTGACCAGGTTTTATTTCAGTCAAAATTTTTGGTGCTTCCCAATTACTGCGCTTGGCAAAAATTCTCAAATCCGATTTCTGATCTAGCACTGAAAAAATCATGACCGAATCTTGATCCAGTGGAAGAAAAGCAGCAAAGCGCTTGCCCATTGGATTTACTGGTATTTGTTGTTTTTGTCCATTGAATTTAAGTGCAATTGAATCAATCCCCCAGCTCGACTGATAAATATCTACATTGTCGTACGTGAGCGGATTATTGACGGACAATTCGCCCGTTTTTATAACCTTGCCAAACTTATCTTCAATATTAAGAGTGGTATACCACTGCTTAGGCTCGCCTGTGGGATGATTCTCGCGACGCGTTTCAACCACACGCGCTTGCCATTTGGGCAAACTTCCCATCCACAATTGAGAATGTTTTGAATCCTCAAAACTCAAACACTCGCCCAACTTCACTGGCTGAAATCCGTTGAATCCAGTCCACGAAGTAATAGAAACTCCCACTAACAAAGAAAGCAATCCAACGTGTGTAACACTTGGTGCAAGACGTCCAATCAAGCCCTGCTCGCCTGTGAATTTGTTTGCTTGGCGGATGATAGTGAAACCTTTTTTCTTCAATTTGGCTTCGATATCATCTATGGCACCAGTTGCAGTGCCACCAGATTCGGTGCTCGAATTAGGATCAGATTCTATTTCGACTTTTTGATTAAAAGGTAATTTTGCTATTTCACTCAAGCCAAGCAGAGGCATCTTATTCTTCAAAGTCATAAGGCGCGGAAAGACTCGCTCAAAGCTTGCAGCAAGCATAGACAAGGAGAGCATCGCAATTAAAAACAAAAACCAGGGCGAATGAAATGTGTCGGCCAGTCCAAGATTGATAACTAGCTGCCCGTTGTCTTTTCCTAAAGTCTCAAATACTTTTTCTTTGCCCACTTGTCCTTCTTGGGGACACCAGGCGCCAACAAGAATTGTAGCTGCAGTCAAAGCAATCAGAGTCACAGACATTTTGACAGACGACCAGATTCCAAATGATAGCTTTTTTGACATTCTTAATTTAGCTCAGCTCGATTTGGCACGGGACATAATAAATTCGCTCAAGGCGTAAAGTCCGTCCTTGTAAGGCGAATCAGGCAAAATGGAAATATCCAAGCAAGCGTCGTTTGCATACTTTTGAGCCAACTCGGCCGTTTTTTCAATGGCACAAGACCTAGAGATGATCGAAAGACCCTCTTGGTTCCCGGCATCTTCTACGACTAAACGGTCTTCAATTAGTTTGCGCAATCTATCTGAATCTTTTCCGCCTTCAGCTAGTGCGTATAAAACAGGTGCAGTCAAAACTCCATTGCGCAAATCGCCGCCTAAAGGCTTCAATACTCCGCCTGCTTTGTTTTTCGAATCAAAGTCACCAGTGATATCGAGCATGTCATCTACTATTTGAAAGCAGATGCCCAGGTTCAGTCCATAACTCTTAAGTGCAAGCACAGTGTCATTGTCTTGTCCGTTCAAGATAGCTGCGCTGTGACTACCGGCTGAAAAGAGCGATGCCGTTTTGCCGATTGATTTTTGAATATAAGTGTCCCAGTCGGCTTCAATATTAAATTGGTGGCGCATTTGCTTGATTTCGCCAGCACAAAGGTCGCCCAACACCTGACCGTAAATGCCCACGATAGGAGGATTCATCAAACGAGCCAAGCAAATGGACGCCTGTGCAAAGAGCAAATCGCCCATGAGCACCGCCACACGCTCGTTCCATTTTTTATTTATAGTCTCTTTGCCGCGACGCAAATCAGAGCTATCAATAACGTCGTCGTGAACCAGGCTGGCTGTATGAATTAACTCAGTTAAAACAGCCAAAATTATGTGCAGTCTGCCAATTTCATTATTTTTGCCAGTGGCTCTGCCAGATAGTAAAACAATTAGCGGACGCAATCTCTTTCCGCCTGCCTGAAAAATTTGTTTGAGCAATTCGCCAACGAATGGATTGTCGTCAATCAAATTAGTTGCAAGCCAATCTTCGACCATCTGCATTTCATCTTGCACAAGCTCTATTAATGGCGTCAGGTCTTGCGACTTGCTCTTAGTTCCGGGACTTATCACGCAATTATCCGAATGGGGTCGAAACGGGTTGTCAACTAATTGGATAAGCTTTTCACATAGGCATTTTGCAGTCAATCGATCTTTGGTGAATGTGACTATCTACGGTATTTTTTCTCACTAATATTATTTGTATTAAAGGGTGGTATATAGAGCTAACAACCTGGGGGGCGTCGTGTTTCAAAAGCTCAAGCAAGATTTATTGTCAGGCGGAACAACTTTTAGCAAAGCATTGCCTGAAGCTCTGCCGCTTTTGCGTGGCAAAGCACCAGACGAAGCTTTAATCTGGCTGTCAAATGAGCTTCAGGGTTATCAAAATGCGCTTGATTTTTATCGCGCCCAAAAACATGACCTGCCAGCCTACAGAGTAGTGCGTGGAGCCATATATTTGATGATGCCAGACGGCTCGATGCAAACGCTCAATCACCCTTACGCTCAGCGTCCTGACTTCTTTTTGAGCGCGCCAATTAACTGGATCGAAGATTTTTCTAAGTTTGACGGTAACGAATCTATCGTCGAAATGTCCGAATTTGCATCGTTCTTCGGGCAACTTGGTGGCGCAGGCGTTGTCTGTGTCTGCAATCGCACTGAACTGGTTAGAATCATTGCCACTTTCCGCAATGAGTTTATTCGCTTGCTCGACTATGTAATGGCTCAGCAAGCCCCAAAAGAGCAAGGTGCTCCCACACAAAGTTAGTATAAAAGCCGTGCAAGAGCTTCGCATCATCTCGCTTATAGCAAGCTCCACTGAGACTTTGTATCGACTTGGTTTGTTGGATAAAATTGTCGGGCGATCGCACGAATGCGATTATCCCGCATCAATTCTAGATTTACCTGTATGTACCAGCCCCAAATTCGAAGTTGATGGTACCAGTTACGAAATAGACCAAAAAGTAAAAGCCCTTGTTCAAGAGGGTCTAAGTGTCTATCGTGTCGACTCAGAAAAAATAAAGTCTCTTAATCCTACACACATAGTTACGCAAATACAGTGCGAAGTCTGCGCGGTTAGTGAGAAAGATGTTGTTGAGGCTTGCTCTTTAACTCTGGGCGAAGAGGTCAAAATCATTTCGCTAAAGCCCGATTGCTTCACCGATATTTTGAGTGATATAGACACACTTGCTATCGAACTAAACATAGAACAGCGCGGTATCGACTTGATAAGCGAGGTCACCCAGAAAATCGAAAGTTTGCACAGTCAATGCGAAACTTTCAAATTAACTAGCAAGAAAACTCCCAGTATCGCTTGCATCGAATGGATCGAGCCCTTAATGGCAGCCGGCAATTGGGTGCCTGAATTAATTGAATTTGCCTGTGGCGAAAATCTTTTCGGTGAAGCTGGTAAGCACTCGCCCTGGATGAGTATGGACGATTTGGTCAAATCAAATCCCGATGTGATACTTGTGACACCATGTGGATTTGATATAAATCGCACCATGAGCGAAATGCATTTGTTACTCGACAATACGCAGTTTGCTGGGCTTTCTTGTGTCAAAAACAAACGTGTTTATGTTGCAGATGGAAATCAGTATTTCAATAGACCAGGACCACGTGTGGTCGAATCAATGCAAATGATAGCTGAAATGCTTTACCCAGATCACTACAGCTCCGGGCTCAAAGGCACTGGTTTTATTCAAATTTAAGGTCCAAAGCCTCTCCCTTTGCTATCCTTGCAACCATGACCACTCAAACAGAGTCAAAGGCTATGGCGCCTGAAGATGCCACCAAAGGCACCAAGAAATTTGCGCCCGCCAAAAGTTTCACATGCTGGCTACTTGCTTTGATGTTTGTCTCTGCTTTTACCTCCGGCAATATCAATTATCTAAAAAATGTCCCGCAAGAAAAAATAAGCCCTGCTTTATTAACCAAAGCAGCAGTGGCATTCAAACTTGATCAGTTCAATAAAGTTCCTGGCAAAACAGATGTAGTGGTAGTCGGCTCGTCGCTTCCCATGTGCTGTTTGTATTACGCAGACGATCCAAAAGATCAAAATGTAATTCAATTGATGAAAGACAAGAATCTAAATCCACTGCAAGCTTATACATCGGCACAGTATTTTTCCAAACTTTCTAAGAGTACTGTTTTCAACCTAACTGTAGCTGCAAGCATGATTTCTGATGTTCATTTATTAGTAAGCAAAATAATTGACAAAGCTCCAGGCAAAATAATTCTTTGTGTGGGACTGCGTGATTTTGCCGACAACATAAACTGCTCCTTTGCAGGTACATCTACGTTTCAAGCTCTATTCGATTTGCCATATGCTTTTTATGGTGACAATTTACCCTTCACTTTTTCACACGCAACCAAACCTGTACAGCAAGAATTGAGTCTTTATGCCATTCTTCCTATGTATAGAAACCATTCTGAACTTGGACTGGCAATGACATATGAAAGCGAAAAATTATTCAAAAAAACAGGTCCTAAAACAGCTCCTAAAACAGAATCAAAACCTGATACCAAAGCAGTGACAGTTAAGCTTCCAACTCAAATAGAGGCTACCCAAAAGGCGACTACTAGCATCGAGGAAAAGCCCGTACTTGATACGCTTGGATATGAAAAGCGTTATATGCCGCCTAATTACAAACAAATGAATTTGGAGGCGCAAGCGTTAGCTCGTATATGTCAATTGTGCAAAGACAAAAAAGTGGAATTGATTCTGATTAATATGCCAGTCTCAAGCGGTCACAAGGATCTATCCAGCAAAGAGATGCGTGCAAAATATTTAGAAATACTGCAAAGCACCAGCACTAAATACGATATCAAATATCTCAACTTCGAAAAAAATGACTTAATTCCAGATAAAGATTATCTAGACACTGTGCACATGGGACCAGCCGGTGCCACCAAGTTTTTAGACTATTTAATGAGCCAAAGTGGAGTTTTCAATCTGGGCTCCAGCCGCTAATTGGCGCGCGCTCAAATCCATACGAGCATGACAAATTGCAATAGCTAAAGCGTCAGAAGCATCATCGGGCTTAATTATCGCTGGAAGATGCAATAGCGCTTGCACCGCAATCTGGATATCTTTTTTGTCGGCACGTCCAAAACCGGTAAGGCACTGCTTCACTTGCATAGGCGTATATTCTTTAGAATCTAGACCAACCGAACTTGCAGCTTCGATTAATACACCGCGCGCCTGAGATACCGGAATGACTGTTTTGGCATTCTTGAAAAAGAATATAGACTCTACCGCCACCACGTTCGGAGCATATTCATTGATAAGCTCAATGATATCCATTCGGATAGTACTCAACCTCTTGGGAAATGGCATATCTTTTGAAGTATGGACAACGCCAGAAGCGACATAACTTAGGCGGCTAGCGCCCTCTAGGTCTATTACCCCATAACCAGTAGTTTGTGTTCCGGGGTCTATGCCGAAGATTCTCATGCTTATATAATAAGTCTCTTGCAAGACAAATGTAAGTGTTTTTGGTGATTATTCGTGATTTTTCAGACGCATTCCGTCTTTGATCAACCAACCTGGCTTGAGCGCGTGTCCTTTCTCTACAAAGGTCCGGTTATTTTCCTATTGGGCATCGTGCTTGGATTGAGCTGCCCAGCTTTTGATGTGGGCAATATCAATTTTTCGTGGCTCGCCTGGATTGGGCTTGCACCACTTTTAGTGCTCATACGCGGAGCATCGGGCAAATGGGAAGCGGCAATAAGCGGGCTTATTTTTGGTCTTGGATACAACAGCGTCGCCCTTAGTTTTTATCTAGGTCTGGCGCCAATGACTGCCCTTGGTCTTCCCCACTGGCTTGGTACCGCCTTTAGTGGTCTTATATGGATGCTTGAATGTTTGCACCAGTCTCTTTTATACGCAGCCTTTGCCCTAATTGTTTTTTGTCTTCCGCTTCGAGCAGGATTCATACCTAATTTAGAGCGACCATTTTTTCCCTATATTGTTTCGGTCCCGCTCATTTGGGTCTTTTTGCAGTGGTTTGTAGCGCCGTCTGAATTTTTTATCGGATTGCCTATTAACCAGTTGGTTTATTCGCAGTATCGCAATCTGCCCCTAGTACAAATGTCCGCCTTTCTTGGCAGCGGCTGCCTCGATTACTTAATTGTGATGTCTAACGCAGTCATTGCCTGTAGTGTCATTCAATGCTTTAAATTGGCAAAAAAAATGGGACGCAGAACAGATCAGCTCACCACCGGATTTGGTGCATTTCTAGATCTAGCTTTTGTTGCTTTACTTATATTCTGCCTCAATACTTGGGGCGAAAGCCGAATCGCTCGCATTCAGGACTATATTGATGTAGCAACCGTTCGCCTCCAAGATCCACAAACACCACCAGTCACAGTGGGAGTAGTACAAGGCAATGTCTCTGCTGAAGAAGAGCGACTTCAAGTCACCAAACCCGAACACATAGCCAAACGCTACAACGCACTCAGTCGTAATCTGGGAGTGCTCATGCTGGTCTTGCCCGAAGGCGTTATAAACAATGCTCAAATGCTTCAAGGCAATTTACTCAGCATCGTCAAAAGTTTGTGCAAATATCAAAACAAAGAAGCAATAGTAGGCACCATCGAAAATCTGCAAGGAGGCGAATTAGTCAATGCCGCGCGCATCATAAGTCCGCTCAATGCCAAAGATAATTTGTATGTTAAACAAAGATTGGTGCCACTGGGTGAATCTGCACCAATACAGGCTCTCAACGAGCGCATCCCAAGCTCACTTCGCGAACACATTCCAGCCAGTCGCGAAAGTTTCCTCTCCAGTCATCAGGTTAATCTGGTCTCAAGCATGTGGGGCAAAGTGGGACTGTCAATTTTTATCGAGATGGCTTATCCCAGGCTGATTGCAAACGAAGTAAGACACGGTGCTCATTTGCTTGTAAATCTTTCCAACTTGAGCTGGTTCCACGAATCTTCTTTGAACAAGCAACTACTTGCCGCTTCAGTCTTTCGCGCAGTGGAGAACGGGCGCTATATTGTCATGTCTACCAATACCGGAATTTCTGCCATAATAGATCCCTCCGGCGTAATATCGAGCAAGTCGTTACCCGGAAAACGGGGTGTCCTCATCGACACGGTCGAATTTTTCTACTGGAAAACGCCTTATAACAGGATGTGGTGGCTATGATAATCAAGAAGTTGGTTCTCTCTGCAATTATTGCCCTTAGCTTGCTTTCAGGACTAGTCACTTTTAATATCGATTCAGAGTCGTGTTTGGCTGACACAAAGGTGCAGACCACAACAAAAATGCCCACGGTCAAAATAAACAATCAAGAAATCAAACTAGAAATTGCCCAAACCCCGCAAGAAATCGAGCGCGGCTTGATGATGCGGACTTCTTTGGCACCAGATTCGGGCATGGTCTTTTTGTTCAACCCGCCAAAACCAGTCAATTTCTGGATGTATAACTGTTATATTTCGCTTGATATGATATTTGTTCGCGATGGAAAAATCATCAAAATCTGCGAAAACGTCCCACCTGAGCGCACCAAAGATTACAGAAAATGTCCAACCTACCCGCCAGGCGAAGGCATTGTGGTCAATCAGGTAATTGAAGTAGCCGGTGGCTACTGTCAGAAAAAGGGTATCAAAGAAGGCGACGCGGTTGAATTTTCACTAAAATAATGTCAATCGCAAATCACTATTTAAGTACACATTTAGAAGACGCACCCGGTCCAGACGGAGAAGGTGCTATTGGCAGACTGACTATTAGCCGCGAAGAACGTCGCAATGCCATTTCCACTTCAATGTGGTCTTGCATTCCTGAATGTTTGGCTGAGCTAAAAGAAAAAGGTGCTCGTGTCATGGTGCTCACTGGAAGCAATTCTTGCTTCGCTTCTGGTGCAGACATCGAAGACTTAAAAGTGATCGCCGATCTTAAAGGCGCCACCAAATTCTGGCACGCCATACGCGACTGTCTGCAATTTATTTATACTTTTCCTCTTCCAGTAATTGCCATGATTGATGGTCCCTGTATTGGAGGTGGCTGCTTACTGGCTACAGCTTGCGATTTTCGTATAGCCTCTAATACTTCAGTGTTCGGCATTCCCGTAGCCAAGCTCGGCATAGTATTAGATGATGCAAGCGTTTTGCGCCTTGTTCATTTAATCGGTCCAGCCCAAGCGTCCTTAATGCTCTACACAGGCAATGTGGTTGATGCCGCGCGCGCTCTGCAGCTAGGTTTGATTAACGACGTTTTGCCCGAAGACAAACTTGAATCGGGCGTCAAAGAAATATGCAACACCATCGCCTCTAATGCATATGGCTCTATTTTTGAATCGAAGCGATCTATAAGAAGAGCCTGCACAGCCGGTTACGAAAACTTGAGCGATTTATTGCCCCAACACGAATCTGTTGTTCTTGCAAGCTATCTCACTTCTGATTTTAAGCAGCGCGTCGGAATCCGCTAAATCTTTGAATTAGACCTGGACTACGCGTTTTATTTGGGGAAGCTCTTCTTTGATTGCGCGCTCGACACCCATTTTCAAGGTCATGGTGGAACTGGGGCACATGCCACAAGCGCCCATCAAATGAACGAATACTTCGTCGTCCTTGACGTCTACAAGTTCGATGTTGCCGCCGTCCATCATGAGCATTGGACGTAATTTTTCAAGAATCTGTTCTACATGTACTTTGATGTCTGTACCGGCGCTTTGTACGCCTTCTTCAGCTTTGTTAGTCATTTGGTTTGCGCCTCTTTGCCGTATACGGGTTCAAAATTCGAATATAACAAGGATAACTCACCCTTGACTACAGTCGCCACAATCTAAATAGAATACTCATTTTTTAAAAGATGCCCAGTTTTCGTATTACTCTGTTCCTATTCGCACTAGAGGGCGGCTTTCGAGCTTGGTAGCTGGCCTTATTGAATATAGAAAAGGAAATGTAAAGATGACTAGAGTAGCAATCAATGGATTCGGCAGAATCGGACGCAATGTGTTCCGTGCTTATTTGGACAGCAAGCCGACTGAATTCGAAATCGTCGCCATCAACGACCCCTTCCAAACCTTAGAGCAATCAGTCCACCTGCTCAAATATGACTCAGTTCTTGGCGAACTCAAAGGTCATACAATTGCTCACAAAGACGGCGCACTTGTAATCGACGGCAAAGAAATCAAATTCTCCGCCGAGAAAAATCCCGCTGCTCTTCCTTGGAAAGAACACAAAATCGACATGGTTCTTGAGTGCTCCGGTGCTTTCACCGACGCGACCAAGGCCAAAGGTCACATCGAAGCTGGCGCCAAAAAAGTACTTATCTCAGCTCCTGCTAAAAACGAAGATATAACCATCGTGCTTGGCGTGAACGACAAAGAGTACAACCCAGAAAAACACAACATCATCTCCAACGCTAGCTGCACCACCAACTGCTTGGCTCCAATGGCTAAAGCAATTGACGATGAATTCGGCATTGTCGAAGGCATGATGACCACTATTCACAGCTACACACTCGACCAAAAATTGCTCGACGCTGCTCACGATGATTTGCGCAGAGCTCGCGCTGCCGGACAATCGATGATCCCTTCATCGACTGGTGCTGCAAAGGCAATTGGTCTTGTAATGCCTCACTTGAAAGGCAAATTGAATGGCTTTGCCATGAGAGTGCCTACACCAAACGTATCTATCGTAGACCTGGTCTGCACAACCAAAAAACCAGTAACCAAAGAGTCAGTCAATGCTTGCTTGAAAAAAGCAGCAGAGGGTGGAATGAAAGGTTATCTTGGTTACACCGAAGAGCCACTGGTATCGCGCGACTTCGCTGGTAACAAAACCAGTTCTATCGTTGATGCCGACCTAACAATGGTGATGGGCGAAAACATGGTCAAAGTACTTTCGTGGTACGACAACGAGTGGGGTTACAGCAACCGCCTTGTAGAATTGGCCTCAATGGTGGCAAAAAAAATTGCCGTCAAAGTCTAAATTCACACCTTAAACAGGATAGAAAAATAATGAGATCAATAGAGCAGCTGGATAAATCGCAACTGGAAGGCAAACGCGTTCTTGTGCGTGTCGATTTCAATGTGCCCCTGAACAAAGGTGGCACAGTAGCAGAAGACAGCCGAATTACGGCTGCTATGCCTACCATTGAAAAATTGATGAAAGCAGACGCCAAAGTCGTCCTGGTTTCACACCTGGGCAGACCCGACGGTAAGCCGAATGAAAAATATTCGCTCAAGCCTGTGGCTATGCACCTAGCTGCTCTATGTGATTCTTTCAAAGACAAAGTCCATTTCATCGAAGAAACTATCGGTGATAAGGTCAATAAAGCAGTGCATGATCTAAAAAACGGTCATGTGCTTTTACTTGAAAATGTTCGCTTCCACGAAGGTGAAGAAAAGAACGACAAAGAATTCAGCAAGCAATTGGCTGAACTTGCAGACGTTTATGTCAACGACGCGTTTGGAACAGCTCACAGAGCGCATGCAAGCACTGCAGGCGTATCTGAGTTCGTTGCAGCCTCGTATGCAGGATTCTTGCTTGAGAAAGAAGTAAAAATGCTTTCTTCAGCGCTAGATAATCCCAAGCGTCCTGTTGCCACCATTATTGGTGGCGCTAAAGTTTCGTCCAAAATCGGCGTGTTAGATAACCTAATCGATAAAGTAGACACCATCATAATAGGCGGCGCAATGGCTTTCACATTCTTGAAAGCCCAGGGCAAACAAGTCGGCAAGTCGCTTGTCGAAGCAGATCGCATGGACTATTGCAAAGAATTGATGGAAAAAGCCACCAAACACAACGTCAAAATTATTCTTCCCAAAGACGTCGTTTGCGCCAAAGCAATTGAAGAAAGCGCTGAAACTAAGATAGTTTCAATAGACAACATACCCGAAGATCAAATGGGTCTTGATGTTGGTCCTGAATCCATTAAAGAAATAGAAGCGGCTCTTGAATCTTCTAAAACAGTTTTGTGGAACGGTCCACTTGGCGTCTTTGAAACCAAAGGCTTCGAGAAAGGCACATTTTCTGTGGTCAAGAAATTAGTTGAATTAACCAAAAAAGGCTGCATCACCGTTGTAGGCGGCGGCGATTCGGTAGCTGCGCTTGCGGCATGCGGCGTGGAACCAGAATCCCTCACACACGTCTCAACTGGTGGAGGTGCATCGCTTGAGTTTTTGGAAGGCAAAGAATTACCCGGTATCGCCTGTCTGGCAAAAAAGACCGCAACGGCTAAATAAGCTAGTGACAGCAAAAAACAAAGCGAAAATACTTTTGCTTGGCGCAAGCCTCTTGTCGCTGACACTGTCTCTATTTTTTGCAGCACCTTCATTTGCCGAAGGCGAGCAGTACTTTTTAAACAACAAACCAGTTTCAAAAGAACAGTATCAAGCTGCAATCCTTTTGCAAGAAGGCGTCAAATTTCTGCACGCAAATAATAATCGAGACGCCGTAATCAAGCTCAAACAAGCAGCCGACCTTTCACCTGGATTTGCAGAAGTACACCACAATCTTGGCATAGCCCTTGCTAAAACAGGTCAGGTCAAAGAAGCTATTAGCGAACTTGAATTAGCCCGCAATCTAAATCCCAATCTCGATTCTACCTGGATGAGTCTTGGAGGTTTATATCAAACAGAAGGTCGAATTCAAGACGCCATCATCACTTATAGCGAGTTTGTAAAACGATTTCCGGCGCACAAAGATGCCAAAAAAGTTTCTGACTTAATTATGGGTTTGCAAAAAGAAGCTTCTAGAGAAAGTCGCGTGCAAAGCGGTGGCAGCCTGCAAGATTATTATGCCGAAGTGACAGCGCACGGAAGAGCGCGCTGGCCTCAAAGCAAAATGCCACTAAAAGTATTTATTGCTCCAGGCAAGAATACGCCCAATTTCAAAGCAGGCTCTGAAGACTTGCTTAAGCAGTCATTCACGGACTGGCAAAACGCATCGAAAGGTGCGGTCTCTTTTGTATTTGTCGACTCTGAAAAAAACTCAGACATTCAATGCACCTGGACTAACGATTCAAGCAAATTTAAAAACGCAGCCGAAGCTGGCGAAACTCAATTATTCTCCGGCAAAAACGGTCTGGTCAAAGGTAGCATCGCCTTTTTAACCGTCCCGCTGATGCCAGACATGCCGCTTACACAAAACAGACTGAGACTAATTTTCTTGCACGAAATTGGACACGTCATCGGCATGGCAGGTCACACTAATAATCCCAAAGACGCGATGTTCTTTTCTATAGATGTGGCTGATTCCTGGCGCGACCTGACTGAGCGTGATGCCACCACTGCGATAAGACTTTATTCTGAGCCTTAGTAGTCTAAACTTTTTTCTCGCTTCCCGGGCCCCGGGAAACGGACACTTTTTCAAAGTGGCTATGCGATATTTGAAAGTTCCGGCTCGTTCATTTCAAGTGGACGCTTCGCCAATACTTTGCTTAACACAAAATCGCATGCCAGATAAGTAATTAACGAGCAAAAAGTCGATGTAAGTGTGAGAGGCAAATCGAGCTTATCGAAAGGCGAAATGGGCTCAAGAAAATATTGCCATCCAAGCAGGTACTGACTCATCCAAGTTAGAATTCCAACCAACATTGAGCAGACTGCTGGGATTTCGCTCTTAGTTTTAGAATACAAACCAAAAGCAAGCGGCACAAACAGCCCAACAAGAGGAATGCTGTAAGCACTTTCTAACAAACCGTATGCGCGCTCGCCCGAAAAGACAGTGATCAAACTGCACAAAGCCATGAAGACCACGCAAAGACGGTTGAGTTTGAGCGGGTCGATGCGCTTTTGAATAAACTTATTCTTGTACAAAATATTTTGTGCAAGTACAGTGGCTGGTGACAAAATGGCACTATTAATGGTCGACATCACTGCTGCTACTATCACTACCACAAATACAACTGCAAGCCAGGGCGGCAAGAATCCTTTGGCAAGAGCCGGCAGCACAGACACCTCTGGACCAAGATTGAATCCTGTATTTTGCGCCATATAGATTGAAACAAAGCCCAGAATCACAGGCAGCGCACCAAAAAGAATATAGGCAATCCCGGCTATATAACAGGCATTCTGTGCAACCTTTTCGCTTTTGGCAGAGAACATGCGCTGCATCAAATCCTGACTGGGAATATTTCCAAGCGCACCGGCTGCAAACAAAGACATCCAGGTCCAGAGTTCGCCATGGTTATGAGTTGGTATCATTTGCAATTTTTGCGGTGCTGTTGACTGTACGCAGTGAATGACATTGGCAAAACCAATCATCACATCACCGTGCCCAAGTCCAGCAAGAGCGCTACAAGTGAGAATGACAAGACCAACGAGTACAAGCCATATTTGAGTGGCATCACAAAGCGTCACTGCCCACATGCCACCAAGAATGGTGTAGCCAGTTCCAACGATTGTGACAAGAACTGCACCCACGTTAAGCGGCAAGCCAAAAAACAAGTGTAAGATTTGAGCAAGAGCCACAAATTGGGCGGCGATCCAGCCAAAGAAGCTCGGTATCATGATAAAAGCAGAAACGAATTCGGCAGTAGCACCAAATTTGATTCTGAAAAAATCAGACAAAGTAGTGATGCCCATCTTCCAGAGCGGCTTGGCGAAAAAAGCACCAGCTATAAGCAAACAAACGCCAGATCCAAATGGGTCAAGACTTACTTGTTTGAGACCGTTGTTTGCCACTTCGCTTGAAACGGTCAAAATCGTTCCGGCACCAAACCAAATTGCAAGCAAGGCGGGCCACGAAAGTCCTATTCCAAGGCGTCTTCCCGCCACAACATAATCGTCTACATTTTTGACTCTGCGCTCCGCATAATAGCTTATTGCGTAGACTCCGATGATGTAGAGAATAATTACGGCGCCAAGCATCAGCTTGAAGTCGTTCGATATGAAATTAGACCCCTCCACCTACTTACTTTCCAGTGTAAGCGGGTGTACGTTTTTCAACGAAGGCTTTGACACCTTCTTGAAAATCGTCCGAGCGTCCGGCAATTTCTTGCAAGCTTGCTTCGTATTCAAGCAACTCTTCCAAATCTGGAAACACGGCTTTGTTGAATGCACGCTTAGTGAGCGCATAAGCCTTAGTCGGTCCTTTTGCCAATTTAAGCGCAAGCTCCATTGCCGTGTTAAGCACTTCTGAGTCTGCCACCACCTGATTAACAAGTCCATAGGCAAGTGCATCTTTAGCCGATAATTTTTCGGCACTGAGCATTAGCTCAAATGCTTTAGTGGGGTTGAGCAAACGAGGCAAAAAGAAGGTAGAGCCAGAATCTGGCACCAGACCCACTTTGGTGAAAGACTGAATAAAGCTTGTACTTTCTGCCACGATTCTATAATCGCAAGCATAAGCAAGACTGGCACCAGCACCCGCTGCAACACCATTGACTGCTGCCACAATTGGTTTTTCCATGCGGCGCAATTTTGTTATAAGAGGATTGTAGCGTCTGCGAATTGAATCGCCCAAAGAAGGACGTTCGCCCATCTCTTGCGAGATGCTGCGACTTTGCAAATCTTGTCCCGCACAGAATCCGCGTCCAGAGCCGGTTAAGACAATCGCTTTGACGTCTTTGTTTTTTTCCATTTCTTTGAGCGCGTCTTGCAACTGAAAAGTTAGCTCGTCATTAAATGAATTGAGCTTATCTGGACGATTGAGCGTAACTACGCCAACTCCGTCTTTAATCTCGGTGAGGAGAACTTTTTCCGATTCATTTTCTTTAGACACTTTGAGGGTCTCCTTTAAACTATGTGCTTTAGCGTCCCGAGAATGTGGGCTGACGTTTTTCCAAAAATGCTTTCATGCCTTCCTTCTGGTCTTCTGATGAAAAGAGCATGTAGAAGTTTTTGCGCTCGAACAAAAGACCTTCAGAAAGATTGGCATCATAAGATTTGAGCACCGCTTCTTTTGCAAGTCTTACTGCTACTGGCGACTTTTTAGCAATTTCGCGAGCCATTGCTTTGGCTTCTTCCAAATACAATTCAACTGGAACAACTTTGTTCACTAGCCCCAATTCAAGCGCTTCGTGTGCTGTTATTGATTTTCCAGTCAAAATCATTTCCATTGCTTTGTGTTTGCCCACCACGCGTGTTAGTCGTTGAGTGCCACCAGCACCAGGAATAACCCCTATATTGATTTCGGGCTGTCCAAGCTGAGTTGTTTCTGATGCAACGATAATGTCGCAATTCATCATAAGCTCGCAACCACCGCCGAGAACAAAACCGCTGACGGCACAAACAATGGGCTTCTTAACATTTCTAATGCGGTCCCAGGTAGAGAATTTATCTCTAAGCATGATGCTTATTGTAGTTTCGTCCGACATTTCTTTGATGTCGGCGCCTGCTGCAAATGCACGCTCGCTGCCGGTCAAAACGATGGCGCGAATGGCATCTTTATGATCGAAGGCATCAAGCGCTTCGACAAGCTCAGCCATCAGTTCATGATTGAGCGCGTTAAGTACTTGTGGACGATTGAGAGCGATAACCCCTACGGCTCCCTCTTCTTCGACAATAATGTTTTTGTAAGTCATGACTCTTTCCTTTCTTGCAATTCGAATTAGAGCGATTTACCGCAGTTACCACAAAATTTGTTGGTCTGAAGATTCTGAGTATGGCAAGCCTGGCAATTTTTCTCGGCTTTGCCAGCGCGCTCACGCAGACCTTTATAGTCGATATGAGTTTTGTCTTTGAAGGCTCTTATGCCTTCAAAAGTTTCAGGTGCGGCTGAGTGCAGTGTGAGCCAGTCGCGCGCATGACCTATTGTCATAGACCAAGAAAAGTCGCGCCAGAAGTTTATTTGTTGCTTGGTATAACGCGTACACTCGGGCAATTTGTTATAAAGCTTCTCGGCTAATTCAGCCACAGCCTGGTCGAGCATTGAAGCTGGCACCACCTGATTTACAAGACCCCAATCAAGTGCCATGTATGCATCAATTGGCTCGCACAACAACAACATTTCGCGTGCTCTGCGATCGCCAATAATTAAGGGCAACCACTGTGTGGCACCACCAGCGGCGACACTACCACGAGCGGCCCCAACTTGTCTGATAGTAACGTGACTGGCAGCAATTGCCAGGTCACAAGCCATATTAAGCTCGTTGCCACCACCGACTACCATGCCGTTCAGTCTTGCAATTGTGGGTTTGCCGATATTGCGCAGACGGTCGTGCATTTCGACGAAGGCATACATCCATTTGTAATAATCATTTGGTTTGGTCAGAACATATTCATCTTGTTCTTTCAAATCAGCACCAGTACAAAATGCTTTGTCACCAGCACCTGTAATTACCACCACGGCGATAGAGTCGTCGTGTGCGCAATCTACATATGCGTCGCCCAGTTCTTTGAGCGTGACCAAATCGAAACAGTTAAGACTATCTGGACGATTGATTGTAATCGTCGCGGTGTAACCGTTCTTCTCGTAAATGATTCTTTTGAAATCGAACGATTCTGGCTTTGCGCCTGAAACCGCTTTACGTAGACCAGTATTAGTGGATGCCTGTGCCATCTGATTCTTAATTCCTTTAATTAGACGCTAGCAGCTACTTTTTCTTCTTTGCACTCAGCAAATGACATGGTGACCACGTCTGCTGCAAAGCTCATCAAATCTTTGGCGGAAGCTTTACCTTCTTCCGAACCCATGCCGGCTTTCAGCGCGTCCATGTTTTCAAAATACAATTCAGCCATCATGTAATATTCTGCTTCACCACGAGGAGCGCCTACAAATTTGGACACTTCGCATTTTTTCAAACCGGGGATTTTTGCTGCAAGCGGAAGATGAGTGTTGTTATAGTGCTCTTCAAATTTTTCCACGTCGGCTGGTTTTTTGTAGAGTGCAACTAACTTGATCATTGGTTCTTTTCGCTCCTTGGTGTGTTCTAAACTCAATACTATATTTGGTGCCTTATTTGTTTCGCTTCAAACTATTTTGTCGCTTGCGAGCGGTTGTCTACTACACGTACCGCCTTGCCCTCAGAACGAGGGACCGTGCGAGGCTTCATGAGTTTAACATCTGCTGTCAACCCCATGTTCTCTTTAAGAGCTTTCTGTATCTTTTGCGTCAAACTTTCAAACTCAACTTGCCCTTTGTCGAATTCGCCCCAGCGCGCCACAATCTCTTCCGAGATTTCGACCTGGACTTCAAGCACGTCAAGCGCTTTCTCACGATTTACCACAAGCTGATAGTGCGGCGCAAGCTCATCAATACTCAATAATGCCTGCTCAATCTCAGACGGATAGACATTGACGCCACGTATAATCAGCATGTCATCAAGTCTTGCTTTCACGCGCTCCATGCGCGCCATCGTGCGCCCACAAACACAAGGCTCATAATACAGACGCGAAATGTCGCCAGTTCGGTATCTAATAACAGGAATTGCTTCTTTTTGAAGATTAGTGAAAACTAGCTCACCTTCTTCACCTTCAGGCAAGACTTCACCAGATTTAGGATCGATTATCTCTGGCAAGAAATAGTCTTCCCACACGTGCAAGCCTTTTCGACCTTCGACACATTCCATCGAAACGCCCGGTCCCATAATTTCGGACAGACCATAAATATCCAGCGCTTTGATATTTAGTTTGTTCTCTATCTGCTTGCGCAATTCTTCAGTCCAAGGCTCAGCACCAAAAATTCCAATTTCTATTTTGATAGACGAAAGGTCGATGCCATGCTCTTCCATGTGATAGCCAATGTTCAAAGCATATGACGGCGTTGAGAGCAGAATGCGCGAGCCAAAATCTTGCATGAGCATGATTTGCTGCTGCGTGCGCCCGCCAGATGCAGGAATTACAGTGGCGCCAAAATGCTCAATGCCATAGTGCATCCCCAAGCCGCCAGTGAAAAGTCCATAACCATAAGCGTTATGAATAATATCTTTAGGTCTTGCTCCAGCACAGGCTAGTGAGCGTGCGCATACCTCTTTCCAGATTTCTATATCTTGATCTGTGTAGCCGACAACAGTTGGTTTGCCCTTGGTGCCTGAGGATGCGTGAATGCGACGCACGTTAGACAACGGTTCACAAAACAGTCCAAACGGATAGTTGTTGCGCAAGTCATACTTGTAAGTAAACGGCAGCGATTTAAGATCGCTCAAGTTTTTGAAATTCTCTACCAGATTGCTTATGCCGGCTTCAGCAAAACGCTTTTTGTAAAACTCGTTCTGGCTTACCCGCTTGAGCACGTCGTGCAATCTTTTAGCTTGCAAAGCCTGCAGTTCGCCACGCGACATGCACTCAACACTTTTATTCCAAATGAACGGTTCGGATTTAGTCTTGGCTACCACAACAAGTACCACGCCCTACAGCTATGAAGGTCATAACTATACAAACAATAAATAGATATGTTGATCTATCTGGGGGTGCTTAAGATCTTCTTACTTTGTCCAGCTTTTGCGCATGGGCGACAAGTAATTTTTAAAAGCAAGCTCATCACCCGAAGCGGTCTTGAACACAGGATCTAAGATGGCAAAATGGTAGACAGTCCACTTATTTAATTGCCCACGACGCACCACATGCAGCCGCAAGGTGCAACGCATTAGCCTGGGTAGAGAATCTTCCACTTTTTGAAAATCGAGCGAGCCTCCGTTGTCATCCACCACACCGGCTGCGTCTTTTGGATGCAAATATAATTTTTCTTCAGGGGTCAAAAGCTCATCGAGCGTGTCTTCAACCCGCGCGTAAACAAAGCTATCATCAGAATCTTCACCAGAAATCTTTTCTTTTACCGCTTTCAAACGGCCCGAAGCATCCTTATTTTCCTTACTTGGCGAAAGTTCCTTGGGATGATATTCAATTCCCATACTTGTAGGTGGTCTATCCACCACGCCTTTGCCCAAACCAGGCCTTAGCCTCAGGCTAAAAGCTTGCCAGGAGTCTTTGTCTGGGTCGGCTATGAACTGGTCAAACTCACCTTTTTTCATGATGATGCCGTAAGCCATTTTGAGCGGTAAGAATTTTGGCTCGTATCCTTTGTCGAATTTAATGGGAACGTCGACACTAAAATCTTCAGGCACTTCCCACGGAATTGGCGTCTTAGATTTGACCGTGGCAGGAATTGCCTTTGAAACAAATTCGCCGGTCGAAAAGGGATGCTTCATCATAAAAGCCAAATTGGGCTCTTGTGACGACAGATAGACCAAATACGAAACCCAGCCACCCTTGGCCGGGCACTGACACGCATTGCCGCCAAATTGTTTGACCGCCTTGCGATAGTTGCCAGCCTCTACAGCCTGCAAAAACGACTGACTGACATCGGTCGTATCTGCCGCTGAATTGGTCCAGAAAAGCGCGGTACCTACGATACCGATTACAAGTAGAAGGAGTAGAGGATAAAGAATTCTCATAAAGCTGCTTGCGAGTTGAACGCTGAATCATTACCGGCTAATTTAGCTTAACAGGTAAGTAGTTTTAGTAAGCTTTCCTAGTAAAAATCGATTCCAATTATCAGGTGCACATGGCTACCTTATCCAACGAATTTTCAATTCTGTTTTTCCTCGTCGCCGTCGGATTTTTTGCCTGGCGCTTCGTGCGCGACAAGTCCATGGCTGCCATTAATTCGAAAGGATTTACCCCGCGTATCAAGCCTGTGGCAATAGGAATTGCAGGCACAATTGCCATACTCTTTCTTTCAAGCTTCCTTGGAGTCGACACCTCTTCGAGCCGCATGTTTATTGCCGGCGGATTCATCCTTCCCTTTATTTTGACCTCACTAGGTTTGCACTCGTGGCTTCGCGCTTTGATTTTGCTTATTGGCTCGGTCGCAGCCACTATGGCGATTCCAAATTCTCAACCCATAGCACTACCGGCGATGGCACTAGCTTTAGTGTTGTCTTCTTTTATTGAAACCTTTGCAGTAAACGACGAACAACGAGCCGATCGTAGCTTCACTGATATTCTGCCTGCGCTCGTCTGGCTCATCGGCCTATTTGTAATGAATAAAATAGACAACGCAACCTGGTATGTGACTCACCAGAAATTATTCTTAGTTAGTATCACATCGGCACTAGTCTTGCGCTGGCTCCAAGGTCCATTCATCAAAGAAGACAAGCTCTACGTCAAGCGTTTGACCCTTGCTGCAACGGGCGGTCTGCTACTTCTTATATTAGTCACCAAAATGATGGTGGCTTTGGATTTATCTAAACTAGCCATAGTTGGCGGCGCCGGATTCATGATGACTTATTTGCTCGACTCGCTCGACAAAAAGAATTCACTAAACGCACCCTCTTCGCTCAAATCTTTCAAAGCACTGCTTTTCATCGGTATTTTTACACTTCTGGTCACCAGATTGTTTGGAACCGCAGGCTTAATTGTGCTTGCATCAACCACCATAATTTCTGTTGGGTACAAACACAAGTACGCAGCCATTGCCGGATTCTTCTGGTTGGCTAAAGCAATGCTCGAAGCATTTGTATTTACCTATAACAGCAATATGACCGGTATCAACTTGATGCACGTCTATGTAAGCGCTGGTCTTTATGCCGGTTTCTTGATGGCAGTGACAATTGCATACCTTGTCAAAAATACAGCTACACCCGGCTGGGTAAAAGCACTATTGATTTCGAGCGCTGGCTTGATGGCCCCTATGGCTTGCAACTATTTCTTGCACGCAGAAGCCGCCTCAAGCTTCATGCTAGCCTCTGTAGTGGCGTCGCTCATGGTATCAATCTTTTTAGTGCCAAACTCACTCTGGGAGTCTGAAGGCAACGAGTTGATTATGGCTTTTCCTTTAGCCGTTTTGACCTGTGCTCAAATCACAGGCGACCTGATTGAAAAGGGCAACGCATGCGACGCAAATCAACGTCTGACCACTCTTGGTGTGCTTGCTGCCATATCTGCTGTAATTGTCTTCATCTCGACCTGGAGACCAGGACAAGGCGGACCCAAAGTTGATGCAACACCTGCACCACCGCCACCTCCAACAAGCGAGAGTATCGTCTAAAGCAGACTTGTGAGAAAGTCTGAAACAACGCCAGGCTCTTTGATAGCGAATCGCTACAAAGTCTTAGCAGTTATGGGTCAAGGTGGAATGGGCGTCATTCTCAAAGCGACCGACACCTTGCTCAATTTAGATGTGGCCATGAAAATCATGGCAATAGACAACACTGGCATGAACGCGGCAAGATTGCAACGCGAAGCAATGGCATGCGGCAGTCTCAAACACTCGGGAATAGCTCGAATCTACGAATTTGGACAAACACCCGAAGGGTCACCATATATGGTGATGGAACTTTTATCCGGACTAAACCTCGCTCAATACATAGAAAAGCATGACTTGCTGACCTATCAAGCCGCCCTACCTATTTTTCGCCAGATTGCAACTGTGCTTGAATTCGCTCACAAAAACGGCGTGGTACACAGGGATTTAAAGCCGTCCAACATAATGCTTCTAGAACAAATGAACGGCGATTTTCAGGTTAAATTACTCGATTTCGGCGTCGCTCAAACCGAGCAGCAAAGCAAAACACTTACAGCCACTGGCATCATGGTCGGCAGCCCGCTTTATGCAAGCCCAGAACAAGCTCACTCTGAAGACTTAGACCATCGAACAGATATCTATAGTTTTGGATGTTTGATGTATGAATGCTTGTCTGGAAAGCCGCCTTTCATAGCAAAATCGGCACTCGAAACCCTCGCTCTACACAAGAAAACTAAACCAGCATTACTCTCAAATGTATTGCCTGCCAAATCGATTCCAATGCCTCTAGTCGACCTGATTGATAAATGCTTGCAAAAGGACAGAGAAAAACGACCACAATCGATGCAAGAAATCAAAGACCAACTAGCAAGCATCAAAAATGCAAGCCAAGAAGATGTGGTGCTAAATTCAGACATCATAAAGTCCAAAAAGAAATGGGCGTTAATTACGCTTGCAGGCTGCGTCCTGACTGCCATCTGTTGGATAATCTACACTCAGCCATTTGTAAAACCAGTGGTGGTCAAAGCAGTCAAGCAAAGTAAAAACGATAAGTTAATCGCAAGCAACTGGGAGACATTCAAAAATTATCGTCGCGGAAAAGATGACAAATCATTTCGAATTATCGAAGGCGAGGGTTACAAAGTTGCCCAGAATGCAGCAGATGACATAACAGATGAAGACTTTAAGCAGTTGCAAAATACAAAAATTCAGGGACTTCACTTGGTTGGCTGTTCAATAAGGGGGACAGGCTTTAAGTATTTACCGACCGATCAAATAAGATATTTAGAATTACAAAATTCGCCAATCAATGATGAATGCTTGAAAAACTTAGGTAATTTGAAAAATCTGAAAATTCTGAAAATTGATTCTTCAAATGTCACAGACCAAGGGCTCTCTCACTTAAATCTACTGCAGTCACTTGAAACGCTCAGTTTAAGTTGTCCAGCGTTAACGGACACTGGCCTTGCATCACTCAATTTGCCCCGCCTGAAAAGATTCGCGTTGCTGTCTCCAAATATCACAGGTACTGGATTAAGCTCGCTAAAGCGATCTCCAGACTTAAATCATATCGATTTCTGTTGCAGCGCATTCAAAGATGACATTGGGCTTGTATTCACTCAGTTTCCAAAATTGCAGGTCATTGAACTTTCAGGCATAAAATTATCCAAAGACAGTTTACTTGCAATCGTGCACTTGAAGCCATTGTTACTCAAACTGAAAGACACCAAAATTAGTTCTGATGAGTTCGATGCCATTTGCAATATCAGTTCGCTTACACAGCTTGATTTTACGGACACGCCAGTTGCAGATTCTGATATTGCAAAACTGTCACGCCTGAAGAAGCTTTACAATTTGGATTTTTCAGGAGATCGAATAGTTTCAGACGAGTTGATAAATCACATTTGTTCCATGAAAATAACTCTCCTTGATCTCAGTCGTACTTCAGTCTCAGACCGCCAATTGAGATTTTTAATCAAGGCGAAAACATTGCAGAATTTACGGATTAGAGATTGCGAAAAATTATCGACTGACGCAATTGCTGATTTTGAAAGGGACTTCAAAAACATAAACAACAAAACTGTTGTGGTAGAAGCTGCTGGCTTTTTTGAGCGAGGCTTTCAATCTCGATAACCAGGATTTCCCCTGTGTTTTAATAAATTTTGCTGCGCTACTGTTTAATCATGCGATACACGCACATATTGCTTGCCCTGTTTTTGCTTGTAATTTTTTCTACAAGCGCCTTCGCCGTCGAAGATCCTGACAAATACAAACTCTACAAATTCACCTACATGGAGAAAGACGATTGTGGATGCTTTATTGAGCCAGACATCTGCGGAGGCGGTCCATACATGGCGAGCCTACAAAGGCGAGTTTTTTATGCATGGCATCCTCCGGATACGACCACCGACAAAGAAGCTGTGGTTACATTTCGAATTCATAGAAACGGCAAACTATCTGACTTGAAGTTAGTCTCAAAGAGCAATTCTCCATTTGCTCAATCTGCGCTACAAGCTATTCAAGATGCTGCTCCCTTCTATCCTCTTCCACCGGGAGCACCAGAAGATGTCGAAATTCAGTTCACCTTTCCGATTGAATTTAAAATTATGACGGGGTTTAAACCGTCTGAATATAAAATAGTTCCGTATTCTAAGCGTCAGATTGCAAACTTTGATTATCTGAGATTTAGGTTGGCACCCTATTTGGACAATCTGCAAAGTAGTGTTCGAAAGAAATGGAATCAAAGTTATGGTAATCGATCTAAAGTCGTTATCGATTTCACGATGAACGCTGAAGGCATGCTCTATAACTTTGCGCCAACTCAATCAGACGAACTTTCTACTCGGGAGATGCTTGACTTAATCAAACAATCGAGTCCAATTGATCTTCCGCCAGGATTGCCTGGTGAAGTCAGAATCAAATTTGCATTCGACCCAACGATTCGTCACCCTTATATTTTAGAAGCGCAACTCATTAAGCATTGAAGCTATTTGATGCTCAGAACACCATTCAAAAACTTAATGCTCGCATCTTTTGCCTTGAGCCAATCATCCGTTGCGAAGCCATGCCCAGCACCATCTAAAGTCAACATTTCTGTGCGGATTTTGTGCTCTACTAAAGCATCGTGCATCTTTTTAGAGTGACGAATGGAGACGACATCATCTTTGGTACCATGAATAAAAAGCGTTGGTACAGCAGACTTTGCATAAGTAATTGGCGCGGCGTCTGTGTACCCAGATGAATCGCTTTTGGCAAGCATCTCGTCCACCATGCCGCTTCGCCCTTTGACAAAATCGCATGGTCCATACCAACTGACCACCGCAACTGGTCTTGCTTTAGAATTTGGATAATGCTCAGCTTTAAATTTCGAATTATTGCAATAGCCCAAAAGCATTGCCAAATGCGCACCAGCCGAGCCGCCCATGACCGCAATTTTAGCTTTGTCGATGCGCCATTCGTCTGACTTGCTAGCTAAAAATGCAAAGGCATCTTTTACATCCGTAAAATTGGCAGGGAATTCGCCACCTTTATGCACCAATCGATAATTAATGTTGAACACAACGAAACCCTGTGCCGCAAGAGCCTCTGGCATCATGCTCGATTCTTGTTTGTCACCACCTGACCATCCACCACCATGAATGTAGAGCACAGCGGGGCGAAGCTTGCCATCAGAGTTACTCGGCAAATAGACGTCACCTTTACGCACCGCATCTGGTGGCGTTATATATGGAACATCTAAAGTTACTTTGTACAAACCACGGTCTCCTTGTTTTGGAATCGATTGCAAATGAGCGGCTGGATGAAGCGCCATCAGTTGTTTTGCATTTAGAATGGGACGGATTCTGGTATAAAAATCTTTCCTGACCGGCTGCAACGGAACGCCCATATTTAGCTTTGCAACGCAACTGTCATAAATGCCGTTTATCCGCTCTATTTGCGCCGCAGTCAGCCCTGGCAACGTCATAACAAGCTTGTAGTCGGCAGAATTTTTGCGCGGGGCAGCCGATGCCTGAGCGTGGACTGATAAATTCATGCCCAGAACTTGGAAAGCGACGAGAGAGAGGATAAAAGCATGACGCAATCTCAATTCAACAATCCTCTTACTGGATACTTTTCCAAAACTCGCTTACAGCCCGTTACTAAACCCGGTAGATAACTTTGATCCAGTTCAAGAACGAACTTATGCTTTTGAGTCAAGACGTTTGGAGTAATATAAATTTCGACCTCTAAGTGCCCCAACTTATCTGCGGTCATTTTAACGAACAAATTATTCTCCATGCACAAAAGCGTGGCATCTCCATTAAGCGTGCGATAAAGCTTGTCGGCATCTTCTGCCCACTGCGCAATCTCGGGTAAATGAATGACTGGTCCCTCTACCCACACTTGAGCGCCGTTGAAAGTAGCGCAAATCGTTACGTCAATCCAATTTCCATCATTGTAGTCACTAACATCGGAATACTGATAGCCGTGAACCCAAATTCGCAGGCCATCAAGTTGAATGTCAGGATTGCCTAAGTCCGGCGGTAATTCGAATTTCATGAAAAGTTGGTCCTCGTCGCCATTCGGGACCCTGTCAGTCACATGCGCAGTTAATTAGGATGAAGCTACTGACTGGGGTATATAAGTGTAACCGCTGATATCTCTAACGAGGCACATGACTATGGAAGGCGACGGAAAAAATCCCGAAATTCAGATGAGCGAATTGGGTTCGACCCATTCCGAACCAGAGCGCGTGAGCCTCGTTGGGTTGGTGCCCATGAATCAGCCGGACAGAATTGCTAGCGTCGAAAAGCCGCCGGGAGGAGATAGGCAACGTTCATCTGAACCAGACCTGTACATGTCTCCTGAGGATTACATGCAAAAGTCTTTAGCTCTGAGCTTTGGCAAAAGACTAGACTCCGCCAAAGTAGTTCACGAGACCGACATAAACAAAATTGCAGATACCATAAAGCCCGGAGATATTCTGAGAGTTGAAGCGGAAGGGAAGATGAAATACTTTTCCGTTTATACCGAGAACGGCGAAAAGATGGTCAAAACCGGCGGAACAACAGAGCGCTTGATTGATATGCTCAAGGATCATCGAGGGGCACACATCATACGTGCGCCGCGTCCTCCAGCGACGAACTTAGCTTAAAACTTGTATCCTATATCAAATGAAAAAATCAGTTAATCAAATCGCAACCCTTTTGATTGCAATTGGACTGTGGGCGCCATCCTCACAGGCCGCGGAAAGACTAGAGCGTTTGCCATGCGGCACCCCAAAAGTCACTGCCTACAAAGAAGCAGTCGGAATCAAAGAGTTTCCAAAGCGCGAAGAAGTTGTGCCAAACGAATTATCGGTTCAGATTTATTTGCACAAACTGCCTGGAGGCGACTCACGAGAGGCATGGAGCTTTGTCACTGATGGTCTTTCTAAAGCCGGTCAGTCCGAAATGGTGATGACCATTCTCAAACGCGATAACGAAAAATCATCTGATTTTCCAGGCGACCCCATAAAGTTTTACAGAACAGTGCATGCGTTGGCGAAACAAGACAAACTAGTGCACGCGGGTGATTACACTGAGCTGAGTACGGGCGATAAAGGATTTATCTCTTCTCAATTTATTGGCGCTATTTACTTGCCGGCAAAGCCCATTGAAGGGGTCTCGCTTCCAGAAGGTGCGCTTGCAGTGATGCCAATCACGCGCGAAGAGATGGATGCCTACAACATCGGAGGTGCATCGCGTGTGAGCGGACGCCTATCGAACCAGGACAAGTTTTATCCTTATCCAACCTGGTGCGATCGAGACAGAAAGAGCGTGTTCTCGCCTGAAGATATCAAAACGATGAAGGCAGAGCCTATCAATGAGGCGCCTACTGCAAGTCTGTTTCAAGCAGGGATAATTGCCGAAGGAACGCAGTTGAGCTTGGCTTTACTGCCTGACGCGCGCGACTCATTGGCAGATACTTTAAAAAAATTGCCCAATGACGCACCACTAAAACTCGAACTAGGGGTAGACCCGCGCGCCAACGCATTCTTAATCTGGACTTCGGGACAGGCTCAAGCAGTTGCACCACCCAAAAGCGATGGATCAATCATGTCTGGCTCGTATATCGAGCTTTTGCCAGGTGTGAAGAAGACCGAGTTCGCACGATATGGCGATGGTTACGTCGTGATGCTAACGAATGAAGAATGGACCAAATTCAAAACAGCAATTTATGAGAAAAAAGACCTTTCCATTACCGCCACTACTGGTGGTGAGTTCATTGACTTTGGAGTGACATTTCCCATGGTGGCATATCACGACCCAATAACCGGTCGAGACTACAAAGCCGATAAAGGCTGGAAAGTGTATTCTCCAGAAGGCACGAACAAGGTGGCAAGCGCAGGCGCGTCCGACGAAAGAGTTATCTTACTCACCGAACAAAATAAAATCGAAAGCTACATTTCGGCAAATGCTCTATCCGATTACGTACTGGAAATCGATAAAACGGCTAAAGGTCACTTTACCGAGACACCGCAAGCAAGCGATTTTGAGCTTGTGATTCAGTGTGATTTATCACCAGAAAACAAAGCAAAATATGCCATTGCCGCAAAACCAAGCGGCTTATCTTCCGAATTCATCAAGGGACTTTACCTAAAGCTAGAAACGCTCAAGGTGCCTGCCAGCAAAGGCGAAGTGAGCTTTCAGACAATCTTAAAAATACCGGCTAAAAAGTAGGAACTTTCAATTCCTTGTACAACTTTATGTTTGCGATCAAGTAATAGATTCCGAATAAAAGCCCGGCGATGATGAAAGAAAGTGGCAATTCTTTGTTCTTCGGCTGTGGATCTACTATGTGTAAAGTGAGAGAAACGGTAAATCCAATAACCTCGTAAGCAACAAAAGAAAGTGGCGAAATCAAATGTTTTTTATTAGCTGTTAAAAAGCAAACGGCAATCGCAGCGACCGGGATCCACAACACTTCTAAGCCCGAAAAGATATAATTCCATGTTTCCATTTTACGACTGACCACAAGCGCAAGTATAGATTCAATAATTTGAACCACCCCAATTACACAGGAACCAATTGCATAAATCTTGGCGAACATCACTATTTGATTCCAAGACGCTTGCGTGCTTCATCTTCACGAACTCGCAGAGCTTCTAAATTTTCAGTAGTTCTGGGCACCATTCGTCCGTCAAAGCTGCGCATATTTTTTCCTTCGCCAGTTAAACGATCCATTTCAGCTTGATCAAAATCTTGAATCAATTTAAAAAAATGCGGACTGCTTTTCATGAAAGCTTCTCTATGCTGTCCACCAAGACGATACATCGTAAGTCCTTCTGCTAACATCTCAGAAGGCGATTCGAGATACCCAGTAGCCGGACGCATTAAGGCTCTTTCCATCGCTTCGATTGGACTAATTTTTCCAATGATTTTTCCGTTTTGGTCTCGAACAGTCCATTTTGGATCACGTGCGGTCAATGTATCACGAGCTGGCGATATAGTTTCACCATTCTTTCCTTTTACAGACCACTCAGGAAACAATTGACCTCCTGGTCCCTTCACCATTGTTTTTACCCACCCCATAAGCTGATTGACGTTGTCCTCGCCAAAAATCTTATGGATATTTATTTCAGAATTATGTGCCACCTCATGCACGGTCACGCCTTGAATGCCTTGATGCATGACACGTTCAGGGTTGGTAAAAGCATCGGCCTCTGTTGTCGGCAGATCCTTGAGCATTCCGGGCTCCCACACGACTACCGGGCGTCCACCTTTATCTTCTTCGTAAGTACCTCTTGTCATTGCTCCCTTGTAATAATTTTCTCTGGCTGGAAAGAAAAACTTTACTGGTGGTCTTCCATCGAGCGGTCTTTGACCTGGCTCACTTACATTTAGCGCAGACTCTATTCCAAGCAATTCTCGATAGGTAGGATCTCTTGTCTCGACTGGTTTTCCTTCACGAACCTCACCATTCGGTCGCACTATCTGTTGAGGAGGTGTTTTATCTCCCGCGCGGGCAAAGTCAACCCCAAAGCGCTCTTTGAGATCTGTCATTTTGCCTTCAGTCATTTTTTTGATTTGTTCTTGCGCGCCTTCAAGCCCACGCATAGTAGGGTCGAATCGCGTCAAAACTTGTCTTTCTCCATTTGCTTTAACGCTAAATTCAAGCTGTCCATTTGGTGCTCTTGAAATATCAAGTTCGTTGGCTCGTGCGAACCTTGTCAGTTCGGGACTATTCATCAAGACAGGACGATCGCCTCTATCTCCGGCGGCATCGGTGCGTCTATCACCTAACCTGGCAAACTGTGTTCTTTCTGCTTCCTCGCTTCTAAATTGCGGAAACCCCAGTGCCGCCAAGCTTAGCTCTAGACGAGCGTTACCAGTCTCCGGGTTAAAGGAGAGCGATTCGGAATTACCCGCGTCAACATCTGGCGCAGGCGCGTTGGGCGCGTCAACTTGATTTGCCATTATGGTTAGTAAAGGAGGAACGAAAGTATAAGGGGGGCAGATGCAATACTAATCGACATCGCAGAAGATGTCAAGCGTGTTACTGGCAACGGTTTCGAGATTTCAATGACACTAAAAAGAAACAATCCGGCTGCTAGAATAATCTCGCGAACATATGAACAAATTGATCATCCATTCAACTTTAACCAGCCAAGCCATCATCGAATTTGCAGCGCTTTGTGTTTCCGGATGGGTAACTTCAAATAAAATTGAATCAGCCGGCTTTGCTTATCTTATTGATACCGCCGATGGTTCGCATCATATAACCCCTAATAAAACCTCAAAAAAATCGCATGCGGATTTAACAGATGAACTTCTTTTACTTCTTCTATGTTTTAGTTTGCTCGATTCAAAAATAGATTGTCTGGGTGATTGGTCTTGCCAGAAGCAAATTGAACACGCAATTAATTGGATAAAGACTGGAGAAAGTGCCTGCAAACCACTTTCGATCAACGATCAGATTCATCAGTTCAGCAATCTAACGCTGATAGATTTGACAGAAGTTCACGATTTATTTGAAAACAAGGAATGTTCAATCAAAACAACCATGTGCTCAACTAAATTTCCGGAATTATTTCCATTTTCCAATGTCTATGATGCTACCCATGCTTCACTAAGACATGTTAGTGGTAATGAATGCTACATTACTTTCGAAGACGAAGATTCGCCTATCAAGCATAAATTTGACGCTCCCTGCCCGGCAGACTTCATTTTCAACGAATGGCGCAGTGCATTCGAAGGCAAAAAGGCGCCTCGCTTTCAAAAGAAGACAAGCAAACCCAAAAGCTATTATCGCTCTTCAAATGACCGCTGGAAAATAGCTAAAATGATTGGTGAAATTCCAACCGAGCACAAGAAAAGAGTGTTTTCATGGGTAAATGAGACCATAAGAACCGTAGACTCTTATCATGACTCCCGCGGTTCGGATGGTCCATTACCCGAGAAATTCGAGATTACTTTTGGAGAGCAAAAACTAATTGCGACTCAAGAGCTCGTGTTTAGTTTCGCCAAAGAATAGGCATTATACGTTCTCTGCGCCAGGGCGACCTTTTTTCACCACAAATTTTTCGAGGTCTTTAATATTGCTGTTTGCAATTTTCTCGCTATCAATTGAGCGCAAGGATACATCTGCTTTTGTCTTATTCAAAGCGACTCTCACATAACCTCGATAAGCGCTGTTAGCATATTTGACGTGTGGATTATTTTTATAGAACTCCTTTATGTCACCATTAGGAGGTCCTTCTGAAGAGATGGAAGTGCCGCAGAATTCTGTCGCAACAGTTGGCGAATTTGGCTTATCGAAATCTAGTTTTAAATCGGCAACTGCATAAGAGTGAATGTCGCCACCAATGACGATGGTATCACTCGATGGTCGATTGCTACAGGCTTCCAATAAGCGTCTTCGTGCTGCGGGATAACCATCCCAACCATCGGTCCAGAACTTGCCACCAAATCGCCTCGACTGCGCCATCAATGTTTGTTGCGTTATCACATCCCAGGTGGCATGCGAATCTTTAAGGCTTTTTGCAAGCCATTTTTCTTGCTCCCACCCTAAGATGGTGCGTTTTGGATCTTTGCGCTCGGCACAATCATTGATGTAATTAGAACCCGCACGACCTGGTTTTGGACCGACTTCGTGATCTCTGTATTGTCGGTCGTCTAAAACATGAAAACGCGCCATTCGCCCAAAATCAAATGCTTGATAAATTTTCATTGCACCATTATGAGGAGCGCACGAAGAACGCAGTGGCATGTGCTCGTAAAAAGCCTGATAAGCAGCGGCTCTGCGTACGAGAAAATTAGCTTCTAAATCTTCTGCCAGATCATTTGCATAATCGTTATCGACTTCATGATCATCCCAAGTGACAATCCATGGAAATCTTGCATGGCACAATTGCAAATCGGCATCACCTTTGTAGCAAGCATATCGATTTCGATATTGACCTAATGTGTAGACTTCATGCCCTTCGTGCTTGCGAACATGATTGTTTCCCCAAGAATGCTCATAAATATAATCGCCCAGAAAAACAACCAGATCGAGGTCTTCTTGCGCCATGTGCCGATGAGCAGTGTAATAACCTTGCTCGAACATCTGACATGATGCAAAAGAAAAGCGCAATGGATTTATCGAATCGCGCAAAGGTGCTGTGCGAGTCTGCCCTTTGGGACTAACGGCATCACCGGCAAAGAATCGATACCAGTATGAATGTCCCGGCTCAAGCCCTTCGACTTCGGCATGGACACTATGCGCATACTGAGGAGACGCAGTTGCCTCGCCTTTTTTGACTATCTTATGGAATGACTCGTCGCGCGCCACTTCCCACTTCACTTTAATGGGCTCAGGATCTAGCCCACCACCTTGAAGAGGATTTGGAGCCAGGCGTGTCCACAGCACCACACTATCAGGCAATGGCGAACCCGATGCCACGCCCAGCTTGAACGGATCAGACTTAAATGATTTAACCGATGATCGCGCGTATGCCGGTAGAACAAACTGCGAGCCGAGCAAAAGAGATGCTGTGCTTTTAAGAAAACCACGCCTAGAAATCATTGTGCCGAATCACCCGCAATTGAGATTGCACTATTGTAACGCACAAAAATAATGGACCACTCTCGATGGAAGCTTCTTACACTGACAACTTGTATTCTCGAAGCGCCTCAATACCTACTTTCCATGTACTTATTTGAGCGCCTTCCTCATTTTCAAACTGAAGTGGTGTAAGCGATCTAACACTTCCATCTTCCAAAACCTCAAATTCATCCTGAAATTCCGATAAAAAAATCTTCTCCTGACAAAAAACATCAGCCTCTACTCGGTATAAGACAAAAGCACGTCCAGAAATGGAATATCAATTTATCGCCATCATATACATATTCTAAATCATGAGTGACAATACCCAACCAATCAGCGCATCAAATGTCACCTCAACTCAAACTATTGGAGGCGACACAGCTTAACCAATCCATCAAATTTCATTTGTTTTTGTATCTCATTTGAGATACAGTGTTCTTAGACTAATTAGGAAGCAATATGTCCTCTTCAACCAGAATGATTCACATAAGAATTGACGACAAGATAAAAGAACAGGCTAGCGAAACTCTTGAAGCCATGGGACTGTCGGTCTCAGAAGCTGTCAGATTATTTCTCTACAGAGTAGTTTCAGACCAGGCATTGCCCTTCGAAGTCAAAATACCCACTGCTAAAACCAAGCGGGCGATGCAAGAAGCGAAAGACATCATAAAGTCTCGCCGAGCAAGGTTTAAGAAATCCGAAGACCTTTTTGATTCCCTTGAAAAAGACAAGCGTAAATAAGAAAGCTCGCCTCCCGAGGAAATCGGATTATACAAAGTCGTTTGAGAAAGACTGGGAGCGCTTGTCGCGGTCAGGTAGATACAACCTGAATTCTCTTAAAGAGGCCATTCTGCTTTTAATTGCAAACGACAATCCTTTAGGAGCAGAATGGAAAGACCATGCACTAAAAGGAAACTGGAGCGGCTTTAGGGAATGCCACATTGGTGGTGATTTTTTGTTGATTTATGAAATCGATGAAAAATCAAATATTGTAGTGTTTGTTCGCGCAGGAACCCACGCCGAACTGTTCGAGTAGAAATACTCCAGCTATAATCAATGTATCCCGAGCGAAGGACGCCAATTATGGACCAGTCTCGACGGAAGCTCCTCAAACTATTGGCGGCGACACCGCTATACCTTACGTTTGGATTAGCAGGCACAGCGTTGATGCGATTCGCCAAGCCTTCCATGAGCCCACTTGGTGTTTTCGATCCAGCGGATTTACCTACCAACGCCTCTAAAGATTCTTTCCATCTGAGCGACTTTCCAAATCCGTGGACATGCATTCCTTTTGTTTATCACATGAAGATTACGTTGTTCAGCCCGGAGAAAGAAGAGATTCGCAAAATTCCTGGTTATGTCATTCGTACTCAGACTGACGAAATCGTTGCGTACAGTCGACTCTGTCCTAAAGGTGGATGCATTTTGAGCTATCTGCCTAAGGGCGTTCAAAATTGTGGGTGCGCCAAGGAAGATAAGAATTGTTGTTGTGCAAGAAATACTCCAGCTTTAGTTTGCCCTTCCCTTCATACTGTTTTCGATTTAACAACCGAACAAGTTATTGGAGGCTCATCCTGGCGACCACCTCGCAAGTTTGAACTAGAAATGCAAAAAGACACCTTCGCAATTGTTAGGCTGGAAATCAACTCAATAGTTTGAGAAAAACAGCGTTTATAATTTCTTCGATTTATGCTTAGCGAATTTGTTCGATTCAAAAGTGAACCAAACATCCACATCGCTAGGAGAATCCTCCGGCAATGGTGGGATAGTCGCTCTTCTTACGGCTCTTAGTCCCCTTTCATCAAACTTTTGAGATCCCGAGGACTCCGAGACTTTTAGCTGCGAAATCGTTCGGTCTTTATAAACTTTGAAAGAGACTACTAGCCTTTTCTTTTCTTTCCCCGAGAATCTCCATTTGCTTTTGATATTTTTTTGAAGATCTCGCATGAATGGCCCGAAGTGGGGACCACAACAGCAGTGGTCCTCCGAGCGTTCGCGGTCGCCATCAACTCTTTTCGAAAAAGCTCTTTTCATTACCGCGTCTTTAGACAAATCGACTTCTGGTGCGGCTAGTTGAAGTTCCTTATAGGGAACCTTAGGTTCCACTAAAAATATCAACGGTTCTTTCGCGTATGTGCAAAAAGGGGTTGCAATCAAAATCAGCTTGAACAGTAGCATTGCAACGAGAAAATGTCGCAGGCTCAATTCCATAAAGTTCTCCTTTACTTCATTGAACCAAGGTCAGGTGCGCAAAATTATAGGGAAAACCCGGATCTAAGGAATACTAGGCCACACCTTTTGGTTTGCTTGATTCCACATCTTTCAGTACACGCCTATCATTGACTGATGAGCTATGATAAAAATATCCCGAGCGAAGGACGCCAATTATGGACCAGTCTCGACGGAAGCTCCTCAAACTGCTAGCGGCAACGCCGCTCTATCTTACGTTTGGATTTGCTGGCACTGCGCTTATGCGATTCGCCAAACCTTCCATGAGTCCGCTTGGTGTATTCGATCCTGCTGACGAGCCAGAGAGTGCCGTCAGAATCGTTTTCCAGAAAGACGATCTACCCGAGCCTTGGACGTGCATTCCATTCGATTACCAAATGAAAATCAAAATCTTCAATCCACAAGAAGAAGAGATTCACAAAATTCCGTCTTTTCTGATTCGACTGGGAGACGGCGAGATAGTTGCGTACAGTCGAAAGTGTCCGCGAGGAAAGAATTGCTATTTGGTTTATCTTCCAAATCCCAAAGAAAGATGCGGTTGCGCACCAAAAGGTCAATATTGCTGCTGCACTTTTGATATCGATAATCCAGTGTTGATGTGCCCTTGCGATGGAAGTATTTTTGATTTAGCTAGGAACGGAATGGTCTTGTTAGGACGAGCACCACGACCGCCTATTCGATATGATTTGCATTTCGAAAATGACACGATTGCGATTGAGCGTTTACAGCGTGGAATCGTTTAAACAGAAGTTTGCCACAAAAGAACATTAGGGGAAACCCGAGACAAATTGTTCTCGGGAAATATCAGAATAGTAGACATGTTCAAATCTTGCCTGCTAAGCGCACCATTTTTGGTAATTATCGTTTCATGCATTCTGCCTAGTGAGACTGGCGGATGCCCCACCTTCGTAAAGGGATCGGGCAACGCTCCTATGCTTCCAAACACTGAGCAAAGATATGCTCTATTCAAATCGCGTTTTGAACCAATTGCAATAGATAATGATGCGATGCGGAGAGCATATCGATTTTCCTGCTGGAAAGATAAAGCGAGAGCCTATATCATCACATTGATTGAAGAAGACTCTAAAAATCGAATTATCAAACAAGAATTCTCTATAAATTGGAAAGAAGGATATCCCCTTTGGGTTAAATCCGAAAAAGTTAGCACTCGCAAAATCTCCAAAGAGCGCATGCAAACGTTGATGAGGACACTATCTCAATCTTTTAATACAAAATCTCCGATGGGTACACCTGGAATTGCTGGACATTTCTGGCTTGAAGCTCCATTGAACAAAGATGCATCGGTTATAGATCTTTACAGCGAGCGATTTGAAGGCGAAGAAAAGTTCCTTAAAGCAATTTCTAAATATGTCCCTTATTTGCCAGAAATGCCGGGAGCATTTTATAGTCAACGGATGGTCATAATCCCTTTAGAAAAGTACTAAATGAAACTCTTACATTTTTTGGCATCAATAATCTTAGTACGCGGTGTTTTGAACTGCCGCCATAAGGGTGCTGGCGCCTTTTTCTACATAAGCGCGCCTACCCCATTAGAGTTCGAAAAATTCTTGCAACTGACGGGTCCAGTATGCTCTTATCTCTTCCTTTCAATTCGCACCACCACCTTCTGAAGCCGTTGCTCAGCTGACGTTTTCACTCATAGGAGCAAGAGCACCATCGATATTACGACGATTAAATGCAGCGTATGCTAAGGAGATTAAACTGCAAGCAGACTATGTCATTTTTCAAATTAGTGATAACGAAAATGCTTAACTAAGGTCTGATTCCGCCTCTTTTTTAATTTCCAGCGAGTCGAAAACCAAATCAAAAATTTCAAGTGCAATTTTCGCTATTTTTTCTATTGAATTCATTGCATCTTGTATCCGATCAGGATTGAGATAAACAAGTCCAAGTTGAGTGCTTTTACCATCTTTCGCCAACTCACAATATGAGTCTTTTAAAAATGCGGAAACGTTGGGATGAGCGCCTTCGTCAATCGTGAGCTCGTATTGACTTTGCACACTCTCTTGTAAGTTGGAATTTAATTTTGCAAGATCGGTCCACATTTGTGAAATCTGGAAATTTTCTTTCACTGCCTTTTTATTATTCATTCGATTCAGCCAGACCGCTTTCAATTTTGGATTCGAATGCACTCTTACACAATAAAGAGAATTTTCAATGCATCCTCGAAGAAGAGCATAGGCTGGCGCCACCTGCCCACTTAGTATCAATCGGACGGAAGCCAAATAGAAAGAATGACTTTGCTGGAGAAAATAAATCTCCAAACGATCTTCATTTTCCACCTGGAGGTTTTTTCCTACTTCTATTTCCCTTCTAAGTAATTTTCCTACAGTGAAATTACGTGCACTCTCCGTCATTATTCTAAAGTGGCTATCTACCCATCTCAAATTAATAAATGCAGCTTCTAAATTTCCAACGGAACTCGTAGTATTAGCCTCAGCTTCATGAAGAAAAAATGTAAGCTCATCGGTTCCCCAAGAACTCGGCTTGGAAGAATCAGGTAATTGATGTCGCCTTTTTTGTGTAACCTCTTTTTCTATTCGTTGAGATATAAGCTCTTCTCTTAGTTTTTTTCTCTCTTCTAAACGTCCTACTTTTCCGTATATGACGACTAGCAGCTCTTTGGCATTCTGTATTTCGACTCTATACCTGACAGGATTCTGCTCCATCAGACTTAAAGACTTCTCAACCATTTTAATGCCATTTGAATAGTCTTCTTTCAGTATTGAAAAATGTCCCAGCAATGCACAATATTCAGGCTGGCATTCAAGACTTCCGGCTTCCTCTGCCTTATTCAGAGCCTGCAAATAGTATTTTTCAGCTTCTTCAATCTCACCTTTTGCTTTCTTTACCAGTCCCAGGATTGCGAAGATTCTTTCAAAATTCTGAGCAGTCGCTTTTGAAAAATTATCCAGCCTTCTGGCTACCTGTAATAAATAGCGTTCAGATTTTTCAAATTGTTTTCTCTGATAAAAGAAGTAACCTAATAGAGTTTCAACTTTTATAAGCGATTCGATGTCAGTCTTTGGAACTGCACCATAACCTTGTTTAAAGTGCTTCTCAGCAGCTCGCAAATTACCCAATCCTCGGGAGGTAACACCTTTCTGTATCAACTTTTGCCAAGAAGTTTTCATCGCAGCTCGAATGGTCTAGCGCTTCGTCTTGTAGTCATCACTGCTCACAAGCTTGTCTTGCTTGTACGTCAGCACGCGAATCTCGTGTGGTCCGGTTTGGACAAACTTGCGTGAGAGTTGAGCTTTCACTTGTGGGTCGCCGTAGATTTTTAGATCTATTGAATAAGGGTCTGCTTTGCACGAAATTAGATACGAAGTCGTTTTTGAAGGCACTGCGAATTTCAAATCCTGGTGCCCGTAATTTACTGTCGCATCAAATCCTGGCAAGGACGAACTTATAGTTCGTGAATGCCCATGGCGTTCGGTGATATCGAGACCAGCTTCAAGTCCCGCTTTGTACAACAAAGATGCCACCAAACAGATGCCACCACCCTCGGTTGTTTGAGTGGAGTTGCCTACATAAGTAGGAGCGGCAAGAAATCCACGCTCGAAAGTGCGCGGACCAACTTTGTCATTGAACGAAAAGGGTCTGTCAAGCGTAATCACGGTCTTGTCGAGCTTGGCTGCAGCTACTTGAATATTGGTTCTTTGTTGCTTACTCAACTGACTTATGGGCAAATGCGCGTGTGCAAGTTCGGCTTGATACGGGCGCACCCACAAGTAAACAAGACCAAGGGCGACAGGCAATAAGAATAAGAGATAGTTCTTTTTCATTGCCTAATCCTTGATTGAGAGCGAGCCCGGCTGCGAATACCCTTTAATCAAGTTAGTGTACATGCCCTCAAGCTGGACCGGTTTCAGATTGACTTTACCCGGTAGTTCCATTCTCAAAAGTGTGTGGAATTGCGATTTACCAGCAGGCACCGTGGTGCCAAAGAAGACCATACGATCGTCTAAGACATCCTGGTGTGTCCACCAAGGGGTGCCCCAATCGCCTTGTACGGCGGCTTGATTGTTGGTGTCCTCTTCGGCTGCGTTTTCCATACCTTTGTTTTCGACCACCTCGGCACCACTTGGGAGCGGAGATTCGACAATTACATATGGTAGAGAAATCGGCGTCTCGATTGAGATTTTCATCAAGAGCAATTCGCCCGCTTTAAGATCACCAGTTACAGGCACAGACTTGAGATGCAAGACACCATCAGATGTGGTGGCAGCAGGTTCGAGTCTCATGAATTCGCGTTTGATTTGCAAGCCCTTGGGTTGCGATTCTCCGGCGATGTTGTCTGTAGGTTTCAAGTTTCTCAAATAGGACAAGAAACTATTGTAATAGAGCTTGCCCGAGCCTGATTTGTTCAAGCTGACTTTCTGAGTTCCTTTGTACAAGAACGATTTCTCGGTATTGAACAAATCTTGCGCGGTAAATGTCGCTGTGTCTTTCATCGCTTCATTCAAGAGAACCTGGACCGAAGCGCTTTCATAAGCGAGAGTTGGTGGGTTCACTAAAGCGTCTTTCAAGAAAGCGAGCAACACTTCGGCAGTGGTTTTGGTGTTCGCCCATCCGCTCTTATCGCGGTGGACGAGCAACCATTGCTTGACTGCTTCCACTTTGTCACCAGTTGGCTCCATTTGAAGCATGGCACGCAGAGCAAGTGCGGTCGATTCTACACCTGTGTATCTATAAGTGTAGTCATAACCCAAGCCACCATCTTTAGTGGTGTTGATTTTCTTGAGCATGGCTGGTGTGTGCTCCCAATCCACTGTGCCATCGGCAGTATTGGCAAGGGTCACAAGTCTGTCGTAAACAGTCTTGGCTTTTGCTTTCTCACCAAAATTATCGAAGGCCATGGTCAAGTATGAAAGCGGCTCCGGAGTATACAAAGGTGTATGCTCGCCTGCCATTTTCAAGAGCCAGTTCATCACTTCAGCTTTTGGTCTCTGGTTATAGAGACTCATTACATATGCAGCTCGTGCCATGTCGCATGTGCGCTCACGAGCCATATAGTCTTTCACTAATTTGGGATCATTGAGTTGCGTTTGCAATGTCTGCATCGAGGTGCCAAGCCATTTGATGGCAGGGTCTGTCATTTGCTTATATTCAGCATTTGGCAAATTACCCGACTGATTCATGAGTTTGAGTGCTTCAAGCACGTAGCAGGTAAGCGAAACATCTGAGTTGTCTTCTTTCCACCAGCCCCAGGCGCCGTCTGAATGTTGATAGTCTTTCAAACGAGCAAGAGCTAGCTTCTTCACTACTTCGAACTTTTTAAGGTCAGCAGCTTCTAGCGGTACACCAAGTTTTTGATGCATTTGGTATGCCACTATGGACGGCATCAGTTTACTTGTCGTCTGTTCGGTACATCCATACGGATAATCTATCAAAGAAGAGAATCCGCCTTTGATTTGTCCGATGCTTGATGCGGCAAGACTCACTGTTATGTTAGGGTCGCTTGCGCCTTGAGGAATTTCGAAAGGCAATGTTGCATTTGGTTTTTCATCGGTCAAGATGCCCGTGATTGTTTTAAACATGTTTATGGCAAATGCGTTTATCGGCAAGGACTTCTCTAGAGCGTCTCCACCTGTCGAGCAAACCGCCTTCAATTGCAAAACGGCATTACCTGAGTTTTTAGCTGTGCAATTCCAGATGAAGCGAGCCACACCGTCTTTGGGCACGTTTATAGTCTGGGTCAAAGGCTCTTTGAAATCAAACTGTCCGTTAGACACAAGTGTCATCTTGACGCTTTGATCTTTGCCCGAGTAGTTGTGCACGATGCCTGTGACTTCGCCCTGATCTCCAGTGGTGAAGAACCTTGGCAAAGCCAGTCTTGCAATAATATCTTGCGTGACTAGTATTTTTTGTGTAGTCGAACCGATATCGGTACCCGAACTGATACCTCGCACGGTTGCGCGCCAGGTTGTCAGATTGTCGGGTAGAGACACTTTGGCCACGACTTCTCCGTTTTTGTCTGTAATCAAATTCGGTAACCAAGCGGCAGTGTCTTTGAAATTCTTGCGCATACGCGGCTCAATCTTGTCGGGTCCGCCTGAGTATTGCTCAGGGAAACTCGAAAAGGACTGGACGTTATTTGCCCGCTTGTAATAGAAGAACTTGCGGATGTCCTGCGTTGCATCACCACGAATGGCATAAATACTTTCGTCCACGACACCAAGCGATAGCTCAATGTTTTGGGCGGGAGTGCCATTGATTTTGGTGGCTTTGATTTTGTAGGTCGCAGTTTCGCCCGGCTTGTACTTTTCTTTGTCGGTCGAGACTTTGAGATCTATAAAATGATTATCGGGAGAAACCATGAGCATGATTTCTTTGTCGAACATTTGTTTTTTAGCGGTCACGATATTGCAGCCAAAGAAGATATTTGGCGCGTGCTCGTCTTTGATTGGAATCTCGACCATAGCAGCGTTGCCAGAGCACGAGACTATCTTGTAATCGAAGATACGCATACCTTCGACAGTGACTAGAGCCTCGCATTTGTCTTTGGCACTAAAGGGACCTGAAATCATAATTTTGGCAGTTTCGCCGACCTTATAGACTTTCTTGTCGGCTACCACTTTGAACAAGTCTTGCTCAGATTGAGTGTAAGGCTCGCTTGAATTTGCAATCCAGAATGAGTTGCCATAAACAATCGAGTGTCCGCGTTTGTCTTTTGCTTCTGCCAATACATAGAATGTATCGCTTGGCCAAGCGCCTTCCACTTTGAACGAGACATTGGCTTTGCCGCTTGCATCAGTTGTGACTGTTTGCTTAGCAAAGTTCTGCTCAGGCATGGTCTGATGCTTAGCGTGGTCGTAAGGCCAGCGCGATAAGCGGACATTTATAGTCTGATTGGCGACTGGCTTGCCATCGTAATCTAGAGCAAGTATCTCAGAGTCCATATTTTCATTTGGAGTGACGACATACTTCTTGGGATTAACGAATAATGTGAAATCACCAGCGGTGGCAAGCACATTTTTGTCAGACGAAACTGTCATGCGACTTATGTCTGTGACATCGGCATGAATCTTCAAATTACGCTCGTTGTAATCCCAGAGACTATACGGACTTGTATCTGAAACGGTGTGAGCTGGGGCAGCAAATTCAATCTCGGCTTCGCCGTCTTTGTTTGTGACTGCTTTGCCTTCTGCGACGAACAAACCGCCGTAGTCATAATCGTCTTCGCGATAATTGCCTTCTTCCCAATCATCAAAATATTGATAATAATCAGGGCGAGGCTCTAACGAGTAGCGAATCGAACTATCTGGATTTGAATAGATGCTGTATTTGATTTGAGCGTTAGATACAGGCGCGCCGAAATAATAGGTGGCACGCACTTTGGCTTTCACTTTCTCACCCTGGCTCACACGAGGTGTGCCTGGGATGATTTCTACTTGATACTCGGGCTTTCTATACTGGACTACTTCGAATGCCTGATAGCTGGTTGAGTCATCGTCATAAGTGAGCTTAATTTGATAGGCTCCGGTTTTACCTTCTTCTGGAATTTTGTATGTTCCGTTATAAGTCCCATGCGCAGTTGTGGTCAATTGCCCTGAGTAGAGCGGCTCGTTATTTGGGTCTTCAATAGATATCTGAACGGCTTGACCTTTGCCTGGATTGACAAATCCATGGGTCGAATTCTTACGTGCAAGTCCTTTGAAATTGACAGTTTGACCAAGTCTATACACGGGTCTGTCTGTGTAGAAATAGGTCGACATGTCGCGCGAACCGCCTGACCAATAGCCGTTTCCAGCCAGAGCATTCTGATTGGCGATGTTGCCGCGCACAAGCAGATTGCCTTCGCCTACAGCCCCTTCTTTCAAGTTCATCATCACCACACCGTTTGCGCCGGTTTTGCCATTGATGATTTTTGTCAGATTGCCTTCGGCATTAGACATCACTTCAACATTTACGTTCGAAACTGGTGCCATAGTTTGCAAATTAATAGCACGAACAAGAGTCTGCTCGGGAGCCTGTTTCACCACAAGTCCTAAGTCTGTGACAGAAAACCAAGACACCGATGCGCAATGCTTGGTACCGGTGAAATCAGCAGCTTCTGCTATGACAAAATAGTCGCCATATTCGAGCGCTTTGTCCATTTTGAAATGAGCCGAAGCCTGGTCGGTGTAGTTTGCTACAAGCTCACGCTTGGCTGTGTAGATGGGAGTTTCATCGCTCCATGGATTGTGAAATTTACTATTGTATGTGACGTACAAAGAGCAATCGGCACCGACTTGTACTTCTTCTTTTTGTAATGCCTTGGATTTGACGATTTCCATGAAGTCTTTTTTGTAGACTTTTACTTTGGCTTCTGATGCGCCCGTGGCATTGATCCAGAAGTGCGGTGCTTCTTTAGAAGTAAACACACGCATATTGCTTGCAATAGAAATAGATGGCTGCAAGACACGCAATTTAAGCGGATCTGTAAGCTTTGCTACTTTGGCTTCGGTCACAAAAACGCTTTCGATATATTCTGTTTCAAATCCGGGTGCTCGAATACGCACTGAGTATTCGCCCACAGGAAGCTGGTCTAACTGAAATGTCCCGTCTTGGTTAACCCAGACACCGCGAGTAATGGTTCGTGCTGGCTGTGTATTTGCTCCCTGCGAATTGTTAGTAAAACGAGGACCAGTGGCGGTGGCATAAACTTTGCTTGCCCGTATGTTGTACGACGACAATCCGAAGTTCTGCTGCTCAAGGGCTATGTGTCCATAAATCGAACCTTGCGGCGGCTCCAGCATGACACCTATAGCTGCTATAGCCGCTATCATGAATACCAGAGCAAGGCCGGCTAAAAATCCGGCGCGTGTGTCGAATGGAGATTTACTTGAATACATCCGCTTCCAGCCTATAGAGTTGGTAGTTTGAACTGCTGTTGTTTCTGTTGCCTTTGTTTGAAACGCCGGCTTTCATTTTGCACATTACTAATTGATGATGACTATCGTAAGCTTCGCCCGGCAAGACCACGCCTGAGCGCCCGCCCTGTCTCAACATTAATCCGTCTTTAAGCGGATTCAATTCAGCCACTGAGTTTATTGCTTCCATTTTGCGCACAACGGTCACTTGTGGCTTTAGAAAATTCACTTCGGAAGATTTGATTTGAGGATGACGATAATCTTTTTTCAAAGCATCCATGGTGGTATATACGGTATCACGCACGAGATTCTGACTGCTTGCTTGAAGGTTGCCCCAACATGCTCTTGTTTTTCCTTTTTTGGACAGTGTCACAAAAACTCCCTTTACACGGGCATTGTCGGATGTTTTGGCTGGAGCCAAAGCGCTCATTTGTTTTGTCAGGTCCTCAAGAGAATTGACCTTCAAACCGCCCATATTAGGAGGGTCCAAAAGACCAAAATGATACCTGACAGTATACATTGCGACTTCAGGCAAAGAATAATGGATTGCGCTCTTTTGGGACTTCAGAGTCTCGTCTGAGCATTTTTTCATGCTGTCCAAAGCGTACGCCGAGTCGCAAGCGACCAATGCCCAAACGGCGCATAAAACCTGAAGCGATTTAGATATCCTCATTCGCATAAACCTATTATGATGTTCCAGAGCTAACGCTCTTTGTGCGGGCTGTTCATAATTGGTGAAATCAGGGTGAAAATTCTGTTAGATTAGGCAACAGAGAATACGCAATATGGAAGACAAGAACACACCTGGTCAAATAGAAAACACAGGCAGGCGCCGATTTCTAAAGTCGCTCCTGGGTCTTGGTGGTGGAACGGCGTCGGCTGAAGTTCAAGTGCAGGCAAAGTCAGTCAAAGAAGACAAGTCGCACACAGGTGGAATGCTCTTTTGGACCAGTTTAAAAACAGGCAATGTTGGGTTTCCAGGCGGTTTGCAAATTCCTCACGAGCGCCCAGGCTCGATTATGAAAATAATCACGGCAGCGGCTTTGCTCAACGAAGGGCTTTTGAATCATCAAGAACTTTTTGATTGCACAGGCTCTGTCAAAGTTTCCAAGCCCGGCGAACCGCAACAAACGACTTCGTGCCCAGGTCCACACGGACAGGTCAATCTGGAAACTGCAATTGGTCTTTCTTGCAATTGCTACTTTGCGCACAATAGTTTGAAGTTATCGTCTGCCACCATCATTGGTTACGCCTCTAAGTTTGGTCTAGACAAAGCTGCGGCAGGATTTGCTCCAGGAGCATTTCCAAAGAGCCCAAAATCGTCTCTTGTAGATTACGCCATTGGACTGGCTTCTGATATGCAGCCTAACGCGCTTCAACTCATGCGCTTGTCTGCACTGATTGCACATAACGGTGTGATAACACCACTTAAGGATATGATGGGCAAAGCTGATCCGGCATTCAAACTCGAATTGAAAGACAATACTTTCCATCATATTCAAAAAGGCATGCAACTAGTTTGTGAGCAAGGCACAGGCAAAAATCTAGACCCTGATCACAAGCTGCGTATCGCTGCTAAAACTGGCACCATTCCACATGGTCAAAAATTCAGATCTTGGATAACCGGATACTTTCCCTACAATAATCCAGACCACGCCTTTTGCTTATATGCACCATCGGGAAGAAGCGTGGAGAGCGCTATTCCACAGGCGCGAGAGCAGTTACAGAAATTTTTGAATCTGGACTAAATTGAGCTGAGTTGGTCTATTTTGAAAAGTCTTTTTTGTCTGCTGATACTTCTAGTTTCGTCAATTGCACCAGCGCATGCTCTGCCGCGCACCGTCACTGTAATCTTAAAAGACAAGAACGACCACTGTGACAAAATTAGCTTGGTATCGCCTTTTCGAGTAAAAGACAAAACCTTCAACAACGGCAAATATATTTTGCAAACCACTGACAATAACGAAGTGGAGATATTTCAAATACTAGAGCGCAAAACTCTAGTCAAAGACAGAACAATTGAAATTTTGCCTGTGACAAACGCAATCAAGCTCAACGAGCGCAAATACGCAGGTTCTATTAAAGTCCGAGCAAATAAATATCTGGAAATAACAAACATAGTTCCGGTAAAAGACTATGTCGAAAGCGTGGTAGGAAGCGAACTTCCGCCACACTTCGAAGACGAAGCGTACAAAGCTCTTGCTGTACTAACTTTGACCAGGCTTGAATTAATTGGCGCTTCGTCCACTCGCCCTGCCACATCTATAGTAGATACGACTCAATACGAAAATTACACAGGTTTGCAAGCAGTTTCGCCCCGCATCAAGTCTTGCGTTGGCTCAGTGATGGCGAAAAGACTTTTTTATAACGCACATCAAGCGCCCAAAGTTTATTACCACTCAGCATGTGCAGGCGGCACGTCAAGTGCCGAATCTGTCTTTGGCGAAGGCGGTCGCGGCTTAAAGTACTTGAAAGGCGTCAAGTGCAATTTCTGCCAGGAATCGCCCTTCTGGAAAGAAAAAGAGCACAACGTTCCCCGTCAAAAATTCATGACCCTTTTTGCAGGCAAGTTTCCAACAATTGAAAAGCAAGACCCAGAGGGGCGACCGACCCTAGTTGCAATTAATAGCAAGAAAATTTCAGGCTACAAAGTCTGGCTCAGCCTTGGTCGAACATTTGGTTGGGGCGCTGTGCCCGGAAACAAGTATAATTTTGCAGATAGCTCAGACCCCAAGTTCGTTGTTTTGCGCTCGCGTGGGGCAGGTCATGGTGTTGGGCTTTGTCAGTGGGGAGCAAACGAGCAGGCTAAGCAAGGCAAGACTTATCGCGAAATCCTCAAATTTTATTTTCCAGACTGCCAAATTCGGTAACATAATCAAATGCAAACAGAACTAGAAAAAAAACATCTCGCTAAATTCGCGTCAAAAAAAGCGGCTCAGTTCAAAGAGTCGGTCATCCGCGAAATGTCACGGCTGGCAGCCCAATACGGCGCCATAAATTTAGCACAAGGTCTGCCTGATTATCCAGCTCCAGATGAGTTGAAGCACGCCGCTCACGATGCCCTTTTTGCCGATGTAAACCAGTACGCAATTACCTGGGGCGACAAACTTTTGCGCAACGCAATTTCTGAAAAAGCGCTTGCCTACAATAAAATCACCTGCGACCCCGAGACCGAAATTACAGTTACTTGTGGCGCTACTGAAGCAATGATTGCAGCCATGCTTGCTCTGGTAGACCCCGATGAAGAAGTAATTGTTTTCGAGCCTTTCTACGAGAACTATAATCCAGACACCATCTTGTCTGGCGCTACTCCACGCTATGTAAAAATGCGTGCACCAGATTGGTCATTTGATGAAGCCGAGCTTGAAAAGGCTTTCAACGACAAGACTCGTGCCCTTATTATAAATACTCCGCACAACCCGACAGGCAAAATATTCAACAAAGAAGAATTGTCAGTGATCGCTCGTCTTTGCCAAAAATGGGGCGTTTTGTGCATCACAGACGAAATTTACGAACACATTTTATATGACGATGCAGTACACGTATCGCCAGGCGCACTGCCCGGAATGGAAGACTTGACTGTATCTATTAATAGTTTGTCCAAAACCTATAGTGTAACCGGATGGCGCGTGGGTTGGGCAATTGCAAATAAAAACCTCACTCAGCACATTCGCAAAGTACACGATTTCTTAACCGTCGGCTCTCCTGCACCACTGCAAAGAGCGGCTGTCACTGCGCTTAAGTTGCCACAAAGTTTTTACGACGAATTGAGTGTTGAATACAATCAGCGTCGCAAATCGATGTTGGACACGCTAGATGCAGCAGGCATACCATACTTCAAGCCACAAGGCGCTTATTACGCATTCTGCGATATAAGCTCATTTGGCTACGACAGCGACATCGAGATGATGAATTATCTGGTCAAAGATGTGAAGGTTGCCGTTGTGCCTGGCTCAAGCTTCTTCCACGATCCAACTGAAGGCAAAAAATATGTACGCATGTGCTTCAGCCGCAAGATGGAAACGATGGAGCTGGCGCACAAATATTTACTCAATGTGAAGAAGAAAGGCGCTTAGCCCTACATTTCTTTGAAAAGAATTACAGCCATATAAGCCATCGCTGGCACCAAGATAATCATCATCACCAGGTTTGGCATGACCTTTTTGGTTTTGGCAAATCTTACAGAAAACATGGTGTCGAGCAAGAACATCAAAACAAGTGAGCCTATCACTCCCATTTTGGCAGTGTCAGGAGTGGCAGCAAGATAAGCAGTGACACCTAGAAGCGCTGCTGATACAAGTCCCATGATGAGCGAGATTTTGCTTTTCGCCTTGACAAAGCCCATAACCCCGCCCATGGCGACGAAGACGGCGACTGCAATAATGACAAAATGAGCGTATGGCTGAAGCATTGTTGTTTCCTCGACCCGACCGGGTCCAAATTCAATTCCGACTAGTCTAAAGCGCCTTTTCATTAGATACAATTGCTTGACTTTTAGACTGGCACAATTCAAAGTAAATTTACTCTATGGAATCCCCATTTGGCGGTTGTGACATGCAAAACAAACGGCTCATTTCGGTGCTCAAAACTTTACTTTTAGTGGCGACACTATATTCGGTATCACCAACTTTTGCAGCCGAATCGAATAATCTTCCGTTGATTGGCATCGCCATGGATTACGAAGTCGACAAGACCGAACCAAAGAAAATCAAAACATTCGAAGTTTATTCTACATATGTAGATGCAGTAAACAAAGCAGGCGGCATTCCTATTTTGCTTGCCCCAGTTGATGATGTAAAACTGAGAAAGATATTCAATATGTTAGATGGTGTGGTGCTAGTTGGTGGCGCAGACTATCCATCTTCTTATTACAATCAGCCAAAGCACGAAACCGCAGACGAAATGCATCCAGTGCGCGCAGACTTCGATTTACGCCTAGCGAAAATGGCTCTGGAAGACAAATACAAGCCTGTACTTGGAATTTGTGCAGGATGTCAAATTTTAAATATCGCCGCTGGCGGATCTCTGATTCAGGATATTCCATCGCACGTGAAAGATGGAAACACTATGCACAGACGCCCTGCAAGCTATTCCAAAACTGTGCCGTTCAAGCACAATGTCAAAATCGACAAAGAAAGTCGCCTTGGCAAAATCTATCAAGTAGAGCAATTACAAGTCCCAACATCGCACCATCAATGCGTAGACAAAGTGGCAAACAAATTCACAGTAGTCGCGCGTGCTGAAGATGGAATGGTTGAAGCGATTGAGGCTGATGGCGAAGATAAATTCTTATTTGGTGTCCAATGGCACCCGGAGCGTGATTACGAAAGCAATCAAAAACTCTGGCAGACGTTCGTCAAAGAATGTTCGCAGTCTAAGGGAAAGGTTTTCGAAAAACACATGTATCTAAAAGAAAATCCAGACCACGATTTGATCAGTCCGTCTCAACCTTAAACGAATCGAGCACTTTGCCGTCATCTGAAATCTGGCTTACATTGAGCGTTTTGTCGTTGATACTGCAAAACGTGAATGAGTGCATGCCGTGAATGAATTTGTGGCAGGCTTCTGATTCTTTAGGAAGGAATGGCGCTCTGCGATACAAGCTTGCACCACCGCCGCCGCTCACAATATAGAGCACGCCTTTCATCTTGGGGTGGGTCGAGCCATTGAATACAGTGTCTAAAATATACTCACCAGTGACGGTACCATTACCGTTCATCATGGGCACGCCGTCTTTATTTGTTTTTGCTTTAAACTTTAGTGGGAAATAACGCTGATAGTTGTGTGCATGACCACACCACACCACTTGCACACCAGTGCGCTCGAAGATGTCGCACAAAAGTCGCATACGATGCTCTGAGTGGTGATAAATATCAAGACTAAAGGGCGGTTGATGGAAAGAAACAAATTTCCATTTCGCTTTTGATTTAGTTAAATCATTTTCGACATAGGCACGCAAATTGGCGTCGCCCCAGTGCATGTATTCATTGCCATCTAAAATGAGCCAGTGCGAATTACCATAATCGAAAGAATAATTGCCCATGTTTGGATAGCGCTTGCCAGCCGCATTCAAGAATTTTGTAATATTCGCCTGCTCACCAATCAGCGGCAAAACATTGCGTGGCGACTGTCCAAATTTGTAATCGAGCTTAAGACCATTTAGTGGCGTTGACCAAAAAATGAAATAACCAAGCGCATCAGGAAAACGATTTAAATCAGTCCCTTTCCAACTTGTAGTCATAGCAATGTCGTGATTTCCAAGCGCGGGCATCACAAGCGACGAACTTAGAAGCGGTCCGCCACTATCTGGAGAAGCTACTTGCGAATTTACAATTGGGAAAAATCTAGATAGATACTGAGTGATGCGTCCTTGATCATATGTGATATCGCCTGGCATGACCACTAGATCTGGCTTGCGCTTTGTCACTTCGTAAATGACCTTTTTCTCGCCAGCAGAACCAGCGCCCACATCTCCAAAAACAGCAAAACTGTAAGGTTGATTAAACGACTTGCGCGCGACCGCAGAACCGCTAAATGCAATTGTTCCGTTGCGCAAAACTTTGTAGTCAAATTTTTCGCCAGGATTGAGTCCTTCGATTCTGACCGTGTACCTATAAAAAGGAAGGTTCTCGACTGGTCCAACTGAAAAGATTTCTACTGCTTTCGAGCTGGCCCATTTAGAATCAGTCTTACTCTTGCTTTGGACCTGCCACTTTTCACCCTTGCCATCGGTGGTGGTGAACCAAATAAGTTCCATATTTTCTTGCTTGGCTAGCTCGCCTTGACGAGCACTTTCGCCGAGCTGCAAATATGGCTTGACAAGAAAAACTTCGCTCTCACTAGTCTTTGTATCGGCGCTTGCCGACATAGGAGAGAGAAATAAGAGCTGGAGCAATGCCAGCCAGGCTACCAGAGCGTTCTTCTTCATAAAATAAATTTGCCGAGAGCCAGAATTGAACTGGCGACACAAGGATTTTCAGTCCTCTGCTCTACCTACTGAGCTACCTCGGCAAGTCGTTTTGGTAAAAAACGGAAAACCAATATAACACAGACTATCATTAGCTTGCCGGGGCAAACAACTTCTTAGCATCCGGCACAAAGACCTAATAGTAGCTAGCGACGGGAACTTCTGACAGTATACGATTGTAAAGTCCGGCAATACGCAAGCCACCTGCTGCTCTTCGGACTAAATAGTCGGTCTCGACTTGTTCTCTGACCGGATTGGGGTTATTAGGTTGCACTCCTGTGCTGACCATGATGCCCTTGACTGAAACCACAATGCTTTTGTCTTGATTCACAGCAATTGCTTCTACTGACTGCGGTTGAAATGACATAGTGACATTTCCATTTAGAACGTCTCGCGAGCGATCCGGCGACCAGAAGGTTTTCTCAAACTCGCCTGCAGCATTGCTCGTCATCCATTTATGCGCTTCTATGTGGCTCCTGTGTGCTGTCGTAGGACTAAAATCCATTGAACCTTGTATCCACCACTTCACGAATTCTGAAGCTAATTTTGGCGTTAACATCTCGCCATTTTCTTCGGTCGCATCTGGCGTTTCGCCACCTGCTTTTTGTTCACCACCATTTTTGGCAACAGCTTCGGCTTGTTCGGCTGACACTGGGGGTTCGTCCTTAACGTCATGACCAGAAGTTGACACAAACGCCGCAATGATACCAAGAGCAACCAAGCCCATCAGAATCTTGTCTGACATTACCTTTTGAATTATTGCTCGACAAATTTCGACGAACATTTAGCGACTCCAAAATTACATATACAAATATTGCAACAAAACCGATAAAAAATAAATGGGAATTCTCCCCCGTTACATAGATTCTGGTTATTTAACCTATACGCGCTAGTGTGGGAAAATAACTAAAATATCTAGAGATGACTGACGACGAAGATAGAGCTTTGGAATCTTTGGGGCAGGCGAAAAGCACTGCTACCGCTTCGCGTCCCGATTACACCGCATATACAATCAAATTGCCGACCGACCAACTTGCCGCTCTACAGTCAATCTGGCTTGAGTTGAAACGTTTATACGGCGCCAATTCACCCGACAAAAGCGGCATGATTGAGGCGGCAGTGGACTCCTGGCTCAAGCGCTGGGATAGCGAGGATCGCGACCAGCTTCTTGCCGAACTCTTAGAAATCCGCCGCAATACGCGCGCACGCCAATACAAAAAACCAAAATCTTGATTTTTCAGGGAGCAGATTCTTTATTTGGTCGAATATGAGACTCGTCTTTTCTTCACCTATAACGACACGTTTTTCTGGCGCTCGAAAAGCGGCATCCTGCTGTCTTTCAAAACGGAGTTGTGAGAAAAACACTCAATATTTAATACCTGCTGACAGGCTGGCTCTTTCGAAGCTTTTCAATAAATCGACGTCACCAAGTATTAAAAACGCGCATAATTTCTCACAGCCGAGCCGGAAAAGCCAGTCACAGTAGGGGTTTCAAAATCACTTTTTATTCGCGCTATAGGCAGCTAAAAGTAGACCAACTGAAAACCATTAAACGCCCCCCGCCACTAAGTGACCTCCAAAATTTTAGTGGCTCGATTCTGGCTTCAAGTGGTGGTAGAGGTAGTATCCAAAACCGCCTAGTCCAATCACAACTATAAGCAGATCAAACTTGTGCCAGATGTCACGGAACATTTCCATGTTTTCACCAAACCAGATACCGACATAAGTCAGAAAATAACACCAGACAAGCGAACCTATAAAAGTAAAGGCAATAAAAATCCAGAAGTGAGCTTTGAGCACTCCTGCTGGAAACGAAATGAATGTGCGCACTACTGGCAACATTCTACCGATGAAGAAAGTGATATCGCCGTATTTGTTGACCCATTTGTCAGCTAATTCGAGGTCGCGCGCTTTAAGCAAAAACCACTTGCCATATTTTTCTAGAAAAGGTCTGCCGCCCCACATGCCTAAAAAATAAGACGGAATTGAGCCAATCACACAACCAACAGCGCCCGCAAGCGCAGCCAAGTGGACATTCATTTTGCCTTGCTGCACAAGAATGCCAGCAGTGGGCATAATCGCCTCACTTGGCAAAGGAATATTAGCGGACTCAATTGCCATCATGACGATAACGCCCCAGTAGCCCCACGCTTCGACATTCATTTTTATCCATTCCAAAATGGGGTCGATTAGTTGGTGAAGCATATATGAGGAGTCCTGAAGTAAAGTTATTCCAAAGGCAAATTCTACTTACAATAAATAGGATGAAGCAAATAGGAACCGCTAATCTGCATTTTACGCTTGCCACTGCCGGGCACGTCGACCACGGCAAAACAAGCCTTTTGCGGGCTTTGACCGGAATCGATCCCGACAGGCTCAAAGAAGAGAAAGAACGTGAGATGACAACCGATATCGGTTTTGCTCACTTGTCTTTGTCGCTTGCTCAATTAGAGAAAGATTTCTCATCATTAAAAAATCAAATTCCAAAACTTGCCTCGCAAAAAAATCTGCGCTTTGAAAGCAGTACTTCCTTAGGACCTGAATCAAAAATCACAATTGCATTTGTAGATGTGCCTGGTCACGGCAAATTTATTAAAAACATGCTTGCCGGAGTGGGCGGAATTGACGCTGCACTACTGGTGGTGGCATCAGACGAAGGCGTGATGCCACAGACAATTCAACATGTGAAAATTTTGTCTTTGCTTGGAATCAAAAACTGTGTATTGGCTCTTACTAAATCTGACCTTGTAGGTGCGGACGAAGTCGAATTGGCACTCGACGAAGTAAAAGAACTACTTACGCAATATGAAATCAATCTATACGATTACGCATCTGTATCGAACACAACCAAAAGTGGAATGGACGAATTAAAATCCAAAATATTATCAATGCTTTTGAGCTGTTCGCATTTAGACAAACGTTTTGACACCAAAGGCAATTTGATGCCGACCTATTTGCCCATCGACAGGGTCTTTTCTAAGCCGGGTTACGGCGTGGTCGTCACAGGCACACTCGTTGGTGGTCAAGTCAAAATTGGCGATAACTTATTCTTGCAACCAGGAGACATCGAAGGGCGCGTGCGTGGACTTGAATCTTGTGGCAAATCTATTAAGGACGATGGCAGTGCATATCCGGGTCAAAGACTTGCTGTGAATTTGGTCTTGAAAGGAAACGAATCGGTAAGTCGCGGCCATGTAGCACTATCTCAGAATATCAAAGCAGTAAAAGACTTGATTGTAGAAGTTAACGACTTAGGCTCGCTGAAGCGCGGAGTTGTGAAGAGCAAGAAGACTCTCAAAGCGCAGCAAGTGCTCTTTTATAACGGCACAGCAGAATCGGTAGGAACTTTCAGGTGGCTCGAAAAACTCGATGACGACAAAGCAATTGCTCAGATTCATTTAAAAGAACCAGTACTGACGATGCCTGGTCAACGATTTGTTGTTCGTTACGGAGACAATGGAATTGCAGGTGGACAAATAATATTGACGCACCGCCCGCGATGGCTTACTCGTGAGCGCATTAAAACACTTGCCACCAAGTGTATCGAAAATAATTATTCTCAAGCACTGACAGACTATTTAAGCTATGTTCCATCAGGCTTTATGACGAGGCACGAACTCAAATCGATTCTTCCAACTGCAATTTTCGCGCATGAGTTAGATACTCTCATAGAAGCAAAAAAAATCATTGTATCTGGCGAACTAATCACCGCCGAATTGACAGTTGCAAATCTTAGGAAAAAAATTGTTGGACTTTTAGATTCAGCAAAGTCCAGCTTGGGGCAAGAAGAAATGCGAGTGAAGCTGGCACCACTTTTTGAACGCGCTCTCTTTCACCGTATTTTAGAAGACCTCGAAAAGTCTTTGATTATAGTTAAAGCCGAAGCAGACAAATATGTCTTAGCTGAAAAAAAAATTGAGACCAAAGCTGTCGATCCTAATTTTACTAAAATCGCTGCTTATTTGGAAAAGGAATTTTGCATCGAGATTGACACTATGTCAAAAGATCTTTCAATTCCGACCAAACAGCTCCTGCCAATACTTCGCAAAATGGAACAGGAAAAATTAGTTGACTTAATCAACCATATTTTTGTTTCTTCTCACAAGTCTGTGGTGAAAGCGCATGGCGTTTTATTCGATATTTGGCAAAGCAAGAAGAACATCTCCCCTAGCGAGTTTCGCGAGAAGCTTGGCATATCGCGCAAGTACACTATGGAGTTGCTAACATACTTTGATGAGCGACAAATCACGCGCAGAACAAATGATGGTCGGGCGCTTTTGAAAGCACCAAAGAGTTAAAAGGAAAATTTAGGGTGGCGTTTTATCTAACTACTTTCATTGTAGATCAGCCAAGAACCCTGCAAGAATGGTCTGATTGTCTTGAAACCACGGGTTCGCCTGTCAAAATTAAGCCTTCAGAAAATGTTGCGATTGACTTGTTGAGTGGCTGTTTACCAATCTCTTTCAACGGATTTGACACTTACCTAGAGGTTTACGTCAGCGAATTAGATTCATCCTACGATTTATTGCGCGAAAAACTTGCGCATCAAACTAAAACACTGACTTTCCGGTGGCAGGGTGATGAGAAAGCGTTTGAATCAGCGCATGCGCTAGCCTTAAATTTGGTGCAAAATTTCGAGGCAAAAGCATTTGGAAACACATACAGTAAATTTTTGACAGTCGAAGAACTCCAAAGTCTGGCTAATGGAATAGAGACAGACAGCGTCAAAATCGAATATCAGCCAAAAGCAGATAGCAAGTTCATACGTCAAAAGCAAGACTTTTACAGTCACTGCCAATGGTGCTCATGGCGTTATCCAACACCAAGAACAACCGATTTATGTGCCGAGTGTAATGCGCGATGCCAAATTTGCGGCGCATATAAATCAGGATGTCAAAATCCTGGAATGATGCAACTTGCGGTATGGAAAACCTACTATAAATGGGTGGCTGAAAAACACAAGAGATCCAAAAGTAAACTTGATTGGGCTTCGCTATTCTCTTGGAAAAAATTTCTCTCTAGAATTTTATTCAGGTAACCTATTGAGGCCTATGCGCCCAGTCATAAAAGCAGGGTTTTACAAGATTACCACCGTCGGAGTAGCGCCTCTCATCCAAAACTGTTGGTTCAATTAGAAAAAGGTTTATGTCTCGGGGACCTTCTATTCGACCTATTTCTGCAGGGGACGGTTTGGACACCGAATTATCTTCAGATTGCTTGGCTTCGTTTACAACGTAAGATTTAATTCTTACGGCTTTTGACTTAGAGGCAGTTTTAGCCCACGACTCATTACTTGCAAGTAGTAACCAGAGGTAAATCGCTAAACTCAATACAATTAAATACTTCCGCATTATTAGCTTATACAGCAAATATCTATTTTAAAGATGACATCGACTTCAGCTAGAATTCAGTTATTCCTTGCGCTCGTCTCCGAAGTCATCTTGATAATAAATCTCTTGTGATTCAAAATCCCATGGACCTTCAATTTCAAATCCATCAAATTTTTCATTGATTTTAAATTCAAGTTTTTCCAATGACAGTAGCTTAGAAATCATAGTTCTAATACCCAGGTGCGCGTCTCCTTTCTTGGTGGCTCCAAAGGAATTTCCACTCACGCCACCGTAGACAGAATTAAGTTCGGTCGAGAAATACTGCAAATATAACTGCTCAGAACTAGCTTCTAAGGGATCGTGATAATAACAAACCCCTGCCATTTCCCTTTTGCTTTCTATACGTTTAGCGGCGCTTAATTCAAGATTCGAGCCTGCACAATCTGGACAGTGGGCAGCCAAACGTCTTTGGCGCTCTACTTCTTCCAATGCATCAATCTCATTCAAGATCAGCAATTCTCCAAACAAAGTCAGACTAAACAGAATCCGAAATCCATTGAATCTCGCTTGAATGCAGCTTCAGCAGAGAACTGAATACACTATACGCTTCTCTTATAT
>CAZSHS010000021.1:58438-61805 GCA_964606665.1 uncultured Candidatus Obscuribacterales bacterium | reverse complement strand
CCAGGATGGCGAAGAACTTGTTTTGCCACGTTCAGGTTTCCTGAATCTGTGGCGTGCTGTATTTCTTGCCCGCCGCCCAGTTGCATGATGAGCATGATGAGCCCGACGCCCAAGATGGCTAAGACCAGTGTGCTCACGACTACGAGTCCTAAAACGGCTCCTCGTTTGCGTTGCAAATCACGGTTGTAATTCCTGTACATGGCTTGAGTCCTCAAGTTCCTGAACAAATAGCGACAAATCTAATATATTGCCTCTGCGCAAATAGAGCATTTGTCGCAATAGTAAGTGTATCTAAATTAATTTTAATTTTACCCGTTTTATCTCAATGGTCAAGCTAAATTAACCTTCCCAGCCTTTTGGGTGGTCACATTTTAGTCACTTTTGACCTCATTTTGTTCTCGATTCGCACAAGATTCTTTCTTGTTGGTTCTACAAGCGCCGGTTCGACCTTTATTCTAATTTCCAAAGCTTTCTTGTAATACTGCTTGGCTTTAGCAAGCTCACCTTTCATTTCTGCATTCTCGCCTAACATTGCAAGGGTGACCGCCACGTGAGGATGGTCAGGACCCAAAAGCTTCTTTCTAAGATCAAGCAATTGCTGCAACCAAGGTGTTGTATCAGCGCATTTCTTGCCTGCGCACGCAGATGCTATAACCAGATTCAAAGTTTCTATTAAATATTGACTGTCCTTACCTTCAACTGCTTCCTGGTGTCTTAAAAGTCTTTTTGCCAGTTCGTTGGCTTTGCCAAAGTTCTTGCTCTGATACTCTTGGCGAATTTGATCAACTTCACAAGAGTACTTTTGGACTTGCGCTGGGGCTGTAATTGCGGACCAAAGCACAATTAAACTGGCTGATATAAAAGATAATCTTTGCTTTGAGTACACTGGTATCAATAGAATTTGCTTTGTGCTGTGGAATGTACTATCTAATCTATCTAATCCATCTAATATATTTAATTCCATTATTTACCAAAGAATGAGCTGAGGTCTATTGTGAGTAACCCAGAAGAAAAGCAAGAAGAAGTTTCAGAACCAAAAGGCGAGCAACAGCCTCGCGCAAACGCCTTTGAAAGTTGCGCCAAAACATTTGATTATTTGAGTCGTATAAGCACGGACAAGTCGCTCACCTTTAGACAATCAGACACCACCACCACTAACTTGCTTGTTTTCTCTCTTGTCGGTGCACTTGTCTTTGCGGTCTTGCCTGCGTTCAATTTATCTTCGGTGGCGGCAGTTTGTTATGTGATTGCAGACATACTACTTATAATGGCCATTCTTGGATTTGTGATGTCGCGCTTTGGAATTCTGCGCACGATGGAGCCACGTTATGCCATGGTCTGTTGGCATTTAATGGTTGGCACTGGTTTGCTTGCTATGGTTGTTGGATTCAATATAGTAATAGCAATCGTTCTGGTTGTATTTCAGTCACAAATTACAAACGCTCTGGGAATCAATTGATGAACAAAGGCGCACTTGCTCTAATTTCGTTGCTAGTTTTTTCTACTTCAACACAGTTTGCTTATGCAGTCGAATCACAAGAAGTAGTCGAGCCTATAACTAAAGTAGGTGACATCGAAAAGGCTGTGTATCTGCGTCTTGATTTTAATTTGAAAGGTGCCACATGCGTAACCTGTATTAGAAGAGTGGCTAAGCGTCTGCGCAACAACAAAGGCGTGCTTAAAGCTGATATTTCAATTTTGAGGCCCTATGAGGGTGTAGTAATCTTCGAGCCTAAAAAAACAAATGTGGCTAAACTTTCAAGCGAAATATCTAAAGAAGAAAAACGAGCTTCGGTTGGCGATCTCCAACTTACTGCATTGCAAAGCGTACCTCCAATTGTATTGCCCAGAGCGAAGACTCCCTAGTGGACAAACATTTGCAGGACTATTTTAATCTGACGGCCAATTTCAATGGGCAAATAATGCCAGTTGGTGATGTGAAAGTGCCGGCACTGGATCGCGCTTTTTTATTTGGCGATGCAGTTTATGAAGTAATTCGCGTTTATGATTCCAAGTTTTTGCATCTAAGTGACCATTTAGCAAGACTCAAAACAAGTCTCTTTTCACTCAAAATTGCTGGAGCCGATATTAATGATATTGAGCTGCAATTAAATAGAACGCTTCAAGCGTCCAAACTAAAGAATGCTCTTGCCTATGTGCAAGTCACGCGTGGAGTGGCTCCTCGTACACATTATTATCCAGATAAGTACACCCCAAACTGTTTTATGTTCTTTACTCCATTTGATGATCCGTTTGGCGAGCAACGCAAAACGGGAGTGAAAGCTGTTTTTCATCCAGATATTCGCTGGGGGCGAAATGATATTAAGGCGACTAGTCTTGCTGCCAATTGCATCGCAGCAAGCTTTGCTCGCGAACAAGATTGCATGGAAGTAGTCTTTTATGGCAAAGACAATTACATAAGTGAAGGTAGTCACACATCTTTGTTTGGAATTAAAGACGGAAAACTGCTTTTGACTCCTGCATCCAAAAATATTTTGCCAGGAATCACAAAGAAGCAAATTATCGAGCTTGCCAAAATAAAGAATATTGCGATTGCCGAAAAACGTTTGACTAAAGAAGAAGTGCTTGAGCTAGACGAATTCTTTCTTTCAGGTACGCCTGAGGAAATTATTGGCATAATCCAGGTGGATGACACAAAAATCGGGCAAGGGTGTCCCGGACCGATAACCAAGCGTCTGCATGAGGCATTTAGAGAAGTAATTGCCCAGACTTAAAACCGGGTAGATATAAATTGTATGAGCGAACTTGACGCCAATATAAATAAAGACATGCGCATAGGAGATTTTCTAAGCGCCCTGGATATCGTCTCGCCTAAAAAGCTTGAAATGGCTCTTCGTCTTGTTGAGAGTCATAAGCTGCCAATTGGCAAATGTCTTGTGGCGCATGGACTTGTGGCAAATGATGAGTTGCCTAAATTGCTCGAACTGCACGGTATGCTGCGCAAAGGGAAAATCGATTTGGAGCAAGCGCGTGAAGCCTTTGCTCTGGCTCGAAAGCAAGGCTCATCTGTGCGCGATGCTCTTGCTCATATGGGTTGTGATGAGATTTTAGATAAGCAAAATATTCGCATGGGCGAGCTTCTTGTATCGGGCGAGCTGATTGATGCAGGTGAACTTGAAACAGCCCTTGATTTGCAAAAACTTTGTGGACTGCCTATAGGCAAAATTCTCGCCATAGATTTAGGTGTGCCTCAAGGTCTTATAGATGCTGTAGCGAAGCTTCAATATGAATTGCAGAATAATGAAATTACACATGTTGAAGCAATTGAAAAATTAAAGCGCATGCCGCTTCAGTTTATTTCTCAGCGCATTGAGTTGGGCTGTCAAATAAGTTTTCTCGATTTGCT
>CAZSHS010000021.1:54822-58428 GCA_964606665.1 uncultured Candidatus Obscuribacterales bacterium | reverse complement strand
ATATATCTACATTTCTAACACAAACACGATCAATGCTGGTTATGGGCAAAATTCTCGATTCGCGCGAAGCAAAAACTGCCACCAATTTTGCTAAGAAGAACGAATTGAACATAGATACAGTAATAAACAGTTTTAATTGGTTAGACTACAATCTAGTCTCTGCTGTGTCAGGACTTGCTTTGATGCTTGAGTTTGGCTATGTCACTGAAAACGATGCTGTACAGTTTGTCAAAAATAAAGAGCATGCTCAAATACGGGCAGAAGACCGTATTTCGCTTTATCAATTTTTGCTTGCATGCGGCTTCTTGACTGAAGCTAAAGTAAGGAAGCTAACTCGTCTGATGCTTTCAAAGCTCAGCGATCTAGGCACGATCATCAACTTGGATCTTGGTCCAGATACTCCTGCTGATTCTGTCAAAGAAATTATTATGGATGTTTATCTAAGAGATGAGTATCTGAGAAAAGTGCTTATAGAATTATATGGCTCGCCCAAGAGCTTGATTAATTGCGCTCAGTCGATGGTCAATTTGATTAACATGTATGGCACTGATCTGGATAAAGCTCTTTTGTGTCTGGCGCGAGAACGATATAAAGCGTATTTACCAGTATTGTCCAAATAAATGTCGCAAGAAATAAAGTCGAACACACCCTTGAGCCTGGGACAAACTCAAAGTCCGCTCACAGGATATGTGGGTTTGCTTGCCATTGCAATATGTACGATTGGTATCACGTTTTGTCTGTTAAAAATTCCTGGTATCGAACACAAAGAATTATGGCCGTTGCATAAGCCTCTTTGTTGGCTAATTATTTTTATTGCCATGGTAGCGATTGAAATATTTGTCTTTAAAATACATCAAAGAAACTTTGACTTTAGAAGTGGGCGTTCGCTGGACAAAGCGGCATGGCAGCGTGTTTTTTCTCGCCTTGTTGCACTAATTATTTGCTTTGTCGTCTCTGCTTTTGTGGTAGTGCCAATGACACTATTGTTTCCTGCTTTTTTGCCATTTTATATTCTGTTTTTGCCCCTAATAATTTTAGGTTCATTTCCCTATTTTGTTCTAGTGGAAAAATTTTCAAAACCTGTAGAGTCTGGTGAATCTAGTAGACCAACTGATGAAATCTTGCTTCTGAGTCAGATTATTATGCCAAAATTCGCTGGAGTTTCTGGCGAAACTGATGAAATGAAAAAAGAGCATATGCTCAATTTGTTGCGTGGCATAATTATCAAATCGTATTTTATTCCATTTATGACTGCCAGTTGCAGCACATACTGGGGACTCTGGCAGATGAAAACCCTTTCTCTGATTCAATCTCTGGGCTCAAACTTAAATGGAATACCAGCAGGTCTTTTAGGCAGAGAAATTTTTATGCCACTGCTTGAATTTACTATTCTTGTAGATATTACAATTGCAATGCTTGGGTACATTTCGTCTTGTCGTCTACTAGATACTCAGTTCACTTCAGCAGATCCTCATCCAAGTGGATGGATAGCTGCTCTTGCTTGCTATCCACCTTTTAATATAATTTTCGAAACGATGCTTTTAAATCATGTTTGTTACGAACAACTTGAAATTACTCATTATATTTCGCACCCGTTGATACTAAATATAGTTTCAGTTATTTGTCTTGTATTAATGTCGATTTACAGTCTCGCCACAGTCATGTTTGGGCTCAGGTTCTCAAACTTGACCAATCGGGGCATTATCACAAGCGGACCATACAAAATAGTTCGCCATCCAGCCTATATCGCCAAAAACATTTTCTGGTGGTTTGCCATGATGCCCTGGTTTGTCGCAAGTGGTGCTAATTGTATTGGACCAGTTTTTATTCTAATTGTTCTAAATGCTTTCTATGTCTGGCGTGCACTAACTGAAGAAAAGCATTTGATGCGCGAAGAGCATTACCAAGAATACTGTAAAAAAGTGAAGTGGCGATTTATTCCAGGGTTGTTTTAGAGGACTACTTAGTTTGATTTTTTATCTCTACTCGATTGTTGAGATGTTATTAAATCGAGTAGCTTGCGATTTTGAGCTAAATTTTTGACAACTAAGCCCATCTCCAATAGATGGTCGTAAAGTTATCTAAAATTGCAGGTTTACCGTTTATTTTTCGTAAAATACCTTCGTGATCTTCAACTTCCCAACCTTCAATAATCAACGAAGCTGGAAAAGGCGGTTCTTGGTTGTCTTCCCTTTCTTCATCGCAAAAGAAGGCAAAGAATTCTTTGAATTTCTCTCCTTCAGGTGTCAAAGTGATTTTTCCCAGCATATCCGGATAATTTAAACCTAAAAACTCGATATTTCCGATTAGTTCGGAATTGTGAAAGAGTTTCATCATTTTCTTCATTTGCCGATCTCCAAAAAGCGCGCTGGAATGGCTCCTCTAACTAACATCTCGCGTTCTGCAATGATTGTTGAAATTGCAAGCGTCTTTTGTTCCTTTGATTTTCTAGATTGTTTGACAAGTTCCAGTAGTTCGGCATGTTCGATAATATCTGTACCTATTACTTCTCCTTTACTAACTGCTTTTCTTAATGCCTCAATGTTAACGATTATTCGTTCATTGCCAAATCGTATTGCTACATTTTCTCTTAAGGAAAGACTGATAAAAGGGCTGAAGGTTTTAGCGTTATTAGCGTAGTACGGACATACATGATCTAAGACATCTACAGGTTTGCCTTTGAAAATTCCGACTAAGTCGGCTGGAACTAAGTCTCCGTCTTCGTTAAGGTGAGTTTTAGGTCTGCCGATCTCGTCAACTTTGGATCTGAAATTGTCATCACCTCGAAATGCCTTGCTCGCTGGTGGTCCTTCCATTTTTAGTGCGAGGTCTTCTTTGATATGCTGAAAGTCGCGCATTTTAATTTTGCCGCCACCGGCAAGTTCAAGTTGAGGCGCCAGAAGAGATGTAATTTGATTTTTGATGGTATCGATAGTTTTTTTAAGATTGCCAATCCGTTGTCCTGACTGCTCAGCCGCTCTAAGCGCAATCGTGTCTAGAACTTCTAAATAGGTTCTGGCATTGACAATCGACTGAGCGCCTGCATAGCCGACAAAGCCATCTGCCACCATTTGCGCTATCAGCTCTGATTTAAATCTTTCTTGTTCTCTTGGCGGTAATTGGCACCATTGTTTATCTAGTGCTATACCAACACAGATGACATCGCTAAATGGTTTGGAATAATCGCCATTGAATCCTATGTCAAATAGGTATTTGTCTGCCGCTTCATATATTCTTATACCGCTTACAATCGTCTTGCCTATTGCTTCACCAAGCTTATCTCCCATCTCCAAAGCGCGTGCATCGCCAAGAATGCAGTAAGCAGAAAAGTCTGCGATTTGAGCAAGATTATACGCAACGCTTCCTACTCCCTGAACCGTTCCTATTATGCTGCCAGCAGATCTTTCATGCTGCTCATTAGAAAATTGATTCGCTCCAGATAGCAAACCATTGCCAATGATTGAAAGCTGTAAATTAAGCGGTAGCTGAGTAATGGCTTGAACAGCTTCATTCCAGCTAATCTCTTGGTTTTCAGCTATGCCGGTTTTAATCAAGATAGTGCAAGCATTACTTCCGGCTTTGCGCTCCATATACTCAATTTGATAT
>CAZSHS010000021.1:6957-54812 GCA_964606665.1 uncultured Candidatus Obscuribacterales bacterium | reverse complement strand
TCGCTGGCCTCTGGACCAAGTGCTTTGAGCCCATCGTGGAAAGTCTTAGAGCCAGCTTGTTCGACTTTACGACTAGCGGCAAGAGTTTCACCGTCGTTATCGATTATTTGAAAAGGTTCTATCTTGTCGGGGTTTGGAATGCGCAGATTGGCTACAGAAGGAAACTGATCGGGATTAGATGAAATTGCTTCCGAATGATATTTGTTTTGATCAATAGAGACTATGGTTTCCTTTTTAGAAACCCTATCGGTTGATTTGGGCGATTGGATACTTTCTAGATTGTTTAAATCTTCTTCCATCTTATTGAGCAATATTCCCCAAATGAATCTATTTGCTCATCCGGGTCTTTGGTTGATTATATTGTCATTTTAATTACTTTGTTTGCTCCAGATCGGCATATTTAGCCGTTTGTTCAAGCCATTCTTCAAATATTTGGTCGAACGTTTCTGCAAGATACAAAGGCAGAATGCGCAGGTTTCTGTAGCCCTGATCTGTATGTTCGTACAATAAAGCAAAAGGACCCGATTGCCACTGTTCGAACCAGTAAGTGCCGCTGCCGTCGTGGAAATCTGCTTTGTATCCGCGAATCAACTCTTTTGGATTGAGTTGACTAAATAGCAATTCGGACAATGCTTCTTGTTTAAATGAAAGGTCCAGGCTCGACAAAAGATTTGTTTCTGCTAACAGAAAAGAATGTACCAAGTCTTTGCAAACGGGCTCCTTGCCAGATTTTTTACTCGATGCAAAAGCAGGCAAGCTTATTTCATCCCCATCAGCATTTTCATATGCGAGCCATTTAGACTTATTTAGATCGGCGCAAAGACCTGATTCACTTAAGGCTTGCATAAAATACTTTTGAGTCTGGGGGTTTGAAAGCTTTTCGAAATTGAGCATTAATCCGTTGTCTGAAAGATGTTTGCATAGATTATGCAATTGCTTAATCAAAAAGGGCGAGGTAACTTCCAACGCTGCAACGCTCAATATCAAATCGAAATTGTCTGTGGTATCAAAAGAAAAATCTTTGATATCGCCTACTTCGAATTTTATGTTTGTCAAAGATAGATTCAATGCCAGTTTTTGTGCTTGCTCAATTCCCGCAGTACTTATATCTATGCCAACAATAGTTGCTTCAGGGAACTTTTTTGCCAGAAAGCATGAAAGTAATCCATTGCCGCATCCAGCATCTAGAATTTTTTTAGGAGTGGTGTCACATAGACATTCTAGAATCCAGTCAATTGCAGCTTGATAAAGGCTTATTCTAAGACCCGAAAAAGTGAGAGCGATTTCGTACTCAGAAAAAATAGTCTCGTAGAATCCCGCTTCATCATTGTCTTCGAGTTTTGCATATGCGCGCTCAAGTTCTTTTACCTTTTGAGGCGGATATCTACTATCAAGCTCTCGCCAGAACTGGTGCAAACTTTCAAAGCGTTTAAGCTTGGTTTCGTCTAAAAAATGTTGAAGACAATAAGTATTCACAGTTATCCATTTATTAATACAAACGCCACAGGTCGGTGCTAAATTTGTACCTGACATCTCTTGATGTCTTGGTCACGCCAGAACCCGGTGAATATTATGAAGGCTAAAAGCTACGAAACGGCAAATGTAAGAAAAATGGCAAAAAAAGGAACTAAAATCGGTCAGTCGCAAGAACTGCCGGTCGATAATTCTCCAAGCAACCAGCAATACGACAAGCTTGGGCTGGCGCTTTACATCACTGCTCTTACTTTGGCATTAGTGACTTTCGTTGGTGGTTCTTACTACTGCATAAGCCAAATTGTGCAGGGACTTCAAGCCAAGCCAATTGAATGGATGGTTTGTATTTTGATGACTGGATTTTGGGTCGCTGCCGTTTATACCGCACGCACACTGGTTTGGCTGGGATTTTTTGGCACAGTGATGTTGTGCTCGCGTATGGGCGCATGGATGCGGTCTGAAGAAACCTCACGCATAGCAATCAAACTCGATAAGTTTATGCCAAACGGTACTGGTTGGGCATCTCTTGCTTTGTGTCAGAGTCTATTGCAACGCGGACAATACCAAGAGTCGCTTGCTGTGGCTGAAGATGAATGGCGACGAAATGGAGAAAATGTCAAACAAGCAATGAATATGGGTCCCCTATGCGCATACGCAGGGACTGTCAATCAAGTAGACGGAAATATCAAACAAACATTGGTCTGGAATGACAGGGCACTCGCTTCTTTCAACTACATGCTTGAAGATTACACCGACCCCAAAAAAAATAAGAGCATTATGCGCAAGTTTGCAAAGTCTCAAACTACTGAGTGGCTTGGACAATTGAAACTTCAGATGGCTGGTGTTTACGTAAACAACGCAAGCATTCATATGGGCGCAAGAGACTTTAGACGAGCCAAAGAATGCTTCAAGAAAGCTGTGGAGATGGCGGTTCAAGCGCCGGACTCTCCTCAAAGAAATGAAATTTTGAAAGCCAGCAAAGAGCAATTAGGTCGCCTAAAGCATTCCTAATATTTACACCACATATATTGCGCACCTATTATTTACGCCAGTAGTGAAGATCTGTGTTATAAAAGCATTGATACGATGAGCAAGATGTGAGGAAAAATCCAATGAAGCGCGTACTCTCAGTACTTTTAGTTGCCGGTTTAGTAAGTTTCGCTTGCGCCAATTCCGCTTCAGCAGAAGACAATAAAGTCAAAGCTGGAGCTAAAAAAGTGGGCAACGCCATTGTTTGGCCCTTCAAAAAGATGGGTCAAGGCATGAAAGCCATGGGCGAAAAAACCAAAAAAATGTTCAAGAAATAAGAACAGCGATAAATAAAAGTATGAAAAACGTCAGTCCCTGTTAATCAGAGTCTGACGTTTTCGTTTAGAATACAAACATGGAAATTAGTCCAACTCAATTGAAAGAAAGGCTCGATGCGGGTGACAAGATTGTCTTGCTCGATGTGCGTGACATGCATGAATTGAGAATTGCCACTTTGGACGAAGTTATTAAGCCCATTCATATACCTAAAGGTGAGCTTCAAGAGCGCTTGTCTGAAATTGAGCCATTTAAAAACGATACTGATATTGTGGTCTTTTGCCGCACTGGTAAACGAAGTCTAGAGTGCAGCGCCATCTTGCGTGAGGCTGGATTCACTCGAATAATGAACCTGACAGGCGGTCTTCATGCCTGGTCAGATGATGTTGACTGTTCGGTAATGAAGTATTAGTTTGAATGACTTGCAATTCTAAGGGACAGAAATGTCGCCTTGTGCGTCTATTTCTATAGTTGTCGTTTTGTAGTCGCTAGACAAAATAAATGACGAAGGTTTTTCTGGTATACCATCTGGTGGCATAAAGGTGACAAGGCCAGCAAGGCTCATACCTTCTGCCAGAGTCATTTCTTCTTTGATTTGACCGGCTACTTTTATGACATATTTAAAACCGTTGGGAATTAAGATGGCTAGTGGTTTTCCTGCAAGCAAACTAGGAGTACGCTCGGTCGCTTGAACTGTTACTACTTGTTTTAATTGCGATGACAAGTTTTTGCATCGATGCAAATCATTTACTAAATCATGTGCCGCTGCAGCTACAAGTAATTGCACTTGAGTATATTCGACCACTCTTAAGGCGAAGAGCGGGACAGCAAAAAACATAAATAAAAAGACCAGAGATTCGAATTTGCGGATTCTGTGCCATTTTAAATCTGAGATGCGGGATCTGGATGTTTTTGCGTCAGACACAAACTACATCGGGAAAGCTTCGGGGCCGCCTAAAATCAAAATTTTGTCTTGCTTTTGTGTGTCAACAACTTGGCTATCGCGACTTGGTTGGTATTTTTTACGCTTTTCTCTTAGTTCGCAAGCTTTGTCGAAATCGTTCAAAACTTGGCTATTGTCGACATTACTCGGTTTGACTACGTTAGTCGGTAGTGCCGATGACAAAAGTACTTGTGACTCTGTCTTGACGTCGCCTATTGGGGCGAGGGCGCTTGTAAGCGCGGTCGACAGGGCTAAAATTGTGGATACAAAATGCATGGGTTTTTAAACCTTATCTATGTGTGGTTCGCAATCTGTCCGTAACCTGAATTGAGTATAAGTGCGCAGTTGAGTAATTGAAAGAAAAAATAGGAAACTCTTAATTATCATTGCAACAGTAAAACCATGCAGAGACGGGCGTTTGCCGTATTTCTAAAGTATTTCTCAGGAAGAAAGATCTACTTTTCAACTGGTGCTCGATAGGCTTGTCAAGCGATACGTAAGTAGTAGCACGCTGGTCTAGATCGATGACTTTTAATCACTTTTAGTTCTTGGAACCGGCTAAATCAGGCACTCTAACCTTGATCCACCCACCTTGGGTAAACCCATTTGTAGATGGATGGGTGTAATGAATAAGCCCACCCTTCTTATTCCATATGTATTCGCCTGACACATCGACCATATCGCCTGGTTGAATAGTCAGGTAAGGACCCAGATTGGTATTGTGGGCAACAAGTACTGTGGTGTTATTGGATAAGCGTAAAAGAAATCGCTGATGGGGAATGCCCTTGGTGTCATCGGGCAAAATTTTGTAGACCACAGCCGAGAACGTGACATGTACTTTGCTCATGCCTTTGCTTTGAGCGTCGAGCACTTCTTGGTCGGCGCTCGTTTGGGGCGAACCCAGAGAATATGTCCCCTGTTCAGCTTGAGCGCTTTGCTCGCTTTGATTGGAGCAGCCGCAGATACTTGCCAAAATGGGCAAAATAGTGACTGCTACTAGAAAAAATAGGGATGCGATATGTTTTATGCGGTGCATTTTTGACCTTTGATATATAGGCATAATGCCCTAGGATAGCCGATTGATATGGATTTTGATTTTGCTTGGCGTGGTATATAGTGGAATAATAGTTGGAGCCTCATGCTACCTAAAATAGAGTACACGAGAGATTAAAAGCGATGCTAGCTTCAGTTTATCTTACAGGCGACACCATAAACGACAAAGATGGAATTGCGCTTGGTCGTGACTGGAAAAACGATCTTCGAGTTCATGGTCAAGGACTAGGTTTAGATTGGCGTTCGTTTGCTTTTAGCCGTCTTGAAAGCTACGGCTTCAAGGTTGTAAATCCGCTCAGTCTTTCTTATATGAGTCCATCTGCTGGTAGAGATAGTCGCCAGATGGGAGTTGGCGAGACAAACGACATTCGCGTCAGGCGTGCGCTCGACCTGATAGACCAGAGTGATGCACTTCTGGCTAATCTTGAAGAATCAAACGTCGGCGTTGCGATGGAAATTTTTTATGCTCATCGTCGTGGAAAGATGGTTACTGTGGTTGGTCCCTCACCATTTAGTCCATGGGTGCTTTCGCATTCGCAAGCAAGATTTAACGATATAGATAAAGCCATTGAATATATTGCCGAGGAGCAGCCGCGCACCGCTCCTGCAAATTGGGCAATTCAATACGAGGCGCAATTATCTGAGCGTTATGAGCAGCTACCTCCGCATGGCGAGCCAGACTACAAATTTATGGGCGGAGAATTTCCAGTACTTATCCTTTCTCCTCATGCCACTGCATATTGGCACGAAGGCGAGTTCATGGAGCCAGATTCGTTCACCGGGTCTATGAGCTCGGTCATAAACAAATCCTCTGATTGTCATGCCATGATTTCCAATTTTTGTGCCGTAGCAGATCCTTGTTGGTATCTGGAGACGCCCTTTAGAAGAGCAATTACCGATATTGTCAAAACTGGAAAAATTGCAATGGTGATGATTGTTCTGGGCTCGAATAATCGCGAAGCGGCTGGAATTCAAATGGCTTATCATGGCACTCAAAGCAGTGTTTGCAACAGTTACTATCATATGCTCAAAAATAAATTGGCTGCATTCGAGCCCGCTCAAGAGATTGAAATGGATCTTCCGGTAAGACCACTTGCAACATTTTTAAGCGACGAATTGCAAACACCAACTGTGGTGCTCAGGCTGAGCAAGCGCTATCGAATGCCACGTTTGCAACCTGAATTGTTTTCGAAAATGGCTGACACGCTTAGCGCCTTTGCGCGTTTGGTGGGCGAAGATCTGTTGTGGGGTCAAAAATAAAGATGAGCGAAATTGTGGTTTTGGTGACCTGCCCTCAAGATGGAACGGCAGACACTCTTGCCGAAACGCTTGTCAATTCAAGACTGGCTGCATGTGTCAATGTGATATCAGGCGTTAAATCTATTTATCGTTGGAAAGATGGGGTGGAGAAAGACAGCGAAGCTCTGCTCATAATCAAAACTACGTCTGAAGTATGGGCTGAACTCGAATCTAAAATACACGAAGAGCATCCTTATGATGTGCCTGAAATTGTGAGCGTTCCCATTGAGCGCGGCTGCGAAAAATATCTTCGCTGGCTGAATGAGTGCGTGATAAAAAAGGAGCAAGTGAATTCGTGACCAAAAAAGCCGAATCGACTCTTGTCGAAATCTTTTGGAGACGTGCAGAGCAAACGCCTGAGCGAACTGCAATCATGTTCAAACAAGATGGTTCGTACCAGAACATGAACTGGAAAACTCATGCAGAAAAAACAGCTCAATTCCAGCGTGCACTGATGGCATGTGGCGTCGAGTCCCAACACAAAATCGGCATCATGAGCCAGAATAGACCTGAATGGACCTGGGCTGATTTAGCAATCTTGTCTTGTGGCGCAGTTACTGTTCCGATTTATCCTACTCTCAATTCAGAGGAAGCTTCCTTTCAAATCGACCACTCTGACTTGACTGGCATCTTTGTAGAGAATGAAAAACAACTAGCCAAAATACTTGAATCGTGCGAAATTCCGCACAAATCGCTAAAGTTCATAGCCATGTTCGAAGGCGATTGTCTTGAAAAACCAAATGAGATTCTTATTTATAATGCTTTCGATTTTCCCAATTTAGGCAAAGGTAAAATCGATGACGAAGCGCTTTTGAAGCGCCGTGAGGCGGTCAGTGAAAACGACCTGGCAAGTATCGTTTACACATCCGGCACCACCGGTGTGCCTAAAGGTGCCATGCTTTTGCATCGCAATATTTATGCCGTGCTCAAGGACCTGTGCGATCTTTGTAAATTCAATGACAACGACATAGCCTTTTCATTTTTACCCTTTTCGCACGTATACGAGCGTGTAGGCGGACAGTTTCTCTCTATTTTTCAAGGCATTCCTCTTGCCTATGCCGAGTCAATGGAGACCGTGCCGGTCAATTTAGCCGAAGTGAGACCGACGGTTTTAAATGCGGTGCCTCGCTTTTATGAAAAAGCTTATCAGCGCGTACAATCTCAAATTCGACATCTACCAGCAGCCCAACAGACTTTTACTCGCTGGGCAATTGGTATTGGAATGCGTGCCACCAGACAAAAATTGAAAGGAAAAGTCGCTCCAGATATTTTAGACCGTATTTACAAAACCGAACTTAGAATCGCAGACAAGTTAGTTTTCTCAAAAATAAGAGAGCGCTTTGGGGGCAAACTGCGCATGATGACTTCTGGTGCAGCGCCACTTGCAAATGAAGTGCATATTTTCTTTGAAGCAATCGGCATGCAAATCATCGAAGGTTATGGACTGACTGAAACCTGTGCACCGCTTGCCTGCAACACTCTTGAAGACAATAAATTTCATACCGTTGGCAAAGCGCTTCCCAGTTGCGAAGTCAAACTAGGCAAAGATAATGAGCTGCTCGTTAGAGGGGCAAATGTTTTTGCCGGTTACTATAAAAACGATGAAGCTACTAAAGAAGCATTTGATTTGGATGGTTTCTTCAAAACCGGTGATATAGCCGAAATTGACGATCAGGGTTATATCAGAATCACAGACCGCAAAAAAGATATCATTATCACTTCTGGCGGAAAGCATGTGGCTCCGCAACTTATAGAAAATCTTTTCAAGGGAGATCCATTGATTTCTCATGTCGTCGTATACGGTGACAGACGCAAGTTTATAACAGCTCTTATTTCGCTCAATCAAGAAGGCGTAAAGAGTTTCTGTGATAAGAATGGAATTCGCTTTACTAATATCGAAGAAGCTATAGAACTGGAAAAAATCAAAGCCGAAATTGACAAAACTGTTCAGGCTAAAAACGGCAAGCTTGCCAGTTTCGAGCGAATCAAGCACTATTGCATTTTAAAAGAAGAATTCTCAGTCGAGAATAACGAACTGACGCCAACCATGAAAGTGAAGCGCAAAGTAGTTATCGAAAAACACAAAGACTTGCTGGACAATCTTTACGAAAAAGACGACTTGCAAGCGCAAAAAACGTAGACGGGTAAAAATAAGAATAAGGCCCTTATATTAATTACGCTTTACATTCTCTTGGCAACTAGATACAATAATGGCGGCAAATTGTTTTTCAAGTTTTGCCAAACCGGGCAAAAGCCCACTTACTAAAATACCCCAGAGAATTCCGCAAAAGGCTTTGCCGAGGAAAATCTAGCTATGTTTGAATCAATTGGACGAGGTTTTAGGCTAATTTGGGCCAGCGTCAAAATGGGCTGGCACGATAAGCGCTTATTGGTACCGTCCGTTCTCACTGTCGTGAGCAACTTCTTCTTCGCCATTTTGATGTTCTTGCAAGCCAAGACCGGATTTGGAGGTCAGTCTTCCGAGGCTAATCAGTTCGCCACTCAAGGCGGCAAAATTTTTGCTCCTGGCGGCAATCTGCACGAGAAAATTGGATTTCTGGGACTGAATGGACCAATGGATCCATCTGGAATGACTGGACTTAGCGGGGCTGTTTCAAACGATGCAGTGATGGCAGTCACAGGCATTTTATGCGTCTGGTGGCTAACCAATAGAGTTTTAGAGGGTATCACCACTGCACTTGTTTATAGTCATTTGACTGAAGGCAGGGGTACCGGACGTTTTTCCACCGCAGCGCTTGCAGTGCTAACCAGCCTTCCAGCCATTATTATGCTGGGACTTGTCACTCTGGCAGCCAAACGAATCGCTGGCTGGTTGCGCCACAAACAAGGCTCAGGTGGAGTATTTGGATTTGGTTTTAGTTTTCTTGCCGGTATCATAGAGATTTTCTGGACTTTGGCTCAACACTTGATTCTTCCAGCCATTGTGATTGAGGGCACTTCATTCTGGGGCGCCATGAAACGAGCCGACAAAATGGCACAAGGCAATTTGCTCACAATCGGTGTGGGCGAGGTTGGAGTCGACGTCATATGCCGTGGTTTTAGCGCTCTGGTCTATGCCATTGGAGTCGGCGGTTTTGGAGCATTCTATTACTTCCAAATGCCAATGACCGCACCACCTGTTATTGCTGCTGGAGCGGCCTGGATGGTCCTGCTCATTTTCACCACCGCCCTATCCATATATATACGCGCCGCTTTTTACACTTGCTTATACGTCTGGGCAATCACTGCCGAAGAAGTGGAAGAAGCTATGCGTCATGACGTTGCACCCCCGGCTCCACTTGCAGGTGTCTTTGGTAAAGAATCGAAGCTGCCAGTGGGTAAAGCTTGAATTCAAAACTAAATATTTGCACCAGATTTAGTACCAGCTAAAAATTCAAATTAGAGATCTTTGGCTAAAAAGATTGGGTTGTCACCATTCTTTTGCGACCGTTCTGTCGCGGCTTCCAATGCGCCAAGCAAAAGACCTAAGTTTGCGCCATCATGCGGAAAGCACGCCACACCCATTGATTTGACAAGCAATTTACCAGGAGCTGGATTTGCCTGTGTGGCACGAAGTACGCGCTCAGCCATGGTGGCTGCAGCAAAGCTATTGAGTCCAGAAATACTGACCACGATGTCGCCTGAGTCGTACTGAAAAACAACGCCATTGAACTCCTGGACAGACTCGATAGTTTTGACAAGATCGCGATACTGATTGGCGATGTTAATGCGGCTTGTATTGCCTGGGTTTGTTTTTTCTTGATAGGGCGAGTTTTGCAATTTACACAAAAGCAATGCCAGATTGCGGTCGGGCGAAAACTTAATGGCATAATCGGTCAAAAACAAAAAGGCCTGATAGGTATAGAGTCCAGATATCTGATTTGTAAGCTGGTTGTTTATAGCCGAAATGGCAGATGTATCGAAGACTTTGGCAGTTATCTGGCTCTTTTTCTCGACTGGTTTGCTCGAACTTACTTTTAATACTTTTGTTTTTAAAAGATTAGTGAAAGCATGAATGCGCAAACTGTCCGGCATTCTAATGATTGTGCATAAATCATCGACGGTTTTTTTTCCGTCGACTTGCAGATAGATTGTTTTGAGCAGACGCAAATCAACCGGTTCGCCCTTTGTCACTATTTCTTCAAACTGAGCCTCGCTCAAATTTGCGTCCGATTTTTGAAGCACTGCCTCTGGACAATAGCCAGAACCTATAAGAAAGTCGTTGAAGTCCATCAACAAGACCCCTTCTAAAATCAACAGTTCAAGACTGCGATTAATAGTGGATTCTTTGGTTGAAACCTCTTCTTCAAAAGTAAAGTCGCCTGTTTTCCAACTAATTATTTTGAGAAAACATTCTTCACCCTGCCCCTTGTTGCCTTCGGCATGAACAGGTTTTCCGTCGTTAAAAAATATTTGAAAGGATTCTCCAGGACGGGTGATTGAAAGTTTGCCAGACATGCGCCCAAGTGAAATAGACTGAAGCAAATTGGTTATGTTTAGGACTTTCAGATTACCGTTAAGGGCAGCCTTTTTTACAGTCAACTGCTCCAATTCGTCTGAAGGTACACTGTCATAGGTTTTTTCTAAAATCTTGCGCGCTACACTCATGCGCGCTTGGGTCATTTCAAAGGGTTGGGGTCTTTGCCCACCAGTAGAAGATTTTTGGTCTTCGCCAGGATTATTAACGCTTTGACTTATGCGTTCGACAATGGTTTTGGCGCTATCGCTAACTTCGGTCCAAACTTTGACCTTTTCACCATTTTTAACAAATTGGAGAGTCCACTCAAAAGAGTAAGTTTTAGCCATATATTTGACTGAAATCTGGTACTCACGTTGTAGAGTGTTTTCTTGCCAGCCAAAAGTGGTTTTCACCGCTTGTTTCTGCGCACTTTGCGCCATAATGCGTTTGAGCGTGGCAAGATCAGGTCTGGCATCCAGACGCTGAACTTTTTCTACTTCTCCTGGCCATTTAAACATCAATTAGATCTTCCCCCAAAAAGGGCCAGAACAAACGCTGCCAATAATTGTAAAATTAGTGGCATGAGTAATACTAAACCGAGAATCATAGGACTTGACATTGGCGATAAGCGTATAGGAGTAGCCATCTCAGATCCGCTTGGTTACACAGCCGCTGGGCTAGAGACAATCGAGCGCGTCAGAATCAAAGATGACGTGCGCAAAGTAAAAGAAATTGCCGAGCGCCATGGCGCTATCGAAATTGTCGTTGGTTTGCCATACAACATGGACGGTACATCTGGCGAACAAGCTGAGAAGGTTCGCTCCTTTGCAAGTAAACTAGCTCGCGCTTCTGGTCTTCCTATTGTTTATGAAGATGAGCGCTTGAGCACAGTCTCAGCTATTCGCTCTCTTGTACTTCAAGGTGTCAACACCGGCAAAGAAAAAGGGCTTGTGGACATGCAAGCTGCAGCTATTATTCTACAAAAGCACTTGGACAGGAAAACTCCGCAGACTACAGCTTAAGGTCTTGTCACCGAATATGGTGCTGAATTTTTTGCGGCCAGTTGGCCTTTTCTTAGAATTTGCAACGACTGTGCATAGTCTTTAAGCAAGCGCTCACACTCGGGTCCCGAACTACACTTACGAGCTTCAAGCAAGTCTTTCTCCGCCAGGTCGAATTTGGCATCATAAATATAGAATTTAACTCGTTGTAGGCGAGCAAGAGCAAATCTTGGGTTTAACGATAAAGCCATCGTGGCGCAATCTACATCTGATGAGAGCCTTGGCGCACCGGATTTGTAATTTGGAGCGTAAAACAGAGTCGCAGCAAGATTATTGTTGAATTGACTTAAGTTTTCGACCATTTTTGCATCGCTCAAGAATTGCTCATAAGTAGTTCCGTCTTGAGCATTAGAAACATTTATGTCTGCAATCAGAACCTTGCCGTGTTTCTTTCTGATTTTTAGATTTAGGACGAATTCTTTGCATGGCATGTTGTTTTTGGACACTTCTATCAATAACAATCGACGCGAAATCAAAGTACCGCGTCTGTCTAAGCGTATCATTTCCTGAATAGGACAGTTTGAAATGTTGGGGACAATTGAAACATCATAGGGCACGAGTGATACTTTTCCGTTTTGATATATATCGGCACCAGAAGATAGAAATATCTGGTCGAATTTGGCTTGCGCTTTTCGGGTCATCATCGAATGAACAGTGTCGAGCCAATTGTCTGATTTAAATGGGTCCGCCTCATAAACTAATTTGACGAATTGGTCGCTTATATGAGGCGAGACTTGCGATACTTCCATTTGATCCGCTTCTCTTTGCTGTTCGCACATCACAGAGAAAAAGTGCACGGCGTAACCGATCATGCCAATGTAGAGCCCCACTAGTAAATAAAGGATGAAGGGCGGCTGTCTGAAAGCGAACAAGCGCGATAGATGCTGTAGAAACATAGATTAAATCACCCGTGGCAGAACGGACTAGAAGGCAATACTTTCAATGTAAACTAAAAATTAGCGTTTGTCGGTAAGGCAAAATACTTTTGCTTGCATTTAGACCTGAAATCCCACAACTAAGTGACACCCTCTAAATGATTAGTGATCTAAAAATAAAAGACCTGTTCGATTCCTGTGAGTTTTTTGCCAGTTCTAAAGCTTATTCATCGTTTTTATTTGAGACCAGTAAGGACTTTGTCGCAACTCATCCATAATAGTCTTCCAGGCTTTAGCTTTGCCTTTGCGATTTTTGGGCCATGCTTTGTCAAAAAAAACTCTGGCTTCTTTTGCTCTGCCCAGGTAATAGCGACTAACTATTTCGTCTATCAATTCTGCTGGAATCTCAGTGCTTTGACCATGAACATCGAAAGCGTCTTTAATTGAGGCAGCATCACTAAGCTCGGCTTCAGCACCTCTTTCTCTCATCTCTTTTTTATCGAGTGTTAACTTGCCTTTGCTGTACTTGAGGGCTACGCACGGAGCAATAGCACGCGCACCTGAGCTGGGAAATGGCTCCTGGAAAGCCACTGTAAATTCGCCATTCTTTGGTTTTTTTATTATCTCTGGTGGATCGTTGAATGTTGTGAAAGTCTTATCCACTTTTGGTTTGGCGCTATCCAATGGCACAATCATATATTCATAGATAGAGTCTGAATTTTGAACTTGAATAACCATCAATTTTTCTGGTCCAAAAATATCTGGTTGAAACAACGATACTTGAGCATTAGGTTTTATGTCTATGTGCGCGAGTTCTTCGTGTTCGCGACTGAGATCAACTGAACCATTTAAGGTCTTGGTGCCATTTTTGAGTTTGACTTTATAGTCGCCAACTTCTTGTGTGCTAAATTCGGATCCATCACGCCTTAGACTTCCGGTTTCATCCATTTCTTTTACATTTTTGGACTGGTCCAGATTCTCCTTCTTTGATTCATCTTCACTCGATGTTGCTTCATTCTCGTCAACTATGACATTGACTTGTGTCACTGCATCTCTGCTTCTAGTGCACGACGAAAGAGGCAAAATACAAAGAATTAAAATCAATACAAAGATCGATTTTTTAGTTCTCAATCTTTGATTCTCCACTTTTGAGCAAGCACAAAAAGGAGATGCCATAAATCACTATTGTTATTAAAAGCAAGCTTCTGATGCCAGTGTAGGTTGCCACATATTCGAGCAAACCGCCAATGACGGCTCCAAGCATATTGAATGCTAGTCCGACACTGGGTGTTTTTTCTCGATGGAATGAACCTGAAAAAATAAGACCGGCAAAAAATATTGGTATCGCCGAGAATATCGCAGCAAGACTGCCACCAACTATCATACCAATTGAAGTAAAGCGCTCAATTGGTGTGAAATAGGTTAGAGCAAGAGTGGCTATAAGTCCTGCGTAAAGAATTTTAGGTTTGAATAGTTCAGGCTTTTTCAATATTGCCATATTGGACAAAATGATGGCAATTAACACCGACAAAATACAAATTGAATTTACAAGCCAGGTGGTGCCAAAGACTAGAGCCAGTCTGTCTATTATTGACAGTTCGAGTAATAAAAAGCCCGAACCTAAAAAGAATAATTGCCAGCGTGAGGCGTTTGCATTGGCTCTGACGCGCTTTCCGCAAGCTAGCCAAGCCAGTGCAAGCACAAGCACGTTGACGCCCAGATAAAGCGGGTCAAAAACTGTTGGGTTTAAATACAAAAATGGCCAGTCATCGGTGGAAGGACGGACTCCACTTGTATCCATGTTAGTGAAATCTTCAAAGCCTTTGCTTGCAAGAGCATCTATTTTTTGTTTCTGCTCTGGAGTTACTGGTGCCATTAAGTGCCAGACAGATGTTTCACGCTTTTTGAAAATAATAGGTTTTGTTTTGTCACCAGCAGCTATGCGCAAATTTGATGCAATGCGCTTGGACAAATAATCTTCCATGGCAGAATAAGAGATGCTGAGCAACCCACCTGGTGCTACGTGATTCAATGCATCACGCAAGCCGTCTGCAGTGTAGACATAATCGTCTAAGCGCACAGACAAAGAATTGCCTGCCACTGTATGAGAGTCGAGCAACCCGGTCAAAACTAGGTCATATTTTAAATCTGGATTTTGTCTCAAGAAAGCACGACCATCGTTAACTATTACGGTGACACGCGGGTCGTTATAAGCTTTCTCTGGGTGTACTTCATGCCCGAGCTTAGCCATAAGAGGATCGATTTCGACAGCGTCTACATGTTCGGCGCCATGACGCAGAGCGGCTGCAACGTCGTTACCTGTCCCGGAGCCAAGAACAAGAACGCGTTTTGGCTTGATTAGCTCATAAGGCAAATTGTATTGGTTAAAAGCGAAATTTTCTAAAAACTCTTTTTTAGAAGATTTATCAATGAAATCTTTCGATAAATTTAGAGGCTCCTGGAAGAATGCTTTGTTTACAGTAATATTTTGACCGATTAGTTCTTTTTTGTTCTTATCTAAGAATATAGGTGAAACTTCAAATCTGTGATATGGCGACCACAAAGTGCGTGCCTGAGCATTGAATTGATCGGCGCCGACCACACCTCGACTTGGCACCATTAGTGGCACTATGACAGCTAAGACTAAGGCAATGATGGCTGGAATTCTTTTTGAATTCTGGTCTTTAAATATTATCCACGCAGCCGGGATACCTGCCACGAAAAGCCACAATGAAGGAGGTGTGCAAAAGAAAGATAAAACAGCAAAAGTTAAAATCCCAAGTGTAGAACCAATTAAATCTATAGAATATGCTTCAAGTGGTTTGAACTCATTGAATAGCTTTCCTAATTTTTCGCCGATTGCTGCAAAAGTAACAGCAATAAGTGTGATAAAGAAAAAGAACACCACAAGCGATATTGCCATATATGAGTTGACATCGCTTAATGCGTTAGCCGGAGGGTGAGTGGTGTCCCACCATGAAAAGCTTATTTGTGTTCTCATCCCGGGTGCCATAACCCAAGTCAGTCCCGTCCAGTCGCAAGTAGCAACTAGAGCTACAAATAGTAAAAGTAGAAAAGGAAAATAAGTAAATAAATTGAATTTACGATTGCTCTCATGTGAGTCGCGCATAAAGCCAAAACCAAGCCCAACATAACAAGCAATGAGGGGAAAGTTTTTATATATACTGAACGCTCTGACTTCTGATCCAAGCCAGCGAATTACAACTAGTTCAAGAAAGAGTCCAACAAAACTCAGCCAGAAAAGTTGTAATGCAGTGCTTTTTTGGGAGTGCAGTTTTAACGTGGTTTCCTCAGTCATTCGTCTAATTCTTCCTGTTCATATGCTTTTGCCAGTTCGGTCAAATTGCCCATAATGCGCTGCAATAAGTATTGTGATTCTTCCATCATGTCTGCTTTGATTTGGTCGTCAGATGGTTTTGGAATGCTATCTGCCATTTCATCATAGTTTTGTGCTTCTTCCAGTTTTTCTTGTGAACGACATAAAGCAGCAAGTCGCATGAGCAAACCTCTCACTCGCCAGTGATTGGCGCCCTGCTTTTGCATTCTTATTTCCATTGCTTTTTTAAGCAGACCTTCCACCATTGAGATTTCTTGCGCAGACTCATAGAAAGTGGCAATGCGCTCGTAAGTCCCAGCATATTGAAGATCCGATTTTACAGCTTCTTCGTTTTTTGAAAAAATATCTAGAACACGAGCGGATAGGTCAATTGATTTTTCAAATTCTTGTCCGCTCCAAGCCATGGTCGCCTGATCTATTAATTCCTGCGCCAGGGCGAGTGTATCTTCGCCATGTAAGAATGTGAGTTTTTCCAGATATTCTTTTTGAACTGCGTTTGCTTCTTCGTATAAGCCGCGCTTACTTAAAGTGTAAGAAAGCATTCGTAACGATTCAACTACAGTTTTATGATTTTCGCCATATTTTTGCTTGAACACCTCAACTTGTTTGCGCATCAACGTTTCGGTACTGTCAGGTAAAGCGTTTTTTTTGTCAATCACATCGGCTTGTGCCTTAACTAAGTTAGATGCTTCGAAGTCGCCTGCCATTGACAAACAGAGCGATAAATGACGAAGAGATTTGGCCAGATCTGGATTGTCCATTCCAAGAATTTCTTTTTTTGCTCCCACTGCTTTTGAGAAGTGCTCTTGAGCATTGGCATAGTCTTTGAAAGTGATATAAATACTGCCAGCACAGTCATGTACATTTGCACATTCTATGCTTTTGGGTCCGTAAATTTTTTCCATACGCGCGATGCCAAAGTTAATTACTTCAATAGATTTGTCTCTATTTTTTTCTCTGCAATACAAGTCAGACAAAAGTATAAATGACATCGGGTCACTGTGATTTTCGTCGGCGATATTACTTTCTATAAGTGTCTTCACGCGATCTGCCATGGTTTGTGAATCTTTGTCGCGTCCCAATTTTTTATAAACTAAGGCGACATTATTTATAATTTTGATTAGAGCCGGATTGTTTTTTCCAAGGTACCTTTCACGCGATGCAAGCGACAGTTCAAACTGAGGCAGCGCATCTTTGTATTTTCCTTGCTCCAAATATATGCCGCCCAGATTATTTGCGACAAGTGACTTGGTTAAGCTATTTGCACCATAGGCAGTGTCGCAAATGGTAAGAGCTCGTTTTAACAGTGTTTCTGCTTCCTCAAATCTGCGTAGGCGTTGGTTGAGCATTCCCAGATTGGAAAGCGTACAAATCAAGTCAGGATGCACACGTCCAAGTGCATCTTCTTTTATTTGCAATGAACGTTTTTGCATTTCTTCAGATTCTAGCAGGCGACCATCGGCATAAAGAATAAGAGCGCAATTGCCAAGCGACGCGCCATAATAGCGACCCTTTTGTCCAAAGATTTGCTCGCGCTTACTAAGACCATCTTGAAAATAAGTTTCGGCTTCGCGTGCATTTCCTTTTCGCCAGGCAATTTCGCCTAACTGGTCAATCGCCGAGGCGAGTTCGTCTTTGCAATTTTGTAGATCTTTATCTTCCAAAATCTCCGTTGCCAGTTCTATCGCTTTTTTGTAATTTGACTCTTTCATATATATGCCAGACAAGTTTTTCTTGGCTTTGGCTCTATATTGGATTTGGTCTTCTGGAATTTTTTTGTTTAGCTCTTTTAGTGCTTCTTCTAATACTTTTTTGCCAGTTTCAAAATCACCCACTTCGCTTAAAGTGCCACCAAGTTCGGTTTTTATCATCGCGATTTCAAGTGCACTGGCTTTCTGATTCTGAGCTTCAGCTAGAGCTTCATTCAAAATTTGCAAAGAAAAAACATAATCACCATCTTCAAAATGTTTGACGCCCTCGCTTTGTTTTTGCTTGAAACTCATAGCGCTCTAGTCTCCCTGACCGGTCAATTTTGCCACTTTGTTTATAGTTTGTTTTTGGGCTAGTGCTTGCTCGTTTTCAGGCTCTAAGTCTAGTATCCGCTCTAGGTAATGTTTGGCTTTTATGTAATCCATTTGGATGGCGTGACAATTAGATAGATGCAAAAGTGCATTTATATAACAAGGATTAAGTTCTATAGCCTGTTCAAGCAATTTCTTTGCTTCTTCAATATTGCCTTCGCTCAAAATCAGACTGGCTAAATTACTAAAAGGCCACTCAAAATCTGGATACTCTTTTGTCAAACGCCACCATATTTGCTTAGCTTGTTTTGGGTTAGTCAACATATTGTTGTAACCTTCAATATTTGCCGCAACAGCTTCTTGAGGCACTTCTTGTAGTGGCAGTCTGGTCTTAAGAAAGGTCAGAGATTTTTGAGCAATATTGCCCTGTTCGTCAAATTCCATTGCTAATTGCAATGACTTTCGTGATTGACCAATCCAGCCTATAGCTTTGTATTGCTTGCCAAGTTCAAAATACTCTTGGGCACTTAATCCACTTGGTACTTCTTTTGGTGGCATTTGGGAATCCATCATGACCTGCGCGGAAGCGATATCGACATGGTCGTACCTCCGCCCTCCTTGCTGATTGCGTTGATTTCTCCCTCATGTGCGTCCATAATTTGTTTGCATAAATATAGTCCAAGCCCTGTTCCTACAGCTTGACCTTTGCCTTTCTGGCTGCGCCAGAAACGTTCGAACATAAAGGGTAATTCTTCTTCTGAAATGCCAATACCTGAATCCTTAACGAATACGCTCACTCTATTTGGTGTTTCTTCACCCCAGATTTTGATACTGCCACCTTGGGGCGTAAACTTAATGGCATTATCGATTAAGTTTAAAAATACACGTCGTATGGCAAAAACATCGGCTGTGACACTGCCTTGATTGCGAGGCAATTCGATGGTTAAGTCTATATTGCGTTGATTGGCTAGTACAGATAACTCTTCAATACAATCAAATGCAATATCGAAAGCATAAGCCGACTCAAGGGCGAGATCTGGTTTGGAAAAATCGTAGCGATTCACTTCAATTAAGTTTTGCACCATACGTAGAATGCCTTGATTGCTTCGCCTGAGCATAGTTAAGACTTCGGACTGCGATTTATCCATATCGCCAATTGTTCCGTCCATCAATAACTCAAGCGTTTTATCTGCGCCGATTAGTGGTGTTTTTAAATCGTGAACAAGAGTGGCAAGAAAATCTTCTTTTTGTTTGTCGTTTACATTTTTTTCTTCTACTTCCATGGTAGATATGCAAACTCCAATTATTTGCTTAAATTTGTCTTTGAGCGGCCAGGCGGCAAGATCCCAGAATACATGCTTATGTCCATTACCATTTGCATCGCCGTATTCTATTTTTTGTCCGTTTAACTGCAGGGTTTCTTGTTTGGCTAAAACCATTTGCAAAAACTCTTTGCTTACAGCAGGTATCACTTCATAAAATGCTTTTCCTACGAGCTCACCTGGTAGCAGCCCTAGTTGATCTGCTACCACTGGTGGTGCTTTAGTAATGACGAAATTAGTATCTAGTTTCCATACTCCAATTGGAGAACTGTCCATGGTGGAAACAGATTCTTCAGCTCTAGAAGAGCTGCGCGAGATAGTTTCGAACACAAGCTTCGGCGCACTTATTTTTTGTTTGTTCAAACTCTCTTGTCTGTAATTTGTCACGCCAGATTCACCAACATCGGTGCAAAATCCAATATGACCTAGAAACTCACCCTCCTCGCCAAGTAAGGGAGTTCCTGATTCCATGATTGTTCTATAAGTGTTATCGTTGCGCTTCATTCGATATTCGACATTGAATGCAACATGATCGCTCAATGCTTGTTGCCATGCGCTTTGAATTTTAGTCTTGTCTTGTGGATGCATGTGCGAAAGCCAGGTTTCATAGCTAAGACTACTAGTCTCGATACCAATGAAATCAAGCCAGGCTTTGTTGAAATAATTGCGCGCACCATCTGCGTCGGAAATGAAAATCATCTTGCTGATAGAATTTGCAAGTTGCTTCGTGCTTTCGCGATAGCCCGATATTTCCATTGAATTTTTTATTTTTTCGGTCATGTCTCGAAAAATAATCATTGTTCCAACCACTCGCTTAGAGCGGCTGTGCAAGGGCGAATAATATGGCTGGAAATGAAAAGTTTGCCCTTTGTTTACGAGCATTTTATTTTGACCGACAAAACTATATCCTTGCAATGTACGGGCAATTTCGATATTCATTTCGTCAATATCAAAAGTGTCATACGACACCACAATATTGGACAGAATCTCAGACAACACTTTACCTAAGACTTCTTGATGTTTGTAATTGAACATACGCTCCATAGCGTGATTCCAGAGCATGATGCGATTTTGCAAATCGAGCACCACAATGCCATCAAAAGTGTTGGTCAAAATTAAATCGCTTGCTTGCGATAAGACCTGAACATTTGCCAGTGAGCGCTCATAAACGCGATAAATTGTCTTGATCAATTCGCTTCGATTAAGTTGAACTTGGGCAATCACATCTTGAGCGCCAAGGCGAATGAGTTCAAGCGCATCGCCTTCACTTTGAGATTCGGAAATGACAATAATTGAGCTTCTAGGTGCTGCTGCGTGAATTTTTCCCAGAGCTTTACTTGGATCGTCGCCTGTCAAAGACGAGTCTAGGATAACCACATCGAAATTGTCGTTGCGTAGTTTGACTAAACAATCGCGCGGCGATGCAGCATGCTCCAAGAAAAAGGAGGTCGTACTGTCCTGAAAGCTGTTTTCGAGCATATTTAATATGTCGTCAAACTGCTTTTGTTCGACTGTGGCTACTAAAACTTTCACTTAAGTTCGCTGCCTAATGCTTAACTTTATTTCCAACGCTTCAATCTGAGTTTATATACACATCTTATGTCTAAGACAAAACACTTTACTTAGACACTGACAAAACTTTGTTTGGCGAGCCAATGGGGTATAATTTCGACCTTATGAGTCCCATTTACATCGCATTACTAGTAATCACCACCCTGCTTGCCGTAGGAATGATCGCACTTATTCTTGTCCACTCGCCCAAAGGCGAAGGCATGGGCGGCATAGGCGGTTCAGCCAGTATGTTTTCAACCAAGCGCGGGGCGGAAGCTGGTTTAGACCGCATTACCTGGGGCTTCAGCATCGCTTTTCTTTTGTGCTGCATAGTGCTGGGCTTCGGTCTGGTTAAATAGCCATGGCGTTGCCTGCGCAAGAACAGAAACACGCTTTTGTCCATGCGCAATTCGAGCGTATTGCCGCAAAATACGACCTTACTAACGATGTTATTAGCTTTGGCATGCATCGACTCTGGAAAGAGCATGCTGTACAACTTCTTTTGAAGAACGCCCAAAATACTACAAATCCACAAATGCGGTCCTACTTAGACGTTTGTTGTGGTACTGGCGATTTGTCGCTTCGAATCGCAAGTAAATTGCAAAAACAAGACTCTGTCACAGGGCTTGATTTTTCAGGCAATATGCTTGCTTGCGCCTTGCAGCGACTTCAAAAAGCGGGCGATGCAATTTCATGTAAAGTTAACTTTGTCGAGGGGGACGCCCAAAACCTGCCTTTTCAGCCAGACCAGTTTGATGGCGCCATAATTAGCTTTGGCTTGCGCAATCTGACCGACTTGCCTTGCGGAATTGCTGAAATGACCCGCGTAGTCAAGCAAGGCGGGATAGTGCTCAATTTGGATTTGGGAGAGGCGCAAGGTCCTATTTTTGCTCCGCTTTTTGCTATGCATTTTGATGTGGTCGTGCCGATAATTGGCTCTATTCTGCAAAACGACCGCTCTGCTTACACTTATTTGCCAGAATCCAGAACCACTTATCCAAAGCCTTCAGGGATAAGCAAAATTTTCAGCGAAGCTGGACTGTCCGATGTCAAGCATATTGCTTTAGCTGGTGGCTCGGTGGCATTGCACACCGGTCGGGTGCCTTAGAGTTATGGCCAAATCTATTCTGGTTTCAGTTGGTGACCATTCAGCCGACAAGCACGCCGCCGCCATAATAAAAGAATTGAAATTGACTCATCCGGATTTGAGCGTGCGCGGAATGGGCGGTCCGTTGATGAAAGCGGCCGGAGTCGACTTGATTTTCAATCTAGATGACTTGAACGTGCTTGGCATAGTCGAAGTTATCAAGTTCTTGCCTCGCCTCCTTTCTATGGAGAATCACATCGTAAAAGAGGTGGAGGCTGCGCCACCAGACTTGGTTTTGCTCGTTGATTATGGCGGCTTCAATATGCGTCTTGCCAAAAAATTGAGAGCTAAATATCCCAAGTTGCCAATTTGCTATTTCATCTGTCCCCAGGTGTGGGCATCAAGACCATGGCGGGCGAAGGCTCTTGCTAAAAATATTTCTAGATTGCTAGTTATTTTTCCTTTTGAAGAATTGCACTATGAAAAGGAAGGAATCAAAGCTACCTTTGTAGGGCACCCGCTTTTAAAACAAATAGGCGACTTGTCAAATTATCCAAACAAAGCTGAATTTTCTAAGAAAATCGGTTTCAATCCAGATAATGAGCTAATTTCAATCTTTGCTGGCAGTCGCAAACTAGAAATCAAAAATCACATGCCTGCCATAGTTGCGGCTATGGAAGAGCTTTTACAGACACGCCCTGGTATTCAATTTATTGTGTCCATGGCTAATGCCAACTTGCGTGCTGTGGCTGAAGCCGAGCTCCGGCGGTCATCTATAGTGGCCGAGCAAATTGGTAAAGCAATTTTCTTGATTGAAAACGACGATAATTTTAATGCCATGAACACCTCAGACCTGGTCTGGGCCAAGTCCGGCACTACTACTCTTGAAGTTAGTATGTTTGGCACGCCGATGATAATTTTCTACCGAGGCAACTGGATATCCTATTTTCTTGTTATCCTAGTCAAAACAATCAAAAATATCGGCTTACCCAATATTCTCGCCAAGCGGCTTTTGGTCCCCGAGTGTCTGCAGTTAGATTGTCGTGCACAGCAGTTCATTCGATACACAAAAGATATGCTCGATGTGCCTGGGCTGCGCAAAGAAATTTCTCAAACGCTATTAAGTCTTCGCAATCAATTGGAGATGGGCGATCAGAAAATTGATTACGTCAAATCCTGTGCAAATGAAATAGACAAATATTTAGAAGTGCAAGAGGTCGCAAGTTCGAATTGAAAAACGGATTCACGCAAGGCTTTATGGACGGCGCCAAATTATATGGTCGCCTGCTTCGCTATATAAAGCCATACATGACCATGTTTGTAATTGGCTTGCTTGCAGCCATTCCCTCTGGAGCTATGGATGGTGTCATATCTCTCTTAGCCGGACAGGGTGTGCAAAAAATATTAGTAGAAGGACATAAGTCCAAGCTCTATTTTATACCAATTGCAGTGATGGGAATTGCCGTCGTACAGGGCTTCTTTCAATTTCTAGAAACATATTGCATAAGAAAAGTTGGCGCCAGTGCAATTGCAGATTTGCGCAACGAACTTTTTACGCACTTAGAAAAACAACCAATAAGATACATTCTTTCAACCAAATCGGGTGTGTTGGTAAGTCGCATTATCAATGACGTCAATATCATCGAAAACGCTATATCACAGGCGTTTCAAACAATGATATCGAGATTTATTACTCTCATTTCACTAGCATGCGTTTTGATATATCAAAGTTGGTATCTGAGTGTTATCGCCCTTTCTATATTTACTTTGATTGTGCCACCAGTGGCAATTCTAGGATCGAAAATCAGAAAGGCATCAAAACGGGGTCAAGAAGCCATCGGTGATTTGGCAGCGGTTTTGTCCGAATCTATTCAAGGCTCAAAAATAGTTACTTCTTTCAACTTAGAAGAGTATCAAATTGGCAAGTTCAAAGAGACTAATCGTGAGTTCTTGCGCAGCATGATTAAAGCAACCAAGTCAGAAGCTATTCAATCTCCCATTCTTACTCTTGTTGGTGCAGCCGGTATTGCCGCTGTAGTCTATGTAGCAGGTATGCAGGTAGTAAATCATGAACTTACAATTGGTGCACTTACTTCTTTTATAATTGCTTTGATACTTTTGTATTCGCCGCTCAAAACAATGGGGCGTGTCAATGGTATCGTGCAACCAGCTCTTGCTGCTGCGACTCGCATATTTGAAGTCCTAGATAAAGAGCCAGAAATGGTCGATAGCCCGGGTGCAATTGATTTGCCCAAAGGCTCGCATGACTTGAAATTGGACAAAGTCGGTTTTATTTATCCTGGACAGGAAAAACGAGTCTTAGACGATATTTCCATCGATATTCCATCTGGAACAATGGTGGCATTGGTAGGACTATCAGGTGCGGGAAAATCGACTATTGCAAATTTGGTGCCGCGTTTTTATGATGTCACTGATGGTGCCATTCTTATAGATGGAAAATCTCTGCCCGAATACACTATGAAGTCGCTTCGTAGTCAAATTGCTATGGTGACTCAAGATAATTTTTTGTTTCACACAACAGTGCGTGAAAACATTCGATTAGGCAAAATCGATGCAAGCGAAGAAGAAATTTTAGATGCTGCCAAAGCTGCTTACTGTCATGATTTTATTACAGCATTGCCAGAGGGTTATAATACCGAAATTGGTGAGCGTGGTGTCAGACTGTCTGGTGGTCAGCAACAGCGTGTCGCCATCGCCAGGGCTATTCTAAAAGACGCACCAATATTGATACTAGATGAAGCCACCAGTTCTTTAGATAACGAATCGGAAGCTTATGTGCAGAAAGCACTTAATAACTTGATGAAAAATCGCACCACTATAGTAATTGCGCACAGACTTTCTACCATTCGAAGCGCTGACAAAATACTTGTTTTGGATAATGGCAAAATTGCAGAACAAGGTACTCACGTACAATTGGAAAAACAAAACGGCATCTATGCAAGACTGCTTGCGGCTCAATTCGAGCGAACTTCTGCATTGACTTAAACTTTAAAAAGGAGACACTTAATGTCTTTTATTCGATTCGCTCTAACTTCCATGCTCTTATGTGGAATTATCGCTCCAGCCTATGGAATCGATTCTAAATCGAAAACGATTGCAGTACCAGCTATTATTAAACCTGCGATCGAAAAAATCAAAGATTCTAAGACACCAGTGATGCTACCAACATGGTTGCCTTCTAACTGCAAAGGACCGCTCGCAAGTGGCACTGGACCATTCACAGATGGTTATGAAATTTGGCTTGGTACCTGTAGTGCAGACACAACTCTTTTTGTAAGTGGTGGAAAAGGCAAAGCGACTAAGACTAAGCGTCCAATTAGACTATTAAATGGAAAAACAGCTTATATTCAGAGCTTGAAAGACTTTTGTTTGGAATGGTCAGACAAAGAGTGTGTTTATCGCGTGGGATATCCAAGCCGAGGCACTAAGAGCGATATCGCGATTTTGACTAAAATAGCCAATTCTATGAAACTGGTTTCTGTGGCTGCGAATTAGAAATATCCACCACAAATGGTGGCACTTTATAATCTTTAGGCATATAGTTGATTGGAATCGAAGTTAGATTTCCATCGCGTAGACACACGTATTGTGGTGACATGATTTCGACTTGTGCTTCATTGAACTTGTCTAGAATTTTCAGATGCAAGTCTGAATACACTTGAGGCAATTCGTTAGCAAGCCTTGTACAAGCGTTTATCTCATACGAGATGTAATAATCGTCCAAAGATGTTTGCAGAACAAACGGCTTGGGTTCAGCTTCAATACCTGGGCATGAAAGTGCAGCATCAATTAATAGATTTTGAATCTGTTCGTAAGGTGTTTCGTATCCAATAGTGACCGATGTATGAACCGTCAGTGTGCCAGTTCTTGCATGCACAGAGTAATTCATAACATTTGTATTTAAAATTTGAGCATTGGGAATTGAAACGATTTCGTTTTTCGGTGTTTTAATTCTGGTAACGAAAAGTGTTTTCTCAACTACGTCTCCAGTGCATTCACCGATTTTCACTCTGTCGCCTAGTTTAAAAGCATTAGTGTAAGTGAGCACTGTACCTGCCATCACATTGCCGACAACACCAGTCGAGCCAAGTGATACCAGTAAGCCTAAGAGTAAGCCTACTTGGTTAAATGCAGGCGACCCCCAGCCTGGCATGTAAGGCAGTGCCACCATTACTGCAATAACGCAAATGAGTCCACGCACAAGTTTGTATGTTGGCACCGCCCAGTCTGGGTCAAAGTCGGCAATGCGAATGGTTGAATCTTCAATGGCATTAAAAATAAATTGAGCAAAACTGTTTACTAGGTAAGCAATAATCACAATGCCGACTAAGGCAAGTGTTTCGGGAATGAAATCGATTACTCCATCGAAAAATGCGTGAACAGGTGCAATAGCGTTTGCAATTATCGCTTTGGATAAATGTCTTGTGCCTGGAAAAAAAGTTAGACACTGCAAGACGTAACCTGCGAAAATTAGAATAATTATCGTTATTTGAGCAAAGCGTGTAAGGCTTACTACAAGCTCGTATAAAGAGTGCTCGCCAATCAATTCAGCTTGTTGAATTTTAATAGCTTTGATTCTGTGTCCGCGCCATTCTTTTAATTTTCCAATTAATGACGTGGTAAGTCTTGTCACCAGGGCAAGAACAAAAATTAGTATCATAGTGCAAAGAAGCGTAAGCCCAACACCTGTTGCTATCGAGCCAGCATTGACCTTTTCGATACGCTGTGCAAGTGCATAGCGTATTTTGCCTGCAAAGTCGCGTGCAAGTACAGAGGGTGAGCTTTTGGCTACTCTTGCATCTTCACCAGATACGGTAGCAATGCGTTCTCTGCCAGAAAGAATATCTGTACCTTGAGCTGTTTCTAGTGTTTGAATTGAATTGATATCAAAATCAGACTCTTGAGACAAATGGCGCAAAATGTTTGAAGTGCGCTCAGCTCTTTCAAGTGGTGTCTTGCCATCAAAATTGGAATAAAAAACGAATAGTCGCTTGCCGTTTACGACGACTGCAGCACCTTCTTGCTGTTGTGGTTGAGCTGGGACCTGCTCCTGTGCTTGAGCTTCTGCCTGGGAGTGCGCTTGGGGCGCGGCGAACAAACAAGAAAAAATTACAGCAAAAAGACCGATACCAGCTGAAAGTCTGGACATTTTAGTCATGACAAATTCCGATCCCAAAAAGGGGGCACTACTATTTATTTACTGCCACTCAAGACCATCGCAGAATCCCATGACATCTAGATTAGTCTAAGAAGAGTTCGGCTTTGATTTTGAAATGATCGGCCAAGCGCTTGATGTGGTCGATCGTCAATTTCTTTTTGCCGCTCAAAACCTCTGACACTATCGATTGAGTCTCGAAAATATGTGGGACCATGTCTCTTTGCTTCAACTCGTGTTGTTGCATGAAAAAACGTACCATTTCTCTACCTTCCGGTTTTTCAAATGTGTGAATGGTGGACTCGTAATCTCTAATGAGCAGGGAAAGGACGTCCATGTAGTCGGACTCACCTGGTGAAAGTTTGCCTCTGTTCGAAGCATGAATGAGTTCCTCAAAGCGAACAAGTGCTTTCTCATTTTGCTCGGAGCTTGTAATTTTTTTTAGGGGAAATTTTTTGACTGCAGCTATAAATTCATATATAGCTGATTCGCTAGAACTTTTTTTACTTTGCTTTATTCCATTTGTCATATTCTGCGTGGGTGAAGATCTCTTTGACATATAATGTTTGCTTTTGATAATTTACGGCTGCTATCAGTCTAATTTTATTGCCTTTGAGATCGAAGCAATATAGATCCCTGAATGGGATGTAATCTACAGACTTAAAATCGCGCCTTATTTCTTCTATGTTTTGCCATTGTGCAATTTGAACAGCAGTCTCCCAGGAACTCAAGGATGTCCGTGAATTAGCATGTTTGCTTTTGAAGGCTTTAATTTGATTAAAACCCAAAATTAGCATGAAGCCATAATCCCCACTATATCGTTAATCGCGATATTTTGTCAAGCGATGTTCAAACCGCAGTCTCATCACAATTCTGAATAGAAAATGCAAATCTCCGCAATAGATATTGGCTTGAAACTGGCAAGGGCTTGCTGGTTTCGTTCATGATATGATCTGCCAATACGTTATCAAATTCGGGAAAAATGTAATGACCCAGCCAAGCTATGCTGCCCAAATTGCGCAGGAACTCAAAGTCAATGTCAGTCAAGTCCAGGCTACCCTTGCGCTTTTGGCTGAAGATTGCACTATTCCCTTTATTGCCAGATATCGCAAAGAGGCGACTGGATCTTTAGACGAAGTCGTGGTCGCGGCTATTCGCGACGCCAATGAGCGCATGATTCAATTCGATAAGCGCAAAGCTGCCATCATCAAGTCATTGATTGAACGTAATTTGCTCACTGATGAACTAACAAAGAAAATTGAAGCAGCCGCAGTCATAACCGAGCTTGAAGATATTTACTTGCCGTACAAACCGAAGCGAAAAACTCGCGCAAGTGTCGCTCGTGAAAAAGGTCTAGAGCCACTTGCCACAGATATCTTTAACTACAAAATCAAAGACGTTAACAAAGCTGCCGAAACTTTTATAGACAAAGAAAAAGGTGTCGAAAATATTGAACAGGCACTCGATGGTGCTTGCGATATCATGGCTGAGTGGATGAGCGAACACGAACAACTTCGCAAACAGTTGCGACAGTATTGGGCAAAGAATAGTGTCATTACTTCGACCATGGCCAAAGGCAAAGAGCAAGAAGGGCAAAAATTCAAAGATTATTTTGATTGGAGCGAGAAAGTCTCTGCCGCTCCTTCGCACCGCATTCTTGCTATGTATCGCGGTGAAGCCGAAGATATTTTAAAAATTTCGGTTTATCCAGACTACAAAGCTGCTTTCGACATGATGCGCAATATTTTCATCCAAGGAAAAGGCGAGTGCACCGACCTTATTGAAGAAACTATCGAAGATGCATATGAAAGACTTTTGTCACCATCTATGGAGTCAGAGCTTCGTGCCGAACTTAAAACACGAGCAGATGTTGAAGCTATTCGGGTCTTCACCAAGAATTTGCGCGAATTACTCATGGCACCACCCCTGGGGCAAGAATCAATGATTGCACTGGATCCTGGTTTTAGAACTGGGTGCAAACTTGTTTGTTTGAGCCCGCAAGGAGACTTGCTCAAGCATGATGTTATTTATCCTCACATGGACGGTGCTGGTGCTGGCGCAACACAATCCAGGCTCAAAGCGGAGCAAAAAATAGTTGACTTAATCAAGGAATTTAATGTCACTGCCATTGCCATCGGAAATGGTACCGCTGGACGTGAAACTGAAGAGTTTGTTCGTATTATAGATTGGGCGAAACACAAGACTGATATGCCTCAAATTGTGATGGTCAATGAATCTGGAGCGTCAATCTATTCAGCATCTGAAGTGGCACGCGAGGAGTTTCCTGACTACGACCTTACTGTGCGTGGTGCAGTGTCTATCGGCAGACGCTTAATGGATCCACTTGCCGAACTGGTAAAAATAGACCCCAAGTCTATTGGTGTAGGCCAATATCAACACGACGTGGATCAATCGGCATTGCAAGCAAGTCTAGATGATACTGTGATGAGCTGTGTAAACTCTGTTGGTGTTGAGTTAAACACTGCAAGTAAACAATTGCTCTCATATGTATCTGGTCTGGGAAATCAAATTGCAGCAAACATAGTTAAATACCGCCAGGAAAATGGTCCTTTTAAATCGAAGGCTGAGCTTAAAAAAGTTGCTCGTTTAGGTCCTAAAGCATTTGAGCAGAGTGCAGGTTTCTTGCGCATTCGCGGCGCTAAAAATCCGCTTGATGCAAGCGGTGTCCACCCAGAAAGTTACGGCGTCGTTGAAGCAATGGCAAAAGACCAGGGAGTCAAACCAGCCGACTTGATGTCGAATACTGAGGCTCGCAAAAAGATTGAACTAAAGCTATATGTTAACGACAAAATTGGTTTACCGACTTTGAATGATATTATGCAAGAGCTCGAAAAGCCAGGTCGTGACCCGCGTGCCAAGCTTGAAGCAATTAAATTTGCAGAAGGCGTGCACTCAATGAACGATTTAAAAGAGGGTATGAAGCTTCCAGGCATCGTCACTAATGTCACCGCTTTTGGTGCTTTTGTAGATGTCGGTGTACACCAAGATGGGTTGGTGCATGTAAGTGAGCTTGCTAACAAGTTTATTAAAGACCCAAGCGAAGTTGTGACTGTGCAACAAAAAGTTCAAGTGACAGTACTTGAAGTGGATGTAAATCGCAAACGTATTTCGCTCAGTATGAAACGTTAGATTATTTGCGCTGACTGACAATATTCATTTTCGATGCCCATTTATTTAAGTCTTGTTTGAGTAAGGCAGCAGCCATCATATCTGGAAATAAATCAGGTGTGCAAGCGAAAGTGGGAATATCAAATGATGCAAACGTTGCTGCATTTTTATGATCGTACATTGGTGCACCTTCGTCACTGAGCGCAAGAAGACAAACTACTTTGGTGCCATTTTTAGCTATCTGAGCTGCACGCTTAAGCATTTCGGCTTGATTACCACCTTCAAATAAATCAGTAATCATCACAAGAACAGTATCTGTTGGACGACGAATGAGAGTCTGACAATGTGCAAGTGCCCTGTTTATGTCTGTGCCACCACCAAGCTGTGTACCGAATAATACTTCCACAGGATCTTGAAGCATTGGTGTCAAATCTACAACTGATGTATCGAAAACTACCAAAGATGTATTCACTGCCGCAATGGAAGCTAACACCGCTGCAAATATGCTTGAATAAACTACAGAAGTTGCCATAGAGCCGCTTTGATCTACGCACAAAATTATGTCGGCAAGACTTGAGCGTCTGCGTCCAAAGCCAATGCGACGCTCTGGGATAATTGTTTTAAATTCTGGTTGATAATGTTTGAGATTAGCTTTGATGGTGCGGTTCCAATCTATTTCGTTGTGGCGAGGTCTGAAATTTCGTTGTGCTCTGTTTAAAGCTCCCATTACTGCTTGTCTGGTTGGACTGGCTAATTTTTTCATGAGTTCGTCAACGACTTTGCGCACTACTTGTCGTGCTGTATCTTTGGTTTTGTTGGGCATGGCTCGCCCGAGTGATATCAAGGTTGAAACCAAGTGAACATCTGCTTCGACTGACGCTAAAAGCTCTGGCTCAAGTAGCATTTTTTGAATTTTAAGGCGCTCAAGTGCATCTTTCTGCATCACTTGCACAACGGTGGTTGGAAAATAAGTTCTTATATCGCCAAGCCATCTAGCTATTTTTGGTGCCGACGAACCAAGTCCTGCATTGCCGGCTTGTGATCCATCAGGTTTTTTGTCTTCGACTTGGGCGTCGTACAAAGCCGATAGTGCACCGTCTATACGACCGTCGTCACTGGTTAACTGAATGCCGATACCGTCGCACTGGTTTGCACCTAGAATAAGGCGCCAGCGTCTTAGCCGCTCGTCACTTGCGATGGTGCTCATTCACTTTCCCTCAAACCAAGAAGCATTGCCACCGTGGGCAAGACCATTCGTGCGCGCTCTTCATTTACTTTTGTAGTCTTGTGACTCTTTGGTGCCAGAACTTGGTCCTGACTTATACGCTCGCCTATTTGGCGACGCTCAGGCGGTGTGAAACTCGAAAAAGTCCTTCGCATTAAAGGCAGTATTTGCAAAAATTGATCGTTGTTTAAACCGCAAACCCACGAGTCGACAATTTCAAGCAGCGCAATATCGTGAATTAAAACTAGACCGCTTCCATGCAAGAAGCCTTCAGCAAAAGCAGCCGCGCGTCCAGGATCCTGCGCAAGCGATAGAGCTAAACCGAAATATCTTTGAATTTCGTCTTGACTAAATATTTTTCCATCAAGCAACAAGCGAGCCGCTCGTCCAGCAATCAGTCCGTGCATATTTGTATTAAGTAAAAGTTTTTGCAAACACTCGTGCCACAGATTCAATTGGTCGCTTTCATTCAATAAACTAATGGCTGAATTGACCTGAATGACATTGTCAAAAACAACTGCTGCTGAATCATCGTTTAAAGAGGAGCAGTATGCAGGCAGCCCCGCGCAAATGCGCGCCACCATACTGTCTAATACACCCAATACTGTCTCAACATCTGTTTTGCGCACATTACCGTATCTGGCAATTTGTGCAAGCGGCGTAAGTGCCGTCATCAAGTGCGAAATATCACTTGCAGTCGCAGAGACCGACTTCACTTTGTCCATTACATATTCAGTAGCTTTGGGCAGATCTGCAAGCAAAACCACATCTAAAAGCTGGGTGAGATCATACAAAGTTGGATCTTTGTCTGCGTGGTCACGCACTTTTGCTTCGGCCGCCTCAGACACAGTGCGCCCCCAGACACTTGCTTCAATAAGAGTAATGACAAATTCAGGTTCCCATCTGAGGCTCCAAACCTCGTGGAAAGTACCGCTTTTGCGTTTGTTTTTTTCTATAAGTCCCCATTTGATACCAAGCAAATTGAGCCTGTGTAACAAATGACTTCTTTGACGGTCAATGTCTTTGCGCAAGTCTAGATCTAAGCTTTTCTCGCCAGTTTCCGCTTTTAATCGCAAGCTTTTTTGTTGCGATTCTAAGTCTTTTGCAAGAGGTGTGCCTTGTGTCTCTGGTGGCACCTCGCCCAGCTTGTCACCGATAATCAATTCTTTGTAGATGAGCTTTAACGGTGTATCATCACCAAAGCATAGTACCGCTTTGGTGGCTTCGTTTAATTCGCTTAGTCCCGCTGCTGAGCGCCCTCGCATCGCTGCCAAAGTCTCAGCCAAACGGACTGTTTCAATGATATGAGCAGACGATGCATCGAGATCTTTATCACGTAAAAAACGAGCCACTTTGCTCATCCATTTTTCAATAATATTTTCGTCGTGGTCCCAGAGATGTTGATACCATCCAGGCGAGACAATTCCTGCACCATAACCACTTTCGTAGGAAAGGCGGCTGTGGGTCCAGGGGATCCAGGTAGCAGTGACTTTAGTTTTAGGTAGCCCTTTGAGCAGTTTTGCGTCTTCTGAAGCTGGTGGCATTTGACTAAGTGCCGGCGTGTGCCAGGCACCACAGATGACGGCGATATTTTTGTAGCCGTCCTTGCGAGCTTGTCTTATTGTCTGTCGCATATGAGCTTCGCGGTAGGGCTCGTCTGCATCGTGTTTGCTTTGTGGCTCATCGCAAATTGCATCTCGCAAGCTTGTCATTGCTTCGTTAAGTGCTACAAATAAATCTTTGCTGTCGCGCCTCTGCTCAACCATCTGCTCCCACCAGCGTTCACCGTCACCATCGGACATGTTGGCTGCGCGCGCAAGCCAGGTGAGTGGGTCTTTTGAAATAGAAGGCATTTTTTCAGCGCTTATTTTTTCGCTTTCTTCTATTTCGTTATATATGTTGTCTTCTTCGTCTTCTTGGTCTTCGAGTTTTTTATTTAAAAGCTCAAACAGCTCTTTTTTGCGTTGTTCTTCCATGGCCATCCAGTTAGTCATGGGTAAGTCCATAAATTTCACTGGCACATAGTTGTTGACACCATATCTGATCGCTTGCCATTCGGGAGAAAATTCTGCAAAAGGATAGTAAACTGCCTGTCTTGGATTATCTGGACTATAAACAAGTAAAGCGACAGGAGGCTTCATGTCTTGGCGCTCTACGAATGAAACTAGTTGATCTGCTTCAGGTGGTCCTTCGATTAGAATGCAATCAGGTTTGAGTTCTTTTAAGGCAGACAACACACTGCGAGCCGAACCCGGTCCGTGATGGCGAATGCCAAAAAGTTGTATGTCTGTTTCTGTTGCAGCCATTTTCTTGTCCTCAGGACATTTCGCGGCAAGAGCGATAAATGTCTTTCCATCCATCGCGTTCTTTTATAACTGTTTCCAGATATTCTTTGAACACAATTTTGTCTTGAATAGGGTCTTTTATTACGGCACCGTTAATACCGGCTGCAATATCGCGCGCAATTAACTTACCATCGCCAAAATGACTTGCTAAAGCCATTCCACTTGTGATGACAGAAATTGCTTCTGCTGTGCTCATGCTGCCAGAAGGTGATTTGATTTTGGTTTTGCCATCTTGTGTGATACCGTTTCGCAATTCTCTAAAGATAGTCACCACTCTGCGTACTTCTTCTAATGCTGGCGGTTCAGAGGGCAACTCAAGTGCTTTGCCAATTGACTCAACTCTGCGTGTGACAATATCTACTTCTTCTTCGATAGTATCTGGCACGGGCAAAACCACGGTGTTGAAACGACGCTTCAAAGCGCTCGATAAATCGTTTACGCCTCTGTCGCGGTCGTTAGCTGTGGCAATAACGTTGAAACCCTTGCGAGCTTGTATTTCTTCGTTTAATTCGGGAATGGGTAGAGTTTTTTCAGAAAGTATCGTGATTAGCGTATCCTGTACTTCAGCAGGTATTCTTGTAAGTTCTTCGACTCGGGCAATTTTACCTTCGCTCATGGCTCTCATCACGGGCGATGGCACTAGCGCTTTCAAACTAGGGCCTTCAGCAAGTAATCTTGCATAATTCCATCCATATCGAATTGCTTCTTCTGGAGTTCCAGCGGTACCCTGGACAATGAGAGTAGAGTCACCAGATATGGCGGCTGCCAGATGCTCCGAAAGCCAGGTCTTGGCAGTTCCAGGAACACCTAACAAAAGAAGCGCTCTGTCAGTGGCAAGAGTGGCTATGGCAATTTCGACTATGCGCTCTTTGCCAATGTATTTGGGTGTAATTTCAAAGTTGTTTTCGAGTTTGCCACCAAGAATATATTTAGACACTGCCCATGGTGATAGATTCCAACTTGGTGGTTTTTGTTTGGTATCGAGTCGCTTAAGTTCTGCCAACTCATTTGCATACTGTTGCTCTGCGTGTTCGCGCAGGACGCTTTGTACTTTGGTGGCTGTTTCGGTCATCTCGATCTCCTTTAAGATGATGGACTCGACTCTAAAATCGTTTTTCGCAGTGTAATGAGAGAGTGAATTCTGTCAATACTGCTGTCACTCAAATAAGCGCAGTCTGCTGTTGCTTTATCGAGCTTATCTAAAATTGAACTGTCTGCAAAAGTTGCAACCGTTAAGGTAAATGGTGCCAAAAAATACTCATTGTTTTTTTCAGAAAGCATTTTTTGCATAGCGGTGAAAATTCTATCGCTCATCTGTCGGCTCCAGGGATATTCCATTCGATTAATGCATTCAATGTGTCTAAAGCCATTATGTGCCGCGATTAGATTGCCGTTACTCTTATCGATCCAGCTTTCCACCACTTTTTCTTTTTGGTCCGATTCTAATTCTGCAAACATTTCTATTTCTAATAAATAGGGAATATCTGATAAAAGCATAGAAAGTAAAATGTTTTGATTCTTGAATTTTATAGCGGATTGTACAAGACCTAAAAGCAGAGTGTCTTTCCACTCACTTTCAGTTATTAGTTTTAATAATTTGTCGGGCGAAAGACCGCTTGATTTAAGAATGATTTCTGGATTTATGTTGGTAATAACTTGGACTACAATGCCAGCCTTTTCGCCTTGTACATAGTCGAGCTTCTGATTCATGCCGTCGCGCTTCATATCTTTGCTGTATTCGAACGAAACGTTTATTTCAAGCTTGCTCGACATAAATCCTTTTTTGATCCCGACAATTTTGTCGAAGCGCTCTTTCATTCGTTTGCCATAAGCAGAATCCGGAAGAAAAGCAAGCAAAGATGCTGCCGCTTGTCTCACTTCCATGCGTGTGTCATCTAAAGCGAATTCAAGTAAAGATTCATCGTCTTGACTTAATTTGTTTTTGAGAATTTCTATAAATGCCGCTCTTTCATCGGGAGTATTTTCTTTCCAGGAATTTCGCAGAAGCTCACGCGCTTTGGCTGGGTCTTCTTGGCGAATGAAACTCAAAGCATTGCATCTAGTATCAAAATCGCCGGTATCGAACATATCTGCACTAAGAGGTGTCATCGCATCGTCTAGAATTTTCCATTCGGGATTCATGCTGCAAAGCCACACACCACGCGGACCAAGCACTCTTTTCAAAAGCTCAGGTTCAACTGGTTCTTGTTTGCTTGAAGCTAAGAAATCTAAAACTTCAGGCAATAAATCTTCGGGCAGTTTATTTTTGCTTTTATCTATTTGGACTAACCATTCATCTTTAAGTTTTGGAAAGTCTGCCACTAGTCTTCTAAAGCTAGAGGATAGTTTCTCATTTACAGATGGTCGAGTATCCTCGTCACTAATTTCAAAATCGGTATCATTATCAGTTTGCAAAAGTATCATACCGGCGCGCTCATACTGAAATACGATTGATGCAGCGCTCAATAAACGTGATTCGGCAGTAGATTCTTCTCTAGTCAAAGCATTGTTAATCAGAAGCTCTAAATCCGATGTTTGATCGATAATTTTTAATGGCTCAATAGTATGATTCTCGGTGCCAAGCAGTGCTGCTGTAATGAGACTTTCTTTTGCGGTCATGATTTCGTCCCCGCTTCAAGACCAAAATAACGCGTGCCTTTATTCATCGACAATGGGCGAAGCAGAGCACCATCCCATTCTCCAAAAACGCATACTGGTCTGCCACCACTTACCGAAAGTAGACGCAGTTTATTTAGCCTGTCTATTTTAGTGTTGAGCAAATTGCCTCGTGCGTCTTTCAAGTAAAAACTGCCATTCACCACTAATGGTGTCAAACTTTCTATTGAAAACGGAAATACTTCAAGCCATGGATTTAACGCTCGAGCTTTTGCATATTCGAGTAAAGCAGCGTCAGCATCTGCATAGACTTCGGTTAAAGGTGCGGCCAAAGGTTCTCCATCTCTCGTTTTTACTAAGGCTCGCATGGGCATCACGCCTGGAAAATATGCAAGTTCAGCCAGAATAAAAGAGCCTGGCATGAGGCTTACATCAAGCGGTTGCATGCCATAGGCGAAGCTCAGCACCATCGCCCATTTGTTTGTTTTGCCACCACGCAACCAGCTTCTCTTCACCTTTAATTTGTCTTCAATTTCGATGTTTTGTCCCATCACTTGCCAGATGTCTGCAACACCTGTGCTTGCGAGAATTTCGTCCTGATTTACAGTCAATCCCATTACTTGTTTGACTTCAGACTGCATCTCGGGGCTTAGACTTGCCAATCTGCCATATGCTTGAATGGCTAAGTGCATTGTAGATAAGCGCTCCAGCAGCCGCTCTTGCCAGTTTTCGCCAGAAGATGCAATTGATGCGCACGCACGAAGCATGCGCGCCATTCCTGGTGCTTGAGCGTCAACCATCCGCGCTGCCATGCCATCCCAAAATTCATATGACTCAGCTTGAACTTTGGCAAGACCTTGTCTGATTCGGTCGCAAAGCCACCTATCTAGTTCGGCTAGTCCATCTTCGATATTGGCGTGACGTTTTGCTTGGCGTTTGGCTTGTGCCTCGCCATCAATTGGTTTTGGACCTTCTTTTATCTTGCGTTCTTTCTTTTCTTTGCTTTCAACTCGCTTGTCGAGCCAGCCCAGAACCCATTCTGGAGCTTCTGTGGCTGTAACTACGCCTGGTTCGCTTACATGAAGAAGAAATAGGCCCAAGCCATGTTTGCAAGGGAATTTGCGACTGGGACAAGAGCATTTAAATGCAGGTTCGCTCAGGTCAATACAAGTTTGGTACGGGCGCGAGCCGCTACCCTGACATTCGCCCCATAAAGAGCGCTCGTCAAGTCCCATGTTCGACCATTTACGCGCTGTGGCAAGCCCCTCTCCCGCTTTGCGCGAGCTGTCATCGGGTGCCAACGCCAGAACTTGATCTCGATTGTAGTTGCAAGGAGCCATTATCTACCTAAGATATTGCCTGCTTATTTTCTCCTGTTTGCAAGGCTAATTTCGCGCCATATTTTAGGATTTAAGATAAAAAATGCAATTTACATCTTCTCTTTAGACAATGCGCCAAATGTCGCACCACATACGATGTGACCTGCAAGATAACCTTCACGATTCGCTTTAGACCCAAGCACATTAGCAATGTCTACAGCCGGCATGCCAATTCTGTCTGCATTTTCCATGGTATCACTCATCATTTTGGTGGCAACCGCACCAGCACTGACCAGTTGAATAACGCGAGCGATTTTCATTTTCTAGACCTCGTTATTTTTGACAGAAATCGCATCAGATAGTGTCGTCCAAACACTAGGGGAAAGAGCGCTTGCACTTTCTTTGCCGCTAACTTGTTTTTGACCAATGCCACCATGCGCTGGGAGCACTTTGCTTACCTGACCCATTATATCTGTAATAGCACCGGGGAAGATACCATTTAATTTGCTTAAAATTTGTGCAGGCAAAGTAATAATCAACTCTGGAGCGCCACGACTACACGCCTCAAGAATTTGTTTTGCAGCAGAGTCTCCATCGACACCTAAAAAGCGTAAACTTTGTCACGTATAAGTTCTATGCGCAAACCTTCCGAATATCCAAACAGCGTAAATTTGCTGACTGCATAGGGCAATATGTGCGGCACAGCCACCTTACCGCACTTTCTCTGGCGCATAGCTGGCGAAAACGCCATCGTCATATAAAGCGGACACCAAAAGTGGGTCTTGAGTGCATTTTCAGAGTCACTTGTAGTCATTGAGTCCACTGAACCAACTTGTATGACGCCAGCATTGTTTATGAGCACATCGACTGAACCGAAATGTTCCAAGGCGAAGGCGGCAGTATCTTCGACTTCACTTTGTGATGTGGCATCGCAAACCCTTATTGCTACAGTGTATCCAGCCTTTTGGGGCTCGCTTTGAGCCTTTTCCAGTTCCCAGCGGTCGCGGGCAACTGGAAACAGCTTGGCGCCTTCTTTTGCAAGTCTGCGAGCAATCAGCAATCCAAGTCTGCGTTAAAAGATGAAGCCAATTTTTGAGTAGCATGCAACAGACCAAGAGATTGCACTTGACTAGCCAAGAGATAATTAACTATCTCTTGGAGGTAAAAAGCCGGTATAATGAATATATCTGGATCTTTTGTGCGAATAATTCACATTTAGCTCCTCATCCCGCGTCAAAGGAGCCTCTGAATGGATTGCGACAGCAAGATTCTGCCATGTGAAATTCTAAATCAGCTGAAAAAAGACCTAGTTACAATTGCAAAGGCGAATATCACCGATTTTGAAGAGACTTATGTCTTCGCTCCAAATGTGGTGCTTTCAATTACACTGGATAAAAGACCATCTGGCGACTTTCACCTTCAAATAAAATCACCATCTGGTGAAGAAACCGTTGTTCAATCTAATCACAAGAATATGATTGCACTAGCAGTTGGATTCTGCTGGAAAGCAGTTTGCCATATTCTTGCAAAGCACAACTTAGACCCTTGCGACCGCACCGATCATGGTGGCGCCGATGAGATTCTGGCTCTTCATAAGTCGATCAGATCTTTCAGCGAGAAGAAGAATGTTATTCCCTACTCGTCAGCGGATATCTTTCCAAGCGAAGGTTATGAGCTGATGAATGTTCAGGCTGAGAATGGTCGCTGTTTGATGACAATCGCAACCAAATTTGTTCACGGAAACCTGATAAAATCTATCGTAGACGTTCAAAGCCCAGAGCAAATTCCACAAAGAGGAAAATCGCTTCTGGACGACCTTTTGGGAAGCTGGCTTCGTCCTCCTACAGTGAGAACGTTTAAAACTCCAACTAGCACAACCGCTCGCCAACAGCCTGCGCAAATGCAGTTGAGCGATCACATCATATTCTAAATTTTTTCCTTCAGACAGAGTAAAAGGGAGCGTCCAATTGGACCTACTGTTTTTTATTGTCAGCATTTCTTTGACAATCTTTTTCGCCATTCTCGGACTAGCACTAGTCTCTATTGCCGTAACATGGCAATACATGCAGTGAGAGCAACACTACGCTCAAAACCTTATACTACAAGGGCTCTTCCTCGCGGACGGCGAACTGTTGTTGATTTGCTTGGGATCATTAGTCAAAGAGCAAAACCAGGACACCTGATTTGCGACATAGACATGAGTTGGGCAACTGCTGTCAGAGCTAGATTGCAAGACTCAGGCGATAAAGTGACAATTACTGCATTTTTTCTTAAAGCAATCGCGCTTGCACAAAGGACCAATCCACTGAGCAGGACTGAAGTACTGCCTTGGGGCAAAAGAGTCATGTACAAAGAAATCGTGGCAGGTTTCACTGTAGAGCGTGACGTAGAGCACAAACCCACCGTTTTCTTTGGTGAGATTAGCAATCCAGATAGTAAATCGTTGACTGATTTGGCATCTGAACTAAAGAACTATTCCGTTAATCCTATAAAAGAAGTTGCGTCAATGCAAAAGCAATATCTATTCTCGGGGCTGCCGGGCTTTGTAAGAAAAGTGCTGTTGAATTGTGCCATCAAAATTCCATCTTCTAGACTGGCCTTTCAAAAATCGACTTTTGGTTTGACTTCGCTTGGAAAATACGGCATCCAGACAGTACTAAGCCCTTGCATATGCACATCGACATTTACAGTTGGCTCGCAAGAAGAGCGACCTGTAGCAAGCGAGGGAGTTCTTCAGATAAAACCAATGATCACGATGGTATTGAGTTTTGATCAGCGCGTGCTGGACCCAATCATCGCACTTGGGTTTTTAAATGATGTGAAAGCGTTGATGGAAGGTGGCATGAGTAGCCACATTCCAAGCGAAGTACGTGAGAAACTACCAGCGATATTTTGATCTATCTGGTTTATCTGAAGAGTTGACTGCAATTCTTTTGCCTTCTAGATGTGTGCCATCAAGGATGGTGATTGCATCAGCGGCCGAATACTGGGAATTCATTTCTACAAAGGCAAACCCACGTTGCTTTCCTGTTTCACGGTCAAAAGGTATTGCAACCGATGACACAGGTCCTGCTTGTTCGAAATGCTTCTGAAGGCGTTCTTCGGACACGTTGGAAGGTAGATTGCCCACATAGAGCTTCTTGGATTGGTTATACATTAATATTTCTTTTGACACTAATAGCGGTAACTAACAGATTCGACCGCTTTGCCCCAGTGCCGGGGGCTGTATCTATTATGGGTCTTCTCGTGAGCTTTCAAACATGACGTTAATTGATTTGTGACAATTATTATTAGGACTCTAGTCCTTTAGATTGAGACTTTTTGAATTCATGAGTGACTTCGATAATTCCGATTATATTGTTGTTGAAGCTGCATTGCTTAGTGATTAAACGCAAAGAATCCAATAACGCTCAATACAGCTATCGCAGCAGCAGCAATTCCAGCAATCTTGGTTATCTGTTCTCTTTTGCGAGCCATCATGGCATTATCAATCATCATCTGGACCCGACGAGGAAATACTTCAAGTCGTTCCATTAGTTTTGCAGGCGATTCAAATCTTGTTCTGGGGTCTTTTTCCAGGCACTTTTCGATTATTTCGTCCAACTCGCCTGATCGGCTCATGTCAGGTTTGACACTCGAAATTCGTGGCGGTAGTTTAAGTGCGTGTTGGTTTTTGATTTCTTGATATTCGCTACCAGAAAATGGTGCTCTTCCAGTTAGAAGGTCGTAGCCAATATTGCCTAAATTGTAGACTTCGCAATTTTCGGTGAAGTCCATGTTGCGAGCTTCTTCGCCAGACAAATAAAGCGCATCCCAGGCGGTAAGCGGTGTCTCGGCAAACTTGCATTTAGGTAAAGCAAAATCGGTCAGCACCACAGATGGTTCGGAATTCATATCGTCTATGAAAAGAATGTTTCCCGGACGCAAATCTTGGTGCATGATGCCTTGTGATTTTGCATACTTGAGCGCTTCGCAAATACCAATTAAAATTTTAATTGCTACATCCGGACTTGGCGTTCCATGCATCGCAATATACTGGTCAATATCAAAGCCGTCTTTATAGGCTGAAACCAAATATGGTGTTGTGCCTTGAATACCAACATCGACAATTTTGGCAATGTTTGGATGCGTGAGCGGTTGAATCTTTTTTGCTTCACTCTGAAAAGTGGCATGCATGGCGGGGGCAATACGTTTGAAGCACTTAACTACCACCTTAGACCCGCGCGCACGGTCACGACACAACAGCGTGGTGGCACGAGGAGTGTCGCCTAGAAAAGCAATCGGTGCGTATTTGTCGAGCGGAAAATTGTCGGCGGGAATTTTTAAAGATGTCGGATCTAGTGATACAGGATCCGACTCGCCTTGTTTCAAGTTAGACGCTAATTTATGCGTGTTGGGACTAGTACATGAGCAAAGTCCCGGTGACTGAAAAGAGCCATCTGAATGAGCTGGCACGCGGCGCTTACAATTGCCACAAATATCTATAGAGAACTGAGAATTAGGTGAATAGGGACGATCGCAGCGACAGGCGTAAAACCATTGTGTCTTAGGCTCCGCTCCTGGCAAAGCCACTGGGCGAAAACAGGTTTGACAAGTGGATGATGTTTGAGTGGGCATTGCAAGATTATACTCAAAAATTCGCGGTTCAACGCCCCTGTTGCGTGGGTAAAATTGTTAAAGGCATCCATTTAACAATATACTTTGACGGGGCAAACGGATGAAAATTTTAGGGATAATCATTGTTATCGTTGGTGCTTTTCTGTTCTGTGGCAATGTTTTCGGATTTTTTCCGACATTTCCCCTCGTAGGTTGGGGAACCATATTGCTTGGCGGATGGATTATGAAACAAGGCGGTGACAAGTCAGAGCCTCCCAGCCAGCAGTAGAGTTTTCGCTAAATCGTTAAATGTTAACTCTAACTTCGTGATACTGTCGATCATCAATTAAGTGAGCTAAATTATCGGCTTGTTCGACGCCGTCTACGACCACTGACTTTTTGCCACCATTCTGCAAAATCGTAATGTGATAAACAGTTTCTCTGAAGCGATAGTGAATTTTAATCTCGTTCCAGTCTTTAGGTAGGCAGGGAGCAAACCCGAGTTTGTCTGTTTTGAGTCTGAGCCCAAGGAGCGATTCCATAATAAGTCTATACATCCAGGCAGAAGATCCGGTGTACCAGGTCCAGCCACCACGACCGGTGTGCGGTTCGCAGCCATATACATCTGCTGCCACTACGTATGGTTCGACCTTATACTTATTCACTTCTTCTTGGTTGCGGGCATGATTGATTGGGTTAATCATGGAGAATAACTCCCACGCTCGCTCGTGGTTGCCTTGCGAAGCGTAAGCCATGATTGCCCAGATGGCACCATGCGTGTATTGACCGCCGTTCTCGCGCACGCCAGGCACGTATCCTTTGATGTATCCAGGATTTAGCTCAGACTTATCGAAAGGCGGATCAAGTAATTGAATGATACCAGCGTCTTTTTTCACCAGGTTTTCATATAACGACTCTAAAGCAATACTCGATTTATCTTTGTTTCCGGCGCCAGACAAAATAGACCAACTCTGCGATATGGAGTCGATTTTACATTCATCGTTTGAAGATGAACCAAGCGCTTGTCCGTCATCGAAATAAGCTCTGCGATACCATTTACCATCCCAGCCATTTCTATCGATATTAGATTTTAGTTTAGCCAGTTCGTTTTGACACAGTGTTTTAAATTTAGTATCACCACGCATCTCGGATATTTTTTGAAAACGGCGCAAGACTTCGCACAAGAAGAAGGCAAGCCATACACTTTCGCCTTTACCATGCTCTCCCACTTTGTTCATGCCGTCGTTCCAGTCGCCGCAGCCCATTAGAGGCAGACCATGTTCACCCATGCGAAGACCATGTTTGATTGCTCGTTTACAGTGCTCATACAGGCTCACGACTTCGTCTGAGCGTCCGGGCAAATCGTAATAAGATTCATCTTGAGGATTAACCGGACGACCAGTTAGAAACGGTGCTGTTTCGTCCAAAACGCCAGTGTCGCCCGTAGTCATCACATAACGGCAGGCAGCAAGAGGCAACCATAAGTAATCATCAGAAATATGAGTACGCACGCCGCGACCAGATGGCGGATGCCACCAGTGTTGAACATCGCCTTCGGGAAATTGTCTAGATGCGCACAAAAGTAATTGCTTGCGCAAAAGTGGTGCCTCTGCGTGAATGAGCGCCATACAATCTTGCAATTGGTCTCTGAAACCAAATGCGCCACCAGATTGATAATAGCCACTGCGTCCCCAGATACGGCACGAGATAGTTTGATAAATGAGCCATCCGTTTGCAAGCATGTTAACAGCCGGATCTGGTGTTTGGATGTTCACGGCGCCAAGAGTGTGTTTCCAGTATTCGCATAAGTCTATGAAGGCTCGATTTCGCGAAGTACTTCCTCTATAACGGGTTAAAAGCTTGGTGGCGTCCTCGGTGTTTTGAGCGATGCCCATTCTAAATACAATTTCGCGTTCTTGCCCTTCAGATAAATCAAATGCTACTTGCATTGCTGCACAAGGATCTAAACCGCTTCCTACCCTGCCTGAGAGCCTTGTGCGGTGCAGAGCGGCGGGATCGGATAAACTTCTATTGCGACCAATGAATTCTGTTCTATCGGCGGTTAAAGATCTGGTTGTTTCATCTACATCTAAGAAAGCTACGCGCTCAGCAAATTCAGAACTGTATCTATTGCGTGAGAACAAGGCACCAGACTTGGGGTCAATCTCAGACGAAATATGCATGGCTGTTTTGGGACGCAAATCTCCAAGTACCCATTCAACATAAGAAGTAGCCGATAGTTTGCGGGCACGACCAGAGCGGTTGTGCACTTTTAATGCCATGAATTTAACCGGTGCATCGATTGCTACATAAACCCAGAGCTCGGTAAAAATACCTTCTTCTTCGTGCTCAAAAACTGTGTAGCCAAAACCATGCCGGCTACTGTATCTGGTTTTACCGGTGGCAGGCAGAGGTGTGCAAGACCAGAAATGTCCTGTTTCTTCGTCTCTTAAATAGATTGCTTCGCCTGGTGTGTCGCACACTGGATCGTTGTACCAGGGGCTCAGTCTGAACTCGTGCGCGTTTTCAAGCCAGGTATAACCAAGTCCACTTTCTGATACCACTGTTCCAAAATATGGATTAGCAATGACATTGCACCAAGGTGCTGGTGTCACATGCTCTAGACCAGTTGTAATTACATACTCGCGACCGTCTTTGGTAAAGCCACCAGTGCCATTGAATAAAATTAAATCGCTTCTATCAATGCTTTCTTTAGGAGCTGAGTCGTATCGTTGAGTGCGGCTTGGTGAAAAGCGAGGAACTTGAACATCGCGCCATGCTTGACCGACAATCTGGTCTTGTAAAGTGCCTCTGGTGTCAGATATGATGGCGCGGGCGGCTGTTAGAAATAGAATTTTGTCTTCGTTAGAAATATGCTCGGTGGCGCGCAAGAATATGCCACCAGGTCTATCAACTAAATTGGCTTCGATACCAGATGCGATGAGACCCATAATTTGGTCTTGAATCAATTGTCTGTAACCCGCCTGGTCTTCATTCCATATGACTAAATCTACAGGTAGACCTTTTAAACGCCAGTATGCATGTGCTTGTACAAGTTGTCTCACTAAGTCGATGTTTTCTGAATCTTTAATGCGCAGTAACACTATGGGTAAATCGCCGGAGATTGCGTATCCCCATAATCCAGATTGTCCGCGTCTGTTTTTGATCATTACACCTGAATCTGCTCTCAGCGCGCGATTAGAATAGATAACCGAGCTTGCAAGTCGAGCATAAAGCTGTCCGTCAGATTCGGATGCATTTAGTTGTCTTAGTACCACCTGACTGTGAGTCCAGGCTAGATCGAATACGCGATCTGATAAGTGTTTATCCTGATACTTCTCAACTAATGCCAGGCAACCTTCGCGTGTCTCAGCCATACCAGTGACAATATTGACGTTGACTGATTCTTCGGGCTTAAGTGTTATTTTGGTGCGAATTGCCACCACTGGATCTAGAACTGATCCTTCACTAAAAGACAATTCGGTTTGACCTTCCATTGCAATAGGATTAGCGCAAGATCTGCCACGACCAATGAATTTAAGCCTGTCTGTTTCAAAAGAAGTGCCTTTTGCTTCTGTCCCAGGAATAGATATTTGATGGAACATCCATGGTGGCGTTTCATCACCACGAGGTCTTCTGGTACATAAGATGGCCTGGCGTTCTCTTATGATTTCGGTCTGGACAAATAAGTTGCTAAATGCCGAATGCAAGTCATCGGCTATTGCTGCCACCATAGTGACTTCGGCATAGGTCGTTAGATCAATAGTCTTTTTTTGTTTCGATCTATTTGTGATGCGCACTCGACGAAGCTCGATATCATCTTCAGATGAAACGACAATTTCGGTATGTGTATCAAAGTCATTGTCGCGGCGTTTGAATTCTACTCGTGCTTCAGAAAATACCGCTTCGTATAAGTCAGGTTTTTTAAGCGTCGGCTGATATGCTGCTGACCAATACTCTTTGGTGGACAGGTCTCGAATATAACAGAAGCTGCCCCAATTATCGCGTGTGCTGTCTTCACGCCAGCGAGTTACAGATATGTCGCGCCATCTACTATAGCCACCACCTGAGTTTGATACCATCACATGATATCGACCATTAGATAGAAGTTGCACCTCGGGTCCTGGTGTGTGAGGAGAATTGAAAATTCGCAAAGGTGATTCTTCGGTGCTAACACTCATGCGATGCTCTGAGTTGTCGCTTGTTTGCGAATGATAGGCACTCGTTTTTGGAATACGCTCTTGCAATAGTAGAGCAGTAGATTGAAACGAAGGTTCACTCTCAAAGCGTTTGTGCATAGGTTTGTCAAGCAAAGCGTGAGCAAATGACAGAAGCGCCATACCCTGGTGGTGTGCCATCCAAGACCGCACTATACTGTAGTCTTGACCACGTTGAATTCTAGAGCTTGTGTAGTCAATCGCTTCAAAAAGTCCGTAACTACCGACGAAGCCTTCCTCTTTTAGTCGCTCCAAATTAGAGCAAGACTCTTTTGGAAAAACCATCAATGCAAGTGCAGTCGCATATGGAGCGATAACTAAGTCTTGAGCCAGTCCCCGTTTTAGTCCCAAGCCAGGAACGCCGAAAGCTCTATATTGATAGTTCAAATTAACGTCTACTGCAAAATAACCAGATTCAGATATTCCCCAAGGAACATTGCGTCTTTTGCCATAATCTATCTGGCGTTTGACGCTTGCCTTATAAGTTTGGTCAAGCAAAGTGTTCTCGTAAGTGGGCATCACAAGTAGTGGCATCAAATATTCAAACATCGAGCCCGACCAGGAAAATAACACTTGTTCACCGCCTGCGGTGGTTAGTAATCTGCCTAAGGCAAACCAAGACTCTTGAGGCAGTTGTCCTTGAGCTATAGCAACGAAATTACATAGTCTGGCTTCTGAAGCGAGCAAATCGTAATAACTTGCGTCCAAACGGCGGTCATCAACGTTATAACCAATGGCAAGTAAATTGCGCGCTTTGTCAAAAAGAAAGTCATATTCTATGTTGGCAAAGTCGGCACACATGAGCATTAATTGCTCGATACTGTCTATTTGATTGCGTGCCTTCTGACTCGACTTGGAAGAACCGTCTTGGGCTACTTCTTTCAAAGATGGAATAGTCAGGGCTTCTTTGAGTTTGTTTTTGGGAATGAGAAAAAGAAGTTCTTCTTTAATGGCTGAGACTTGATTAGTCAATGCACTTGCCCAGTCGCGAATCTCGGTTCCATAACTGCCAAGAGCAAAACAAATATCGATACACTGATTCTCTAATATGCCAAGAGCATCATATAAATTCAATGGTGACAAGACTGGTCCTGAAATCAACTGACTTAACTCGACCACAAATTTTTGAAGAGGTGCAGGTTCAGGATTTTTCTGAAGTAATTCGAGCAAAACAAAACAGGTATCTTGTAAACCCAAAAAGAGTCTGGTTTGATCAAAAGGCTCATCTACTAAAGAAGAAAGGCCAACTTTCAAGGTAAGAAGGTGCCCTGCTAAGTTGCCACTATCTACAGTGGAAATATAGGTTGGTGGCAGCGGTCTTAAACTAATGGTGTCATACCAGTTATATAAATGCCCTCGGTGGCGTTCGAGCTTTTGCATTGTTGTCAGAGTATTCTGCAACCGCGTAATTAACTGGGTCTTCTG